>CAZWVJ010000031.1:0-17979 GCA_964636865.1 uncultured Syntrophomonadaceae bacterium
ACACTTTCTTCAATGTGGCAAAATTTAAAAAAGCCTGATAAGCACAATACACCGGTATGAGTTGCAATTAGTTATTATTATTGGTACGCTATATTAGATAGTATTACAGGCATCATTACAATTATGCCCTTTTTTCAAAAATATAAATTACATTATTCCTTCTTCTTAAACTTCAAGGCAAACTAAGCTGATGAAAATTTATTTTTTTGCAAGAACATAAAAAAGCAAGGTCAAAATTTATTTTCCAACCGGTTGCTAAATCATAAACATCTTTACCATTGGAAATTAAGGAGAGTATCAATGAAAAAATTTCTCGGAATTGATGCCGGTTCTATAACAGCCGGTGCTGTGCTCATAGATGAAAACGGTAAGATTATTGAAAGCGGATACAGTTTTCATCATGGCAAACCGGTGAAAGCACTGCAAAAAATAACAGGTTCTTTTAATATGGAAGAAGTAGCCGGCGCCTGTAAAACTTCTTCCACACCGAAACTGGCAAAAGAAATAGCAAAATCTGATAACACAGTTTCCTTTATAAAAGGTGCCGCAGCTTTTCATGAGGATATACAAGCACTGCTCATTGCCGGCGGCGAAAAATGTGGCATCGTGTATTTTGATGAAGAAGGAAGATATCTAAACTTTAAAGCAAATAGCTCCTGTGCCGCCGGCACCGGGAGTTTTCTTGATCAACAGGCACGCAGGCTAAATTTGAGAAACATTGAAGAGTTTTGTAATACAGCTTCCTTGAACAAAAACAAAGAAGAAATCCCTTTGATAGCTTCACGCTGTGCTGTTTTTGCAAAGACCGATCTCATTCACGCCCAACATGAGGGGTATTCTCTTGCCCAAATATGTGACGGATTGGCTTTTGGCCTGGCCAAAAACATAAGTGACACCCTCTTCAACAATGTAAAACTTGGAGTTCCGGTAGTATTTGCCGGCGGAGTATCGAAAAACCAGGCAGTAATATATCATTTGGAATCCATTCTGGAAACAGAGATAATCACCGGCGAATTTTCTCATCTATACGGGGCCATAGGCAGCGCTTTAGAAGCTTTAAACAATCACAACAACACTGACAACCAAAGTGAGCAGGAAATTAAAAAGGTTTGCAAAAATATAGCACCTCAAGCCACCGCTTTAAGTTACAGCTATTCGCCTCTTAAACTGCATCTTAGCAAGGATCCCACATTTGACTCAGAAGATAAATATGAATATACCCCACTTTTTGCTGCATGCAAGGCGGTAGAAACTGATATATACGAACCGCTGGAAAAAGGAAAATCTTATAATGTTGCCATGGGAATAGACATTGGTTCTACAAGCACTAAAGCAATACTTCTAAACTCCAATGATAAAAAGGTGCTTGCCGGTTTTTACACCCGTACTTCCGGAAGTCCCATCGAAGCAGTAAAAGGGTTGCTTGAAGCGGTAGAAAATTTTGCTTCCGATAGCGGCGCATCCTTTTCTTTCACAGGGGCCGCTACCACAGGTTCCGGGCGTAATTTTATAAGCAAAATTATCGGAGCCGATCTGGCAATTAATGAAATATCCGCCCATGCGCGCGCAGCCTATGAACTTGACCCGGAGGTAGATACAATAATCGAGATTGGGGGACAAGACTCGAAATTTACTACTCTCAAAAACGGACAAGTTACCTTTGCAGCAATGAATAACGTTTGCGCAGCAGGCACTGGAAGTTTCATTGAAGAACAGGCTGAACGGCTGAGCTGTTCACTCGATGACTACTCAAATTATGCAGAAGGTATACCCGCTCCGTTAGCAAGCGATAGATGCACTGTTTTCATGGAACGTGACATAAACTACCTTATGAGTTTAGGGCACTCCGTAGAAGAAGTGCTGGCAACAACACTTCACTCTGTGCGGGATAATTATATTTCGAAGGTGTCCACAGAAAAATACATCGGCTCAAAAATATTTTTCCAGGGGGCAACAGCTAAAAACAGGGCACTGGTTGCTGCCTTCGAACAAAGGCTGGAACGACCGATTATGGTCTCTAAATTCTGTCACCTTACCGGCGCCTACGGGGCAGCCCTTAGCCTTATAGAGGCAGAGTCATTTTCAACAAAATTCAGGGGAACCGGTATATACAGAACAAAGATTCCGGTTACTTCCGAAATTTGCGATATCTGCAATAATAACTGCAAGCTTACGGTTGTTACCATAAACGACGAAACAGAAGCTTTTGGTTTTTTGTGCGGCAGGGATTATGAAACAAAGAAATTCGTAAACAGGGGTGAAGAAAATTATAATTTCATAGCAAAAAGAAACAAAAACTTTACCATAAAAGAATCTGTTTCAAAAAAAGAAGTGTCTATAGGCTTGATCTCAACTCTTTATATGTGTGAAGAGCTCCCTTTATGGAAAAAATTCTTTGATCTTCTATCTTTTAAAACTATAAGCGGTGACTCATACAAGTCCGCTGTAAAAGAAGGAAAAAGCATTGCGGGGGCGGAATTCTGCGCCCCCATTTCAGCCATGTACGGGCAGCTTAAGTATCTGGCAAATGAAACCGACTTTATTTTTATGCCTTTTTACCTTGAAGAAAAAGAGGATAGTCACTTTAGCCAAAAACAATATTGTTATTACAGCCAGTTCGCAGCTTCCCTGGCTTCGGGAACACCGGGCGTTAACAAGCAAAAGCTGTTAACGCCCATGCTGAAATCAATGCGCAGTTCTTTCTACAGTAAGTACCAACTTTTCAAGACGATGAAAAAGGTCTCTCCTTCTCTGAGCTACTATCAAATAATAAACGCCTATGATGAAGCAATTAAATACTTTGAAGAGCAACAATCTCAAATGAAAGAGAAATACATTAAAGAAACAGAACAACTTACTGATATACATGTGATCCTTGCAGGCAGACCTTACACTATACTTCAAGATTCCATGAACAACAACATCCCCGCTTTATTCGCCAGGCAGGGAATAAAAGTTTTCTACAGCGATGATCTTCCTAATTTAAACCCCTCGGAGCTGGAACCAATAGCCCCACTGCTGGAAGCATTTCACTGGTACTACGCTGCAAAGATACTTAAAACATCTTACTATGCTGCAACTAACGAAGGGGCTTACCCGGTGTTAATTACATCTTTCAAATGCTCTCCTGACTCCTTTGCAGTTGATTATTTTAAAATGATAATGGAGCATTATTCGAAACCCTATCTCATCCTGCAACTTGATGAACATGACTCCAGTATTGGGTATGAAACCAGAATTGAAGCTGCTATAAGATCTTTCCGCAATCACTTTCAATCGAAAGAATTAAATCTTCCCTTTGGCATTCCTAAAAAAATTGATGCAGGAATTACTTCGGATCCGTCAAGATTAAAAAATAAAACATTGTTGATGCCAAACTGGGATAGACTAACCTGCAGGCTACACGTTGCAAATCTTCGTTCTCAAGGCCTTGACGCCCATATACTGGAAGAAACACCTGAATACATTAGAAAAAGCATGAGTTACAATACGGGGCAGTGCATTCCGGTTAATATTATTGCTCAGGAAGCAATTGAATACGTGAATAATTACGGCCTGGACCCTGCCAAATCAGCTATGTGGCTTGCGCATGCAACTCTTGCCTGTAACTTGAAGATGTTCCCTTATTACCTAAAAAATATTTTTGAAACTTACGGAAAAGGGATGCAAGAGTTTGAGGTGTATGTAGGAGAACTTTCATTCTTGGATTTTTCAATTTCGGCAGCTTTGAATTCTTATTTTGCGAACTACTTTGGGGGGATGTTGCGAAAAGCGGCATGCGCTATACGGCCTTATGAAGTCAACAAAGGCGAAACCGACCAGGTAACAGAGCAGGCTGTAGAACTTATAGCAAAGGCAATGGAAGCAGGGGTTGATCTCGAAGAAAGTGTATCAAAAGCAGTCGATCTCTTCGCATCAATAAAAAAAGAAGGAGAAAAAAGGCCTAAGGTAGCAATTTTCGGTGATTTGTACACCCGCTATAACGATGTCATAAACCAGGAACTGGTTAAATTAATTGAAGAAAACGGCGCTGAAGCAGTTATCACTCCCCAAAGTAAAATATATAAAATAGTATCGGAGCCATATATAAAAAAATGCATATTTAGAGGAGTATATACGGAAGCTGCGGCAGCTTCCGTTGTAGTTAGAGTTTTACCCGTCCTTGAAAGAAAATATAACCGGATATTTTCGAAAATAGTCCCCATGGAAAACGAAACCCTGCCCCTTCCCGCAGCTGATATACTCAATAAATTTGGAGTACGCCTTGAACACAGCGGAGAATCCATGGAAAATTTGCTTAAAACATATACCCTGGCAGCTAATGACCCGGATATATCTCTCTTCGTCCAGGCCAGTCCGGCATTCTGCTGTCCTTCCTTAATAACTGAGGCCATGTCAGAAAAGATCGAACAGGTTACCGGCATCCCGGTAGTAAGTATCGAATACGATGGCACCGGCACTTATAAAAACGAACCCGTAGTTCCTTATTTAAAACTACCTGCAGGGAAAAGAAAACACACCCAAAAAAATATTCTTTAATTGTGGTTAAAATTATTTATTAAGGCAAAAGATGACGGCAAAAAAATAATCTCAAGATAGCATAATTTAGAATTTCGCCGTCATCCGCCACATAAAGCAAGCTTTATCCCTTCTTTACCTAATATTTATAGACAAGCAACATCTACTAAGGCATCCGCAATTTCTCCAGGCTTAACTTCTTCGATGAAATGGCCTACTTCCTCGAAGCGCCGGACATGCCCTTTCAATTGGGGAAGGTTATGCTTCCACTGGTTTATTACCTGATCCTGCCCTAAAGGATCCCATCCACCGCATACCATACGAACACCAATATTACGCCCTTCAGGCCCCCAGCTTTTGCCCAGGTTATCCTGGATAAACCGGTAAAAATCGGTAGTATCCCTTTTCCCCATTTTGGGTTCCGTGTAGACGTTGCCTGCCGCCCAGAAAGGCGTTTGCCGCACCAATCGCTTGGAACTTTTTGCATTTTGCGGCGGTTTAAACTGCTCTTTATACACCCTGCATGCTTTTTTATGCTCCGGGGGAAAAAGACCCATTTCATATAGAAGAAGAGTTTTACCCAGTCCTCCGACAAGGCTTAGGGCGCCGGAAGGTGGTTTAAATATGGCATAGGCGGCAAAAGAGCCCCACAACCTGTCCGGAATCATATTGGGGTAAAATGACCAGGGAAGGTGTTTAATCGGGTAATTGGTATAGTTTAATCCCGCCCGGGGAATAGGGAACACGGTAGTATTGGTGATAAGGAGATTCGACAGCCTTTCCGATTCCCGCAGAAATGCCCCAATACCGATAGGGCCTCCCCAGTCGTGCATAATCATGGTAACATTTTTTATATCCAGATATCTGATCAGATGAAGCAGGTTTGCAGCATGGTCCATGCTCACCATTTCGAAACCGGCCCGATCTGAAAGCCCGAAACCAATGTGATCCATGGCAACCACCCGGTAAGAAGATGAGGATTTTCGTTCTAATTCCTCAATAACTTTGCGGTAGATATAAGAATTTTCCGGATTTCCGTGGACAAAAACAATGGTTTTATCCGGTTCTTCCTTTTTTCCGTGGACACTATCCCGGAAGAACATCTTCTTGCCGGCATCCAGCCCTTCCGGTATTTTAAACCAGTAACCGCATCCCTCTGGATAGTAGTCTGTCGGAACATTTTTAAGAGGTGTGTTTCCCGGTTTATCAGTAACAAGTTCATCTTTCATATTTCTTCTCCCCGTTCCTGTATATAATTAAATGCAATAATTCTAACTTACTCAAACGAAAATGCCTCGACAATATCCTTTATAATTTGCCGTGAATTTTCATCCCTCACTCCCGAGGACAGGCAATTATAAACGATTTCCCGCCCCTCTCTTCCGCGTATAATTAAATTCAGGGCCGCCCGGATGAAAGAACGGATGGATAAGACTTCCTGGTCAAGTTCGCCGCTTTCCACCCTTTGCTTTAAGCGTTCATAAATCTTTATCAGGGGCGTAATCATGTCGTCCAACTCTTTGCCGAAGACCTCCTCTTCCGACTCGACTTCCTCCATGATAATCTTTTTTAACACTTCCCCGGAGGGGTAACTTATCTCCATGTGGTGAAAACGGGAAGAAAAGGCCAGGTTTAACTCAGTGGTGCCTATGTACCCGGGGTTCATAGTAGACACCAGCCGAAAATTTTCGGCCACGCGTACTTCGCCTACTCCCGTAACATAGGTTCTTTTTTGCCAATCCAGTATATCATTTAGAATGCTCAGGACCTCAGGGAGAGCAACATTTATTTCATTAAAAATGAGCATACCTCCCTCCTGAATTGCTTCCAGCAGCGCTCCCGGAACATGGACAGTGACAAACTTGCCTTCTTCCTTGGGTTTGATATCCCTGAACCCAATAAGTTTCTCTTCGTTTGTATCCATAGTTCCGGAAAGCACCGTTACCGGCAGCATCAATATCCTGGCCAAAAAATAGGCCAGGACAGTTTTCCCCGTGGATGCATTGCCCGTCAACAAGACAGGATGCCAACTTTTCTTAAATAACAAGGGGGTCAAAGCTTCTTCCACCCTGGCAGGTTCCCCGTAATAATTTACTATCTTTACGCTGTCCATATCTTCCGGATCTATTATTTTAGCCAGCGAGCTTTTCTCAGGCTCGACTCCTCCCAGATTAGGAATTCTCTTTAAGGCATCCGGCCGGTCTTTCAAGAGCTTTCTCTGCGCCTTGCGAAAGCTTAATACCCTATCCAGGATAACCGGATGCAGGTTTAAGGACAGGAGCCACCGGTCATCCTCATGCTCGACAAGGGTATTAGCGTTACCCACTGCCCGGTCTGCCTTGTAAAAGGATATTACTTTGCCTCCTTCATCTTCTCCACTATCCACTCGAGCATCAGTGATCTTGAAACCTTTGGTGGTTTTTTGCTTTTCCAATATTCCATGGGGGGCTAGTTTGCTGAAACTTCCCTTTTCTCCAAGTAATAGGTGGGTACAATCCTTTCCTCCCGGCGGCGGGTAGCTAATATTTCTATTATAGACTACAATATCGGTGGTAGATAATGGCTCGGCAAGCACTTCCTCCAGGAGCTTGTGAGCAGCAGCAATATGCCAGCAGCATTCTCCTCCTTCCACAGCGATGCAATGGTGTGTAACTTTAAGGTTCTGTTCTTCTACCTCGAAAAGGCTGACACATGTCTCCCGGTCACTTATATCAGGGTTAAACTCCAGATATAGCTTGTTCGGTTGCCAAACAGCACCCTTTATTTTTTCACGCATTTCATTTTCCATGAGGGAAAAATGCTGATATGACAGCTTCTTTCTTACTATCAAGCTATGATTGCCTCCTTTGATTCAATACCGTTAAAAAAACCTATCTCAAGCATCTGCCAAGGACACTTACCAACACCCGGGGAAGATTAGATACCTCACAGTGAACAAAATTCGGATACACCGGCCTTATCCGGTCTACTTCCGAGCCGGGGCCAAAAAAGATGCCTACCACTATTATTCCTTTGCGCATGGTTTCCCGGATAGCCAGGATAGTATCTTTAATTCCTTTACCCATTTCATAAGAATAATTCATTTCCGGCCGATTAATATGCGTATGGTTGGGAACACTGTCCGAAAGGACCAGAAGAAGTTTTTTCTGTTCCATGCGCCTTTCCAGCTCTAAAGCAGCCTTGCGGATGGAATAGCCATCCCGGTTTTCGTTAAAACCGGAATAATAATCAAGGTTATGGAGGTCACTTTCCCCGAAAGGTTTAAAATCAATGTTAACCACCGTGTTGTATTCATTGCCGGTAGTAAAACCCTTAATGGCAAATCTAACCTGATTGTTATTAAGAGATTCCGCCGCCACGACCAGCGACTGCTTGCAAAGCTCACTGCGGCGTTTTCTCCGCATGGACCTGGAAGAGTCCACCAGCAATAGAACTGAAACGTCCGGCTTTGACGACTCGACCAACCTCTTGCGGAAAACATTCGCTTCACCCAAGGACAGCCTCCATAGGTTGCTGGAATCGGGCCAACCCTTTCGCAGGCGGCGATGGGGAAGCATTTTCTTATGTAACAACACCTCTTTTAGTTGCCTGGATAAGTCTACAATTTGTTTTCTATACGTTTGCCTGATCGTATCCACCGGCGTGAGTTGCTCAAAATCACCGTAAAAATAAGCCTCCAGTTCTCGGGGTTGAAGTTCGTAGTTGATTATATATTTATGTATTCCTTGTTCCAGATTTTGCGCTTCTGATTTTCTTCTAATAATCCACCTGGCCCGATCCTCCCTGTGGGAGGCATTCTTTAACTTCTTCTCCGCACCGGCCAAAAGCTGCTGGTATTCTTCTTCGCCTTCTATGCGCGATAACCGACCCGAATCTTTCCTTTCTTCATTCTCATCAGCCTTGCTACGGCTTTCCGGTCCCGGGGTAGAAAAGGCCCGGTTCCTGCTCTCCGGGTTATTGTCTACCTCTTCATCAACATTTCCGTCATCGATGCTCTCCCCCTCTTTTTCCTCAAAACTTTCATCGTAAGAGATGGAAGAATTTACGGCGGAAGTGGTCTCATTGCCTGGGGCATTGTTTTTTTCTTCCTCTTTATTCGACAGTTGAACACCGTCCTTGTCTCTGCCGGCTTGTTCATCTTTTTCTTCCTTCGCGGGCGCATCTTCTGCGCCGTTTCGGCCCGTCTCGTTATCTTCTTCACCACTCCCGTCATAGGTTATTTCCTCGCTCCGGGACACGGGTTCCTTCGAAGCATGAGGAATTTCCACCGGCGACTCCGCACCCCGGGGGTTCGGAAGTAATTGCTGATAGCCTCCTCTTCCGGCGGCAAGGTAGCTCCTGAACGCTTTCAATATCTTATGGACATAATCTCTTGCTTCCCTGGTAGTGGAAGCCTTTCTTCCTATCTCAACCAGGGGACGGGTTCTTTTCAACAGCTTTAGTTCTTCAGCAGTTAAAGCCAGGTTGGGCGGTATATCACCCAGTGAAGCTACAAAGTATATAGCCATCACCACTGCTTCTAAACCTGCCAGTGCAGACATGTCGGATGCGCTTTTTAAATTATGATAGCCAATTCGTGCTGCGGTACCGGGGTATTCCAGCATCCAGGCTCGTTCCACCCTGGCATCTTCGATAGCATTAAAAACATCCATGGCAAATTCAGCAGAAGGATAACCTTTGCGGGGATCTTTTTGATATTCCCCTTCCTGCTTTAGGGCCCACCGGACAAAATATTCCCACACCATGCGGGATGTATACCTCAGGTGGGCATATTCATGATCCCTCCTGGCCGTAATGCCAACCCATTCCTGAATTTCATCTTCCGCCCAGGAGATATGCGGGTCAACCGCTACATATGTATTTCCATCACTCCAACAGGGAGCTTCTTCTCCGATCTTTAAAGGAAAATCGGTCTCCGAAAGGGCCTTTCCTACTACTTGAAGCCTTTTTTGAATATCCGGAGTTATTTCCACCGTTTACAACCTCTCTTTTTGCCTACCGCATGAAAAGCTCACTCACCAAGCGCTCTTTATGGATGCGGATAATAGTCTCCCCGTAAATTACCCACCGACAACACTTTTATTTGCTAATGATTTTTCTTTTCATTCTGCTTCAAACACCTTTAATTGTCGGTGCTTACTTTTACTGCTACTTGCCCTCTTTACCGCCATTAAAATTAACGCGGTGAAGCATCCGACAATCCCCCATCAACCGGTATGGTTGCTCCGGTAGTGGGAGTCTGCCGGGTCACAAAAAAGAGCACAGCATTGGCCACATGCCTGGCTGTTATTTGGGCCTGAAGAAGGTTGCGGCTGCGATAATACTCTTCCAACCCCTTTTCATCAAGGCCTCTTTTACGCATACGATCGGGACCTACCTTCGCCCACAACCCGGACTTTCGCTCCCCATGCGAAAACACCGCATCCGGCGATACCATGTTTACCCTGATTTTTGCCGGGGCAAACTCCAAGCTGGCTATCCGGCAAAGCTGGTGAGCGGCGGCCTTGGTAGCACTGTACGCGCCAAATTGCGCCCCCGGCGCAAACACATTCTTGGTGGAAATCAGCACAATATCTCCGCCCAGCCCCTGCAGGGAAAGGCATCGTCCCGCTTCGGCCAGAACCAGAAGGGTCCCTTCTACATTAACCTTCTCCAGTGCGCGGAATTCCTCCAGTTCCATCTCCATCAGACCCGACACCATAGCAAGACCCGCATTGATAACGGTTATGTCCACTCCGCCCCATTTCCAAACGACCTGTTCAAATGCTTTTTTAACCGAATTACTGTCGGTAACATCCATGGGAACACCCATAACCCGGTCGGAATCAACTTTCTCCAGTTCGCTTACCAACGCATCCAACCTTTCCCCGCCCAGGTCGGTTGCCGCCACCAGGCAGCCTTTTCCGAGCAGTGCTTCGCATATTCCCGATCCGATGGCCCCGGCAGATCCGGTCACTACGGCAATTTTATTGGTTAAAGAGTCATTGGAGCAGTTAGCGCAAGCGTAGCTCCCGGCGGTGACAATCCCGGCACCGGGGCAGAAAAAAACCTGCGGGGAATAATTATGGTGCAGGCGATATTTTTCCACCGCATTCCCAATTTTTTCCCTCAGAACCTCGGCAGAATCATCGGAGTTGGTTGCTTCCAACCATAGCGGGGGAAATTGGCAGCCTTCCGTATTAACGGGACAGGGCCTGTTTTTCTCCGCCTGCTTGTGGTTAACAAAAGCAAGCGCTTCCTCGCCGGTTTCCACCTGCAAGATAGCCCTCCGATAAGGTTCATCGTCATCCCCCGAAGGCTCCGCAATTGCGCCCCTTAACAACGGGGCCATCCTGAGCATTAAATTATCTGCATTCCTCCAACCGTTATCAACGGTCCCATCTTTTCGCATCGCTCTTACACTCATCCTCCAATTCGCTAACCCGCCCTTTTATCACTTTTTAACTGTTCATACAGTTCATACGCTTGATCCGGCCCATGATCTTCATGGACAATACTGTTTACTGCTTGAATTATAGCTGCCGGATCATCCCCCTGAAAAATGTTCCTGCCCATGTCCACACCTGCGGCTCCCTGCTGAACCGCTTTGTAGGTCATCTCCAAAGCATCCCGTACGGGAAGCTTTTTACCGCCGGCCATTACAATGGGTACCGGGCATGAGGCCGTAACCGTTTCAAATTCCTCTTCCACAAAGTATGTCTTGACCAGGTGGGCACCCAGTTCGGCCGATATGCGGCAGGCCAGGCGAAAATACTTGGCGTCCCTGGTCATTTCCTTGCCAACTGCGGTAACAGCCATCACCGGTATGCCATAACGTAGCCCCATATCCACTAACCGGGTCATGTTCTTCACTGACCGGGTTTCAAAATCGCCGCCGATAAAAACCTGAATGGCTAAGGCGGAAACATTCATCCTAATGGCGTCTTCAAAGTCAAGGGCAATCTCTTCATCGGACAGATTTTTTAAGATACTGGGCCCACCACTGGCCCGCATAACCACGGCGCCCTTATAGGTCGGGGGAATGTTTGCCCGGAGTATGCCCCTGGTCAACATGAGGGCATCGGTATAGGGAAGGAGGGGCACAATATTTAAATCCACCCTTTCCAGCCCGGTAACCGTACCCTGAAAATAACCGTGGTCTATGGCCAGCATTACTGTGCGCCCGCTTTGGGGGCTGAAGATTTCTGACAGACGGTTTTTCATGCCCCAATCCAAGGCTCCTGCCCCTTTCAGGAAAAAACCGGGGTTTTCCTGGGGGATATCCGTACAAAAATCTTTGGCAATCTTCCCGCTTTCAACTTCCGGCATAATCTAATCACTCCCCTGTAATAATTTTTTAATTAAAAGAAACCTTCCCGTAGTCCCTTCATTACACCCGGTGCCCCTGGCAGGGAAAGCCCCCTGGTCTTAATGGTATTTTCCAGATCCTCCACATCCTGCTCCGAAATTTCCCGAGCCCTGCCTACAGAGATAGCAATAAACAGGGAATAAGCCGCAGTTTCCACCATCTCCAACATTTCCAGGGTCCGGGAAACCCCTTCCCGCCCACACAGCAAAAAACCATGATTCTTCATCAGGAAGGCGTCGGCCCGGTCTATAACCCGGTCAAAAGCCCGGGCAAGTTCTTCGGAAAGAGGTTCGGCATAATCAACCGGCAAAATCGGGCCTACTTCAAAAATGGGTTCGGGAAGATAGGGTCTGGTCAAAGCTTCTGGGTTGCCTATGGCAAAACCGGTCAGCACCGGCGGGTGAGCGTGAATAACGGCATTTACATCAGGCCTCTTCTTCAGAATGCGGAGATGAAACGGGCTTTCGCCCGTCGGCTTCCGGTTATCAGCAGCAAAAAGTCTCCTGCCTTCCAGGTCGATCACAACTATGTCATCAAAAACAATTTTTCGCTTTAAAACTTTGGTGGGGGTGATTAACACCGTATTCTCATCTACCCGGTACGATAAGTTCCCGCCGTGGGAAGTTACATAGCCAAGTTCTCCCAGCCTGACACAGGCCTCAGCCATCTCTTCTATTTGCATCCTGTATTTGGTCTGAAGTTCATGCATCTTCTTCCTCCCCCTACCGGTCTCTTCCTAAAATGAGCACGACTAGAATGCCACGTAACTGCGAGCTTGCATCCTCTCCACGATAAAGTTATCGATGTCTTCGTCGCTCTTACTCACATGCTTTAAGTTCTTTAGCAGATGTTCATACATTTCATGCCTTAAGTTCATATCCCTTATTTCCATCCAGGTCTTCAGAGGAGGGCTTTTCCTTTCCGTCCGGTAAGGCACTGCACTGTTGTTCCTTTTCTTGTCGTAAATATATTTCTTGCAAGGCTCTTCTTTCGGATGTCTGTTTAACGGATCAAACATTTCCTTGATATGAAACCGGATTGCCCTGCTGTCCAGTACCAGCGAAGCAGCCTTCATCACAGCAGTCGGTTCCCCAAACAACTGACGGAACCTTTCATCAGCCTTCCGAACCCGCCTTCTTACCACGCCGTTAGGAGCAAACCGGTCCAGGGGCTGGAGCAGTAACCAAACCAACCCGGACTGCTTTTTAAAAAACTTAGACTTATGCTCGCGCATAACCGGGTTAGCCGAGCGCATGCAGTACTCATAACCATTCATAGTAACTTCTAAACGGCGCAGCAAGCATGGCCCCCATGTTTTGTAGAGCAAGTCATAGCCGTACTCGGTAAGGTTCAGGGTCTCATGGGGTTCCAACGCTACGTTCTTCTGGGAACCGCTCCAAAAATGCACATCTTCCCAAGGAACATCGTAAACCCGGCCTTCTTCTTTCATCCTGGTCCACAACTCCGTCCCCGGAAACGGCGACAACCTCGTTAATTGCTGATATGTAGGCTTTAAAGATACTAAGTAGTTTAGATCCTCATACATGTTAGTGTGTTGGTGAAAGTCCCATCCGCATATCCAGGCTCCTACTGTCCGAACCCCCATGTTGTGCAGGTTATCAAAAACCATGCGGGCATCCACTTCATCCCGTTTCTCATAGCCATGTTCGCCGGCAAACTTGGATTCCACTCCGATAAATATCGTTCCGGCCCCGATCTCTCCCAACGCGTCCCAACCGTACTCTTTTGCAAACTCCCCGATATAGTCTATGGAACCAAAATAAAATATGTCGAGGTTTTCAATTACGCTGGGATTATCCAGCCAATATTCCCTGATTTCGTTCAGGTACTCCGGGAAACGAAAATGGTCTTCTTCAATTAGAAACATCAGGACTATCTCCGGGAAGTGCTCATGGTAAAGCTTTATATGTTCCACCAGTTCACGCGGGGAAAGCATTTCTATGCGTTTTTTGTCAAACATAGCCGTGGTGGAACAAAAGTCACATCCCCCTATACAACCGAGACCGGTAATCAAAAAACCTATATTCCCCTGAGGATGCAGGTTAAAAAACGGGGGAGCAGCACCCGCACGGGGCATTAGCCGTTGGGAAATAGGACGGTGGGGTTCTTCTCCCAGATATTCCCGCAGGAACTTCACTCCCTCTCCCAGGATTACATGATCCACATAGCGCTTTTGCGTTTCCGCATCATAGCTGGCAGCAAAAGCCTGGGCTGCATAAGAACCCAGCATAATCACACTCTGCGGTGATTTAGCGCGGATGTACTCGCACATCTTCAAGACATTATCGAGATGCGGAGGGAAAGCGCTTATACCGATAATATCGTATCCTTTTTCCACTTCCCCGGTGAAATCCTCCCACCGTGGATACTCCAATAGCACGGAAGGTACATTAATGTTTTGGGCCAGTATGTGATTGGCGAAGCAATGCGAGTGTGAATAGAGGGTGAACATGCCATCACCCTTGGTAAAACGCTGGCCTGCCGCATCGGTTAATGAATCATTTGCCGGAAGTGTGGGATAGGGAAAGGTGGGAGTGGTAAATAAAATACTTTTCTCTCCCATATTTTTTCTCCTCCTTTTTTTTACAGCAAATAATAAAGCCGGGTCAAAAATGGCTGCTTACTTTATTGGCCGAGCTTTGTTCATCTGGAAGTTATTGCTGCAGAAAGTATTATGTTAAAAGTATAAGGGATTAGTTGATAATGTAGAGGATAAGTTGCCTTGTGTACTTTGAGTGCTTCGTAAAAATTCTTAATTATTCAACAAGCAATCAAGTGATAGATTAGATGTTATGTTTTTATTACCCACCGTAAGTATTAACTTCGATCCTCCATTAATTAATATGCTTGAAAGAGGAACTTATGCGTTAAAATACTAAAAATTTCTTATCATTTTTAAATTCATTTGTTTATCAATATTTGCAATAATTTTAATACCTATATATTGATTCGTCAAGCAAAACTTTTATTATTCGTCATAGAAAAACGTGACAGTGGGGACGGGGCAATTTTGTCACATCGAATTGAAAGGACGCGCAGAGTTCTAAAGGAAATTATCAAAAGAAGAAAAAATGAGACAAAATTGCCCTATCCTCACTAAAATACCCGCTGTCGTGTTGTGACAAAATTGCCCCGTCCCCACTGTCACACGAGAGGTCATCTGCTTAAAGTTCTTTCCAGCGGGTGGTTTTAAATGCCAAGAGAATGAATACTAAAGTAAAACCTAATATTACCAGTAGATGAGGTAGGGCTTCGCCCATATTGCCAAGGATCATTATTTTTATCAACCCCTGGTGGAAATGATAAAGAGGTAAAACTTCAGCTATAGTTTGTAAATATTCCGGCATCATTTGCACAGACCAAAAGGCTCCGGACAAAAACATCATGGGGAAGGCAATGGCATTTCCCGCTCCACTGGCAGCTTCGATGTCTTTTATAAAGCCGCCTAATACCATGCCTATTGCTGAAAAGGTTATAGCTCCCACCAAGATGAAACCCACGGCATAGATATCTGGAAATACTCTTACATTAAAGAAGATAAAGCCGATTAAAATCATTATAGCGGTTAGCACGAAAGCCAGTAAAGTCTGCTGCATAATATTGGCAAGAATCCATTTTACTTTGGTTAGAGGGGTGGCAGCTAATCTTTTCAGGACCCCATTTCTTTTAAATTCCGTAACGGTGGTAGTAACTCCTATAATGCCATTGGTCATGATAAATGCTGCAATAAATCCGGGAAGGTAGTAATCAACTGCTTCAAGATTTTTGCTTACCAATGATTCGCTTTCTACTTCTACGGCACTATCTTCAATGCCCATTGCTTTTTGGTTAAAAGTGTCTACCACTCCCCTGATTGTTCCTCTAATCATAGGTGCCGCCTGGTCTCCTTCATTTATAAGCAGGGTTATTTTCGCTCCTTCTGCTGCCTCCAATTCTTGGGGGTAGGTTTCCATTTGTTCCATGCCTTCAGTTATTTCTCTTCTCTCCTCGTCTGTCATATGTTCTCCGTATTCCTCTTTTATGTGAGAAAGTGTATCCTGCATGGTGCCGGTGCGAAGAGTGGCAATTTTGTCCATGGATTTCTCATGGAAACCTTCAGGGATGATAAGACCTCTCCTGGCAGCTTCAAAAGCTATTTCATCCTCCGAAAGACCTTTTTTTAAATCTTCGTCCGGGTCAACTTCTATTAGGTTGAAGGTCTCGGTCTCTTTAAGTCCTTTCATGAATTCTTCGGACAACTCTGTGGCTTCCCCGTTTGCTGTGTCTTTATTTTGAATATAGAGGGTATATTGCACATCGTCCTGCCCCCCGAAAACAGCGGTAAAAATTATGAGCAAGGTAATGGGGAAGAGAATGGAGAAAAAAATTCCCGATTTGCTTCGAAGCCAATTTTTGGTCAGGGCTTTAAATAGAGAAAAAAGACTGTTCATGAGACTAACTCACCCTTTTCATTAATTTTACTGCCGGAGAGACTTATGAAGGCTTCCTCCAGACTGGGTTCAACAATTTTAACGTCATAGTCTTTTTCATATAGGGCAATGACGGCTTTTTTAGCACTTTGCTTGTTGTCAAATACTCCCGTTATAGAATCTTCTCCGTTATCGGGTTCAAAAACCTGTCGGGCTTCCCGGTTAAGTATTTCTGCAGTGTTTTGATCTTTACGAGTAGTTAATTTGGTGTGCCCTCCATAATTATTTATTAAATAGGAGATTTCTCCTATGGTTTGAATTTTCCCGTTAATCATGACTGCTGCTCGATCGCTTAACCTTTCCACTTCCTCCATATAGTGAGAAGTTAACATTATGGTTTTTCCCAGACCTTTTAATTTTTCGATCATATCCCAAACTTCCCGCCGAGCTTGAGGGTCAAGGCCGGTGGTGGGTTCGTCCAAAAATAGGAGAGGGGCCTCCGAAACCAACGCCATTCCGATCCCGACTTTGGTTTTCATACCCCCGGAGAGATTTAAGTATTCTTTGGAATGAAATTCACTAACACCTGTTAACTCCAAAACTTCTTCCACTTTCTTGCTTTTGCCGTATATATCTGCTACTAGCTGGATGTTTTCCCGGGCAGTTAGTCTTTCCAAAGCATTAAAGTTTTGAGGCATTACCCCGATTTGCTCTTTAATTTTTTTCTCTTCGTTATAAATGTCATATCCCAACACGTTTACCTGGCCAGAAGTCGGTATTTTTAAACCCTGCAATATTTCTATGGTGGTAGTTTTGCCGGCGCCATTAGGGCCTAATAAAGAAAATATTTCCCTTTCTTTAACCTCAAAAGATATGTTATCTACGGCCATAAATTCGCCATATCGCTTGGTAAGGTTCTTAACATATATCAGGGCAATCACTTCCTTCCCACTGGGACGCGGGGACAGGTCCCTTGTCCCACTTTCCGATTTATTCCTCCGAATTATCCTTCTTAACAGTATAATATATTCCAGTAATACTTTTTTGCCTGCGCCTTCCTTAATTTTTTATCACTGCTGTGCATTATACTACATTTTGCCCCAAGTAAAAAAGAATAAATGAAGAAGAGAGTTGCCCATTTTTTTAATGCCTTTTAGTCCCTCCGCCCCTTGTTTTTGTCCTGCTTCCGGGTCAAAATTTATCCTATCGTCGGTTTAACCATTAATATTAGTTGATTTTTATTGCTTTTAATTGGTTTTAGTTGTATAATTTTAATGGAGGTGGTAATATGCCTGGAGAAAAAGACCAGGAGTTAGTAACGGCCTACTCCCTGGCCGAAGTCCTTAACCTTTCCGTGGAAACTATTTGGAAGTATACCCGTGAGAATAGAATACCCTGCGTAAAACTGGGGAGCAAACAGTACCGCTACCGCCTTTCTGAAGTTATGAGAGCCCTCTCCGAAGATTCTGTTCAGGAGGAACGAACCGTTTATCAGGTTGATACCACTAAAAAGTACACTTACCAGGATTACCTAAAGCTACCGGAGGAGCCGGGTTATCGCTTTGAAGTCTTGGAAGGAGTCCTGGTTAAAGACCCTTCGCCTAGCGTAATGCACCAACGCGTGTCTAGACGACTCATAAGAGTGCTGGAAGATTATTTTAGCGAAATAGACCCGGAAGGGGA
>CAZWVJ010000032.1:0-17645 GCA_964636865.1 uncultured Syntrophomonadaceae bacterium
TGTAAAATTTTGATTATTAAGGTAAGCTGTGTGAAGGGGACGGTTATTCATTGTCCCCGAAGCGCAGCGAAGGGCCGAAGGAAGCGAAGCGACTGAGGGGAGACTATGGAACCGTCCCCTGAAATACAGCGAATTAAGCATAAGCAGCTACATTCATATTCCTCAAGTAATTAATATATGGCCATATAAGTGGTAGTATTTATATCTTTGATTGATACCTTAATAACGCTAAAGTAATTTTAAATGGATTCCCGAGAACTAATATAAAATCATAAAAAAAGCAGGCAAGACAGGACTTAAGAGTTTCGTAAATTTATAACTTCCGATAATATATCTTATGTAAACTAAAATATTTTTAAAATAATTCAACTTGCTTTACTAATCTTTTTTCTTATAAATCTATCAATTTAATCGCCGATAATTTTCATAATCAGCCGTTTGGGTCTGCGGCCATCGAATTCTGCATAGTAAATTTGCTGCCATGGTCCCAAATCGAGTTTTCCTTCGGTAATTGGCAAAACAACCTGGTTGCCCATAACTATGCTTTTTAAGTGAGCATCACCATTATCCTCACCTGTGCGATGATGGTTATAATTGGGTCCGAACGGAGCTATTTCTTCCAGCATGTTGTCCATATCTTCTTGAAAACCTGACTCGGCGTCATTTACATATACACCGGCAGTGATATGCATGGCAGATACTAAGGCCATACCTTCCTTTATATTGCTTTTTTGGAGCTCTTCTGACACATTTTGAGTAATGTTGATATATTCCCTTCGTTTTGATGTATTGAAGGTCATATATGCGGTATGACTTTTCATATAATTATCCCTCCCCCACTCTATGTTTTTTAACTACCTTAAATAATAATTTAACAAATGTTATTTCTTTATACAAATTTATTGTTGTTAACTGTTTATTTTTATGTTTTTGGATATGATATAATCTTTAATGAAGTTTATCATTTAAAGTATATGCAAAATAAAGGATTGATATTTATGAAGACAACGAAAAAGGGCAATAAAAAGAAGAAAAATAATCCGGCAACCATAGTAATTTTGCTTATTATATTCATTTTAGTTGCCGCGTATACTATTTTTACTAATTTTATTGAGTTTCCATTTTCTGATCAGTTTTCGAAAGCGCTTTCCACTTTACCTTTTTATAATGAAGATAGTGAAGAAGAACAAAATAAAGAAAAACCTGACCCTATTCATGAAATAGAGGAAGAGGAAGAAGATAAAGAAGCTTTAATAATGGCTGCGGGAGATGTAATGGTTCATACCCCCCAGCTTGATCAGGCAAAAACTGAAAATAATAATTATGATTTTAGCCCCAGTTTTGAATATATTTCAGATTATCTTGAAAATGCTGATGCTGCCGTGGCTAACTTAGAAACCACTTTTGCCGGGGCTGAAAGAGGTTACTCATGCTTTCCTTTATTTAATACCCCCGATGCCCTCGCCCATAACCTTAAAGACGCGGGTTTCGATTTGATGTGTACAGCTAACAATCATTCCCTGGATATGGGGAAAGAAGGCCTATTTAGGACCATCGATGTTTTAAGGGATGCCGGTTTAAAATCATTTGGTACTTATCAGAGCCGGGAAGAAAGAGAAACTCCTTTGATATTAGATGTTAATGGAATTGATGTGGGTTTTCTTGCTTATACTGATAGTACTAATGCTATACCAATTCCTGAGGGAAAAGATTATATTGTTAATTATGTGGGAGTAGATAATGAGCCTTCTTTAGAAAACGCAGCGGCTATTTTTGAGGAAGACATTGAACGCGCTCGAGACGAAGGGGCAGATCTGGTAGCAGTATATATGCACTGGGGGCATGAATACCAATTTACCCCTCATATATGGCAGGAGAAACTTGCCGAATCTTTAGCTAAAGCAGGTGCTGACATGGTTTTAGGTAGTCATCCCCATGTAATTCAACCTATGGAATTTATAGAGATTGAAAAAGATGACGGAACTTCACACGAAGCATTTGTTGCTTACTCTATGGGTAATTTTGTTTCTAACCAACATTATATACCCGGTGCAATTCCCACCGAAGAAGTAAAGTACGGCCTGGTTTTAAAATTACACCTGGCAAAAGAAGCGGAAACTGAAGAGGCTTACCTTGACGAAGTAGAATATCTGCTTACCTGGGTAAACCGTGACCGGGAACATCAAATTCTTCCCCTTCACGAAGCCATAGCCTCGGAGCCGGAAGATTTTAAAATACCTGAAAATAAATATAATCGTCTTGAACCAATTTGGAATAGAACTCTGGAAAGATTGGAAGGTTTCAAGCCGGCATTTACGCCTTAAACTATATCAATAACTATTGATCATTATTAAGGTCAATATCTTGCTCTTCTTCTTTCTGTAATTGTAGCCTGAACCTTTTAACCGATATTGCCAGGAATAATTGGAATATGACCAGTACTACAAAAATAATTGATAGGGCGGGAACTGTACTGTTAAAATAAAAGTATATGCCGATGAGAAGGAACAATAAAGCTGACAAATAATGATACATAGGGCTTAACATTAATTTAACTCTCCTAAGGCGTAATATTATGACCTTAGTAAGTATAACATATTATGCAGTTATATATTAAGTTATAGAAGAAGTAAAAGTTAAGCGAATAAACGTCCTTATATAATATAAAAGGTGGCTAAGAGATGAAAATTGGTATATTTACAGATAGTTTTAAGCCCTATACAAGCGGTGTAGTTCGTTCTATTGAGATATTTACCAAGCAATTTATTGAAAAAGGTCATAAAGTATATATTTTTGGGCCTGATTACCCGTTTTTTAAAACCAAGGATAAACCAAGAGAAGAGGGTGTTTATAGATTTCTTTCTATCCGCGCCCCAACTTTTTCTGAATATAACATACCCATTCCTGTTTCACCTCAGATAAGAAACACGGTTAGAAAAATTGGATTGGATATCATCCATGCCCATTCTCCTTTTTTGCTTGGTAGGATGGGTTATAGGGTAGCCCGTCGTACAAATATACCCCTTGTTTTTACTCATCATACATTGTATGAACAATATGCTCACTATATCCCTTTTCCTCATGGAGCATCCCGGAGAATGATACTTAATATGGGACGCGATTTTTGCAATAAATGCAGCATGGTTGTTGCTCCTTCCCGCTCCATTAATCTTTATTTACGTCAAATAGGAGTGCGCACTCCCATTCAAGTAATCCCAACCGGTATAGAGTTGAAAGAATTTGAGGATACCGACAACAGTTGGCTGCATAGGAATTACGGAATTAATGAAAAAGAGAAAGTTCTTTTATATGTGGGCCGACTTGGACAAGAAAAGAACCTACCTTTTTTAATAAGGTCTTTTAAGCAAGTTCTTGAAAATGTACCTTATACTCGACTGATTATAGTAGGCAGTGGGCCTCAAAAAGAATATTTGCAAGCTTTGTGTTCAGATTTCGGAATTCAAGATAAGGTGATATTTACCGGATTACTGTCTCGGCATGATATTGTTCACTGCTTTGCCAGTGCGGATATTTTTACTTTTCCTTCAGTTTCTGAAACTCAAGGTTTAGTCATCGGCGAAGCCAAAGCTGTGGGTTTACCAATTGTTGCTATTAAAGCTTTTGGAACTTCAGACATGGTTTCACATAATGAAGACGGGTTTTTAACCGATGCTTCATTGAGTAGTTATACAAATAGTATCCTTCAACTTCTGCGAAATGAAAAGCTTTATAAGGAAATGAGTTTAAATGCTAAAACAAATGCCCAATATATTTCTGCCTCATATTGTGCTGACTTGATGTTACAAAGTTATATAGAACTAATTGAAAGAAAAAAATATCCCGGTAGGCTTTTTGTTAGTTAGTTTAAGTTCAAATCTTTTTACATGTTCCAAATAATTTTCAAGGTTCTACTCGTTTTAATCTAAGTTGATGATGGAATCGATTGAATTTTTTCCAGGGCTTGCTCTAACCGTTTTAGCGTTTTCTCTTTTCCTAAAATCACAATAGTTTCAATTAAATCGGGGCCCATGGTTTTTCCGGTTACCGCTAATCTAACCGGTTTGTTTAATTGGCCTGCTTTAACTTCTAATTCCGTAAGGGTATCTTGAAATGTTTTTTCAAGATTTTCTCTGTTGAAGTTATTTAATGCTTTAAGATTATTGAGGAGGGTTTCTAAAATACTGTAGACTTCGTCTTTGCCAAAAATTTTATTCACAGCTGCTTCTTCATAATAGAATTCATCGCAGAAAAAGTAGTCAACAGCCTCAACAAATTCTTCAAAAGTTTTTACCCGATCACGCATAGCTTCTAAAACAGCTTTAACTTTTTGTTTCTGTTCGGTGGTAATATCTTCGGATACAAATCCCTGTTCTTGCAAAAACGGCAGAGAAATCTCTGTAAGCCGGTCAGCATCGCCTTCTTTAAAATAATGGCTATTAATCCAGGTTATCTTTTTAATATCATAAATAGCTGCTGTTTTTACCACTCTATCTAAGGAAAAATAATTTTTTATTTCTTCTAATGGTAAGATCTCTTCTTCCCCGGGCGGTGACCATCCCAGTAGAGCCAGATAATTGACCACTGCTTCCGGTAGATAGCCTTTTTCCTTAAATTCCTGAACGGAAGTTGCCCCATGCCTTTTACTTAATTTGCTTTTATCCGGTGCCAAAATCATGGGTACATGAGCATAACTCGGTATCGAATAATTCAAAGCTTCGGTAATAAGCTGCTGCCGGGGAGTGTTAGAAAGATGTTCTTCCGCCCTGATTATATGAGATATCTGCATATGCCAATCATCAACAACAGTGGCAAAATTATATGTAGGCGACCCATTAGATTTTAATATAATAAAATCATCTAGATGTTTATTATCAAAACTTACTTCTCCTCTTATAAGATCATCAACTACAGTTTCTCCTTCATCGGGGGACAAAAAGCGAATAACCGTGTTTTCCATATCTTCTCCCGGGGAAATAAAATCATTTTCTTCAGTTTTTCCCCGGCATGTTCCGGGATAGATAAACGGTTGTCCTTTTTGCCGGTATTTTTCTCTTTCTCGGGCCAGTTCTTCCACAGTACAATAACAACGGTAAGCTTTACCTTCCTTTAAAAGTCGATTTACCTCATCAATGTATAGCTCAAACCTTTGAGATTGAAAATATGGGCCGAAATTACCTCCTTTTTCCGGGCCTTCATCCCAATCTAAGCCTAACCAACGCATTGCATCCAATATGCCTTTCCAATAATATTCATGGGAACGTTCCGTATCGGTATCATCAATGCGTAATATGAATGTACCGTTATATTTTCGTGCAAACAACCAGTTAAATAATGCTGTCCTTGCTCCGCCGATATGTAATTCTCCCGTTGGGCTGGGCGCGAATCTAACTCTTATTGATGACAAGTGCAATCACTCCTATCGATGTGCATAAATGAAATTTGTTGCTTATTGCTTATTTTTTGCTTAGCTGGTTTCAAATAATTCGCTAACCGAACGTTCTTCATGAATTCTGATAATTGCTTCGCCCATTAAATTAGCTACGGATAAAATTTTTAATTTATCAATAGTCTTTTCCGGAGGCAGCTGTATGGTATTTGTTGCTACGACTTCCTTGATTACGGAAGTTTTTAATTTTTCTACTGAAGAACCGGATAATACCGGATGAGTACAGCAAGCATAGACTTCATGGGCACCATCATTAAGTAAAGCCTGAGCTCCCAATATAATTGTCTCGGCAGTATCTATCATATCATCAACCATAATGGCGCTTTTTCCTTTTACATCACCTATAATATTGTAAACTTCTGCTTCATCCGGAGTCGCTCCCCTTTTATCAACAACAGCAATGGGCATATCCAAAAAATCAGCCAACTGCCTGGCCCTGGTTACTCCTCCCAGGTCAGGTGATATAACTACCCCCGGGGAAATTTGTTGTTCTTTAAAATAGTTGGCCAAGATTGGAATACTGGTTAGGTGATCAAAAGGTATATTAAAAAATCCTTGAATTTGGCCGGCATGAAGATCCATAGCTACAACTCTGTTTGCCCCCGCAGCTGTGAGTAGATCTGCAATAAGCTTGGCTGTAATAGGATCTCGCGCTTTAGTTTTGCGATCTTGCCTGGCATAACCGTAATAAGGTATAACTGCATTTACTGACCTGGATGAAGCCCGCTTTAGCGCATCAATTAAAATAAGCAGTTCTATAATGTTTTCATTGATAGGCGCGCTTAATGATTGGATAATGAATATATCTTGACCCCTTACACTTTCTTGAATACTTATAGAAGTTTCCCAGTCACTAAAACGGCCTAGCTTGGCTTTACCTAAAGATAACCCGATATATTCAGCAATTTGTTCGGCCAATGTTCTGTTAGAAGAACCACTAAATACTTTTAATGTGTTATTATTACAACTCACTGCTAATTACCACCTTTTAAATTATTAGTTTTATTACCTTTTAACCAAATTATAACTAATATATTTAAATGTAATATTATGATGTAGTTTACTCAATACGTGCTTCATCTAACGCTTCTTTACATGAGCACTGTTTATGATCGGGAAAATTTTCTATTGTTTCGTAAAGCAATGTACGAAGCTTATCGTTGTTTTGTTTAAAAACCTTAAAAACTTCTTCTTTGGTAACAGGAGAAATATCTTCCTGGCCTTCCAGCCCTGCATCATAATCTGTAATCAAAGATATATTAACATAGCATAAGCCTAATTCTCTTGCCAGGATGCTTTCGGGGTATTGGGTCATATTAATAACATCCCAACCCATTTGATTAAACCATTTGCTTTCAGCGCGTGTTGAAAAACGCGGTCCCTGGATTACAACAACAATGCCTTTTTCATGTACGGGATAATTTAATTCATAAGCGTTTTTGATAACTAATTGCCTTAATTCAGGGCAATACGGTTCGGCACCACTAATATGTGTAGAAACCGGGCCGTCATAGAATGTGTCTTTTCTGCCGGAAGTCCGATCTACAAATTGATCGGCAATAACAAAATCTCCCGGTTTAACATCAGCCTGCAAACTGCCTGCAGCACAAGGTCCTATAATTGATTTTACCCCTAATTTATACATGACATAGATATTAGCTCTGTAATTGATCATATGAGGCGGCAATGAATGATCTCTTCCGTGGCGGGGCAAAAAAGCAACTTTTTTTCCTTTTAAATTTGCTAAAGTTACTTTATCACTTGGAAAACCGTAGGGAGTTTCCACCTTAATTTCCTCTACATTTTCCAAAAACTCATAAAACCCGGATCCCCCGAAAACTCCAATTTCTGCATAGCTCATGAACAGCACTCCTTTTGTGTAAGTTTTTCAAATTTCTTGTTTGTAATTAACTGTCGTAACTTGCCAGGGAAAGAATATCATAACCTTCAAGTAAATCTCTACCATTCAAAAAAGACAACTCAACCAGCAAGGCAATGCCTCCGACTTTCCCCCCACATTTTTCTACCAGCTTGGCGGTGGCTTTTAAAGTTCCCCCTGTAGCCAATAGATCATCGATAATAATAGTGTTAGAGTTTTTTTCCAGCGCATCTTCATGCATTTCTACCGTAGCTTCCCCATATTCTAAACTATAACTTTCTTTAAGAGTTGCATATGGCAATTTGCCTTCTTTTCTAACGGGAATAAAAGGTACTTGCAAGCTATAAGCAAGTGCGCCGCCGAAAATAAAACCACGAGATTCCACACCTATAATAACATCTGCCTTTTTTTCTTCACAAAACATATAGAAATAATCTAATACCTTTTTAAACAATGGTCCGTTTTGAAGCAATGTAGTTATATCCCTGAAAATTATTCCTTCCTTGGGAAAATCGTAAATATCTCTAATTGACTGCTTTATTTCCTCTTGAAAGTTTTTATCTATCTCTATCAAATTACCTCACCTCTTTCAACTAAATTATGTTTATTAAATATGTAGCAGGTACCCCGTCCCCGTGCTACAGAATGTAGCACGGGGACGGGGTACTTGCTACGTTCATATTCAACTACGAGTATTATAATAATACGATAAGTTTTTTGGGTAAGGTGGCTTTATTACCGCCCTTTCAGTTATAATGGCACTTATATATTTAGCCGGTGTTATGTCGAAAGCCGGATTCCATACATTGGCTTCTTCGGGGGCAATTCTTTGCCCATAGATATGTGTTACTTCTTCATGACTTCTTTCTTCAATGGGTACTTCTTTTCCTTCATTTAAATTAAAATCTATTGTAGAAAATGGTGCAGCCACATAAAAAGGGATATCATGCTCTTTTGCTAAAACCGCCAGTCCATAAGTGCCTATTTTGTTTGCAGTATCTCCATTGGCAGTTATACGGTCCGCACCAACTATAACTAAATCTACTTTTCCCAAACTCATCAAGCTGGCAGCCATGTTATCGGCAATAAGACAAGCCGGTATATTTTCTTGAAGCATTTCCCACATTGTTAGCCTGGCTCCCTGTAACAAAGGCCTGGTTTCACTTACATATGCGGTTATATTTTTCCCCGCATTATGAGCGGCTCTGACCACGCCTAATGAGGTGCCATATCCGGCAGTAGCCAAAGCCCCGGCATTACAATGATTCAGGATCCTTGCTTGATTTGGAATCAAAGTATTTCCGTTATTTCCAATAGCCATATTTGTCTCTATATCTTCATTAAAAATCTGGTGTGCTTCTTCCAGTAAAACACTTTTAAGCATTTCGGTTTCGGTTATATTTTCTCTTTTTAATTTGTTAATCATGCGATTTAAGCTCCATTGAAGATTGACAGCTGTAGGCCTGGTCAAAAAAATTTCATGAGCTACTTCTTCAGTTTTATTAATCAGCTCATCTTTAGTTTGAAAAGATGTATTTATAATTCCCAGCACAAGACCATAGGCTGCAGCCACACCTATAGCAGGAGCTCCTCTTACACTTAAGTTATAAATTGCCTTAGCTACACATTGATAGTCATCACAATAAATATACTCACATGTTTGTGGTAGCTTTGTTTGATCGAGAATTTTTAGTTGATTGTTTTCCCAGAATAGTGACTCCATAAGCCTTCCTTTTATTATGAATTATAAATTAAGCGTGCCCATAAAAAATACCTTAAGCTGCGTTGTTTTGTCAAATTGTACTTGCCCTATTTCAAGGAAAAATAATTATATCAAATAATTACATCAAAAATAACAAAGGCCGACATACATAAAATTAAGTCGGCCTTTGTTATTTTCTTTACAAGATGGATCCAGTAGATTAATCTCTACACATATTCTTTGTTGCATTATTTGATAGTTAAGCCTTCAAGTATTTTTTATGACTTAGCTTCTTTCGCTTTTTCTTTAATTAATTCTACCTTATCTGTCTTTTCCCAGGTTAAATCAAGATCCTCGCGACCAAAATGCCCATATGCAGCAATGTCTCTGTAAATCGGCCTCCTTAACTGCAGATGATCGATAATAGCCTGAGGCCTTAAATCAAATACTTCACGCACTATGTTAGTTATTTGGTTTTCGGGTATTTTATTAGTGCCAAAGGTATCAATCAATAAAGAAACCGGTTCTGCAACTCCTATGGCATAAGCTACCTGGATTTCACATTTACTTGCTAACCCGGCAGCAACGATATTTTTTGCCACGTAACGTGCCGCGTAAGCTCCGGAACGGTCTACTTTTGTGGGATCTTTACCCGAAAATGCGCCTCCGCCGTGGCGGGCAAAACCGCCATAAGTGTCTACAATTATTTTACGACCTGTCATACCGGCATCTCCCATAGGGCCACCCACAACGAAACGTCCCGTAGGATTTACATAAAAGCGGGTATTGTTATCAATCAAATCAGAGGGGACAATTTCTTTGATAACTTTTTCAATAATATCTGCTTTTACTTCTTCGGTAGTAACATCCTCACGATGCTGAGAAGATACTACCACGACATCTACCCTTGATGGCTTATCATTTTCATATTCCACAGTCACCTGAGTTTTACCATCCGGCCTTAGATAATCGAGAATTCCATTTTTTCGAACAAATGTAAGGCGTTGAGATAGCTTGTGAGCTAGTGAAATTGGCATTGGCATTAGTTCAGGGGTTTCATCGCAGGCAAATCCTACCATCATTCCTTGATCTCCGGCACCTATTTTATTATATTGATTTTCCCGGTCTTGTTCGGATTTATATTCCATTGAAGCATCAACACCCATAGCAATATCAGGAGATTGCTCATCAATAGAACTTAACACTGCGCAAGTATCTCCATCAAAACCAAACTTGGCTCTGGTATAGCCAATTTCCGTTACTTTATTTCTTACAATGGTGGGAATGTCCACATAACATTCCGTAGTTATTTCCCCGGCCACAAAAACCAACCCGGTAGTTACTAATGTTTCGGCAGCTACCCGACCCATGGGATCATGTTCCAAGATGGCATCAAGGATAGCATCTGAAACCTGGTCGGCGATTTTGTCCGGATGTCCTTCTGTTACAGATTCTGAAGTAAATAGGATTCTCTCTTTTGACAATTTAATGTTTCCTCCCTTGTATTATTTTTAGTTTAACAAAACAAAAACCTCTTTGAAAAAAGAGGTTTGTAATGTCAACCTCTCCTATCTGTGGGAATAATTGCAAATACTATTATTCCCCGGGAATTAGCACCGCTAGCTTTTAAGCCCGGTTGCTGGACTTCATAGGGCCCGTCCCTCCATCTCTCTTGATAAGAGCATATTGTATTATTGCTTCAGCCTTTAAAAGTATACTTCAGCCTTAAAGATATGTCAATATACAATAACCGGGGTAAATCGTTTTTTAAGGGCATTGACTGGATGATATAGGGGTTTGATATACATTTTCTTTTATTTAAGCATACTTGCTTCCTATTTTTCAGCCTATGCAAAATGCGTTTAATTATCTACCTTCAAACATAAATAATCACATGCTTAATTATGTTCTTAAAGAGAAGTTATTTAGTGTAAATTAGCCCAGGATAGATAAAAGTATACCTGCTGCAATGGCAGAACCAATAACCCCGGCCACATTAGGCCCCATTGCGTGCATTAATAAATAATTATTGGGATTTGCCTCTTTGCCTACACTTTGAGAAACCCTTGCAGCCATGGGAATTGCGGAAACTCCTGCCGAACCTATAAGGGGGTTTATCTTTCCACCGGAAAACTTATACATAATTTTCCCCATAATAACACCCATAGCAGTGCCTAAAGCAAAAGCCCCCAGGCCCAGCAAAATTATTGTTAAAGTATCTAAAGTGAGAAAGTGTTCCGCAGTGGCTTTTGCTCCTACGGAAAGGCCTAAAAATATAACTACTATATTATTAAGTTCATTTTGAGAGGCTTTACTTAACCGATCAGTTACACCGGACTCCCGGAATAAATTGCCTAACATTAACATTCCTATTAAGGGTAAAGCTTCCGGTATTAACAATCCTGAGAGAATGGTCACAATAATGGGGAAAAGGATTTTTTCCCTTTTGGAAACTACCCTTAATTGTTTCATTTCAACAGTTCTTTCTTTATTGTTTGTAAGCAGTTTCATGATAGGTGGCTGAATTAAAGGCACCAGTGCCATATAAGAATAAGCGGCAATGGCAACAGAACCCAGGATTTCCGGGGCTAAAAGATTAGATAAAAAAATAGCCGTAGGTCCATCCGCGCCTCCGATAATTCCAATGGATCCGGCTTCCTGAGGAGTAAATCCCAATAAAAGGGCACCTAGAAAAGTAGCAAAAATGCCAAATTGAGCTGCAGCTCCCAGCAACAAAGTTATCGGATTGGCAATGAGGGGGCCGAAATCGGTCAAGGCACCTACCCCCAAAAAAATAAGAGGGGGGTATATGCCTAAATCTATTCCCAGTGATATATAATATAATAATCCACCGATTATGCCTTCGCCAGTCCCGGGTTCCGCCATTAAATCGCTTAAAGGCAGATTTATCAACAATGCTCCGAAACCTATGGGAACAAGTAACAAAGGCTCATATTTTTTTACAATGCCCAAATAAAGTAATATACACGCAATTATCAGCATTGCCAGCTCTGAAATATTGATGTGATAAAAACCAGTAGCTTGCATAAAATCCGAAAACATCTCCAGCATTAACACTTGCCTCCTTTACCTGCAGTAAAAAAACATTTCTACTAACAAAGCAATGCTCACTAAATCGGTAATAATTATGCTTCAACTTTAATCATAGGGTCTTTGCTGTTAACTGAATCTCCTTTGGAAACCATTACTTGAGACACTTTTCCCGATACGGGAGAAGTTACTTCATTTTCCATTTTCATTGCTTCCAAAATAATGAGTACTTGATCTTTACTAACCATGTCACCTTCTGCTACCTTTACATCAATAATAGAACCCGGCATGGGAGCCACTACAACTTCTCCCTGCGAAGGAGAAGTTCTTTCTGTAGCAGGAGCTTCTTTGGGGGTGGAATCTACAGAAGTATCGGCTTTCGGGCGATAAGGTTCCTTATTTTTATCTACCGCTTCAGATGCTTCTTGCTTTTTTTCAAAGCTTGTTTGGGAAGTGTCTTTTTCTTCCCCTTGTTCCTTGATAGGAACAGAATCTTCTTTTACTTTTACCTCTTCTACTTCTACATTAAAAGTTTCACCATCTACGGTAACTTTGAAAGATCTTCTTACCACTTTTTTCCCTCCTCAATTTTTCTAATTCTTTGCCCATATTTAAAAGTTCTTTTCTACCTTGCAGTGCCCACTTACCGGTAAACTGCTCATAAGCCGGTTCAATCTTTTTAATGGTATATTCCTTATCTGAATCATATAAATATACTGCTAAAGCTGCAGTTATTGCCGCAACTTTGCCGGCATTTTTTTTGCTTGATTGAAATTGAAATCCCGGAAAATCTGCTTCTTCAATACTTATAACTTTATCTTTGTATGAGTCCTCTTTCAAGCCAAAGATTTTCCCGATAAATAATATTATCAGGAAAAGCAAAAAAAGGGTAAGCATTACCAAAACAAAACCTAAAACCATTACCTCTAAGGCAAACACCAAATTTTCCATACAACCACCCTTCTAATCGATGACACGCCAATTATTTATTATTGGTGTAAAAATACCTTAATTATTTTACCAAAGATTGCCCATAACTAAAAGCATTTATATTAATCTCTTTAGTTTTTTTAGGAACTCTGTCCAAAATATATTTTTTAATTGTTTCCGGTTTAACGGGGATATCATGCATACTTAATACTCCCAGGGAAATCATATTAGCAGTAATAGGATTCTTAATTTGCTTGTAAGCCGTTTCTATAATAGGATAACTATAATAATGCGCGCGAAATACTTTACCATTAATGCTGTTATCATACAAAATTAAACCGCTATCTTTTATAGAGTAACGGTACTTTTCCAAAGCTGCCTCCGTGAGGGCTAATAATATATCTGCTTCACGAACCAGAGGATAGTCTATAGGCATATCGCTGATTATGACTTCAGCTCTGCTTGCCCCTCCCCTTGCTTCCGGGCCATAACTCTGAGACTGGGTAACATATTTACCTTCGAAGGTAGCAGCTTCAGCCAGAATTATTGACGATAAAATTAAACCCTGACCACCGGAACCACTTAAGCGTATTTCATAGTGATTATCCATAATTAATACCTGCCTTGATTATTTGAAAATAGTTGTTTTTCATATTCTTCCACATACTCAGGACGCCGGGTATGAGAAAGCACGCCTCTTAATATCTTATTTTTCTTTGCTTCCGGAGGCAATCTATCTGCCGCTGTTATAGAGAGGGTATTTTCCCGCTGCCATTTCAACATTTCCACTGCTCCCCCGATTTTACTCGCTCTTCCATAATGAACAGGACATTGAGTGATTGCCTCCACCAATGAAAACCCTCTGTTTTCCAGGGCTTGCCTGATAAGTTCTTCTAACTGCAAGGGGTAAAATGTCGCTCCTCTGGCTACAAATGTTGCTCCGGCAGTTATAGCCAGTTCAGAAATTTTTAATGGTTCTTCAATATTACCATAAGGTGCGGTACGCGTGGAAACTTCCCGCGGTGTTAAAGGCGAACTCTGTCCCCCGGTCATACCATAAATACTGTTATTAAATACTATAGTAGTAATATTTATATTTCTCCGGCAGGCATGTAAAAAATGATTTCCTCCGATAGCTGTTATGTCGCCATCACCGGTCATCACAATTACTTCCAGTTTAGGATTTCCCAATTTAACACCTGTAGCAAATGCCAAAGCTCTACCGTGTGTGGTATGTAAAGTGTTAAAGTCAAGATACCCCGTAACCCGCGAAGAACACCCAATACCGGAAACCACTACGGTTTGATCAGGGTTAATTTTTAGATCATCAAATGATCTTAAAAAAGCCGAAGTTACGATACCATTACCACAACCGGGGCACCAAATATGAGGCATATTGTTTTTACGTAAATAATTAGTTACATTATATCTTTTTGGCACAACATTTACTCCTTAATATATGCTTTAATATATTCCGGTTTAATCATAGTGCCATCTACATGGCAAATAGGAATTACTTTTGTAGGTGCATCAATGTTTTTTGATACTTCGCCGGCAATCTGTCCAAAATTATGTTCCGGGACCACCACATATTTTTTGTTTTCACATTTTTTTTGGACTATAGAATGCGGAAAAGGCCAGATAGTTTTCAATGATAGCAAGCCCACCTTGCTTCTTCCCTTAATACGTGCATCTCGAAGCGCAGCAAGGGCTGATCTTTCTGCAGAGCCATAAGTAATAATAAGAGAATCTGCACCTTCGGTTTCCCATTCTTTAAACATTGTAATTTCTTCCCGGCGGGATACAATTTTTTCTCGCAGCCTTAACCTCAATTTTTCTACTTCCCGGTAATTTTCAGTAGCGGGAAAGCCGGTTTTGTCATGAACTAAACCGGTAACATGATACCGATATCCTTCTCCAAAATTTGCTAATACCGGAACTTCATTAATTGATGCCTCATATGGCTGATAATTCCGGGGCGCTGCCTCCGGTGAAGATTTTCTGTTAATAATCTTTATTTTATCTTTTCCGGGAAGAGTAACCGATTCTCTAAGATGCCCTATTACTTCTTCAAGTAATAATATTACCGGTACCCGAAATTGTTCCGCAAAATTAAATGCGGCAATGGTTAAATTATAACATTCTTCTACATTAGAGGGTGACAAGGCAATGATTTCGTAATCGCCATGCCCTCCCCATTTTGCTTGCATCATATCACCTTGTGAGGTTTTAGTGGGGCCGCCTGTGCTGGGGCCAAGACGTTGGACATTAATAATAACAGCCGGTATTTCAGCTATTACTCCATACCCTATATTTTCCTGCATAAGACTAAATCCCGGGCCGCTGGTAGCAGTCATAGATTTAACTCCTGAAAGTGAAGCGCCTAAAACTGCAGCTAAACTGGCTATTTCATCTTCCATTTGAATATAGGTTCCTCCTATATTTGGAAGCCTGCGCGCTAATATTTCCATTATTTCCGTAGAAGGAGTTATGGGATAGCCTGCAAAAAAACCTAACCCGGAGGCAATGGCTGCTTCAGCACATGCTTCATTTCCTTGTATTAGCTCTAACTTTTTATTGGTTTTACTCCCCATTTAATTCCTCCAGCTTAATAGCAAAATCCGGACAGCGTAATTGACACAAACCGCACAAAGTGCATTTTTCAGGATGAGCTACCTGCACCTTGCCATTTTCATCTATTTCAAAAACACTTTGAGGACAAAACTCTTTGCAAATTAGGCAATCTTTACACCAGGTTTTGTTAATAATTACCGGGGGGAAATTAGTTTTTGAATTCATTAATATTTCCTTTCTTAGAAGATACTTTCAAAAGTTCCAAATAACTATAATCAATTTCTAAAAAGTTTGTTATATTTAAATTATTAACTGAATAATTTTCGTCACCGTGAAAATCTGAACCGCCGGTGATTAATAAATTATTTTGTTTGGCTAATTGTTCATAAAACAAAGTTTGCCCTTTGCTATGTTCGGGATGGTAAACTTCTATCCCTTTTATTCCTTCGCTTTTCAATGTTTGAAGGGTTTGGACTCCTTCTGAAGTTATTCCCGGATGAGCGAGAACAGGTACCGCATTACATTCTATTAAAAGTTCTATGGCTTCTTTTGTTTTCAGCCTCAACCTGGGTATGTAGACCGGCCTTCCTCGGTCCAAATATTTATTAAAAGCTTCTTCCAGGCTGGAAACATATCCTTTTTTTAAAAGGACACGGGCTAAATGCAGCCTTCCCGGAGCTGCATTGCCAATTTCTTTTTTTATATCTTCCCAGTTCACGGATATCGACATCTTATTTAGAATATCTATCATTTGGGCAATTCTTGTATATCGACCGTCTCTGAGATCGTAAAGGACTTTTTCAAGTTTTTCGAAGTTCCGTGGAAAATAACCTAGAATGTGCAATTCCTTGGAATTATAACCCACGCTGATTTCTACGCCGGGAATAACTTCCAAACCATATTTATGTCCGGCATTAATTGCTTCATTGATACCTTTTGTGGTTTCATGATCAGTTAAAGCTATAGCAGATAAACCGCTTGCAGAAGCCATTTGTACCAACTCCGTTGGCGAATAAACACCGTCGGATTCAGTGCTATGTAGATGCAGATCAACTTTTTTATTATGTTCGGGCACGTCGCTGCTCCTTTTTTATACACATTTAAAATGAAAAAATATGTGGATTAAATTTTAGCTGCATATTCTTAAAAAACTTCTATAAAAGTGTTCTAAATCCCTCTTGATTCAGTGTTTTAAAGAAAGCTCTTTAAAATAAATGTAAAAAATAAAAAAATCTTACATCTAAAATCATAGATTGATGTAAGATTAATTTATAAGATGTTTAAAATGTATTTTTGTTTAACGAGGCTCCACTATCAATTTTATGGCCGTTCTTTCTTCACCATCAATTTCCACATCGGTAAAAGCCGGTATACATACTAAATCTACGCCACTCGGGGCAACAAAGCCTCTCGCTATTGCTACCGCTTTTACGGCCTGATTTAAAGCTCCCGCACCGATAGCCTGTACCTCAGCACCTCCACGCTCCCTTAAAACTCCTGCTAATGCTCCGGCTACAGAATTTGGATTAGATTTTGCTGAAACTTTTAATACTTCCATTTAATGTTTTCTCCTCCTTTTACTTGAATTAGTTAGGCATTTAATAGTTTATATTTTAGTAATATTCGTTTAATTCTCGCAATGATTATTTAATTCCTGCAAAAAAATTATAAAAATTACATTTTTTTTTATAATTTTATAACTTTTAATTAATTACCTCAAATATTCTTTTTATGTCAATGCAATTTCCCTCAGTATTAAATTCAAGATAAACGGCATTAAATTGCAAGGGTTTAAAATCACTGACATCAAGCCTCACAGGCATTTTGGTGATTAATTTTTTTATGGCGGAATCAACATCAACTCCGATTACTGATTCATAAGGTCCTGTCATACCTACATCAGTTATATAGGCAGTAGCATTATCCAATATTTTTTCATCGGCAGTTTGTACGTGAGTATGAGTCCCTATAACTGCACTTACTTTTTTTCGAAGAAAATATCCCATGGCATTTTTTTCAGAAGTTGCTTCGGCATGGAAGTCTAATATTATAAATGGAGTATT
>CAZWVJ010000033.1:0-16530 GCA_964636865.1 uncultured Syntrophomonadaceae bacterium
TGGATTTGATCCTGCAACTCGGCGAATTCCACGATATCAGTCTCTAAGCGGCAACTGTCTTTTGTCGGTATCCCCAGCCTCCTCCCATTTCAAGAAATATTATCATATCCGGTAAGTTGAGAATTAAACCCGAGCTTAAAAGTAAGGAGGGCAGTTATTTCACCCTTAACCTTTACCGAACCACGGTCGGGTCGGTATAAACCACTCAAAGCCCGGCAAAGGGTAGATTTACCGGCTCCATTGGGGCCAATAATGCCCAGGATTTCTTTGTCGTGGACATTAAAGTTTACCCCATTCAAAGCCCAAAAATCATTTTTGCCCAGCTTAAATTTTATTCCCAGGTCTTCTACACGCACAGTTTCTTCTTTGCCTATAGAAGTACGCGTTTCCCGAATCTCCACAAATTTTTTCCGGGGCTTAACCCTGCGAGCCACTTCCTGCCGGTAACCATCAGCCACCTCTTCGGGATCACCAAAAGCAGCTACGTGCCCCTGGTCAAGCCACAAACCACAAGTACAATTTTCTTTGATGAAATCGGGATCCTGGGTGACTACAACTACCATTTTAGCCCCACTTACTAATTCATACATTCTCTTCACAGCCCGCTCTTTGAATTCTAAATCGCCGGTGCTTAGGACTTCGTCTATGACCATTATTTCAGGATCAAAGGCAGCGGCGATACTAAAACCCAGGCGGGCTCTCATGCCGGTGGAGTAATATTTAAGGGGGTAGTTTAAAAAACGTCCCAGCCCGGAAAATTCCTCAATAGATGGCAGCAAAGCATCCAATTTTTCCCGGGATAGCCCCAGCACCAGGCCATTAAGGATAATATTTTCTCTGCCGGAGATTTCTTGGTTAAACCCGGTGCCTAAAGAAAGCAGGGAAGAAACTTCTCCCCGGACTTGAATACTTCCCATGTCGGGTTTCATCATACCCAATATGGCCTGGCAAAGGGTAGTCTTTCCGGCTCCATTAAAACCAATAATTCCCAACACATCCCCCGGATAGCCGGAAAAGCTAATTCCCCTCAAGGCCCATATATCTTCAAATTTTTCTTCTTTTTTAAATGACAAAATATTATGTACCAGCGATTTAAAATCGCCGCTTTTCTCTTTTTCCCCTTCGTACTTGATACCCAGGTTTTTCGCTACAATAAGGGGCTCGGCAGAAGGTGTTTTCACGGCTGATGGTTGAACTATTGATTTGGTTTTTAGAGCCATTTTGACTCACCACTTTCTTCAATTTATACAATAATATAACTTTTTCTGAGAATTTATCTTCGAGTTTTTTACTGGATTTACAAATATGTGACACTCATTATTATCTAATTTATCCTCTGTTACGTAAAGAGAAATCTAATTATAATTATATTTTATTCTCTCAATAAGAAATTAGCCCTTTCTAACAGCAGTTAGAACTAAACCTACAGAGCTTTAATTAACTTATGCTCATTAAGGTTGTAAAAATAAATCATATATGCCACCAGGGCAAAAGAAAAAAGACCAATGATAAAAAGTTTTTCCAGTTCGGGGCCACTTTGCTCCATAAGAATATTGCGATAGCTGATCAAAAAAGGTGAAGCCGGATTAATATCTACAATAAAAGAATATTCCTCGGGAACACGCGTAGTTTCCCAAATAACCGGTGAAGCATAAAACCAGGCACGCAAGACATGGTTTAAAACATTGTCGATATCCCGCACAAACGTACTATAATAAGCCAGTATTAAAGAAATCGCCGACAAAAACATAAATTGAACAGCCACAATCACCGGCAGCCAAAGTATTTCTATTCCCGGCACCAGACGATAAAAGGCCAGAAAAAAAGCCACTACTATCAGGCCAAAACAAAAATTAACCAGCTGGGTCATGGTAGTCCCAAAAGGAAAAAGAGCCTTGGGTAAATAAACCTGGGTAATAATGCCCGCCCTGCTTGTAATGGAAGTAGCAGAATTAAGAACCGTGGCTCTAATCCACTTCCACGCCACAAGGCCAATAATAAGAAAAGCCCCTATGTTTTCACCTTCCATATCAAGGACCACTACCCTGAGAAAGTAATACACCAAGCCCATTAAAAGAGGATCAAGGATCCACCAGAAATAGCCCAAAAATGTGTTCCGGTATTCAGCTTTGATTCCGGAAATAACCAGATGAATTAATAAGTCTTTTCTTTTCACCAGTTCGTGCACATATTTTTTCATCGTCTGTTTTACCTTCTTCCTTTCCCATTTAATTCACAAATAATTAAATGTAAGAGGCTCTAAAAATCAATTATTCCCTTTACAATCCGTGATCCGTTATTTAACGGCCTATAAGACGCTTGACATAATCAGCTACTCTTTTAATTATACCCGGCCGGAAAAACTCGCTATTTAAGTAACTCCTGCGCTGATCCGATTTAACCGGTGTTTGCCAATCACCGTAAACATGCGTTAGATAGCTCTCATAATCATGGGGGGCTAAGTAATTTTCCCCTCTCAAAACAACAGTTTTTCTCTGCAGCATGTATGCTTGGGGAATTCGGTATTCACTCCCCATATCGTCACGACGTTTGAAATAACCTCCTTCTTGATACCATGCTCTTATTTCTATGAAAAAATTATATTTTTCTACTACTATTTTCCAATTCTGACGTCCAAAGCGCCGGTGAGCTATCTTAAACCCCCCGTTTATGAAGTCCTTCACCAGTTCCTTTCCTTTATGGCGTACCTCTTCATAAGTGACAAAGATCTCCGCGTCCCAATCCCATGGAATAAAATCTCCTTCCCTGGCAACTCCCAGCATAGTTCCATCAGAAATTACGGGGTTAATGCCCCTCTGTTGTAATATATCTCTTGCCAAAGCCAGAGCTTTTCCTTGAGCCGCAAGCTGGGCCTCTTCCCGGATAAAAAGTTTTTCGATCTCTCCTCACCATCGCCTTTTGCTTTATTTTCGCTTTTCTAAACTACACTTATGCAATTTCTTCCGGTAAAAACATTGTTTGCCGTTATCCTAAGAAAATATATGTTGCAATATTAAAAACTTGACCTTATCGAATTTACCGTGTTTCTGTTTCATACAAAAATCCGTCATGTAGCCAGTAATGCCAGTCTTTTCTGGGTGTACGCCAATCTTTGCCATATTTAAAAGACAAATAGTTTTCCACCTCCCGGGGAACAGGTACCGACATCCCGAAGAACTCCACATTCTCCAATTCTCTAAAAAAATATTTATCAACACGCAAAACCACGCGGCGATTTTTCAAAGACTCCCTGCGGTCACTAAAGAACTTGATCAATTTCAAGCTTACCGTAAAAAGCGCTTTTTTCCATTTATTTCCCGTTCCTTTTAACGATGCGCCAAGCCGGTAAAGGGTATGAGCTAAATAAATAAATACTGTATATATCATGCCGCGAAACCTCTTCCATTTATTACCCCGATCCGCAGTAGACCACATTTCAGTAAAAGCATAACCATCTTCTTCTATATAAATTCTTAAATCAACATGTCTTCTCCCGGGCCCGTAACTGATTTTGATTACATAAGGCATAATAGTAACACAGTTTCCGGCAGACCTTAATTCATGCACCAATTCTTCCTGCTGGGGAACAAGATCTTGCTTCATAATTCCCAGGTCAATATCGTGATCCCAAGACAGTAATTGCCCGCTGCGAATCGCTCCCAAAAGAGTTCCCTGATCAAGCCAATAATTCAAGTTCAAAGCATTTAAAGTGGAAGTTACCTTCTTAAAAAGGATTAATTCCTCGTCGGTAATGGGGTAAGTTTTCACCCTTGCTCTTTTCTTGCTTATATCTAATCCAGAGATTTTTTGATCACTTCCTTAACTAAATGTTCACTAACTTGAGAAAGATTATTATCTGCCCTACCGGGAGTAAACATTTGGGGCACCAGGGTCAAAAGCTCCGCTTCGCTTCCTATATAATTGCGCACCCGCTCTTTTACTTCCAGAGTTTCAAATAATTTATCCAGGGCCTGTTTGAATTCGTCTGCAGAAGCAAAGCCCAGCCTGGAAGCAAATTCATTGAAATACGGCGGGTCAGCCGAAATATTAAGTTCCCACAGTGACGACAAAGTAAAACCACAGGCTAATCCATGGGGCACTTTGTATCGGGCCGTTATAGGGTAAGACATGGAATGAGCCAGGGCAGTTCGGGTAGAACTGATAGCCATTCCGCCCATTAAGCTGGCTTCCAACATTGCCGAACGGTATTCTTCGTTTTCCAGATCATTAACCAGGGAAGGTAAAAATTTAAGAACTATTTCAATGGCCCCGGCGGCAAAAGCACGGGAAACAGGATTGGAATTACGGTTCCAAAATGATTCCATAGCATGAGAAAGGGCGTCTAATCCTGTACAAACAGTTATATCCTCAGGCAAGGTCAACGTCAGTAAAGGATCTTCCAGGGCAAAGCGGGGAAATAAACTGGTTGCTGCAAAAGAATATTTTTTATAATTGCGCATGTCCCACACTGTAGCAAAAGGAGTAACTTCACTCCCTGTTCCGGCAGTGGTGGGAATAGCAATTACCGGCAGGGCATTAACAGAAGGCACTTTCCTGCCCTCTTCCAGGTGTTCCCTTAAGGAAATAGGGTGAGCCAGCAAATAGCTGAGCACCTTGGCCGTATCGAGAACACTTCCGCCCCCTAAAGCAATAATGATATCCACTCCCTCACTTTTTAGACGGGAACATTTTTCTTCCAAATACTCCATATCGGGATTGGGCAGCACATCATCCAAGACGGTGATTTGCTTATTGGCGCACATATGGTTTACCCGTTCAGTAAGTCCCCGGCGGGTAAACCCGGGCGTAGTTACCAGCAATATATGCTCAACATCCGGTAACAATGCCGGGAGCTCTTCCATTGCCCCGGAGCCAAACTTTATCTCTACGGGATTATAGTGAGTTTTGATCTGTTTATCACCCATGGCTTATCTTCCTTTCCTTCAGGGGCATTTTAAATATTTTTTGACTTAATGAAAAAACTTAACCACAATTTAGAACCGGGTCGGAAACACTTATCGACAAAAAGCAGCCTGCCGGCGCATTTAACTAATCAATTCTTTAACTTTTTTTAAGTCATCCGTATCATCAATTTCAAAACATACCTCATCACGGTAATAAAAAGGATAAAGCGCCACCTCATTTAAAATTTGATTAAGGGCTTCCTCGGCATAGACCTTTTCTTTACCCGCAGCTATAAATTTTCCGATTTCATCCAGCCATTTATTGAAAGTGCCCTCATCAAGCCTGTACATAGGCATAAGAAAATAACAATTTTCCCCCAGCAAGTTTACGCCTATTTGCCGCACAAGTCCATCCTTAATAAGCCCCTTAAAATCTTTAACGGGAAGTTTCATGTCGGGGTTAACCAGAACGGTATTTTCATACCCGGAACTCAAAATTCCTGTAAGCAGCCGGTAATCAAAAACCAAGTCTCCGTGCATTAATATGACATCAGCGGATATATTATCAGCAGCCAGGTACATGGAATAAATATAGTTGGTTTCCTCATAACGGGAATTATACACCAATTTAAAATTAACGCCTTTAAAATGAGTTTTCAAATATTCATCTATTTTTTCCGCAAACGGCCCGGTAGTCACCACAATTTCATCTATACCCTGCTCCGTGAGCGCTTTTACCTGGCGATAAAGAATAGTTTCCCCCCGGTTTAATTCTACCAGGCATTTTGGCTTATCAGCTGTAAGTGTCCCCATTCTTGTACCCTGCCCGGAATTCAATAAAATCGCCTGCATGCTTTACCTCCTGAATATTTTTCACCACATCCGGTTAATTAAAAACTCTTCTTCTTTACATGATGCACAAATTTTTTCTTATCTCTTAAAATGCTTTTCTAATCCTTATCTCTCATCCTAAATAACCATTTTCCCTAAATCTTCCCTTTGCCTAATTCCTGCATTCTCTGTGTCAGCAAGAAATCGGGAGTTAAGATGAGCTTAAAAAGTTCATAAAATGCTGCTTATTTTCCAGAGGAGAAGTAGTGGGCCTCCCTAAATTACTCCTGGCGCCCTTCTTAACTCTTATCTCCAATAAAACAGGTCCTTCTTTTACTTCGAAGTCTTCCATGGCATTAATAATTTCTTCTGCCGTTTCTGCGCTAAATACTTGTTTGTAACCGCAAGCCTGCGCCACTCCGGGTATATCAATTTTAAAACCTGCTGTGGGTTGCCCTCCCACCGATTCATGGGCACCGTTATTGAGAATCACATGTTTGAAATTTGGTGGCTTTGTTGTTCCGTTAATAGCCAGTGCGCCCATGTGCATAAGGAGGGAACCATCCCCGTCTATGCAGTAAACATTTCGCCGGGGTTTAGCCAGAGCTATCCCCAGCGCTATCTGGGAAGAATGGCCCATGGAGCCTACGGTGAGAAAATCTCGGTGATGACCCTGCCTATTTTCTGCGCGATATTCAAATATTTCCCGGGAAATTTTCCCTGTAGTAGAAACAACTACGTCGGCAGGTTGCATTTTCTCTAACAACACTTGCAGGGCCTTTTCCCTGGTTAAGGTGTATCCGGTTGCATTATCCTCAAGTTCTTTACCGATTTCCTCGCCTGCAGCAGAAACCTTGCTTTCACCATCCTCCTCTTCACCGGTTTCATCTGCAGGAGGGTATTTAGCAAACGTATGAACAGGAACAACCAAAGTAGCAGGGGCACTTTTTTCACGCACATACTCCAGGGTATCTTTTAAAGTTTGCCTGGCTTCTCCCATATTTTCCGGAAGGACGGCATATTTAATATGCATAGCTTCCAGCAAAGCCGGAGTTACTTGACCCTGCTTGGCATGCTGCGGCTCATCCTTTGTACCGGGTTGCCCCCGCCAACCAATAAGCAGAAGCACGGGTATACTATAAACCAGGGGGTCCGCCAGGGAAAGAAGGGGGTTCACCGTATTACCCAACCCCGAATTCTGCATATAAACCAGGCCGATCCCTTTTGTTGCCAGGTGATAGCCGGCGGCAAGGGCCAAAGCATTCCCTTCATTGGCGGCAATTATATGCCTTTGAGGTGACTCTTGCCTATCTAAAAAAGCGCAAAAATCCTTCAATAAGGAATCTGGCACCCCGGCAAAAAAATTAATTCCCTGTTCTTTAAGTTCTGCATAAAAGTCAGCGCAACTAATAATAGTTAACACCCTCCGGGAATCAGATTTAGGATTTCATTAATGGACATGCATTCTTCCTCACACTCTAATGCCCTTTCATTTAACAATATATTTCGAGCAGTGTTCACCATGGCAGGATAAGCGCTTCTAATCAAATGATTAGCATAGATGACCAGGTTTACCCCCGCTTCCTGGAGTTCATGCTCGGTAACATGGCAATAAGAAGTAGGTACTACCACCAGCGGAACTGCATCTACAAATTTATTATACTCCCGGCAAAAATCAAATATTTCCCGGGGGGTTTTTTCCTTGCTATGGATCATAATTCCATCCGCTCCGGCTTCTATGTAGGCACGAGCACGGCGCAACGCATCTTCCAACCCCGCTCCCACTATAAAACTTTCTATGCGGGCAATAATCATAAAATCATCAGTCACCTGAGCCTTTTTACCTGCCGATATTTTCTCAGCAAAATTTTCCACCGTATCCAGCTCCTGTACTACTTCCATACCCCACAGGGAATTTCGCTTTAACCCCACTTTATCCTCAATAATAATTGCTGAAATGCCCAGGCGCTCTAAAGACCTCACCGAAAATACAAAATGTTCGGATTGCCCTCCTGTATCCCCGTCTATAATGATGGGCTTGGTAGTAACCTCCAGAATATCATTGATAGTGCCCAGGCGGGAAGAAAAATCCACCACCTCAATATCGGGTTTGCCCTTGGCTGTTGAGTCACACAAACTGCTCACCCACATACCATCGAACTCTTTAACCTTCTCTTCTTCTTCTATTTTGGTCTTTTCCACAATAAGCCCGGTAAGGCCGTTGTGCGCCTCCAGGATTCTTACCATGGGTTTTAATTCCAACAGTCGCTTCAATTTTTTGATCCTGTTTTGAGGAGTGGTTCCAATTCTATGGAGGGCTTCATCCAACTGCGAAATAGAAACTCCCTTGGTATATTCTATTTCCACCAGTTCTCCGCCCCATTTCTGCAGTGTATCAATTACCCGCTGGCGCACATTTTTCTGAATGCCTTCCCGCCAATCATCACCGTGCACCACATATTCAGGCCTAATTTTTTCCAGATTGGGCACGTAGTCTAAAGTATCCTGAGGAATTACTTCTTTGACTCCTTTAATATTTTTGATGATAGCTTCACGCTGAGCGTACTCTAACAGCGGTAGCCTTTTGTAACTTGCTATCACCTCATCAGTAAGCACCCCTACATAAACCTCACCCAACCGTTGAGCCTCATTAATCACATTAATATGGCCGTGATGAATAATATCTGCGCTCATGGCTACATAAACCTTTTTCATAAAATAACCTTCTCCTTAATTTTTTATATTTTCATTCCGGCATCTCCGGCAATACTCATAGATAATTCAAAATATTAACCGCCTCTATACCCAGGCGCTGTAATTCCCGGGAACGTTTGTTTTCCCAAAATATAACCAAAGTATTGGGAGAAAGACTTTGTAACTGCGACGGATCCTTTATAAAAGTTGAGTTTACGTCTTCTTTTGAGAGGGCAAGAGTTAGAATTTCCCCAAATTCATCCCTATCACCATACAAAATCACTTCCTGCACAGTTTTTTTCGCTTTTTCTTCCTCCAATACCTGCCGCACTGCCATTATTACTGTATTGATCATGCGGTAAGAATGACGGGCATAATTGTATGCCAACGAACTTTTTTCGGCTACACCGCGGGGAGTAAGGACATACCGTAATTTTCGCTGGTTTAAATTTTCTATTTTAACCAGTCCTTTTTTTACCATCTTTTTAAGCAACATATTCACGGTTCCCAGGGAAAGCCCGGTTAATTTGGCAATTTCACGCTGAGGTACTTCCTCATTTTTTTCAATTTGAGAAAGGATCAGATACTCGTTTTCCATAATTATCCCCTACTTATTGTTCAAGTTTCGAACGTTCTCATATATTATAGTTTTCTCAGGCATTTTCGTCAAATTTTTTAGCTATCTTCCAAATTTTTATTTTCGTCACCAATTTCCCTTCATAATCAGTAACACCCTGCCGCAGGTAAAACATATAAAAATGAGCCAAATCCCAATTAAGGAAACATAAAATTTTTTTAAATATTTACGGCAGGAACATAAATAGTTATGTTGAATATAATGAAAATGTTCAGAAGCAACCTACTTTTGATAAAGCTGTTAATATTAGGTCTTAGTATAATTTTAAAGCATTAAAGGAGGGATTATGTTGAACGAATTATTCGGGACTGACGGCATTAGAGGAATCGCCAATAAAGACCTTACTCCTGAAATGGCTTTTTACATTGGGCGCATCTGCACTTACCTTTTACGTAAAGAAGAAGAAGACATGCAAGAACCTTTTATCGTTTTGGGAAAAGACACTCGACGCTCCTGTAATATGCTGGAAGGTGCCTTGACTGCAGGAATATGTTCTTCAGGTATGAATGTGCGTTCTTTAGGGGTGCTTTCTACTCCGGCACTGGCATACTTAACCAAGGAATTAAATGCTGCAGCAGGTATAATGATCTCCGCTTCTCATAATCCCATAGAAGACAACGGTCTTAAAATATTTTCCCCCACGGGGTATAAAATAGCTGATGATATTGAAAACAATATAGAAGATATTTACTTCGGCGAAGATCCTTTACCCCGTCCTATCGGCGGAGAAATAGGTAAATTGGAAGAAGACGAGCATGCGGCTCATATTTACCTGGAATTTTTGCAGAAAAGCGCACCCAGCCTTGACGGTATGCATATAGCTATGGATTGCGGCCACGGCGCTGTTTATGAATTGGCACCGGAATTATTTCGTTCTTTGGGAGCCAGGCTGACAGTACTAAACAATCAACCTAACGGCGTTAACATCAATGTCAAATGCGGTTCTACCAACCCTTCCGCCCTGCAAAGTGCCGTGCTAGAAAATAATGCACATCTGGGGCTTGCTTTTGACGGCGATGCAGACCGTTTGATAGCAGTAGACGAAAAGGGGGAAATTGTGGACGGCGATTTATTGATGCTAATTTTTTCACTCCATTTACAAGAAAAAAACTTGTTAAATAAAAATACACTGGTATCAACTATCATGAGCAACGGAGGCCTGGAAATTGCAGCCAACCGACATGGCATAGATGTGGTACGGACTAAAGTAGGAGACCGCTATGTACTGGAAAAAATGCGGGAAGGTGGATTCAGTCTTGGCGGTGAACAGTCAGGCCATATCATATTTTTTGATTATGCCACCACAGGCGACGGTCTTTTAAGCGCTCTTAAACTTACAGAAATCGTCAAAGAAAAAGGTCAACCTCTTTCTTCGTATAGATCATTAATGCCCCATCTTCCCCAAGTAATGGTAAACTGCCAGGTGAACAAAAAAGAAGGTTGGGACAAAATTCCTGCATTTCAAAAAGCAATGGAAGAAACTTATACAAAAATAGGACCTAACGGACGCATTCTTGTTCGCCCTTCGGGTACAGAGTCTAAAATTCGCATAATGGTGGAAGGAGAAGAAGAAGAAAACGTTTTACATAATTATGCTAAAGAATTAGCAGACATCTTGAGTAAAGAACTAAACTCCTGAAATAATTATAAGAAAAGGAATTTGAGGTTTATTCTAAAAACTTAAGCACCTTATAAACTTACTAAAACAATGGAGGAAGATATATATGAAAATTTATGTAATGGAAGATTACCAAAAATTGAGCGCAAAAGCAGCTCAAATAGTATCCAGCCAGATTACTCTTAAAAACAATACAGTATTGGGCCTGGCTACAGGCTCTACCCCGGAAGGAATGTACCAAAAACTAATAGAAATGTATGACGGCGGGGCAATAGATTTCAGTGAAGTAACAACCTTTAACCTGGATGAATATTTAGGGTTGGACCCTGATCATCCTCAAAGCTATCATTATTACATGCACCATAAATTTTTTAATTATGTAAATATACCGTCACAAAACATTCACATTCCTCCCGGCCAAAAAAATAACACAGCAGAAACCTGCCGTAATTATGAGCAGAAAATTGTTAATGCCGGAGGCATTGACCTGCAAATTTTGGGCATAGGTGTAAACGGGCATATCGGCTTTAACGAGCCCGGTGAATATTTAAATACCCAAACTCATGTCGTTAATCTCTCGGAAGAAACCATCAGCGCAAACAGTCGCTTTTTTTCCAAAAAATCAGAAGTGCCCCGCCAGGCAATTACTATGGGTATGGGCTCTATCATGCAAGCGCAAAAAGTAATACTTCTAGCCAGTGGAAAAAGCAAAGCCGAAGCTATTAAAGAAACAATAAACGGAAAAATTACCACCGAGGTGCCTGCTTCCTTTCTCCAGCTTCACCATGAATTTATTTTAATTGTAGACAAAGAAGCCGCAGCATACATTTAACTATATTGCAAAGACCTTTGTGATTATTTCCTGGTTGCCCAAAGGCCCACAATTAATAATATTAACCCCGGGGTTGCATAAATAAGGGAGTAGTTTATTGCAATATTTCGGGCATAATCCAGTACACCAGGAAATAAAGACAATAAATCCTCCAAAAGGAAATAAATTTCTCCTTTTTCCGGTAAACCCTCTACAAAAAAAAGAATCTACTAATTATAGAAAATATTTTATTTTTTATATTTTGCTGGTGTCAAAAATATTAAGAAGAAAATTTGAAAAAGAAGGATATTATGTAAAGTTAGTTAGATAAAAATAGTTAACTAATCTTATTTATTTATATCTCGTTTCCTGGTTAAGTCAGCATTAACCAGGTGAGTCTGATGATTTTTAAATAATAACCGGAAGACAAAAGCAAGTAAAACTATCAATAGAGCAATGGCAGCAACAACCACAAAAATCATCCATTCAGAAAAGGCCATCACAAATACCCCGCACACACCCACTAAAAAACTGAACCCGTAAAGCAAGTATACCACGTAATTGGAAGGCAGCCCTCCCCGGAGAATATGATGATGGATGTGATTCATATCTGCTGACATGATAGGGACCCCTTCTCGCAAACGCCTGATCATAGCATAACCCAAGTCTACAGTAGGGTACATAAACAAAAACACCACGCCAAACAACATAAATTTGGGAACTTCGTAACTAACATTGAAGAGGAAAATAGAAGCCAACACAAACCCTAATAAAGTACTACCCGTGTCGCCCAAGAAGATGCGTGCCGGTCGGGAGTTGAAGGGGAAAAAGCCCAGGCAAGCCCCTACCAGTATAATAGATATTCCCAACGCCCACATATTCCCGTAAAGGAGAGAAATCAATATAAGAAAGCTGCCGATAATAACCGCGTTCCCGACTGCCAGACCGTCTAATCCATCAATAAGGTTGAATGCATTGGTAATAGCCACTACCCAGACAATTACCACTAAAAAAGCCACAGATCGGAAAACTATAAATTGCTCGAGAAAATCAAAAATAAGGGCAAACTCAGAAATGTTATAAGCTACCAATACTGTAGCAGCAACAAAATGCCCCCCTAACTTGGCATATGGGTTTAAACCGTGCAAATCATCTACTATACCAACAATAACGATTATGGTTAAGCTTACCAGGAGTGTATACAGCTGGATGTTATGATCATAAAACGCAACAGTAGAAATCAAGATAGCAAGGTAAAGACTAAGGCCTCCTAACAAAGGCTTTCCCTTACTATGCACCTTTCTCCAATCAGGCTCATCAATGGCACCACTTCTAAGGGCATAACGGAGAATAAAAGGTGTTATCAAAAAAGATAATATTAGCGGACTGACAAATAAAAGAAAGTAATTATCCATCATAGTAATACACTACCCCGTTCATTTTTTTCTAATCATACAATTTAGCCATAAGTTATTTTGGCTAATAATAGAACTCTGCTCTAAATTATTTCAATTACTCCCAAACAAATCCGTGATCTTTAAATATTAAATCCTTGAGATCTTTAAATATTTTTACATATACGAGTACATTATAAACTAAACACACTGAAAAACAAGATAGATTAAGAGATTTTAATTTTTTAAAGGCATAAGGGTTAATTGACAAAGTAAATGCAACCCCTACTGGGAGAATTGGTTGCATTTAGTCTTACAAATGAGAGGGTTGCATTTACTTTTCCATTAACCAAAGCATAGAATATTTAAGTAATTTTTATAATACCGGAGGTGTTTAATAAAAACAATTACTTAATTATCTTATCAAGTATAACTTTTCAATTCTGCTTTGCATTCATTCTACATTCTAAAATAATAATCCTGCATAATAGATGTCTATAAAAAGTCCCTTCCTTTACTCTTACGAGGAAAGTCATATAGTTGCAGGGTAATTGTAAATATGCTAATATTAAGAAAACATTTTTATGATAGAACATTCGTAATGTTTCTATCTATTATAATTTTATTCCCAGTATAGGAGGAAAAAATATGAAAGATTTTAACCTGGACACCATAGTCGGCACTTCTTTAAAGAACGCGCATCAATTTCCGGACAAGCTTTACATCATGTCGAGGTATGATAAGGAGGGAAGACGAACAGACGATATTCACAAGTATACATGGGGAGAGGTAGATAGCATTATTAGAGATCAAGTATGCTGCGGCCTTTATGCGCTTGGCTTTCAAGAATTTGAACGCGCTGCAGTTTTTGGACCTAACCGACCCAGATGGATTTTTTCAGCTCTAGCGCCAATGTTTTTTAGAGGCGCCATGGTACCGATTTATCCCACCAGCAAAAGCGAGGACATCTGGTGGATACTGCACGATTCCGGGTCCAAGTTCTGCTTTTGCGGCAGCAAAGAACATTTGGATAAAGTCCTGGAAGTAAAAGAAAATCTGGAAAACTTAGAAAAAATCATTATTATGGATCCTCTAGAAGAAAAACCCGACGACATGGTAATGACCTTTGATGAATTGCTGGAATTGGGCAAAAACAACCAGGATAAAAAGTCGGAAGTCGAAAAAATCACCGAAAGGGTAGATGAAGATGATATGGTTATCCTAATGTATACTTCCGGCACTACTGGACGGCCCAAAGGAGTGATGCTCAACAATCGAAATATAGTAAGCCAGAGAGAAATAATTGATAGTATGGACTTCCGCCAAGATGATGTTTTTATGGTTCACCTTCCCTTGTGTCATTCTTATGGTTTTTCAGCCGATTTGATGGCGGGAAGCTATGTGCCCGCTGTATTGGCAATTGTAGATTCATTAGATCCCGCGGAAATCCGTTGGGGCCTGCAAACTTATAGGCCTACAGCAATGAATTCCGTCCCCCGGCTGTGGGAAAGGACATATATAACCATAAATACCTTATTAAAAGAGCGGCCACCCTTCATGCAAAAACTTTTTGAACGGGGAATCGAACTGGGAAAAGATATTTACCTGCGAGAAAATCAAGGGAAAGAAGTTCCGGCTTCCTTAAAACTAAGAAGCAGGCTATACGCTCCCTTATTTAAAAAGGTTAAAAAGAGAGCAGGGCTTGACCGCCTTCGTTTTTGCTCTACCGGAGGAGGCCCCATAAGTTCTGAATTGATTATATTCTTCGGTGGTATCGGTGTAAATATTTATCAGGGCTATGGTTTAACCGAAACCAGCCCCATCATCAATGCCAATACTCTAAAAGATAATAAAATAGGCACGGTAGGAAAACCGCTTCCGGGGGTAGAAGAAAAAATAGCGGAAGACGGCGAAGTTCTGGTAAGGGGTCCTCAGGTTATGAAAGGTTACTGGAACAACCCGGAAGCCAACGCAGAATCTTTTACAGAAGATGGTTTCTTTAAAACCGGAGACATAGGATTTTTTGATAAAGAAGGTTACCTTACTATCACCGACCGCAAAAAAGAACTCATGAAAACCAGCGGGGGCAAATACGTAGCGCCCCAGCCCGTAGAAAATGATTTTAACACCGATCCTTATATAGAACGAGTAGTCCTGGTAGGCGACAACCGGAAATTTGTTTCTGCCCTGGTAGTCCCTGATTTTGAAGCAATCAAAGAGTGGGCTAAAAATGAGGGAATAGAATTCAGCAACAATACGGAGATAGCCAACCATCCAAAGGTTCGGGAATTAATCCAGGAAAGGATCGACCTGGTTAATCCCAGGCATGCAAGATACGAACAAATTAAGAAATTTGCAATTGTGGACCAACCATTTACCGAAGAAGGCGGAGAAATAACTCCCACCCAAAAAATAAAGCGCAGAGTAATTGAAGAAAAATACAAAGACCTTATCGATGCTATGTACGAGGAAGGTTAATTTTAGTGGCAATGTTTTAATTTTACACGATATTAACGCCCTTTAAAGGTAAATTGACCTTTAAAGGGCGTTATTTCCTTTGACCGCTTTTCTTCTTTTTATTAGTTCCGGATTTTTTCTTAGACTGAGGTTTGCTTGCCCCGGTAGATTTCTTGGAACCCGACTTTTTCTCCTTAGATTTTTTCTCGGCATTAGATTTTGCGCTCTTGGAAGTTTTTGGGGTATCAGCTTTGTCACTTTTAGAAGATTTTTTAGAGCTTGCTTCTTTACTTTTTCCGGTTTTCTCAGTAGCAGTCTTTTTCTTTGCAGAACTTTTATCAAAATCAGATTTCGCATGTCCGGCACTTTTCTCAGAATCAATTCCGGTACTTTTTGAATTTTTTGGGGAAACCATTCCTTTCTTCGCGAGTCTATTGATATTTTTTCTTACTGTTTCAAATTTAATAGTAATCCAGGATTTACCCTGACGGAACTTCTCTTGAATCCACTGCCCGCTTTTCCGGATATTAATCCACAGCTTACTGCTTCCAATATGTAAGTTTCTCGCCAGCCAACTGCCTCCATTACGCAAGGCCTTAAAAAGCACGCCGCCACCTGCGGGAATATTCCTTCCCAACCAAATCCAGCTCTTACGCAGGCCCAGTAATAAACCACTGCCACCTCTACGCAAACCGCGTAATAAAACACTGCCGCCCTTGCTCAGGACCAGCAATAAACCGCTGCCACCTTTCTGCAAGCCCAATAATAAGCCACTACCGCCTTTGCGCAAGCCTAGCAATAAACCATTACCGCCCTTCTGCAAGCATTGCAAAAGCCAACTGCCACCTTTACGCAGGCTCAATAAAAGCCGGCTGCCCCCCAGAGAAAGGTTTTTGCCCAACCAGGTGCCCCCTTTGTATAAATTCCTTCCCAACCAAATACCACCATCACGGAGATTGACCCACAGCTTACTGCTTCCAGTACGGAGCTTCCTCGCCAGCCAACTGCCGCCTTTACGCAAAGACTTAAAAAGCAGGGCGCCACCTGCAGGAATATTCCTGCCCAGCCAAATCCCGCTCTTACTCAGGCTCAGCAATAAAACACTACCACCCTTACGCAAACCCAGTAACAAACCACTGCCGCCCTTGCTCAGGGCCAGTCATAAAACACTGCCACCGTTCTGC
>CAZWVJ010000034.1:0-3093 GCA_964636865.1 uncultured Syntrophomonadaceae bacterium
TGGAAAACAATCTATCTCGATAGGGTTAACAAACAACTGCGCATCAGGAAATAAGTAATTGCCAGAAATATGATCAAAATGATAGTGTGTATTAATTAAAATATTTACCCTGCAATTACCTGTTGCATTTAGCAAAGCCCCTTGCCCCGCTCCCGGATCTATAAGTGCTACAATGTCTCCGTCATCAATTAAGAGAGAAGTACAGTTAGGGAACTTACTATTATTAGAACCAGGAATTGCTTTTATATACTTAAAATTAACCATTACCATTCACCTCTTTAAAGCTCAGTAATCCTTAAAAATATTTTTTAATCGGTTATGTTACTTTGCCCTGAAACAAGGAATACGTGAAAAAGCCATAATAACCCGGGATATTTAATATACATTCCGGTGACTCATCTCTACAAAGGCGCTTATACTCTATCTGATCTTCTTGCAATAATTCGGGGTTATCATCACCCCAGCGCATACATATAAGGTCAATCAGTGCCTTTCGCATTTCATCATTTATGGGAGTATTCAAATCTCTAACAAAAGTCTTTGCCTTTGGTTCGGTTAAGCCTGCCTGTTCAAACCATTCCAGGGCCCGCATAAAATGCAGGTCAGGGCTCATTGTTTTTTCAAAAGGAGCCATTCCGGAAGTTGTTGCATTCAACCGGGCTTCCAATGCGGGATATCCGGGAAGGAGCATCTGTGAAGACCACATAATGATATATATTTTGCCACCTGGCTTAACAACCCTGGCTAGCTCTTTCAGTAAAATAACAGGATGCCCCTGCAGAACGGCATACCCAATAAGATCAATGCTAAAGGCCCAGTCAAAAGAATTATCTTTAAACGGCAGTTTCTTAACATCACCCTTTGTAAAAGAAATCCTTTCCGTTAACTCTGCCTGTGATGCCAGGGCCCTCCCGCTTTTCAAAAACAATTCTTCAATATCAAGACCGGTAACATGGCCGGAATGACCCACACTTTCTGCCAGCATTAAAGTAAAATAACCGTTTCCACAGCCAGCATCCAATCCCTTGCTTCCGGAAGGAAGCTGTAGTGAATCTATGACATTCTTGATTACGGGAGAGCGCAAAATATTAGATAAATCCAGTCTTTTCAGGTATTCTTCTGTATCGGGCATTTTTCTCACCCCTGCCTTTATTTTATGGTTTTGCCAGATGAGAAACTCTTATGTTCTCATGCTGCGGCGGCAGAAAGATGCCAGGCCGCCTGCTGTAAAAACTGCTGCCATCACTAACATTAAAATTAGCGGGGTGGCGGTAACCGGTTCCGTTACAGCAGGCACATGGGTAAAAGGAGAAATATTTTGCACCCACTGGGGCAGATCAAGGGCCGGGCCCAAGAAAGGCCCCACTATTATACTGACTATAAGGGACGCCCATACCAGGGTCGAACTGAGGTGAGGCGCCAAACCAAATACCAAAAGCGCAAAGCCCGCCAATACGAGAATGGCAGGAGCCTGAATCAGAGCCGCTTCAAATAATTTTAATACCCGGATATCCGTATCGGCCAATGCCGAGACAGAGGCTCCAAGCCCCAATGATAAAAGGGCTGCTATGGTCCCTAAAAAAACACAAACGGCATGGCTCATAATCCACTTCAGGGGCGTTACAGCTGTGGCCAGGACAGGTTCTGTCAGGCCGTTGGCTTCTTCCGAGGCCATTCTTAAAAAGGCCTGCACGGTGTAAAAAATAATAAAAGGGCCCAGAATCGCCACCAGAGCCATGGCAAAAGTTTCACTCATACCGAAAATATCGCCGAGGACATCTGTTCTTTCCATGCCGCTCATTCTTTCAGCTAATTCTGTGGTGGCGCCGCCAAGAACTGCCCCTACGACCATGGCGGCTAAAAGCCAGATTATAAAAAGTTTGCGTTGCAGTCTCCAGGCTAAACCCAGCGGACTTAACAGGCCCGGAGAGGCAACTGCGGGACCTTTCCTGGCTGGGATCAAGCCCATACCCACATCCCGGCGGCTATTGAGCAAAAAAGCAACTTTTGCCGTTAAAAGGAAAAACGCCACAAATAGTAAAAGCAGCCACCAGTTGTTTTCATAAAAAGAAAGTATTTGCTGATACCAGCCAAAGGGAGATAGCCATACCGGCCAGGCGCTGGTGATCTTGATGGCAGCTGCATCAAAATCGCCGAGCATATTCCCCACGCCGCTAACCAGGAAAAGAGCCCCCATGGCAAGGCCAGCCAAACCGTTGGCGCCCCGTGTGGTATCTGTAAGCTGGGCTGTTACGGCTGCAATTCCGGCAAAGGCGACACCCACTGCGCCAAGGGCGAAGCCGGCGGCAAAAGAACCGTCCGCAGGATGGCCGTTGATGATAAAAGCAAGAGCTATTAACACTGAGAGCACAATGCTGCCGGCTGTTGTAACCAAAAGCGCTGCCAGTAGGCCGGCATGACGTCCTACTACTGAAGATCCGGTGAGCTCTTCACAACCGGTTTCTTCATTGTGTCTTGTATGTCTTGTAACCGTTAAAATCCCAAAGAAGGCAATTATAATGGCAAACATGGTTGAGAGCCTGAACATCATAAAGCCGCCCAGGCTCACACCGGCGATGGGCCCCAGGAAAACCCGCATCACCGGATTGCTGCCGTGAGCAGTGGCCATGTTAATTATATCCTGTTCTGTAGGCAGCATCTCACCGAATGCGGCAACCATGAATCCCAGAAGAACTGCTATCCCTAATATCCACAGCACCAGCCTGATGCGATCGCGTTTCAGGGCAAGTAATACAAGCGTTCCGGTTCCCAGAAAAGCATTCGTCTTCATCTGACAGCCCCCTCCTTTTCCGGTTTACCGTTATCTGCGGAGTTCTCAGCATAATGGTGCATAAAAAGCTCTACCAGGGAAGGAGGCCTGCTCACTAATGATTTGAATTCAAACTGAGATAAAAAGCTCAATACGCTGTGCAGCTTATCACTTTCCACCTGGAAACGGGCCCGGACCCGGTTTTCTTCTATGGAGAGATCATGGACTCCCTCAATATTATCCAGCCCCATTCTCGGTGGTACTGTCTCTCGGGTGATGGAGGCACGGGTAAGATGACGGAGTTCGTCAAGGCTTCCCGATTC
>CAZWVJ010000034.1:3103-16341 GCA_964636865.1 uncultured Syntrophomonadaceae bacterium
CTGATAATGCTGACCTGGTCGCAAAGCTTCTCCACTACTGACAGTGTGTGGCTGGAGAGCAAAACCGTCTTTCCCAAGGCTTTAAGTTCCAACACACATTCCTGAAATACCGCTTCCATCAAAGGATCGAGGCCTGCTGTGGGTTCATCCATAAGAAACAGCTCGGCATCGGAAGCAAAAGCTGATACTATGGCCACCTTCTGACGGTTGCCTTTTGAGTAGGTGTCACATCTTTTTGTAGGGTCAAGCTCAAATCTCTTGAGCATCTCGGCTCGTTTTTCTTTGTTTATACCGCCGCGCAGCTTGTTAAGTAAGTCAATCACTTCACCGCCGGTAAGAGTCGGCCATAAATTAACATCGCCGGGCACGTAGGCCATTGACTTGTGCAGTTCCGCGGCCTTAATCCAGGCATCTTTACCGAAGATATTGGCCTGACCGGAAGTTTTTCGCAGCAATCCCAAAAGAATGCGAATGGTGGTAGTCTTGCCGGCGCCGTTGGGTCCGATGAAACCCAAAACTTCTCCTTTTCTGACTGTCATATCAACTCCGTCAAGGGCCTGAAACTTACCGTAATATTTAACCAGGTCTTTAACTTCAATGATATTCATCACCTTCACCTCTCTAAGCTTTATTCTTTAAAATAACGCTTTGCCCATCCTTTCAGCAGTCCCCCCCATCACCTCCTCTACTACGAGGGAACCCCTATCCAGTCCCAGGGTATCTTCCAGCAGCTTTTGAAAGAAGCTGTATCTTCGTTTAATTTTTTCAAGTATTTTTTTGTCTTTTTTCTGCAGTGCCTCATAGAAAAGTTCGGTTACCTCCTGCTGTTGCATGATAAAAAGTTTGATATAGGTTTCAGCTGACTCTTCCGGATACTCGGTTTTAAAAACCCCTTCTTCAATCCCCTGGTAAACTATCTTTTTCATAATCGGTACAATATGTTCCCGGGCAAAATCATAAAGTTTACTTTCCAATTGAATGTTTTTGCCGCCGGAATAAAGCTCGGAAACTAAAGCTGAAGTCTCCACAAGCTTATCGCTTTTTAATGCATTGACTCTCCTGATATATTCGTTGGTTTTTTCCAGGGCGCTCATATCTTTACAAGCATCTACTTCTTTAAATATGGTTACCATATTTCCGATAAGCATCTTGACAATGTCTTCAAGAAGGCTTTCTTTTGAGCTGTAGTGATGATAGAACCCGCCCTTGGATATCCCCGCTTCTTCAATAATGTTATTTACAGTGGTGTTTTCATAACCTTTCACCGCAAAAAGCTGCAATGCGGTCTGGATAATTTGTGATTTTCTCTCTTCTGGCGTAAGTTTCTTGTGCATTTTTTCCTCCTGTTATTATTTGTGACTTTTTTTGAATTGAAACCGACCGTCGGTTTTATTGTAATATAATAATATACCATTCCCGATTAGTTGTCAATATAATATTTTTGTTAATAGTGGCAACATCAAAAATAGCATATGCCGAGGCCAGAGCGGCTTTTGCCCGTTGCCTGCGGGGTTAGTCCGCATTAACAGATATTTGATGCTTTAGAAATTAAGTAATATAATATTGTGGAAGCAGGGTCGCGGTTTCACCGATATGATAATTGTTGTTTTACAAATATGCCAAAGAAATAGGTGATAAAATGATTTTTTATTTTTCCGGAACGGGTAATTCTTTGTATGTGGCTCAGAAATTGAGCGGGGAAATTAATGAAAGGCTGGTTTCCATCGCTGATGAGATGAATAACAAGCATGTTTTTGAATACACTCTGGCTGAGGGTGAAAAAGTGGGTTTTGTTTATCCGGTGTATGCCTGGCAACCGCCGGGCATGGTAATTGATTTTATACATAAACTGAAGCTTAACAATTACCGGAATAATTACATTTTTTCCGTAAGTACCTGCGGAGATGACGAGGGATACACCACCGGTATTCTGAAGAAAGCGCTGGCAGCCAAAGGGCTTAAGTTAAACAGCGGCTTTACCGTTGCCATGCCTAATAATTACATCATTATGTTTGATGTTGATCCCCAAGATGCGGCCCAAAAAAAGCTGGCCGACGCAGATATTTTTCTGAAGGAAATTAAATCTGTCGTTGCTCAAGAGCAGGACGGTGTATTTAAGGTGAGAAAAGGATTTTTACCGTTCACCAAAACATATATCATTAATCCGCTGTTCCAAAAATTCGGTGTAAACGCCAAGAAATTTTACGCCACAGACAGCTGCACCCAATGCGGCCTGTGCGCCCGGGTATGCAATACCTGTAATATTACCGTCCATAAGAAGCCGGTGTGGGGCAGCAACTGCATTCAATGCATGGCCTGTATTCACAGGTGCCCGCAGCAAGCTGTCCAGTACGGCAAAATCACCGTCAAAAAAGGTCGGTATGTAAATCCCAACTGTGACTTTTCCGTCACCGATAAAACAGGAGGAATCAAGTAACCACCATGGAGTGGTTCACGTCTAAGAGTCTGACGCCTGCTTGCTAGCGTTTAGTACAGTAATACCTACCACTTCACCATTTTCATATCTAATAATAATATCGTCCTCAGTTAATTCAGTATCATCAGCATGACTGGGCTTTTTAAAATTAAGATATAGGACATCAACTTCTTCATCATAGCTATACCACATTCGATTATAAGGCATGTTCATTAATTTAGGGGTAATATCCAAAATCTCATTGATGTTTATACTGGCCATACCTTTATTCTCCTTTCCAGTTGTTTAATAACTTACATCAAATAATAACATAGAAAGCATAAACTAAACTACCCCCCGCACCGGCAGCAAGGCATCGTCATGCCCGCCGCGTAGCAGGGGGACGGGGTACTTGCTACATATGTGAGGGGCGAGGTGTCAAAAGGAACCGTCCCCTATTGCACCAGACAAATTTTCCCAAAAGGTGCAAAAAGGAACCGTCCCCCCTAGCACAGCCTGAGTGTGACAAAATTGCCCCGTCCCCCACTGTCACGGCACAAGTGGAAAATTATTTTAAGGAAAGGGTGGCAGGGATGTTGCTACACCTACTTGCCATCTGCCCAGGAGGATTCCCGGGGGTCGGCGGCTCCGAGGATTTTTCCCGATTCCCCGTCTTTCATGGTCAGGCAAACCGAACCCATCTCATAATACCATTTTGCAGATTTTTCCACCTCATACCCCATCTGCTCTAATTCCTCTGCCAATTGTGCATAAAGAGGGGCTTCCAGTTCGATGACTCCCGGTTTATAAGTATGGGGTGAGAAGGAGTCGGGGAAATTGTGCGTGCGGAAACGAGGCGCATCAATTGCTTCCTGGGGATCCATTCCAAATACCACAATGTTAAGGAAGACCTGCACCATGGCCTGGGGCTGCATATCTCCACCGGGGGTGCCAAAGCTCATGAACAGGTCCCCTTCTTTGAGGACCATGCCGGGATTGGGGGTGAGACGGGGGCGCTTGCCCGGCTCCAAAGCCGCCGGGTGCTCGGGGTCCAGGCGGAATTGGATCATGCGGTTTCCCAGAATCATACCGGTGCCGGGGACCATGGGTGTGAGGGGAAAGTCACTGGGGGTAAGGGAGATGGCGTTTCCCTCATCATCTATAACGCTCAGGTAGGTAGTATCGAGATGCCTTTCCGCATTTATATTGCCGTTGGCGGCGGGCGGCTCTATCTGTTCCAGGTGGGATTTGCTTTCATTTTCCCCTCCGGATGAATCCTGATAGGCCCATGGATCTCCCGGTTCGGGCATCTCACCATAAGCCCGGTGGGGTGTCATATCCCGGCGGCGGTCTGCGGCGTAATTGGAGCTGAGGAGGCCTTCTATGGGAACATCTACGAAGAGGGGGTCTCCAAAATAGGCTTCTCGGTCGGCCATGGCCAGTTCCAGAGCTTGCAGAACGGTGTGGACGTATGCGGGAGAGTTATGCCCCATCTCCTTTAAGTCAATGTCTTCCAGGAACTGCATGGTCATAGGAACTACCGCGCCCTGGTTCCAGGTATCGTTGGCATAAATGGTGTAAGGGCCGTATTCGCCGGAAACCGAGTCTTCCCAGCGGCCCCGGAACTGGGAGAGGTCTTCATGGGTGAAGAGGCCGCCTTCATTTTGATGGAATTCCACGATGGTGTCGGCAATGGGTCCTTCATAGAAATGATCACGGACTGCTTGCAAAGCTTCGGACCTGCTTGCCCCTTCCTGCAAGGCATCCTGTTCCGCATCAGCCATGGAGCGGAGAGTTGAGGCCAGGTCTTCCTGGATAAACCTCTCTTTGTGGTGCAGGGGTCTCCACCACTGGCCGTCCAGATAAATCTCGGCGTTATAGGGCATGATGCGGGAAAATACATACCTTTCAATGATGTCAAAGTCCATGTAGTTTAACATGGCCTGATCTACCGGGAAGCCTTCCTCAGCCAGGCGGATTGCCGCGGCGCTGATTTCGGAAAAGCTTTTGGTGCCGTGGCGATCCAGGATAGCCACGATGGCATCGGGGGAGGCGGGGATGAGCTGGGAAAGGATGCTCATTTCAGGCATCACCCGCTCTTCCCCGGAAAGGAAGTAGTCGAGATTGGCCAGGGACTTTAAAAATCCCTTGCGGGTAAACATGTCGCGGCGGGATTGAAAAAGTTCAATGTTTGCCGCAGCCGGAGCCGTGCCCAACCCGGAGTAGCTGGCTACTTCGCCGGTAGAGCTGTCATATATGAGGGTGGGCGCTACCCCCGCAAAACCGGCGGGGGCAGGATAGGTGACATTCAGGGCCAGCAAGGCCGCCATTCCGGCATCAAACGCATTGCCCCCGGCTTCCAAAATATCCACTGCGGCGGCGGTTCCCCATTTGGTGCCGGTAGAGACCATGAACTGCTCCCCCTCCACCGTGGAGCGAGAAACATGATAGGGATCATCAAATTCCATCTGTTCGCGAGGTCCCGTGGGCAAGAACAGGTAAGTAATCCCCAGGGCCAAAACGAGGATGAGGAGCAGTATGGCTGCTGTTTTCCATTTTTTCAAGGTTGGCCACCTCCCGGTAAGTGAGTAGTTCACTGGAGCTCACTAAAATGTTCCGCTTCAAAACAGCGTAGCAGGGGGACGGGGTACTTGCTACGTGCACCACCCCCCTGTGTAGCAAAGGGACGGGGTACTTGCTACATATGTGAGGGGCGAGGTGCAAAAAGGAACCGTCCCCTTAGCACCAGACATATTTTGGTAAAAGGTGTCAAAAGGAACCGTCCCCTATTGCACCTCCTCCTCCTCCCCCCCCTTAACTGTCCGACGCACCGGGCAATTATTGAAAATCTTCGGCCCTTTCTTCCGTATAGAAATAGTAAAATAACATGGAAATTGCGAAGGAAATCATGGCCACTATGGTGGTGGCATAAACTCCTGTCTGTTCCACTCCTTCCGGATCAGCCACTATGCTCTCGGCCAGGGGGACGTCGCCACCCATGACCAGCACAATAGGTAATATGGCTATGGCAAGCATAAAAGCCAGCTTTAAAAAGAAACCCTGCATTCCGAACATCATGCCTTCTATGTTTTCGCCGCGCTTGATGGTATTTACGGCGCTGATCTCGCTGAGCATGGCCGGCGGGAATATGAAAGCCGCTCCCGAAATGGGAATGCCGGTGAGGAGAAAAGCTATAAATCCTGCATCGGCAGGCAATATCCTATCCACATTGAACAGGACCACACAGAAAACTATGAGTAACATTAAAGACCACAGCATGGGCTTGCGGTATCCGATCCTTTTACAAAGGCGGTTTACCGGATAAAAGAAGATGGCGGCACTGCCAAAGAGGAGGGCGGAAGCGACGGTGATATAAAATTCGCCATAGCCCATGATTTCTACTACGTAGTAGTTCACCGAAGAGCGCAGGATGTTGAATCCCAGGAAGAAAAACACAAAGCCGATAAAATAATGCCACAAATTCCGGTTCCCCTTTAATGATTTCAAAGATTCCATCAGGGGTGTGTCGCTCTTCTTGCCTCCGGAATATTTGCGCTCCTTCACCGTAAAAGTGGTGATCATAATCCCCACGATGACAATCCCGCTCATGAGCATGACCATGTATCTTATTCCCTGTTCCCCTCCGCTGAAGGCGGCAATAAGGGCACCGGGAGCAATCATGGCAATGGCGGTGTACAATAGCCGGAATACGGACTGCCAGGTAGCCAGGTTCAACCGATCCTCCATGTTCTGGGCAAGTTCCGGTATGAGGGCGTTGTAAGGGGCTCCTACTATGGTGTAAAATACGAAAAACAAACTCCCCATACCTGCGAGGTAAATGAAGGGGGTAATTGTCTCCACGGGGCTAACGGGATAGAATAAGGCTATGGTGGTAACTGCCAGCGGTATTGCGCCCAGCCCGATGAAGGGGATTCTTCTTCCCCAGGGGGAATCTACTTTGTCTGACCAGTAGCCTACCAGGGGGTCGGCTATCATATCAACGAGCCTGGCTATAACCAGGGCCAGGGCTATGTATACGGCGGGGAGTATGGGTGATAGGCCCTCCGCATCCGCCGGGGGGAGATAGAAGTATAAAACCCACTGCACAAAAATCTGGTCCACGATGGCATAGCTAACCCCGATACCATACAATATCTGAATCGACGTGGGGATTCCCTTTACTTTTTCCATTCCGGCTTCATCTCCTTTGGCATTATTATGATCTGTGATCATGGTTATTGTATTATATTATATAAAAGGAAAGGCAAAATTCTTTTTCGTGCTTGTGTTTTTATTAATTCTACATATTCCTATCTTTTTCCCTTTCTTGAGAATTAAATATGGAGAAAAATTAATTGGGAAATGAGGAGGGGAGGAGAGGGGAAGGTTATAGCAGGGGGTAGCAGATGGGGACGGGGTGCTACGTAAGGAAAATTGCACAGGGGTTGGGGTTGCCGTTATACTATAGGGTAAAGGGTCTGATAATAATATCCGTGGTTAGAAAATGGAGTGCGGGAAAGGAGATGGGTTATTGAATATTAGCTACGGCGTCAGTTCAGAGGTGGGGCCGCGCTGGAGGATGGAGGATGCCCACCGGGTGGTAAAGGATTCGGAGCTCGGTGTTTTCGGGGCTGAAGTTTTTGACGGCCACATAGATGCTGCGGCAGCAGAAGTAGCTTCAGCCTTTTTGGCGGATTATTTTCTGAAGGAGTACCGCCGGGAGCAGGAAAAGCCTCCTTCTCAGCGCCGCTCCGTATCGGAGTTGATAAAGGATGCCTATCTGGCGGGCGACGCTCATATTACGCAAAATGGCATACACAGCGGCACTGCTGCGGCTTCCTTTTATATTATCGGAGAAACGTTTTGGGCCGCTAACGCGGGAGATGCCCGTATTGTTATGGGGGCCGGTCCAGAAGCCAGGGCTTTAACTGTGGACCACAGGCCCTCTCTGCCCTCGGAGAGGGAAAGAGTTGAAGCGCTGGGTGGCAGGGTTATTTCTTTCGACATTCCCCGGGTAGAAGGGGATCTCGCGTTGAGCCGGACGCTGGGCGATGTTCACCTCAAGCCTTTTGTCACCCCCACGCCCAGGATTGCGGAAGGTTATCTGGGCAAGGAAAATGATTTTGTTATCGTGGCGTGCGATGGAATTTGGGACGTTCTTCCCCAGGAGGATGTGCTGAGTGTGGCCCGTAAGGCAGCATCCCCGGAGAAGGCGGCTAAAAGTATAATTATCGCGGCGCTGGAGGCGGGCAGTTTCGATAATATGACCGTCATAGTGTTAGATCTCCGGGATTACGTGAGCGGCCTCTCCCGGGAAAAAATGGAAATTGTTGAGGATAAAGACTGGGAGTTCAGTTAAAGCTGCTTTATCCTTTTATGGGGTTTTTGTGTGGTTCTTTTGTTGTTTTTTTAAAGGAGAGGTGTAGCACGTACCCCGTCCCTCTGCTACGTGTAGCACGTACCCCGTCCCTCTGCTACATGCCTATGTTTCCTCGTGCCGGGTGGAGCCCCTGGTTACCACCAAACCGGCGATTAACAGGACCAATCCGATAGCCGCGTAAATAAGGGAGTAATTAATTATTAGACTCTGGGCATAATCCAGCACTTCAGGTAATAAAGGCGCTAAATCCTCCAGGAGGAAATGAATTTCGCCGTGTTCCGGCAGGCTCTCTACAAAGGAGGAGTCTTTTAAGCTTCCTTTCCGGGAAGATATAACCAGCATTGCTCCACCCAGGTAAGTAATACCCGAAGCCAGCAGCGAAGCCCCTACCCATTTGGCACCACGGCCAAAGCCGGCCAGGTAGAATGCCAGTATTATTAACAGGGCGAGCACGATATAATAAAAGGCCAACGCGTATGAGCGGTAGTTCCGAATAAAGCTCATCCCCATTACGGCTTCTTCCTCCAGCTCTTCCGGATCATCAATTTGGGTCACTACGAGGGAATCGGGGAATTCCATCTCTTCCAAATACTCTATAACCAGTTCCTCAGTTAGCTCCATGTCTTCCAGTTCTTCCGGAGCTTGCTTATCCAGTTCCACGGTTAATTTATCTTTAAATATTTCCTGGCGGTCCTGCAGGTCAACCGTCAGGGTCAATTCTTCTTGTTCGCCCTTTAGAAATAAGACATATTCTGCGGCCACGTTTGACATCTGCTGCTTTATCCAGTTCTCATCAAAGGCTTCTTGCAGGGCAATATTTACAGCCGAGCCTTGTGCGCCTTCTTCTTCCGCTTTATCATACTCAATTCCCATCTGACTGAGCACGGCTTCTCGCACCGGCGAATAAATCTCTGTTTCTTCAATCACGGTATCATAAAATTGTTGCTCAAATATTGTATTTTCCACAGACAAACCAAACAGGCTGGCCCAGCCGGCAATTAAGACAGCAATAAAGATTACAATTAAACCGAAAAGATGTTTTTTCTCCATAAACGTTAGCACCTACCCCTCTATGAAAAAAGATCTTCTATGATACTTTCAGTTTCCTCCATGTCAGGATCCAAATACCTTATATCGGCAGGTTCGTAAGGTTCCCCGGGGACAACTTCCATAACCACGTCGTCTTCTTCGATGCCCCTAAAATGCAGGGCCATACCCACTGCTTCAATGCCACCTATATCCGTATCTACATAATGCTGGATTGCCATCATGATGTAAAAATAGCTGTCGGGTGCTTTTTCCCTAGCCTTATCTTCGATCTTGCGGATCAAATCCTGATGACGTTCCACCCGGGGGATGTCCGGGCCCGGATGCTCGGGGTAATATGTGGTATAATCATAAGCCATGTCGCCATCCAAAATCTGGGTTCCTTCTTCGTGGATGTGAGGGCTGTAATTAACCAGCCCTGAAGGTACATCCATTTCCACCCCTTGCAAGAAGTTAACTATATCCCGGAAGGCAAAAAAGTTCATTCCGAAATAGTAATCGATGGAAACTCCCGTGAAATTTTCCAATGCTTCCTGCAAAAGTTCCGAACCTCCATGTGAATGGGCATTCGCTATTCTATCCTTTCCTTCCCTGCCGGGAATTTCGGCATAGGTGTCGCGGGGCACGGAGAGGACGTGGGCTTTTTCTTCCTCCGGAAACACTTTAACCAGCGCAATCATGTCAGACCTGTCTGTGCCTTCTAAAATAGTTCCTTCTCCCAGTGCATCTTCGGTGCCCACTCCATATACCAAAAAGGTATAGGTATCCTTTTTCTCAAATACTTCGGTTTCCAGCTCTACATAAATATCTTCAGCAGAGCGGAGCAGATTACCCTGTAATGCATCCACACTCCTGAAGAACCCTAAAATGAAATAAATGGAAAAAATAAGAACGAGTAAAAGAATTATCACCGCCGCCACTGAAATCAAAGAATCCCTTTTTTCCATCCCTGATACCCCCCTGGAATAACTTCCTTCTGAAATAACTTATATACGAATTAACTTTTTCATGAATTAACTATCTCAAACAAATATACTGTTGTGAGTTATTTAAGACAAACTTTTGAATATACTTCTGTAAAAAAATTATTATCCCTGCTAATTTGTCCATTTTTTTTGAAAAAATTTTCATGATCTGACAGATATAGAAAGTAAAATTGCTCCGGCCCGGCCGAGCTGCATAACCTCAAACTGCATAACCTCGAGCTGCATAACTTTAAGATTTATTTCGATAAAAAGAAATAATTTCCTTCTATCTATTAGAATGAAGCCATCAATAACCCAAAACCCAAAGCAAAAAAAGCGTTGCCTTCATGCATGTATTCTATGCCCAAAGGCTTCCTTAATTGCCATAAATGAAATTAGCAGATATAATAATTATATTAGCAATACATCAATTTGAAAGGAGACTCTCCGCATGCAAAATTCGCTGATTCCAGAGTATTATTTTTCGGAAAAACCGCAAATTGAACTAAGGATAAAATGGGGGCTGCTTGCTCTATCTGCTGCTTTACTGGCTGTAGTCATTGCATTTTGGAATACTCTGCAGACAGAGGCTGCTGTAAAGACATTTTTTGTGGCTTCAGAACACCCGGCAGTAGAGTATTTATTTCGGGGTTTTACTTTCATAGGCGATAATGAGGGCTTTGCCATTGTTATTGCTTTGATTTTGTGGTGTGTTAATAAATACTTCGGATTTGGGACTTTCCTGGTTCTTCTATTTTCAGGAGTTTACATATTCCTCCTGAAGGAGATCACCGGTGTTCCCCGCCCGGACATTCCCGGGGTTACTCCTCCGGAAAGTATGGCGTTTCCCAGTGGTCATACTTTGGGAGTTCTGGCTGTTTGGGGATTTCTCGCCATGCACGTGAAGCGCAGATGGTTTTGGGTGCTGGCTATTGCAATCATTCTTGCGGTGGGTATGTCTCGCATGATAATCGGTGTGCATTATCCCGGAGATGTATTGGGAGGTATTTCTCTGGGCATCATCTTTTTCTTTATCTTTTTTGGAGTGGCGGGATGGCTAAGTAAACGAGACTTTAAAATGCCTTTTTCAACTGCGATTATTACCCAGATAATCGGGTTTGGAATTTTATTCATTTTGACTACGATAATGTTTGACAGCTATGATCCTCCTATGGCGTTGGGGGTGCTTGGCGGCCTTGTGATTGGGTTTACCCTGGAAAACGAAAAGGTACGTTTTCATCCGCGGGGGAAATTAGGGCAGCATGTTTTAAAGTATGTAATTGGCATGGTAATCTTGCTGGCCCTACATCGAGGTTTGCAAATCGTTGCCCCGGTGACAGCTGATCCGGAAACTCCGTGGGTGTTTGTTCGTTATTTCTTGTGTGGAATATGGATAGCATATCTGGCCCCATTGTTGTTTGTCCGGACCGGCCTGGCTCCCCGCGAATCAGATGAAGAGGCGGAGACCTCCCCATAGTGCAGCAGGGGTCGTGTGACAGTGGGTGTAGCAGGGGGACGGGGTACCTGCTACATGTAGCAGGGGGACGGGGTACCTGCTACATGGGTGAGGGTTGTGAGAGGCGAGGTGTCAAAAGGCAAGGGGACGGTTCTTTTGCCCTAAAGGCAAGGGGACGAAGGCAAGGGGACGGTTCTTTTACTTTATAACAAGGCAACGGGACGGGAGTTTGTGTGATAAATCATGTTTTCGGATTTGTAAGTGCTAAAAGTGGGAAAGCAATGAAAAAAATGCAACCATATTAACATTACAATCCCTAAATTGCCTTATAAAATGAGAGGGGGGTGGAAGTGGGAATAAATATTTTTGGTGCAAATTTATCAAACAGTCTGACGGAGTACTTGCTACATGAGTGAGGGGTGTGAGAGGCGAGGTGTCAAAAGGAACCGTCCCCACTGTCACAGCCTGGGTGTGACAAAATTGCCCCGTCCCCACTGACACCCCACTGACACATTATTTAAAAAAATAATATTGGAGTTGATAATCTGATATGGGGGAATTAAATAAAAAGGATATGAATGATTGGAAACAGGCGGAATATAGGTATGTTGTACTTCAGGCAGAAAGAATGATGCCGTTATCCAGAAAAACAATGTCTACTAAAGATTATATGGACGGGCTTGCAAATATTTATGAGGCATATCATTTCTTCTATCCTGCGCTATTAGAGCATGGTTTGGTAATGATAGGAAACAACGACGAGATTAACGGCAAGAAAAAAATGGATCAAGGTTTAGAGTGTATGTTCGAATATTCTGATGAAGAAATGATTGAAGATGAAATAGACATGTTTTTAGATAACCTCATAATATTGTTACGTTATGATTTAGCGAAAGAATATGCCCTTCAGTTAATTGAAAAATACCCTTCTGTATCCATATATTATGATACTTTAGCTCTATGCGAGGCGATTTTGGGTAACGAAAAAGAGTCCATAGAAGCTATCGATAAGGCGATAGAATTAAATCCTAAAGATTATGATTATTACTCAAATAAAGGGTGGTTTTACCTGTTTTTCGGTAAGCTTGATGAAGCGGAGAAATCTCTTACACAAGCGCTTAAGCTTAATGAAAACCATGATGTTACAAAAGGTAACATTGGGGTCTTGAATTATTTACGTAAACACGGCGGGAATTATGTTGATTTTCTTTTGAGACCTGTTGACCTTGAGAAAATTAGCAAATACGAAGACGAAAACGAAGTTCAAGATGAATATGGTGATGACGGTTCCGAAATATCAATAATGTATACACAATATAATCATGACAGGATTAAGGCATTAAAAATGGTTCTTCCTTCCGAGGGCACCCATGTAACTGGGAAAGTGGCTAATATTATAGAAACCTTGGATTTGTTTTTGAGTTTTGTAAAAAACCGTTCTTTCCAATATTTTTTATTTGATGATATCAATTATGTTCAAGAGAATTTTTTAGATATTATGTGTGCGTTTATCTTTAGATACAAAGACGTTGATGCTGAGTTAGTAAATGACATTTTTGATGGTTTAACTATTTTTTACTCGTTTTTAAAAGAACGCGAAAATGTTACCAATGAAAGTTATCAGGCCTTAATTGTTATGATGGTTACGATAAATGATTATAAAAGAAACCTAATATCAAAGTTAAACTAGGTGCAAAAAGGAACCGTCCCCTTTTGCACCCATCCGTGACAGTGGGGACGGGGCAAAATTGTCACATTGGGTAGCAGGGGGACGGGGTACCTGCTACATAAGTGAGGGGTGTGATGGGCGAGGTGCCAAAAGGAAGCCATCCATTTTTTGCGCACACCCCAAAACAAACAGTAGAAGAGTGTCAAATGGAACCGTCAGGCTGTGTGATAGGTGGCCTCAAAAGACATATTTTGGCAAAAGGTGTCAAAAGGAACCGTCCCCTATTGCACCTGTGTGACAAAAGT
>CAZWVJ010000035.1:0-15825 GCA_964636865.1 uncultured Syntrophomonadaceae bacterium
TAATCCAGAAAATGGGAAAAGGTGTCAAAAGGAACCGTCCCCTTTAACACCTTATGAGGATGCTTCCCACTTTACTTACTATGGTTTGCTTCAAGGTGCCGTTGGTGGCTTTTTCTTGGACGAAATTATCTATTTCTTCTTCTAATCCCGGGTAGGGGTCGATATATGATTGAAGGGAAAGAAGCAGGTTATGCGCTGCTTCCTGAAGGGGGTGTTCTTCCACCCGCTTTTCTTCCCAAACATTGAGTGTTAGTTCGTAGCCTTCTGTGTATAGTAAGTTATGGATATAAAAAATGTGATCGGGCCACGGCGGCATTTTGGTTCCCGTAAGGCGCATCCATAGTTCATTCAGCATATCATTTTCTCTTTTTCCGGCAAACGCATTCAGGTAGAAATATTTCTTAGAACAGGCAAGGGCTTTTCTCAAGGTTTCCAAATTATTTATTCCCGGGGTCATAGAAGCAAACACCAGGTCAAAACGCTCTTTAAAATTTTCTTTTTCTATGTTTACTTCTTCCCAGGGGAGGGGAAGTATTTGAATATTGTTGTAACCCTCGTCATTCATCTTTTTACGAAGGTATTCAACCATGGATTCCACCGGTTCCAGGGCTACAACCTCTTGGGCAGCTTCTGCCAGGGGAAAAGTAAAAGGTCCCGGCCCCGCGCCTATATCCAATATTTCCGCCCCTTCCAGTGTAACTCCCTCTTGTTTTAGCCAGTGTAAAGTTTCGTTTACTTTCTTTTTGTGCTTATCGCTCATGATATTTTTTTGAAAACTCTCAGCTTTGCGGTTCCAAAATTCTATAGTTTCTTCCAGGCTTCTGTTCCGGCAATAGCATCGCTCTCTGGATTGCTGCCACCATGTTTCCCAGGCACACGGGTCTTTAAGAGAATAGCTAATGTTTTGGCCCGCGCAATCTTCAGAAGAGTGTTTTTCCCGCATAATTTTTATCTCTCCTTTGTAAACTATGGTTATCGGTGGTCTCCCTTACATGCCAATAATGAGCAAAACTTTATTAATCACGTAGGAACTCAAAGAGTTTAACCCGGATAATTATTCCCTGCTCCAATCTGTTTTAATAACACGCCTTATAATCTATCACTACAGCGAGAGATTATTGAATAAGCGTCCCGTAAGACGCGTGAGGCAAAGGAACCGTCCCCTTGCCTGTGTGAGGCAAAGGAACCGTCCCCTTGCCTTGTGCCTTTGAGGCAAAGGAACCGTCCCCGTGCCTTGGAATGTTTTTATGTATACGGCACTTTTATGCAGTGTTTCCATTTGCCCCTTGCTAAATCCTGCAAAAAAGTATTTGTTATTTGAGGGATGTATATTTTTTTATTTTACGGCTTAATTGATATAAGAACTTGGTGTCAATGCCTGCATGGGGAGTAACTACAAAGATTTTCTAATGTAGGAAGGATTATAAGCTCCGAAAAGCTAAATAAATAATAGAGCCATTGTTAATTGTTAGTGTGTTTATATTCAATGAGGAATTAAAACCGGGGAAAAAGAAAATATAAACCCTCTATGAAAAAGGTGACCTGGGAAGAATTTACGGAGAATTTACAAGAAACATTTAAAGAAAGGATAAAGAAAAATTATGTCTCAAACTGAATCTGGTAACCCTTCAGAAAAATCAAGAGGCGAGGATTATGTCCTCTCCATAGATATAGGCACTCAAAGCGTGCGGGCGATCATTTTTGACAGCCGGGGAAAAATTAGGGGTATGCGCAAGTTGGAGTATGAAGCTTACTTTTCCCCGCAGCCCGGTTGGGCCGAGAAAGAACCCATGGATTATTGGCACGGAATGTGCGAAGTCATCAAAGGACTTCGGGAAGAAGAAGGCGGCGAAGAATTCTGGCCTTTTCTGCGCTGTATGGTAGTTACTGCCCTGAGAGATACTGCCGTTTGCCTGGACAGTGAAGATAACATAGTGCGCCCTTCTATCTTATGGCTGGATCAGCGGATGGCCGCGCAAAAGCCAAACCTCAAATTTCCCTTCAACTTTGCCGTAAAGGCAATTGGCATGCAAGAGACGCTAAACATTCTTTATCGCAAGACTAAGTCTAATTGGCTCATGGAAAATGAACCCCAAAACTGGGAGCGCATAGCCAGGTATCCTCAGGTATCAGGGTTTATCAATTACTTTCTAACCGACAATTATCTTGATTCCAATGCTTCCCAGATAGGCTACATCCCCTTTGATTACAAGCAAAAGCAGTGGGAAGGGGAATCTGGTTTAAAATATAAATTAATGAAGGTTGACCGTTCAAAACTGCCCGACATTGTAGAGCCCGGCAATATTTTAGGTCATGTTACCCCATGGGCATCTGCCCAGACGGGAGTGCCGGAAGGACTCCCCGTAATAGCCGGCGGCTCTGATAAAGGATGCGAAACTTTGGGAGTAGGGTGCCTTGATGAAACCATGGCCAGCATCAGCCTGGGAACAACGGCCACTATCCAGACCACTACCCGCCGTTATTACGAAGCCATCCGGTTTTTGCCGCCGTATCCCGCGGTAATTGCCGATAGTTATAACCCCGAAATTCAAATTTTCCGGGGCTACTGGTTGATAAGCTGGTTTAAACGGGAGTTTTCCAAAAAAGAGTGCATTGAAGCCGAGCATATGGATATTACCCCGGAAGAGTTGCTTAACAGCAGAGTGGAAAAGGTGCCTCCCGGATGTGAAGGGCTTGTTTTGCATCCGCTGTGGTCACCGGGAATACTGGCGCCAAAAGCCAAGGGGTCGGTAATCGGGTTTGGCGATGTGCATACCCATACCCATGTTTATCGGGCTATTATTGAAGGAATAGGTTTTAGTCTTTTTGAGGGTTTGCAGAAGATAGAAAAGAAGTCGAAAACAACAGTAAAGACATTGGCCATATCCGGCGGCGGCTCCCAAAGTGATGTTATCTGCCAGATAACCGCCGATATTTTTAACCGGCCTGTGAAAAGGATCCACACCCACGAAGCCTCGGGCTTGGGGGCGGCCATTATCGGCATGGTAGGCTCGGGAGTTTACTCCACTTTTGAGGAAGCCTTGCAGCAAATGGTAAAGTACGAAGATATATTTGAACCCGGGCCGGAAAACGTAAAAATTTATCAGGACCTGTTTAAGAATGTTTTTGTAAATATTTACCCGCGCCTGAAAGGTATTTATGATGAAATACAGAGGATAACCAACTATCCGCAGATATAAAGATGGAAGAAGCAAGGGTAGAAGTTTTTTTAGATGGAAGTAGCAGCAATAAGTAATAAAAAATATAGACTATTTTAGAGGTGTTAAGTTAATGAGAAAATGGAGCGCAAACAATCGCAGCCGGGATATTGAAGTAGCGACGAGCAAAGAATTTGAAGTGATTATCATCGGGGGAGGAATCACCGGAGCAGGCCTTGCCCGCGAATGTGCCTTGCGGGGCATATCTTTTTGCTTATTGGAAAAAGCCGATTATGCTTTCGGGACCTCATCAAGGTCTTCGAAACTTTTTCATGGCGGCATAAGGTACCTAGCTTCGAGGGAGTTTGGCCTGGTGAGGGAATCCGCTACAGAAAGAAATTGGCTGCGGGCTCACCTTCCCAACCTGGTAAGGCCGTTGGGCTTTTTATACTGTTCATATGATAGGGGCAAAGATCGTCCCAGGATGGTAAAAATGGGGGTTAAACTTTATGACATTCTTTCCGATTGGTTTAGCAAGTTTAAAAATTATCGGAAATCCAGGGTGTTCAAAGCAGATTTTGTAGAAGAAATTGAACCTGCTATAACCCTTGAAGAGCCCGAGTTGGGAAAACTTCGCTTTGCCGGATTTTACTATGATACCAACTGTGATGATGCCCGCGTGACCCTGGAAACAATTAAAGAAAGCCTGGACTATGCCAACGGAAACTCGGCGGCTTTGAACTATGCAAAAGTGGAAGAATTTATAAGAGACGATGCGGGTAAAGCCCGGGGAGTGGTTGCCAGAGATGAGTTTTCCGGCAACACTATAGAAGTCCGGGGAAAGGTGGTGGTTTCCGCCTCCGGAGTTTGGACGGATGAAGTTTTGCAAAAAGCAAATATTGACAGTTCCAAAATATATCCCTCCAAAGGCGTGCACATAGTGGTCCCTAACGAAAGAATAGGCAACCGGAACGCCTTTGGGATTCGTTCCTTTGATGACGGCAGGTTCTTTTTTGTCTTGAAAAGGGGCAAAGTATCTATCATCGGCACTACCGATACCGCTTATTACCCCGAGTCCTCCAACCTGGATGAACCCTGGTGCAAAAAAGAAGACTGTGATTACCTGCTGCGCTCGGTAAACCGGATGTTCCCTCATGCCATGCTCACTTATGATGATATAATCGGCACTTTTGCCGGCATCAGGCCCCTTATCAAACAGGAAGATGCCAAGCATGAGTCGGATGTTTCCCGCACCCACAAAATATTTACCACCGCTGACGGCATAGTAGCCATAGGGGGAGGGAAATCCACTACTTACCGGCGGATGGCGGAAGACCTTCTCTTCTACCTGGTGCAAAATAACCACCTGCCGGCTTTTCAACGTCCGGAATACGGCAAAAAGGATTTTTCCAAGCAGCCGTTTAAAGTGGGCTTGACCCGGAAAGAATTTGATCAGATTATTGAAGAAAAAGGGTTAAAGGAAATTTCGTGGCCGGATCAATTGGAGTACCTCCACCGGCAGTTTGGCCGCCAGGGAATAGAGATATTGGAACATATTAAAAAAGCTCCCGAACGGGGCAGACCCTTGCTGGAGGGATATCCGCACTGCGAGGCGGAAATGCGGTTCATTTTGGAGCATGAAAATGCGCCCAAGCTGATAGACGTCCTTTGCCGACGCACGGAGGCCCAGTGGATGATCTGGCATCACAAACAGCCTGAACTTGCCGCGGAGGTGTCTCATATAATGGCTTCTTACTACCAGTGGGATGAAAAACGCCGGGAGGCGGAAGTGGAAGAATACCTGAATTATGTGGCCAACACGGTTCATTTTATCAACAATTAACCCTTACCCTAAAGGTTCAACGTATAGTTGCGAAATTATAACCATAAGATATAATTCAGGACAAAGGAAGTGAGACTAATGACGACCTTCAAAACAGGCAATAATGAAGAAGCTTTTTTGGTGGCCCGCATTTTTATAACGGAAGAAATGCTTAACCATCTGGTTAAGCCCCTCCTGGATGAGCAGAACCACATTGATAAAGCAGCTTTTGCCATCAAAGACAACGGCATAAGGTTATACATGAAAGGAAAATACAGGGTCTTTAACTTCAAGGCATTTCACCATATTAAATTAGATACCCTGGAAATAAATGTAGAAGACTTGACCATCAGTTTTGCCGTGGAAGAAAAAGTTTTTTCCAACTGGTTTAATAATATTTTGATCGGCCAGGCTTCCCGCAATCAGAGTTTTTTGGCCAGATTTCTCGGTGAGCGGCAGGGAATCACTGTTACAGGTGAAGTGGTAAAAGTAGACCTAAAAGAATTGTTCCAGATGACCCCTGAAGATGTTGGCGACAAGCTCGGCACAGATATCATTTCTCACCTGGTTTTTAAACCAAACGATACCGCCGAAAGCAGTTTTTCTATAGACATTGGCGTCCCTGCCAGCAAACTGGCGATTAAATTAGAATAAAGGGGTTGGGCTTAACCTGGCTAACTATCTGCTGTATGTAAGGGCAATTTAGCTTCCATGCTTGATGCCCAACGTTTATTCCGGCGCATGGTTGCTGTCGAAGGGAGAGTTGTTGCCGTGTTAAAAAAAGAATTACTGGAATTAATATACGAGGCAGCACACATTCAGCGTTGGAATGATCACCTGCGCTTTAAAGGTTTTACCGAACTGGATAAACAATCACACAAAATGATCATTGCTTACATGATTGCCCGTTTTGAGGAAAGCGACCGGGGAGGCCGGGTAGACTGGAAATGCCTCATTGAAGGCGGAATGTTTGAGTTTTTACACCGCATTATTCTCACAGATATTAAACCCCCCGTTTTTCATAAACTAATGATGGAAAAAGGTGAAAAACTGAATCAATGGGTCCTCGAACAGATCGAGGGCCAGGTGAAAGACATTAAAGGTGATTTCTTAAATAATTTTGAGAGATACCTCTTCGAACCTGATTTTTGCCCCCTGGAAAAGAAAATATTACGGGCCGCTCATTACCTGGCTACTAACTGGGAGTTTAAGATAATTTACAATTTAAATAAAAGTATTTATGGAGTAGAAGAAACCAGAAGCCAAATTGAGAACGAATTGGAAGAGCACTATGAGCTTGCCGGAGTGCAAAAATTGGGCCTGGGGCAAAAAACATACAAATTTTTGGACCTGGTGGGTCAGCTGCGTTTTCAGCAGAGGTGGGCTCATTCACCGCGGGTTCCCGAAACATCTGTTTTAGGGCATATGTTAGTGGTGGCAATGCTGGCCTATTTTTGCTCCGTGGAATTGGGCGCTTGTGAAAAAAGAATATGCCATAATTATTACACGGGGTTATTTCATGATTTACCGGAGGTTTTAACCAGGGATATTATTTCTCCCATTAAGAGGTCCATCGAAGGATTGGAGGAAATAATTAAAGAAATAGAACAACGTCAGGTAGAGGAAAGAATATTACCCTTATTGCCTTCCAGCTGGCACCGGGAAATTAAATACTATATTACGGACGAATTTAAGAACAAAGTTTTTAAGGACGGCGAAATTTTCTTCGTGGAAGCAGATGATATATCCGCTCATTACAATCAAAATGCTTATGAGCCGGTAGACGGGGAAGTTATCAAGGGATGTGACGATCTGGCTGCCTATATCGAAATATTTCTTTCCATTTCTCACGGGATTACTTCTCATCACCTGGTGGACGGCCAGGAATCCCTTTACACCAGATATCGGGACAAAGAAATAGGTGGCATCGATTTCGGTCGCCTGTTTGAGTTTTTCCATGTGGAAACTTAGCTTTTGGCTAATACTTTCCAGAAAGAAATATTTAAGGAGGGATTATTTTTGATTGGCGACAAATTAGTAATTACCGAATATCACCGCCGGGCTGCTGCTAAAATATACAGTAAATTAAGCGAGATATTACCCCGGGCAAACAACGGTGTTGCGGTAACGGTAGCGGGGGAATCGGGGTGTGGAAAATCGGAAACTGCAGCTGTGCTGGCTGAGCTTTGCGAAAAGGATGGGTATAAAAGTTTAATCCTACAGCAGGACGATTATTTTATTTATCCTCCTCACACCAACCACGCCAAGCGGGAAGAAGACATTAATTGGGTAGGGATGCAGGAGGTAAAGCTAGACCTAATGGATGAAAACCTCCGGGATATTAAAGAAGGAAAAAAGAAAGTTATTAACAAGCCGCTGGTAAATTTTGATGAAGATAAAATCACGGAAGAGCAGGTAGATATAAGTGATATAAAAATTGTTATTGCCGAAGGCACCTATACCACTACCCTGCAGAACGCTGACTTAAAAGGGTTTATTGATCGTGATTACCGGCAAACCAAAAAAAGCAGGTTGGCGCGCTCGCGTGATCCGGCCACAGAATTCCTGGAAAAAGTGCTGGCCATTGAGCATGAAATCATTTCTAAACATAAACAATTGGCGGATGTAGTTATACCACCTCCGCAAGAAGAAGCAGAAGAGGGTTCAACTTCAAACTAATATATTTACATAAAGGAGGAACACCAATGAAGCGAATTGCCATGTTAAGTATTCATGGGTATTTTGATCCCCAACCGGTTTTGGGAGCCACAGATACGGGCGGACAGGTGGTATATGTCCTGGAGTTAGCCAAGGGCTTGGCCCGCCAGGCAGGGTGCAAGGTAGATATTTTTACCCGCAATTTTGAGGGAAGGCTGCCGGAAGAATCGGTAAATGAAGATGTGAAGGTAGTCCGCCTTCCCTGCGGCCCCGATAAGTTCATCCCCAAGGAAGCATTGCTGCCGTACCTGGATGAGTACGTGGACAATATGGAAAAATATATCAGGGATAACGACTTGCAGTATGATATTTTCCACTCCCACTACTGGGATGCCGGTTATGTGGCTATGAAGGTAACCGAACGTTTGGGGCATTTTTTCGTGCATACTTCTCACTCTTTGGGGGCCTGGAAACAGGATCGCTTTAAAGATGTCCCCGGCGCGGAAGAAATGTTTCGCTTCCGGGAACGCATAGAACAGGAAAAAATAATATTTAGCAAAGCCCGGGGCATCACGGCTACCACCGGGGGAGAATTTGAGAATTATAAGTATTACTATGACTTTGAAAGCGAAAATATGGTTATCATCCCTCCGGGAGTGGATGTGGAAACTTATCGTCCCCTGAAAGAAGGAGAAGAGGAAAAACCTACGGGGCTGCCGGAAAACTATATTCTTGCCCTGGCGCGAATTGACCATAACAAGGGTTTTGATCTTTTGGTCCATGCTTTCGCCCTTTTGGCCCGCAAGTATCCCGAACTATATTTGGTTATAGGCGGCGGCTCCAGCAAGCCCAAACAGCCGGAAATTGATTTAAAAAACGAATTGGTGCAGATAGCCAAAAGTTATGACCTGGAAGATCGGGTTATCTTAAGCGGTTATGTGCCTGATGAGATGATGGCCCCTTACTACCGAAATGCAAAAGTTTTCGTCCTCTCTTCTCGTTTTGAGCCTTTTGGCATGACTGTAATTGAGGCAATGGCTTGCGGCACTCCCGTGGTGGTAACCTCTCTGGGGGGAATAAGGCATTTCCTTACCGATGGCCATGATGCCTTAATGGCTAATCCGAAAAACAGGGAAGAACTGGCCAGGGCCATCGATAAAATTCTGGAAGATGAGAAAACCCGAAAGAATTTAATTAAAAACGGCCTGGAAACCGTCTATTCTAAATTTACCTGGGATTCCATCGCTCAACAACATATAGACTTTTTCCAAAAGCTATCGTAAAATAATGTGGAAAGGGGAAGCAAAATAAGGCTTGGCCCGGCGTTATATGCCTGAGTAATTACAAAAACCTTGCACAAGAAAGGAAAGGAGATGAAAAAGTGGGCATAATTTTTAGCAGCGGCGAAGAAATGAGTAAAGTTTTGACTGAATTGCACCAGGAATTGTTAAAGGAGGAAGAAAACAAGGAGAAATTTCGGGAAAAAGGCGTAGTAGTTAAATTCCAGATTAGCGATCCGGATGGCAGTACTATTTTAGATCCCCAAGAACCGGATTTAATAAGCAGCAAAAGCGATCTCGAGCCGGATATTAACATCAAGATGAAAGCGGATTTCATGCACGATTTTTGGCTGGGCAAAACCAATATAGTGGAAAGCATAAAGAGCGGCCATTTTAAAGTCGAAATGGGCCGGGATATTGCGGCTGCCAAATTAATTGATTTATTGCCGATTTTAGCCAGGGGATTGGACATTTACCCCTCCCTTTGCGAAAAACACGGTATTACAACTTAAAATGCTTTTCGGGTGAGGTAGAAAACGGAATATTTTATAAAGCACACTATAAATTATAATATGTATAAGGAGGCGTTGTTATTGGCATTTTATGGATCCACTGAATGGCTTAACCTTTTTCAGGAAACCCTTAATTCCAGCAAAGAATTTGCAAAAGCTGCCGGGAATTTTAGCGCCAGCATGCTTGTGGCAACTGAAATCAAAGGGCTCCCCAAGATCATGTATGTATGGCTGGAGTTGCATAACGGAAAGTTAAGGGATTGGGCATATTTAGCAACATCGAAGGAAAAGAAGACAGATTTTATCTTTACTTCCGATTACTATACCTGGAAAGCTATTTGTCGGGGAGATATGGATGTGATCAAAGCTGTGGTAAGCGGTAAAATTAAATTGACGGGGAATAAGTTGAAGTTAGTTAAACAGACCAGAATGTCCCTGGCTTTGCTTGAAGTCATGAAGCAATTGCCCACCACTTTCCCTGATGATGCTTTCCAGAGGCAATAATTGGGCTTTTAGGCGCAAGGAGGTGGGAATGGATGAATCTTGATCAGTTTACCGTTAAGTCAAAAGAAGCGCTGGCTGATGCTCAGCAATTGGCTGCTGAATGGTATCACCAGGTGCTGGATTCGAAACACCTGCTAATGGCTATGTTAAACCAGGAAGAAGGCCTGGTGCCGCGCTATTTTCAAGAGACCGGGGTAGAGCCGGACCTCATGAAATCTAAAGTAACGGAATTGCTGCGCAAGGTTCCTGCGGTGCAAGGGTATCAAAGTTTGCAGATGAGCCCCGCCTTATCCCGGGTTTTGGGCCAGGCTGAAAAAGAAGCCCGGCAGTTAAAAGATGAATACGTAAGCGTGGAACACATACTGCTGGCCATGCTGGAAGAAGCAGAGGAAGAGGTTAAAAAGCTTTTTCACGACCTGGACCTGGATCGGAACAAACTGTTGGGAGCACTGCAAAAAGTGCGGGGTACCCAGCGTATTACCAGTGACAACCCCGAAGGAACATATGAAGCTCTTACCCGCTACGGTAAAGACTTAACGCACCTGGCTCGGGATGGCAAGCTTGATCCGGTTATCGGCCGGGACGACGAAATTCGCAGGCTGGTAGAGATCCTCTCCCGCCGCACAAAAAATAACCCCGTTCTAATCGGGGACCCGGGTGTGGGCAAAACAGCCATTGTAGAAGGATTGGCGCGCAGGATCGTTGCCGGCGATGTGCCCGATGGCTTAAAAGATAAAACGGTATTTGCCCTGGACATGGGAGCCCTGGTGGCGGGGGCAAAGTACCGCGGAGAATTTGAAGAGCGTTTGAAAGCGGTGCTCAAAGAGATTCAGGATTCGGCAGGGGGAATTATCCTCTTTATTGATGAACTCCATACCGTGGTAGGCGCCGGCGCGGCCGAGGGAGCCATGGACGCCAGCAATCTGCTCAAACCCATGCTGGCCAGGGGTGAGCTAAGGGCTATTGGGGCAACTACTATTGACGAATACCGCAAAAACATTGAAAAAGATGCGGCCCTGGAAAGACGTTTCCAGCCGGTAATGGTCAATCCACCTTCTATAAACGATACCGTTTCGATTCTGCGCGGTTTGAAAGAGCGCTATGAAGTGCACCACGGAGTGCGCATCCAGGATGCCTCTTTGGTTTCCGCAGCCGTTTTATCTGAACGCTATATAACCGATCGTTTCCTCCCGGATAAAGCCATTGATCTCATAGATGAAGCCGCGGCAAGGGTCCGCACGGAGATAGACAGCATGCCCGCCTCCCTGGATGAGATTACCAGGAAAATCATGCAGCTGGAAGTAGAAGAAGCGGCATTAAAAAAAGAAAAGGACGAAGCTTCCCGGCAAAGGCTTAACAAATTGCAAGAAGAGTTGGCTGAGCTGCGTGAACAATACGAGGGCATGAAGGCGGGGTGGCAGGAAGAGAAGGATACCATTTTAAGAATAAGATCCCTCAAAGAGGAAATCGACGAAGTTCGCACCCAGATAGAACAAGCCGAGCGGGAGTATGATCTGGAAAAAGTAGCTGAATTAAGGTACGGCCGCCTCAATGAACTGGAACAAAAGCTGCGTGAAGAAGAAGAGGCGCTGGAAGGTAAAGAAGATATGCTCCTAAAGGAAGAGGTAGATGAAGAAGATGTGGCCAGGGTGGTAAGCAGGTGGACCCAAATTCCCGTGAGCCGATTAATGGAAGGGGAAAGGGAAAAGCTGGTGCGCCTGGATGAAATATTGCATGAGCGGGTGGTAGGCCAGGAAGAAGCGGTGCGTGCGGTTTCTGATGCGGTGCTGCGGGCCCGTAGTGGCATTAAAGATCCTGATCGCCCCGTGGGCAGTTTCATTTTTCTGGGCCCAACCGGCGTAGGTAAAACAGAGCTAAGCCGGGCCTTGGCCGAGGCTATTTTTGACGATGAAAACAACATGATCCGTTTGGATATGTCCGAGTATATGGAAAAACATGCCGTGGCAAGGCTTATCGGCGCCCCTCCCGGCTATGTGGGCTATGAAGAAGGGGGGCAGCTGACTGAAAAAGTTCGCCGGCAGCCTTACTGCGTGGTTTTGCTGGATGAAATAGAAAAAGCGCACAATGACGTATTCAACTCCCTCCTGCAGGTATTGGATGATGGGCGGATGACTGATGGCAAGGGCAGAACGGTAGATTTTCGGAATGCCATCATTATCATGACCTCCAATATCGGCAGCCAGGAAATACTGGGTTATCAGGAAAGAGGCGGCGCATATGAAGAAATGAAAGAGAAAGTGCTGTCATTGTTATACAGCTATTTTCGCCCCGAATTTTTGAACCGCCTTGATGAAATCATTGTTTTCCGTGCCCTGGAAAAAGAGCAAATCAAGAAAATTGCGGAAATAATGCTAAGTGATTTGCACAACAGATTAAAGGGAATGAATATGGAAATCAGCTGGGACGAAGGAGCAGTTTCTTACCTGGCTGAAAAAGGTTTTGATCCCTCCTTTGGGGCAAGGCCCCTGCGCAGGGTTATTCAGATGGAAGTGGAAACCCCGCTTTCCCGCAAAATAGTTAGCGGAGAAATTGAGGGAGCCAACCACATCATCGTTAAAGGGACGGATGCAGGCTTAACTTTTGAGAATGCCTGATTTAATTGGAAAGGATTAGGAAAATAAGAGGGGAATGGAGAGTGTTATTCCAAAATGATTGTAGGTATTGGTATTGACCTTGTAGATGCGGCGCGGATTAAACGCCTGCATAACCGGTTCCCCTCCCGCTTTATAGAAAGAGTTTATACGGAAGCGGAAAAGAAGTATGCAACTTCCCCGGAGGGGGATTTTGGGTGGTCTAAACTGGCCACCCGTTTTGCTGCCAAGGAGGCCACATTGAAAGCCCTGGGTAGTGGAATTGGCCCTGCGGGGCTTAAAGAAGTAGAGGTAGTAACTCGTCAAGGAGAAGCGCCCCAAATCAGGCTTCACGGCCGGGCGGCTCAAATTGCCGCAGAAAAAAACATAATGGAAGTAAAAATTACCCTCACCCGGGAAAGGGGCTTTGCCTGCGCCCATGCCGTTGCCTTGAGCCATTGACTTTAATGCCCGGGCTTTTATCGAGTTCCGCGGACTTCCGCGCGGGCGCCTTTCCTGTTCCCCTTTGCCCAATTTGAACGTCACGCCGGGAATTCTCCGGTTTCTACGAAATGATCTTATAGTTAAACACTGGTAATATAAGCGAGGTCGATTATGAGGCCGGTTAAGAGGCCGATTACGGATCCGATCATAATAATACCTTAGATAGCAATCCTTATGCGGTGTTTTTAACCCTGCCTGACGTAATTAAGCAATCCTCCGGCTTTCACAATTTCTACCTGCCTTGGTGTAAGCTGGTGAGTTACTGTGAAGGTAGTCCCTTTGGTCTCATTGATTACTTCCAGTTCCCCTTCTTCAATTTTTTTTCTTACCTGCGGTATGCGAATGCGGTCCCCCTCTTCGATATTCCTGAACCCTTCATCATCGGGTAACAGCAGGGGAAGGATGCCGAAATTAACCAGGTTGGCGTGGTGAATCCGGGCAAAGGTCCTGGCCAGGACGGCTTTTAAGCCCAGATGCCGTGGGGCAAGGGCGGCATGCTCCCTGCTGGAACCCTGGCCGTAATTTTCTCTTCCCACCACAATACCTCCGCCTTTTTCCGCAGCCCGGGAAGCAAAATTTGTGTCCACGGGTTGAAAAACGTATTCCGATATGGCGGGGATATTGGAGCGCAGGGGCAAAATTTTTGAACCGGCGGGCATAATATCATCGGTAGTAATATTGTCTTCCACCTTCAGCAGCACTTCTTCATATATTTCATCCGGCATAGGATCAAAACGGGATAGGGGTTTTATATTGGGCCCCCGCACAATTTCTACACTGCTGCCGTCGGCGGGAGGAGGAATAATCATCCCATCGTCCACCAAAAATTGAGAAGGAGGCGCGGGGCGCGGAATATCTTCCAGTTCCCGGGGATCGGCTATATAACCCTGCAAAGCGGTAGCGGCAGCCACCGCCGGCCCGGTAATATAAATGCCGGCATCCGGAGTGCCGCTGCGCCCGCGGAAGTTGCGGTTAAAAGTCCGCACAGATACTCCTTTTGAGGGAGGGGCCTGGCCCATACCTATGCAGGGGCCGCAAGCCGATTCCAGGATCCTGGCGCCGGCATTAATTAAATCTGCCAGCGCGTTCTCGCGGGCCAGCATTTCCAGCACCTGTTTCGACCCCGGGGCTATTACCAGGCTTACGTCCGGGTGGATCACCTTTCCTTGTAGCATGCGGGCTACCAGCATCAGGTCCTCATAAGAAGAGTTAGTGCAGCTGCCTATGGCTACCTGGTTTACTTTTATTTCCTCGAGTTCCCTAATAGGATAAACGTTATCGGGGCTGTGGGGACAGGCAGCCAGAGGTTCCAACTTGCTCAAGTCTATGGAGATCACTTCATCATAAGCAGCCCCTTCGGAAGCCTGCATGGGTTGCCAGTTATTTTCGCGGCCCTGGGCGCGGAGAAAATCACGGGTAATTTCATCGCTGGGGAAAATGGAGGTTGTTGCTCCCAGTTCCGCCCCCATATTGGCAATGGTTGCTCGTTCAGTGACGGAAATACTGCGCAGGCCGTCCCCGCCGTATTCCAAAATTTTTCCCACGCCCCCTTTTACACTTAAGCGGCGTAGTATCTCCAGGATAACATCCTTTGCCCCCGTCCAGGGTGGGAGTTCTCCCGTGAGCTCGATTTTCACTATGGCAGGCATGGTGAGATAAAAAGGCGACCCTGCCATGGCAACGGCCACGTCTAAACCGCCTGCTCCCATAGCCAGCATTCCCAGCCCTCCTGCCGTGGGAGTGTGGCTGTCCGAACCCAGCAGAGTTTTGCCCGGAGCGCCAAAACGTTCCAGGTGCACCTGGTGACAGATGCCATTTCCGGGGCGGGAAAAGTAAATGCCGTATCGCGCAGCCACAGTTTGCAGAAAGCGATGGTCGTCTGCGTTTTCAAAGCTATTTTGGAGGGTGTTGTGATCTACGTAGCTCACCGACAATTCTGTGCGTACCCGGTCAATATCCAGAGTTTCCAACTGCAGGTAAGCCATGGTGCCGGTGGCATCCTGGGTAAGAGTTTGATCAATACTTATACCTATTTCGCTCCCGGTTACTAATTCTCCGGAAACAAGATGTTCTCGCAGTATTTTTTGCGCTAAATTATCACTCAAATAATTTCGCTCCTCTCCGTCATAGGCTTTTTGTGCCCATAGTTCTAAATAGAAATATATCAAAAACAGGGAAAAAGCGTCAAATTATACCTTGTGAAACGTGAAAAGTAAAGCCGCCTCTCATAATCCAAAAAATACCTTGCGCTAATAGCAGAATTACCCATAGTACTTGCCGAAATTTGAACATGAGGCCTCCTCCCTCCTTTCGCGGGGATTACGGCTTAAATAGCCGCCGGAGGTCTCTTTCTATTTATTACTCCAGTTTACCTACTAAAATTATACACACCCCTCATCCTCGGACTTTAGTCCGAGGTTTTCCCGGCGTAATTCTATAAACCTTGAAAAAAATTTTTGACAAGAAGGGGCGGGGAATGATATTTTTAATATAATGAAATACGACAAAATCAATCAGTTTAGTAGGGAATTGTTTTTTAACTAGTTTTTTTAATTGGAAGGAAAACTTAATTCAAAAACTTGGATTACCCCTGTGATTTTGGTATAATAATTCAGTATTCACATGATTTACCATAATATTTTCAGTATAAAATCATCATATTAAAGATAAGATAGGATTAAGGCAAACTTTTTGAAGGATAAGATAGAGTTAATGCGAACTGTGTGAAAGATGAGAAAGGATTGAGGTAAGCTGTGTGAAGGGGACGGTTATTCATTGTCCCCGAAGCGCAGCGAA
>CAZWVJ010000036.1:0-15540 GCA_964636865.1 uncultured Syntrophomonadaceae bacterium
CGCCGGTAGTATCCGATTCAGAATTTTTTTCCCATCCTATTGCTAATACAACATCGAACATTTCGGATGCTACATGATGGTAACCGGCTATTCCTACAGTAGTCCCGGTCGTGCCGCCGGTAGTAACTTTGAAAACAGGCTTCATAAAGGCGCCCGTTCCATCAACGCTCCAGTTATCCATGTAGTTTACCGCTTCAAAATGGTCCATATTACCGATAACTATAGCATCTATATCATCTAAAGTAAGTTCGGCATCTTCCAGAGCAGACCTAACCGCTTCTCCGATTAATTCGATACCATTTACATCATCGCGACGGCTTCGATGATATGTTTGCCCAAAACCAACAGCTGCAACCCTTTGACCCAAAATCTTCCCTCCTCACGTAGCAAACTTATTCGCTTAATACCATTACACAATGAGATTGGGCACACGGACCATTTACCCCGTGAGCCAGAGCTGTTCTTGCATTTTTAACTTGCCTTCCTTCTGCCTCTCCCCTTATTTGGAGAGCACATTCTATCACCCTGGCCATGCCGGCAACCAACACTGCATGCGAAGAAATAACTCCACCGGAGGGATTTACAGGTAACTCACCATCCATCGCTGTAACACCCCTCTTGGTTATTTGTTTTCCTTCCCCTTTAGAACAAAATCCCATTTCCTCCAGCCACATGAGCTCCATATAGCTGAATGCATCATAAAGCTCTACTACATCAATACATTCAGCAGGATTATTTATATCAGCCATTTCGTAAGCTTTCTGAGATGCCTTTTGCAATGCCGGAGCTTCTGCCAGGTATCTGTCACCCAAAAAATGAGCATCTGAACAATGCCCGATACCTTTTAACCAAACGGGTTTTCTGCCCTTTTTATTGGCTGCTACCCTGTTGCCCAACACTACTGCTGCTGCGCCATCGGATACCGGGGAAGCATCGTGTAGCTTGATGGGATCTGCCAGAGGACGAGAATTAAGAACGTCCTCAACAGACAGATCCATCCCCAGGTGGGCATAGGGATTTTGCATGGCCTGTTTTCTATTTTTCACCGAAACTAGGGCACAGTCTTCTTCAGTCACGCCATAACGATTCATGTACTCCCTTGCCTGTAACGCGGAAGAAGAAATTGCATCCAATCCCAGTGGGCGCAAATAAATGTAATCAAACATGGCATTGGTTATCATCCGGGAATTGCCTTCAGATCCCTTGGAATGAGAAACAACCAGGGTTGTAGAATAGCTTCCGGAAAGAGTACGCATGGCGCCGTACAAAATACCGAAAGTTCCATCCCCTTCTACAGTAGAAACATTTTTTCCCTCGCCGTATGCAGCGCCACAGGCATCTTGAACCCCCATGCAAGCAATAGTCCTTCCATCCCAAAAGTCATTGGAAACGGTAATTATATTATCAATTTCGTCTATAGTCATTCCGGCATCCGCGAGGGCACGGGTAGTAACTTCGTACACTAATTCCGCATAATTGTAGTTTTCTTTCTTTCTTTCGTATTTGGTTTGAGCCATTCCCAAAATTGCTACATCCATTTTTAGCTACCCTCCTTGTGAAACAGGGTTTCCGGACGAAAATACTTGATATCCTTTATATGCCCGGTTCTTTCTTCATCAAATACAGGTTCCACCCGTATTCCTTCTTGAAGATTTTTCTCGTCTATTTCACCAAGCAGGTGCAGCAGGGACGTATCTGCGCCATCAAGCCTGATCATCCCATAAATAAAAGGAGGGTCTTGTGGATGAAGGGCCGGCTCATGGTAATGAACTTTGGTATAGTTCGTTAAAACTCCATTACCAGAAAGCTGTATCCAGTTAGTACGCGGGAAAAAACAATACGGGCAATTGCGACGGGGCGGGAGAAAAACCTTTTCGCATTCCGTGCATTTTGTCGCCCAAATCTGGCAATCATCTTTTATCTTATTCAAAAAGAAACTGCCGGTTTCCCCCACAGCCCAATTGTAGGGCATCCGTATTCGCCCTTTATAAACAATAGCTTCTTCCTGGTCCCTTGCCATTAGTAAAAACCTCCCTCATATTTAATCAGCGATAGAGATTAAAGATTTTCCTTGCTTCTTGAGGAGTTGCAACTTCACGGCCACATAATTCAGCTACTCTTACTGCCCACTCTACTTGCTCATAATTGCCTTTTGCCAGCTCTTTATTTGGCATGCGGGTATTATCTTCCAAGCCTACCCGCAGATGACCTCCATAACCCGCAGATGTCATATTCGCCGCAAACTGGTTAGGGCCAACGCCGCATACAGAAAAGCTAGACCCATCCGGAACCATTTCATACATACGGGCAAAGTTACCGGGGGAATAAGGAACTCCACCCGCTACACCAAATACAAATTGAAAATGTAAAGGCTCATCAAAAATACCTTGCTTTTGGACCAGAAGTACATTATATAATCCACCCATATCATATACTTCCAGTTCGGGTTTCACCTGATGCTCGCGCATTTCTTTGGCAAAATCAATTAACATTTGGAAAGTATTCTCAAATACAATCTCAAACATTATATCTCCAGTAGCATGATCAGCCAGGGCAAAGTTCATGGAGTTTGTGTTAAGAGAGGCCATATCGGGCTTCATTTCCCTTATGGGCGCGATTCTTTGTTCTGCAGTAAGCATAGGACGGATAGCCGTACTCATATTAATGAGGAGATCCGGACATCTATCCCTGATTGCTTCTACCGTTGGCCTGATTAAATTAAGGTCTTCCGTAGACATTCCGGTTTCCGGGTCTCTAACATGAATATGAACTATAGAGGCCCCGGCCTTCCAACACTTGTAACTTTCCTCGGCAAATTCTTCCGGAGTATAGGGTACCGCCTCATTCTGATGCTTCATGGTAGCTGCTCCGGTTAGTGCAGCAGAAATAACCACCTTCTCCTTTAATGCTTCGCTTACCTGTTGTTCTTTCATTTTAAAACTCTCCTTTCTTTTTTTAATATAATCAAAAAGGCTATTCTTCCAGCCCAAACATTTCCCTATATTCTTCCAGGGGAGGCATTACTAATGCTTCTCCCTTAGCCACTACCGTATCTTCTTGATTGCTCCAGATACATTCCATGTTGACCCGGTTTTTTTCCACCTCTTTTTCTTTCACGGTTGCTTTTACGGTTACCGTATCACCGGGATAAACCGGTGCTTTATAACGGCATGAAGTACTTAAGGCTACTGTACCAAGCCCAGGGAGAAGAGTGCCTAATACAGGGGCCAATAAAGAAGTGGCAATTCCTCCGTGGGCAATGCGCCTTTTAAACATGGTTTTTTTGGCAAATTCTTCGTTAGTATGCATAGGATTAAAATCACCGGTAATTCCTGCAAACAATGTGATATCTGTTTCTGTGATGGTTTTAGAAAATGAAGCGCTTTCACCTATTTCAATCTCGTTAATTGTTTTTCCCAGCTTCATGAAAACTTTACGCCTCCTTTATACTTAATCATGTGATGAGAATCTGAGATGAATTTAATCTTGATAATTCATTTGGCAATAAAAATATATTACCATAATTGCCTTAAACAAACCTTAAGCTTTAACTACTATCCTTACTTTCCATCCAAAACCATTTACACAGAAAAAGGCCACCTATATTCCTTTCGGGGAGGACTTACCCTGGCTTCTCCTTCCGCTACCACCTCCTCATGTTGATTAACCCATTTTAACTGCATCTTAGCCATATTTTCCTCTACGTCTTTTTCTACAACAACCACAGTAGCTGTGATGGTATCTCCCGGAAAAACCGGGTTTTTATGCCTGCATGTATTTTCCAAAAGCTCTGTCCCCGTTCCAGGCAGTAAATTATTAATAACTGTACTTATTAAAGATGAAGTAATTCCTTCATGTACAGTGCGCTTACCCAAAGAAGTGTGACGGGCAAAACTCTCACTAATGTAGCGAGGATTGTAATCACCGGAAATTCCGGCGAAAAAATAAACATCTGTTTCACTTATGGTTTTACTTAAAGAAGCACTTTCGTTAACCGCTATTTCACCTATCGTTTTGCCCAGCTTCACCGAATCTAAATTATGCAAGTTACGTAATCCATTTACCAGGTAACTCGACATCATCTCAGCTACAGTATCTTTGCTTAATTCAGCATTTTCCTGAAACCAAACATAAACCCAATTAATACTTCCCAAGATAGTATAAGATAATAATTTCTCATTTTCTTTTACAAAATATTCTTTATTTATCCCTTCTTTAATCAACTCTTGAATAAGTCGTTCGTATTTCTTACGGCTTACAACAATTTCTTTCCAATATTCCCTGGCAAGGTCTTTAGGTAAATCCATGAAGACTGTCATGACAGCTTTATTATCACATATTGCAATAATATGCGACTTTAATACTGCCTTAAGCCTTTGATCTACAGGAAACTCAGGGTTATTAGCTTCCTCTATTTCTTCCAGAAAAAAATCCATGGCTTTGCGGAATATTTGATATAAGATTTCCTGTTTACTGTTGAAATAGTAATATATATGTCCTTTAGTAACTCCCATTTGTTCAGCTATCTGGTCAATAGTTGCAGAATAACCATTAGCGGCAAATAGCTCTGCCGAAACTTTAAGAATTTGCCGTTTTCGCGCTGATTCCGGAGTACTGCTATCTTCACTGTCTTTCTCAAAAATACTTTTTACCAAAATAGAACAATTCCTTCCATAACAAAAGCTTCTTTCAACTCATCAGTATAATTGTTTTTCAAATTATACTCTACAGTATTTTATTCTTCACGGTCATTAATAATCCTGCATATATTTTTATTTTTTTATTAATATTTACAAAACTGTTATTTTAACAAAAAAAGCACGTCAATTATTTAAGTTAATAATTGACGTGCTTTATTCAGATAAAAATTTGAGCAAACCTGTAAGCCGAGTTCTGTAATTCCCTTTAGGGAATTGGTAGTCATCTATCTAGGGTTACCAGTTGCCTGGCACCTCCAGCGACCTTACCCGAGGTATCAGCGTGCAGCTTCATCTACCTCCTATTTGGTCTTGCTCCGGGGTGGGGTTTGCCTAGCCAACCAGTCTCCTGGTTGCTGGTGTGCTCTTACCACACCGTTGCACCCTTACCTTCACCCCAAATTGACATGCGTGCATTAATGACTTAATAAAACAAAATTAGATTTTTTAAGATAACATTTTAAAATTAGGGTGAAGGCGGTTTTTTTCTGTGGCACTTTCCTTAGGGTCACCCCCACTGGGCGTTACCCAGCACCCTGCTCTTCGGAGCTCGGACTTTCCTCAGGAACTTTCATCAGTGTTCCTGCGACTACCCGGTTTACTCAAATATTTATCTCTACTTTAAATTTATCATATTCTTGTATAAGTGTCAAAACCGACATGTCCGACTTTTAGGTAATTTCGCATTTACTACTTTACTCTTCAAGGAAATCCATTACATCCTGAAGGGTGCTTACCGGAACCAATTCCATATCTTTCACTACGGCTTCAGCTTCTTCATAATTTTCTTCCGGAATAATAAAATATTCTATCCCTGCATTTTCTGCAGTTACTACCTTTTGTTTCACACCGCCTATAGCCCCAACTTCCTTGAAATAATTTATTGTGCCTGTACCGGCAATTTCTTTCCCGCCGGTAATATCCTCAGATTCTAATTGATTAATTAACTCTACAACAAACATTATTCCGGCTGATGGCCCCGAAATATCACCGGCCATTATCTCTATATTAACAGGCAGGCTCAACTCCTGATCTTCCAAAGTAGTTATATATATACCTAAAGCAGGCTTTCCAGGTTCTGTTTCATGTTCTACTGTAGGAATATTAAATGTTTTCATTTCATCGTTCCTCAAAACCTTTAATTCTACTTTGTCACCAATTTCTCTATCTTGTACCATTACTAATAACTGGTCTATAAAAAATATTTCCTCGCCCTCAACCTCTACAATAACATCATCTTCTTCTAAGTATTCTTTGGAGGGACTTTCTTCTAAAAAATCAATGACTTCTATCCCATAGTTTTCCATTTCTATCTCAAAACCAGTTTCTTCCATTGCTATGTATTTTGCCAGTAATTGGCTTTCTTCCATCCAATCAGTCATCATTTCTTCATATTTTTCTTCATCCAAACCGGGAGGGATAACTTCTAACTGGTGTATTATATCAATATTAGGGTTTAATAAACCGTAAAATAAATCCATCAAGCTGGCTCCTTGTTGAAGTATAGTTACCATAAAAAAACTGTTTTTCTCATTGCTGTTAAGCTCATAATCCACCTCAACCATCTCTCCCAGATCCTCAATAGTTCCAGGCATTACGGAAAGATAAGACGTAGGAATAATAAATGAGAATATTAATATTGCTATTACAAATACAGTAATTTTCACCCTTTTACTCAAATTAACTCCCTTCCTTTGCCTTCCCTATTTAACTCTTTTAAAACTCCGAGATGAGCGATTCCTCTGGCTAATCCTCCCCCTAAAGCCAGGCCGACCGTAGGCCTGTGTGTCATCATATACAACTCCGTATTTTCATAATTAATATTTTTATTATTTAGGTGAGATCACTTTTTGAATTTATTTACTATTAAATCATGTACCTCTTCAGGTACCATACCACAAATATCGCCGCCTAAACCGGCAACTTCTTTTACTATACTGGAACTTAAATGAGCATAATTATTGCTGGTCATCATAAACATAGTTTCTATTCGGGGATCCAGCTTTTGATTAACCAGGGCCATCTGAAATTCAAATTCAAAATCCGAAATAGCTCTTAAGCCTTTAATAATAATCCGCACATCTTTTTGGGCTGCATACTCCACCAGTAAGCCCTTAAAATAATCTACTTCTACATTAGGAAGATCACGGGTGACTTTTTTAAGCATCTCGGTTCTTTCTTCAAAAGTAAATAGTTCGGTTTTACGTGGATTATCCAATACAGCCACAGTCAAATGATCAACAACCTGGCTCGCCCTTTTTATTATATCATAATGACCGTTTGTTACGGGATCGAAACTTCCCGGATAGATTGTTTTTTTCATTTTTTACCGCCCTCCTCAGTAGATTTATTTATGTGGTAATCTTTATACAAAAAACTGAGTGATGTTTCGCCGTAATTTCTACAACTCTCTATGCACCAGCTGTTGTCAATTTTAATCTCATTTTTTTGCAAGTGCTCTATAATAACTCCTCCTTTATAATTTAACATTTCCCGTTTATTAATATAATCAAGTACTTTTGGAATTAGCTCACTCTTATAAGGCGGATCTAAAAAAAAATAATCCACTTTATTAAAATCTCTTTTAAGGAGATCTAAGCCAAAAAAAACATCTCCTTTGTAAATCTTTGCTTTATTATCTAAACCGGTTTTTTTCAAATTCTCTTTGATAATTTTAACACAACGCGGGATTTTTTCAATGAAAACACACATCTTTGCGCCTCTACTTAAAGCCTCTATCCCTACATTACCTGTCCCGGCAAAGGCGTCAACAAATAAAGCATCTTCAATATAAGGGCCAATAATATTAAATAAAGCTTCCTTAACGCGATCGGAGGTAGGCCTCACATTCATACCTTCCGGCGTGTGAAGCTTAAGACCTTTTGCGCTGCCGGTAATAACCCGCATAAGCCCCTCCTTAATGGCTTTCAGCAAGATTGTTTTGATTAGCAACTAAGCTTTTGAAAATGGAAATGCTTGCTTAAAAATCATTGAACAAAAAATTAAAAGCGCTTTCTAGCGCTTTTAATGCTACGTCTGAATTATTAATTACTCAATTGTTAGCTATATAGCTCTTTTAATTTTTCCTGATCTAATACAACGCGTGCATACATTTATACGCTTTACTTGATTATTATCCAACGCCACTCGTACTTTTTGTATATTCGATCTCCATTCCCGCTTGGTCTTTTTGTTAGAGTGGCTAACGTTAAAACCTGTTTTTTTATTACGGTTGCATATTTCACATACTTTCGCCATTTTTGCTTTATCCTTTCCCAAATTTTTTAGATGGTGCCGAAGGTGGGATTCGAACCCACACGGGAAAACCCACGCGATTTTGAGTCGCGCGCGTCTGCCAGTTCCGCCACTTCGGCACGTAAAGTCCCGTCTACCGGTAAGTTTACATTTTTTTCTACGCGTGAAACTGGTTTCACCGCGTTTCGTTAGCGGTCGGGCGCGTTAAAATATTTTTTAAGTAAATCCCCGGAAGCCCCTTTAAGGGGATATTACAAGGATTTTTAAAACCGGTCGCCGCGCACGTCAAACGATCTCATGCATCTTCTAAATTATTATAAATTATTGACGTTCTAATGTAAAGGGTACAAGTTAAAATAATCATTTTCCCAGGCAAACTAAAGCTATAAAATCAAATAAGGTATATAACTTTCTTAGTGGCTATTATTATAGCAATACCATGTTACCCATACTTCCCTCCGCTAAATCATGTTTATTCTTTATTTAACAACTTTATATATTATATTTTTGTATTTTTTATTGAAAAAGGGAAAAGTAATTATGTCGGTTTCAATATAATTAAATAATTTCCGACTTTATCTCCTGAACTATTTTTCGGGGATCAGAAGATTGACATATAGGGCGGCCCACTACCAGGTAATCTGCGCCTGAATTTACTGCTTCCCGGGGAGTGACAGCTCTTTTGTGTTCATGGGTTACATGTCCTGAAGGACGTATGCCGGGCGTAATTATTATAATGTTATTGCCAAATTTATTTCTGATTATTTCAGCTTCACGGCCCGAGGCAATTACTCCATCACAGCCATAATCCAACGCTTTTTGTACTCTATAATAAACCATATCTTCCACAGAGCATGACATTCCTAATTCCTGCAAATCCTCTGCATCCATGCTGGTTAAAACAGTAACAGCCAATAATTTAAGGGGGGAGTTTCCTTTGGCCTGCACGGCATGTTGGATGATCTTGCTGTTGCCGTGGACGGTTAGAAAATGAATCCCTTTCCTTGCTACTTCTTGGACTACTGATCCCACAGTTTCCGGTATATCATAATATTTCATATCCAGAAAAACTTTTTTATCGCGTTCCAATAACCATGAGATTATATTCAATCCCGCGGTAAACTGTAACAACATACCTACTTTATAAATACTTACCATATCTCCCAACTCTTCTACCAAATCTTTTGCTTCCTGTGGATCTTTAAAATCAAGAGCACAAATAATAGCTTCATTATCATTTGTTTCCATTTGGCAACTACTCCTTAAATAAATTGGGCACTAAAATAAAATATATCGAGTTAACAAAACTCTATTGCATTTCCAGCTGCTGCCGGGCCAAAGAATTAAAGTCCATAGATTTTAACTCATCAACTATATTATCTTTTAATTTAGACCAAACATTCCTGGTAACGCATCTGTCGTGGCGTGAACAAATTGCCGGAGTATCCACACAATTAACCGGAGCTAAAGAACCCTCAACCACTTCCAAAACATCATACAATGTTAAATCTTTTGGGTGCACGGTTAAAACATATCCTCCCTGTTTGCCCCTGATAGTATGAATTATCCCTTTAGCTTTTAAAGGAGCAAGTAATTGTTCCAAATATTTTTCCGAAATATCCTGGCAATCGGCTATATCTTTTAGCAAAACGGGCCCCTCTCCATATCTTGTAGACAATTCAATCAATGCTCTTACAGCATATCTTCCTTTAGTAGAAATTTGAATAGCCCTTCACCTCCAATCTTGTCATATTAAAAAATACTTACTTAAACACCCTCTCGGCTGTTATTATTCAATGCCCGGTTCATACTGCCGGAGGTAAAACCCTGTAAATCAAGGGTGATGTAAACAAAACCCAGGTTTTGAAATTCTTTCACGATTTCTTCCCTTTGTTGAAGCAAAAGCTGCATATTTTCCGGAAGAACCTCCAGGCGGGCCATATCGCCATGAGAGCGAACCCTCATGTTCCCCGTGAAGCCCATTTGCCTCAAGGCTTTTTCTGCCTGTTCTACTCGATTAAGTTTATCACGTGCGATTATTTCCCCATAAGGAAAACGCGAAGCGAGGCAAGCCTCGGATGGTTTGTTCCAATTAGGCAAACCGTACTTCCGCGAAAGGAAACGAATTTCTTTTTTGGTAAATCCGTGCTTTTGCAGGGGGCTTATTACTCCATGCTCCTGAGCCGCCTTGGCCCCGGGACGATAATCAATTTTATCTTCCCAATTGGAACCATCCATAATTGCCCGGAAATTTTCTTCCCCGGCTATTTTTACTAATTGTCCATAGAATGTGTTTTTGCAATAATAACAACGTTCCGGAGGATTTTGAATAAAGTTATGATTTTCCAGTTCATTAGTTTCGACAATTTTATGCCTGGCTTCCAACATTGCAGCCAATTTCTGCGATTCTTCCAGATCTTGCTGCGGCATAAGTTCGCTGGCACCCGTAACTGCCAAAACATTTTCTTTGCCTAAAACTTTGATTGTTTTATATAAAAGAAATGTGCTATCTATCCCTCCGGAAAAGGCTACTATAGAATTGTCATATATACCCAATTCTTCTTCCAGCTTATTTTCTTTTTGCATTAAGTTTTCATTTGTATCAAATATATTCATCATAAAATCCTCTGTCTATTATTAATAAATTTAGACTCATTTATTACCAATTATATAGGAATAATTCTTTTATGAAAATGGCTATTCTCATAAAAATCATCCCTTTGGGGAAAGAATAATTTGAATAATAATAAAGGATTTTTGCAAAAATAGTTTAATATATACCTTTTGTATAGGCACTTTTATAGCGCTGCAATTAAATTAATCTGAGACGGAGGAATAGACATGATCGCAAAAATATTTTCGTGTGCTGTTTTAGGAATAGATGGTTTTACGATTGAAGTAGAAGTCGATATATCCGGAGGCTTACCCGCCTTCGATCTTATAGGCCTCCCCGACCCCTCCGTTAAAGAAGCAAGAGAAAGAGTTAGATCAGCTATCCGTAACAGCGGATTTGAATTTCCACTAAGCCGCATCACGGTAAACCTCGCCCCGGCTGATATAAAAAAAGAAGGCCCTGCTTTTGATCTGGCTATTGCTGTAGCTATTCTTATTGCTTCCGGACAAATTCCATACACACAAAGCTTACGCCAGGCCGTAATTGTGGGAGAGTTATCCCTTGACGGCAACCTCAGAGAGATACCCGGCACACTTGCCATCGCTTCCTCATATGCAAATAATAATCAACCCCAAACCGATCTATTCGTGCCCGCCTGTAACGCCGAAGAAGCTTCTTTAATAAAAAATATTCAGGTCAGGGGTATAGAGTCATTGGAGCAAATGGTTGACTATTTAATTGGCAAATTAGATATACCCATAACTACTCCAAAACTGGAACAAGTTAACCAAAATGATCACCTCATTTTAGACATGTCCGAAATAAAGGGTCAGGAAAACGCCAAGAGAGCTTTAGAAATATCCGCTGCCGGAGCTCATAATCTAATTTTTTACGGCCCGCCGGGAACCGGAAAAACGATGCTGGCCCGGCGCCTGCCCACTATACTCCCTCCCCCTTCGCTAGATGAAATGTTGGAAATAACCCGTGTGCATAGTGTGGCGGGAAAACTTCCGGCCGGAACTCCTCTCATAACCGAGCGCCCTTTTCGCAGTCCTCATCATACTTCTTCAATGGTGGGCATTACCGGCGGAGGTAAAATACCACGTCCCGGAGAAGTTAGTTTGGCTCACCGGGGAGTGCTTTTTTTAGATGAATTGCCTGAGTTTAACCGAGAATTACTAGAAACTCTGCGGCAACCTCTGGAAGATAGAAATGTAACTATAACCAGAAGTGCTGCTACCTTACAATTTCCGGCCGACTTTATCTTTGCCAGCAGTATGAATCCCTGCCCGTGCGGGAATTTTGGTGACCCGCGCCATGCCTGCCGCTGCAGCCATTATCAGATCCAGCGTTACCGTTCGCGCCTATCCGGTCCTCTACTTGACCGCATAGACATCCAAATCGAGGTCCCCCGTATGGATTACACGGATTTAGAAAAGCCCACTGCCGCCGAAAACAGCGCAGCTATCCGTGAGAGGGTACAAAAAGCCCGGCTAATTCAAACCCACCGCTTTCAAGGCAGCAATACCATTACTAATTCCGAGATGAACCCATCACAGGTAAAAAAGTATTGTGCTTTAAACACAGAAGGACGCGCACTTATCAAGCAAGCTTTTAATCGGCTGGGCATGTCTATGCGGGCTTATAACCGCATTTTAAAAGTTTCCCGCACTATAGCCGATCTGGAAGGCAGCGAAAACATTGAAACGTCTCACCTGGCCGAAGCCATTCAATACCGCAACCTCGACCGCGAACTTTTCAAGTAACTCCCCCTCAACGTGACAGTGGGGACGGGGCAATTTTGTCACATAATTAATTTTTTAATCTATCTATGATGAATATACGTAAATATAAATGAAAGGGTGAGTAAAATGACCAGACAACCAAGAATTAAAAGCCAGACAGGAATTTACCATATAATGTTCCGGGGCATAAACAGGCAAAACATATTTGAAGAAGAAAGAGATTATCAAAAGTTTATGGAATTGTTGATAAATACAAAACAGGAATTAGAACTTAAAATATTTGCTTATTGTATTCTACCTAATCATGGTCACTTGTTGATGCAAGAAAAAGAATTAGGCAACATTTCAACTGCAATGCATAAAATCTTAACAACATTTGCAGGTTGGTACAATAGAAAGTATCTAAGAGTAGGCACCTTATTTGGAAATCGCTTCAACAGTGAACCGGTTGAAGATGATAAATATTTATTTACTTTGGTTAGATATATCCATCAGAATCCATGGAAAGCCGGAATTGCCAATAATTCGCATGAATATAAATGGAGCAGCTACAATGAATACACCGGTAAAACCGAAAATATTATTACTGATACCGAGTATTTATTGCATTTTTTATCAGTTAATAAAAAAGATGCAATAAATATATTTGTTAAATTTCATCAGAAAACTAGCAAAGATAATTTTGATCTTATTGATACCCAAAAAATAACTGACGATCAAGTTCGAAGAAAGATAATACAATTGTTAAATGGGAAAGAGCCTCATACACTAAGCACTATGCCGCAGGCAGAAAGAAACATTATTATAAAAGCTTTAAGGGAAAATGAAGGCTTATCTATCAGACAAATTGAGAGAGCAACAGGAGTTTCAAGGGGAATTATCTCAAGGATAAAATAATGTGACAAAATTGCCCCGTCCCCACTGTCACCCATGTGACAAAATTGCCCCGTCCCCACTGTCACATGTGACAAAATTGCCCCGTCCCCACTGTCACATTTCTTTTTCTGTAACACATTCTTTTTTGATTTTTTCTACCAAGGACTGGAGGGCGTCTACAACATGAGGTCTGATATCGCCACCTATTAATAGATACATTATATCATCGCCCACCTCAAGCCGGCCTTCGTTAAGCCACACTCTGATATAAAATATTCCGTCCATCTTATAGGTCTCCTCGATGGCCGCATTAACCTTCTTTTCATCATAGGAGAATTCCATTCCTTTTATGGGGGGATCATCATCAATTCCTTGCCGCACCTTGGCTTTCGATGTTTTGCGAACGATCCCATTATGGGTTAAAAACATTCCTACGTTTGCAGCCGCAGGATCATTCTTGGCTTCTTTTAGCCATTCATCAATAGATGGTGTTTTCTTCTTATTTTCCTCAATTCCCATATCTTGTCCTATCCCCTTTCATAGATTGTCATATCTTCAAATTATGCTTCGATCAAAAACAGTTACCTATAATTGTTTTGTTTAGGCATAGGTCAGCACAAGAAAAGATTTCGGAAAAACTTCAGGATCATTTCAAGTAAAGTTGTTTCTCCCGGCACCATGTCTTCTATAACTAAATCTTCCCCCGCGGGATCCACACCCCAAATTATCATTCTTGCCTCTTTACATTCGGGTGAATTGGTAGAGAACATTAGCCTCTTTTCGTCTTCCCACCAGGAGAGGTCTCTAAAAAAAGGAAGGAAAGAGGAATATTCTCCCCTGTTTAAAGCTTTCCTTATATCCTCTTCATCCAGGGTGAATTCTTTACTCATTTGCTCTACGTTATCGTTGGAAAGTAAATAGCCTTCTACTTCCGTAGTATTAAGGGGGTAAGCCAGATAATCACTCCCGGGCGACCAGTAAAATTCATCTATCTGCCCGCGGTTTTCCTGGTCTACCAAATCTACCTTCCCGGTCTGCAGGTTTACTACCCCTACGAAGGACATATGCGCAGCGGCATGAAAGTCATGCAAGGAAAAGGCAACCATGTTCCCACAGGGAGAGAGGGCTTCCGTATCATCAAAGTAGGAAAGATCCTCCGGAAAAACGGGGTAATCCTCGTGAAAAGCGGGAATTTCGTCGAAAATATTTTTCCAGTGGTTTTCGGCCCAGTCTAAAAATTCCTCGTGGGCATATTCAAAAATTAACCGGTCCTCTTCGTCAAATATTTTTATGGTTTCCTGCCCCTCTTCTTCAAAAAAGGCCATCAGATCCCGATCATTTTCAATTACAAATTCATACTTCTCTTCTGTGCTTACTGTTTCTCCTTCTTCCACCCACTCCACAAAAGAATACCCTTCCTCAGGTCGGGCTTCTACAGTTACTTCAGTTTCGGAAGAATATTCCCCCTCACCGGAGATCTCTCCGCCCTCCTGAGGCATTACCTCCAGGGTTACCCGGTACTCACTTTCACATCCCACCACCAATGCAATGGTAGCCATAGTTATAATTAAGGCCAGAAGCATTCGCTTCATGCTCCCACTCCTCTTATTTCACTTTTTTATAAAAACATCTAATACTTTCTGATATGGAAGGTAGCAGCTATCATCTTTGTTAGGACTCAAATACCTCGAAGCATTTAGTTTAATCGAGAATAAGGCCTTTATCCTCCTCATCACAACGAGCCGCCCTACCGGCAGTGAACTTCTACTGAGTTTTTACCTTTTTTAACAAAATCGGAGACGTCGCTATTTATTATCCCTTCCGGACTGGCGATATTTGAAGCCAGGCGCTGCCGGTACCGGTAGATATGAAGCATCATTTTATTTAAGGGTCCGGTGACAAGGAACACTTTTTTTGAACCACTCCCGCTTTCACTGAGCTTAAGAAATGGGAACTCCCGGTCAATATGGCTAATGCCACAAGTTTACCCAGGCTCTAAGGGTAGTCTCTACCCCAATTTTGTCAGTTACCTGACCGGCTCCAGCTTGGTTTTCGCTAAAGCCTTACCAATTCATCTCCCCCTCTACAGGCGGGAGAATTCTTGACGTTAAAAGTTAAAAACCTTATCACCGAACCCTTAAAGAAATTTTTCTATATGTGATTGTTTATGTCCACAAGATTTGCCGTAGTATTTATTTAATCTCCATGAAATAAATTAGACATGGGCCAGGGTGAACAAATTTTTATATATTTTTTTAAGTATTAAACCAGGCCGCGGCATTGGTTAAGCAATACTCGCCTCTTTCTTTTGTTTTACATCTAAATAATATCATTTCCGGTGATTCCTTCCACA
>CAZWVJ010000037.1:0-13886 GCA_964636865.1 uncultured Syntrophomonadaceae bacterium
ATAAATACCCCTCTTTATTTTATCAAAGATTTTCCAATAGAAGGCAAATTTCTATTCGTAAAATTTATTGTAGTTCTAATCGTAGCCTGGTGTATCGCTTAATGAAGCCACTTCAAACCGTCAAATATTTCTTTTTTTTAATAACTAAAGTTCTTGCACCGCCGTTAACTAGTCCTTATAATAGATGTGACCCTATTAAAAATATACTGGTTTGGTGGTGATTGTTTTGTTGATGGTTCTTATTATTTTGGTTATTAATATAATCTATATATCCCTGCTCACCGTGCGCACCATGCTTACCCTTAAAGGAAAGCATGGCTACGCTGCCCTTATCAGCACCGGGGAAGCCTTTGTTTTTGTTCTCGGCATTGGCCTGGTACTGGAAAATTTGGGGGAGATACAAAACCTTATTGCTTATGCCGGCGGTTTCGCCATAGGTGTTTTGGTAGGCACCAAAATTGAAAGTTCCCTGGCCCTGGGGTACGTCACGGTCAAGGTAATTAGCAAAGACTGCAATGTTTCCACCCCTACTTTTCTACGACAAAAAGGATTCGGGGTTACCTCCTGGCTAGGTGAAGGAAGAGGCGGCAGGCGCCATGTCATGGAAATTCTTACTTCCCGTAAAGATCAGCAAGACCTTTACCAATACATCCTGGCTTGCGATCCCGCCGCTTTTGTTATTTCCTATGAACCTCAGCACTTTCGGGGTGGATTCTGGGTCAAAAACCTGCGCCGCTACTGCAAAAAGCATGATAAGCCCCGGGATTACCCCTTTGACGACTTTTTCCCCGAAGTTGATGAAGAAGCCATTGAAGATATTCAAAAGGAAGAGGGCATAACTCCCGCAGAAGATTTACAAAATGGCAATTCCGATTATAACGGTTGTACCCCAAATAATTCATAGTTTTATATTCTTGCTCAATAAGAACATTAATATAAAGTTTGTTATCGGGCTTAGTTGCATTGCTTATGCTTACATTGACGTTTTTACTTTGCAGCCCTGCATGAACGTTTTGGGGAATTTCAGACCGGGCTTAGCTATTACCCCCATAAATATTGGAAAGCTTCAGGTGCTCACTTTCAATATCTGAGATAGCCCGAAATACTTCCTTCACCCGGGATTCCGGGGCACGTGCTGCCACCTGCAGGTAAAAGTTAGCGGCATTCTTTTCTTTTCCGCCGGCAGTTTTAAAGTTTTCCGCATCACTGTCTGCGCATTCCGCCGCGGGAGGTTCCGGCTCATCTATGCCCATTAAATCGCAAAGCAGTTCGGCATGCTCCGCCTCTTGCTTAGACAAACGTTTAAAAATGGCCCGGGTTAGTTCATTTTCCGCGTTATCTGCAGCACATTTATAGAAAGATTGATTTTTCAACTCAAGCTGTAATGCCTCCTGACAGTCTTTCCGGCTTTGCTCCGAAAGCTCTACCGCACCCACATCTACATACATGGAAGAGGGCACCAGGTGCATCCCGTGTGCTCCGCAGAAAGGACAGCGATCGGGAGCGCTCTTTCCAAGATAAGGTTCTCCACAAATTAAGCAAGTAAATGGATCCATAAAAATTCTCCTTTCCAAAGTTTTTTAACTTTAACATCTATTAGACTATGTGACCAGGCCTGAAATGTTTTTATTTCTTCCCTCCACCCAATTTTTAACTAAAATTTCTGGAACGATTTGCTGGGTGTATTGCAAATAGGACAGCGATCCGGAGCCGGATCAAGGCCTACCCAGCCGCAAACAGGGCACAGAAAAGCATCCTTGTCTTCAACATCCTGGCCATTTTCCACCATTTTTTTCATTTCCTCAAATGTTTTACCATGGACCTTTTCCGCAGCATTGGCATACTCAAAGCTGGTCTTAGCCTTTTTCTGCTCTTCTTCTTCTGCTGCATTAATAAATTCGGGATACATCTCCGTATATTCGTGATGTTCTCCCTCAACCGCGGTTTCCAAATTTTCCAGAGTAGAGCCTACCTTCCCGGCCACTTCAAAATGCTTAAGGGCATGGATAGTCTCCGCCTCGGCTATAGCGCGAAAAATTCTCGCTACATTCTTAAAGCCTTCTTTTTCGGCTTTTTTGGCAAAAGCCAAATATTTGCGATTTGCCTGGGACTCACCACTAAAAGCATCCATCAAGTTCTTCTCTGTTTTCATAATTAATCACCTCTTCGCATGTTTAGTTTGCAGTAATAGTAGTAATTCTATTTCTTTTAAAATATTTCCTGCATTATTTATATTTCACCGACACCTTTTCCGCTGCATTTAGAAATCCTATTTCAGTGTTCCCATGTTTTTAGGACAGAACCTGTCCGGGTAAGTAAAACAGTTTTCAAAAACAGCTACCCTCTTTACGCACTGCATTACGGCGAGTTTCCAGGCAGGGACAAACATTTTCCGGAACATTATCAAAGCGGCAAGGACAGTAAAAATCGCCAAATTTTCTGTTTTTCTCCAACAAACCGGACATAATGTCTTCTTTATTATCGTCAAAAACATAACCACGCATTTGCGCAAAAGTTTCCACCCGATCGTATATTTCATCTTCCGGATCTTGTGGAACTCTGCGCGTTGAGAACTGCGGCTCTAATTCCGTTATCTCGAGCCTGGCCCCACAGATATTACAAATGACTTCTTTCCCTATTTCAATGGAATCTTTAGATATAAAGTACATCTGGCAAACAGGGCAGTAAATCTTACTTTTCATTCTTTAATGCCTCCCGGATTTCATCTTCCTTGTAACCCTGAATTACTTTTTCCCCAACCAATATTATGGGGAAAGAGCGCTTGGAAGCAATCTTGTCAACCTGTTCAATTGTCTCTTTTTGTTCTTCGCCTTCCAGCAAATCTACATCTACTGCTTCATAATTTACCCCTTGTTCCTCCATTAATTGTTTGGCCTTTTTACACCACGGACATGTGCTCAAAGCATAAATTTTTACCATTTTCTCACATCCTTGCATTTATTTACTAACATTATAGTATTGATTTTATTAAATCATTCCCTTTTTAAAAAGTAAAGTTTTAGGTGTCAAAAGGAACCGTCCCCTTTTACACCAACTTTCCAGGTGTAAAAGGGGACGGTTCCTTTTGACACCTTCAAGCTAAATGACATTTCCCCTATTTCTTTTCTTCTAATTTGTCCTCCACCGATTTAATTTTTTGGTTAATGGAAGCATTTTTGTCACGGCGATCATCAATTTTAATACTGGTGGTAACTCTTTGCGCCCCTATTTTAAATGGAACTTCGTGCAGACGTCGGATTATCTTAAGAATTTGATCCAGGTCGCCTTCGATAACAATACCCATAGCGTTTAACTCATAATTGAGGCCTTCCCCATGTTCGTCCAATTCCCTCTTACAGGCAGAAACATAATCTGATAAACCAGGCGAACCTGTCCCCAATGGAATAATAGAAAATTCGGCAATAGCCATCTTATACACCTCCCTAGTACATGTAATTTACCTCATATCCCTCATCTTCAAGTTGTTCTACAATACTATTTTCACCGGCCAGATGGAGAGAGCCCACTGTTATAAAATAGGTTTTACCGCTATCATCGTGCAGTATTTGTTCAATTTCTTGAGCCATTTGTTCATCCCTTCCATCTGTTAAAGCTTTATGGTATTTTCGTAGGGATTCTGTTTCTGCCGCTTCTATAGTTTCACTTCTAATTTCCGCAAACATATCTAAATCACCATCTTTCCAATCGGCAACCATTTTTTCCAACTCTTCAGCTACTTCCTCCATCTCTTCCATGGTTTGTTCTAAGTATATAACTTGAGATTTATCAGAAAGTTTTTCCTCTGGTGCATACTGCATAGATATTGTCTCCAAGCCCAGGCTTTCCATTCCTTCTTCCTCGGCTCTTTCAATTAAATAATTTTCCACCCCCAACTCCGGATTGTAACCTGCTTCCATTGCCGCTAAAACAGACAATTCCGAGGCAGCATACCACGGTTTATACTTTTTGAGCATTTCTTCGTCAACACCGGGGAATTTTAATAATTCTATTAGATCTTGGTAGGTTTCTTCGGAAACCAGGTCTGTGATCTTTCGATCATCTTGGTACATACCTTTTTGAAAGATTTTTCCCGTTATTTCCATTTCACTCTTTTTCATCATATCGATTTCCATCCCCAGTACATCAGCTTCTGCAAAAGCTTCATAAACAGACTCATGAAGGGGATACATCTCTTCATTGCCAACATGAACTGAACCAAAAAGATAAACCTGGTTATCTCCCCCTTCTACTTGATAAAGCAAACCCTTTGAGCCTTCCTCCGGAATGTCTTCACTTCCACAAGCTGACAATGTCAAAACCATTAGTATAACTAATAAAAAGGTAAATCCAAACCGGGAAGTAATTTTAATTTTCATCATTTGAAATAGCTCCTTTCTCATAAGATTGCAGAAAAGATACCATAATAGAAATGTTCCAAACAAAATTCTGCAACGCAAAAATTTTTGCGTCATCGTAGTAAAAGTCTTGCCTACTTAACACCTTCACCTTAAATAAGGTACAACGTACTATTTACTTTGAAATTGCACCAGAGGTGATTTTCTATATTATAATTTACTCAAGCATATTTTCCAAATTTCTAAAAGACCCAAATTTATATGAATTTATTTATTATTGTAAGGATAGAAGGAAGAAAAGCTAACACAAGAAAACTGGAACCAAACTACCAACAGCGCTTAAAATAATAAAAGGAAAGCAAGTTGCCTACCCGGAATTTCTCAAATATAATTATCATATATTTATAAAACAGGAAGGGTGATAATGATGATTATTGATTCCCACGTGCATTTAGTAGACCAGGGTTGGATTCAGGAGGAGTTCTTTCTGAATATGTCCAGGATAGTTGCCACAAACATGGGCAAACAATCAGGCGAATACCCCGATGCACAAATTTTACTGGAAGGATTAAAAGAAAGGGTGCTAGATCCCACCGGTGATAATCTGATAGAAGACATGGATAATGCAGGCGTGGATCGCTCCTGTATTTTTGCAGTAGATTACGGGCTCGCAGCAGGGGAACCGGAAGTCTCCATAATGGAGCAAAACCGAGCCATTGCCCAGGCAGTACAAAGATATCCCCATCGCCTTCTCGGATTTTTCGCCATCGACCCCAGAAGACCGGAAGCGACGGAGATGTTTTCGCTGGGAGTAGAAGACTGGGGAATGCAGGGTTTGAAGCTTCATCCTTCCGTAGGATATTATCCCTACGAAGAAGTAGTTTACCCCCTTTACGAAAAATGCAGGGAATACAATGTCCCGGTGTTAATTCACACCGGAAACCAGCCGGGGCCGATGAAATCCCGCTTCTGCCGCCCCCTTTATGTGGATGATGTAGCCGCTGATTTTCCGGATTTACCCATAATTATGGCTCACTGTGGTCATCACTGGTGGGAAGAAGCATTGCTGGTGTGTAGCGTCAAGCCAAACTGTTATGTGGACATCTCCGGATGGCAGAGAGATTTCCTACAAAATCCCACCTCTTTTTACAGAATACTCCGGGATATACTGGATGCGCTGGGACCCTGGCGAGTTTTTTTTGCCACCGACGGACCTTATCTGAATGTACTTTGCCCAATGGAACAATGGGTAAATGCCATAAAGGAACCCGATCTTTCTTCCTGCCCGGAAATATCCTTCAGCCAAGAAGAAATACAAATAATGATGGGCAAAGCTTTTGCACGCTTGTTAAATTTTGATGCTTAAGTAGTGGGTTAATATTATTATTTAAGTAATATTTAAACTGGTAGACCGTTAAATCCAACCTGAAGAAATTTTACCCGGGCATTTTTCATTATATTATCTTGTTCATTCCGTCAGTAAGCGGGTTATTAATTATCTAACAACTTCATTTTTAATAAAGTAATCCCATAAGGCAGGAATATAAGAGTATTTGAAGAATGTTAATATATATGGCAAAAGAAACAATAAAGATACCTTATAAAAAACCACTACCATCTGAAGATAACGACACCGTTCTTGCCGGAATAGAGATTGTTGATATCACGCCTCCGCCGGGAATGCCTGCAGCAGGATACGCAATTGCCGCCTGCCAGTGCTACGGGGTAAGGACAAAACTCAAAGCCAGGATTTTTTACCTTAAACCCAAAAAAGGGAAGCCGGTAGCGCTTGTCCAGTGTGAACTCTTATCCGGTTCATTGCTGCTGCATCATCAAATAGCCAATCTAATAGCGGAAAAAACAGATGTAGATTCAGGCGGGCTTTCGTTATGCGCCACTCACACTCATTCCGGGCCGGGAAATTATTTCGGTAACGAGATGTATAATAGTAATGCTTCCAACAAACCCGGCCTCGAAAAAAATTACCTGAATTTCTGCAGCAAGCAAATAGCTGATGGAATCATCAGGGCTTATCAAAACACAAAACCCGCCAAAATCGCCACCGGCAGCACAGAAATCTGGAATGCTACTATAAACCGCAGCCTGGAGCCTTATCTGCAAAATGAAAATATCCGCAGCCTGCAGAAAAAGCCTGATGCCCTGCGAGCAATAAATCCCTACCTTCACATGATAAGGATCGATTGCCCGGACGAAAATAACGAATACAAGCCTGCAGGCCTCTTTACTAACTTTTCCATGCACCCTAACAGCCCCCCTCGAGAATTGGAAGGACTGTTTAACGGCGATATAACCGGCTTTTTCTCCCGGAAAGTTGAAAAAGGAATAAAAGAAAAATACCACACTACCAATGTACCCGTGCACGGAGCGGCAAATTATGCTCACGGAGACTGCAATGCTAACCATGACCCGAGCAGGCCGGAAAATTTTAAAGATATGCAAAATATAGCTTCAAACATGGCGGAAAAAACTCTGGACCTCTTTTACTCTCTCGACGATAAACTGGAAAACAATACAGTTATAAGATACCGAACCAGGGAAATTAACCTGCTGGAAAAAAGAGAGGCTAACGGGATCAAAATAAGCGAAAGGGGTTATGCGGGAATGGCCCTTCCTGCCGGCGCCAGAGGAAGAGGCAGAACTACCTTTTTTGACAAAATACCTGTTTTATTTCAGCCGGGACGTCCTAAAAAAAATTATTCCCCCGATGATTTGCAGGGGGCCAAAAAAATTATCGGCGGACCCTTCCAAAAATTTATTTTGCCCAAAGAAACCGTCCCGCATCTTTTCCTTGCCCAGGTTATCCAGGTACATGATACAGTTTTAATTCCTCTTCCCTGGGAAGTAACCCAGGAAATGGGGCGAAGAATAGGCGAAAAATGCCGCGAAATCTCCGAAAAAGCCGGTCTTACAGACGTAAAAAGATTCGTGGTAACCGACGTTTCCAACGGATATTTCGGGTACGTAAACACCCCGGAAGAGTATTCTATACAGTATTACGAGGGCGGAAGTAACCTTTATGGTCCCAATACCGGTCCTTATATAGGAGTAAAAGTGGGGCAACTGGCAAAAGAAATGGCAGAAAATGATTCCGGTGGTGAGCTTATAGAAAATTATGAAGTAAAACTTACCACAAAAACTTATTATCCCCCCGACATGGAGGAAGAAAGCAACAGAAGGACAGCCGAAGACCCTGCCTATTTTCCTGCCCATAGCCTGGATGAGCCTTATTGGAGTTTTAAATGGTATGATGTGCCTCCGGCAAAAATTGATTTTCACAAACCATTGCTGGAAATCGAAGTTAGCAATGACGGAGAAAACTGGGAAACCCACTATGACAGAGTTTTCCCGGTCAATGATGATGGCCCTCACCTGGCAACGATATACCACAAGAAAATTTCCAAAGATAAGATGGGTTTGTATGAAGCCAGGTGGTACAACCCACCCCGGGATAACCGTTATTACCGCTTTAAAATATACCCCCGGGGCAATCAATCAATATTTTATTCACCTACTATGAGCATGAAAAATTAAAGATTAATTCAACTCTTTGTAAAAAAGATGGTTTCTTAATATATTTTTCTTTGATATTTTATTTTATAATTTAGATGAGATAAATAAAATAATATTATAAAGGAGGTAGCTATTCATGGGCAACGATGTAGTATGGGCTGATTTTGAAACCATGGAAAATTTCATGGTGGAGGCCTTTAAAAAAGTGGGTGTTCCCGAGGAAGATGCAAAAGTATGTGCAGAGGTTCTTATTACCGCTGATAAACTGGGAATTGACTCTCATGGACTTTCCAGGCTCAAGCCAATCTACATAGACCGGATCCAAAAAGGAATTCAACTACCGGAAACAAAAATGGATACAGTGAAAGAAGGTCCTACTACGGCAGTTATAGACGGAAACAACGGTATGGGGCATGTAATAGCCAAAAAATCTATGGAAATGGCTATTCAAAAGGCCCGAGACTATGGAATGGGAATGGTAGCCGTCAGGAACTCCACTCATTACGGAATTGCAGGTTATTATGCTTTAATGGCTGCAGAAGCCGGCATGATAGGGATGACCGGCACCAATGCCCGGCCTTCTATAGCGCCCACTTTTGGCGTTGAAAACATGTTGGGAACCAATCCCCTGGTATTCGGCATGCCTACCGATGAAGATTTTCCATTTTTAATCGACTGCGCAACATCTGTTACCCAGCGGGGGAAGATAGAAGTATACGCCAGGGAAGGCAAGACCATGCCTGAAGGATGGGTCATTGGCGAAGACGGCCAAAGTAAAACAGACCCTGAACAAACCCTTACGGACCTGGTCAAAGGCAATGCCGCTCTCGCTCCCTTGGGAGGAATCAGCGAAGAAACCGCAGGTTACAAAGGATATGGGTATGCAACTGTAGTAGAGATTCTCTCTGCGGCTTTGCAGGGCGGTTCTTACTTGAAAATGCTCATGGGGGTAGAAAACGGGAAGAGCGTCCCTTACCGTCTGGGGCATTTCTTTATCGCCTTTGATGTCAGCCATTTTACTGAATTAGACTCATTTAAGAAAACAACGGGGAATATCCTCCGGGAACTACGAAATTCCCGTAAAGCCCCGGATAAAGAAAAAATTTACACTGCGGGAGAAAAAGAATACCTCACCTGGCAGGAAAGAAAAGAGAAGGGACTTCCCATCGGGGAAAATTTGCGGGAAGAGTTGAAAAAACTTCAGGAGGACTTGAACCTGGATAACGTCAAACTCCCATTCTAAAATAAACCGTTATTTGCCCGGAAGGTTTTCCTAAAAGCTCAGTTAAATAAGTATCCCCGCCCACCGCGGTCAGAGAAGAAGGCTCTAGAACAGCCGAAACATCTTCTTTAATCCGGTGGGCATTTCGTAGTTAGTTCTCTTGCAACTAATTATTTTAACTTCTTACCGTAAAACCTGCTTCCTCTTAGGCGAAATCGTCCATCATATTTAATTCTCAATGGCTACTTGAATTTTCCGCATTTTGAGCCACGAAAATTAGCAACAATAAAATGGAATTTGTTGTTTCCTATTTTCTAGACAATAAAAAAGTATCAAATTAAAGCTCAGGTATTTATGCTTCCTGAATCGCCTGCTTCACCCGCCAAGCAATCGGTATCCAGAACAGGAGAGCTAACGAAACTGCCGCCACAAAAGGAGAAATGTTGGCTATAGATTGGTGTAACAAGCCTGCAAAAGGTGGAATCACCGCAACTCCCAAAGAAAAAAACATGAAGAAAAAACCTGAAGCCAAACCCTTGTTTTCAGGGCGGCTTCCTTTGGCTACCAACTCAAGAAGCGCCGGAAGTAAAAGCCCAAATCCCACCCCATAACCTACCAAAGCAAATGCCAGAGCCATTATCAAATTTAGAACATGCAATGCCACCATGGAAAGCATTAACAAGCTAAATCCCACTAAAATACTATTCCAAAGGTTAAAACGCTTCGCCAAAGCGGGCCAAACCAGGTGCACTATGACTGCAGTAGCTGCAAAAGCGGTAAAAAGAGCACCTGTGACAGCTGGGTTAGCACCCAGCTCTTCCACTTTGCCCGGAAAAAATGATATCAATGTTCCGGTGCAACCCATCAGCACAAAAACCAACCCAAAAGCAGTTTTTAACACTGTAGACCTCATAACATTACTATAATTCGTTTTAAGGGAAGCTGTCCTGGATGAGGTAAAAGTCTTTTCTTTCATTAAAAGAATCACCAGCAAGACAGGAATAACCATGATGAAAGCTACCACCAAATAAGTGCTTTGATAATCATATTGCGAGGCAAGCACCCCTGCCAAAGGAGGCCCGGTTAGCGAAGCCAACCCTATAGCGACTCCATAAAAAGACATTCTCTTAGACAAAGACTCTGTGCCTGCTCTAAATGGTGTTTGAACGAGAAAAGCCAAAGTGGCCGGTATGACCAGACCTCCAGCTAAGCCGTGAAACGATCTGATAACAAATAAGGTTACCGGAGAAAAAGCATATGCGTATGCAAAAAGGCTTAATGAAACTAAAAATGTCCCCACAAATAGAGGTATTTTCCATCCCCTGGCATCTATCAGGTAGCCGCTCGTCAAATTTCCCAAAACATTAAACAAAGAATAAGCTCCTACTACCAGTCCAATCATAAAAGGAGTAGAGCCCAGGGAATGAGCAAAAGGCGCAAGTATAGGCATTTGAAAGTGGGTATCGAAGAACAAAAAATATACTGCTACAAAAATAACCAAAACGCTTGTTCTATTGTTTAACATGAGGCTTATCATCCCTATAAATATTTAGCCATTACGGGCCAGAATAACCCTTAATGGCCTGAAAACAACTATGCATAATAAAATAATTTATTTCCCTGCATCAATAGAAATTCCGCTTGCAACCTTTACGTATCAGCGTTGCAGAAATCAAGAAGAATTACCAAAAGTTTTTATGTAAGGTCAAAACGGTCTGCGTTCATCACCTTATTCCAGGCAGATATAAAATCCTGTAAGAACTTTTCCTGAGAGTCGTCAAATGCATAAATCTCTGCAATAGCCCGTATCATACTTAAACAAAGTGTCAAAATAGCTTTTTAAATTCTTCTGCATAGTTGAAGTCTTTATCCATAGGATTAATTAATTCTGAATTTTGATGAAGAATCTTAAGATTTAACTTTTTTGGCCACCAATCTCTAATCGAAGGGCCACCAATTACCGTGGGATTTTGGGTTGTTCTGCCCGTAACGGGACATTTGCCCTCTTCGCTCATAATTTTTCCTCCTTCCGGTCATCCTGATTATTTTAATAACTTTGAAACAAGCCAAGCTTTCAGGTTGCCATTAATAAAATTAAAGATAAACTTTCTATAGGTTTCAGTATAATTCCTGTTAATATTTAAATCTTAATATAATTGTGAAATAAGGCAGGCTCCCATTTCTCGATGAGGAAGTTTCCCCTGTCTTCAGCTAATGGTTCCCACTATCAAACCCACAGTAGATTTTCCCGTCAAGCTGTCGCCCAGTCGGCGCAACACCTAAATAAAAGGAACCGCCACAAAGGCGGACCCTCATTTCCAGTTATTTATACCGCTGTTACTAATCCCGTTATTATTCCTATAAAATGGAAAGGAAATTTTTTACCAATTCCGGATCAAACTGGGTACCGGCACACCTTTTAAACTCCTCCATAATTTCTTTTCTACTCATGGGTTCTTTATAACACCTTCCTTGAGACATAACATCGTAGGCATCGGCAATTGCTATAATCCTTGCTAGCACTGGTATCTCCTTTCCTTTAAGTCCCTGAGGGTATCCACCACCCTCCCAACGTTCGTGGTGAGTAAGTATTTCTTCAGCAACGTGGGCAAACTCCTCCGTAGCTTGAGCAATTCTCCATCCTTTTTCCGGATGCTTCTTTATTAGCTCCCATTCTTCTTCGGAAAGAGGACCTTCTTTGGTCAGTACATCCTCAGGGATGTATATTTTTCCTATATCATGAAGGAAAGCAATCGATTCCAGGCGCTTTAACTCTGTTCTGTCTAAGCCGTATTTCCCTCCAATCTTCCAGGCTATATCAAATATACGCTGCACATGTGCTTCGGTCTCATGGCTTTTTTCTCTCAGCAATTTTAAAAGGGCATTAATCACATCTCTTCTTGTGCTGTAATTTTCGGTAAGCTTGCGCTTGTACATCTCATCCTCTGCTTCTCTTAAAGACTTTAACAGTTCTTTGTCAGGTTCATTTTTAACTCCTACCCCTATAGCTAAGGAAATAGGCATATCTTTTACGTAAGATCCCTTCATATTTTCCAATATTTCATTGCGGATAGATTCCACCCCGTCCTCAGAAATATGCGGCAAAAGGGCAACAAATTCGGTTCCACCCCAGCGAGCAATAACATCTTCATCACGGACGGATTTCATTAAAATTGCAGCGGCACTTTTTAGCATTTCGTCTCCAATAGCCTGCCCGTAGGTTTCGTTAACCAGCTTGAGTCCGTTTAGCTCAGCCATAATTATGCTGATAGACTGAGGCCTTTCTGCTTCTAGCCTTTGCATTTCCTCCTCCATGAAGTAGCGGTTTTTGAGCCCGGTGACACTGTCATGAGTGCCCATGTAACGGAGTTTTTGTTCTATACTACATTTTTCAAAGGCACTTACCAGGATATCAGCAATCACTTTAAGGAAAGTAATTGTTTCTTCCGTCCAGACCCTTTTAGTTTCCACACTGTCAAAGCCAAAAAAGCCTAATAATCTGTCTTTACTGCGCAGCGCTACACCTAACAGGGTTTTAATGTTCTGCTGTTGAAATTCTTCCTTTTCTGCATCTGCTTCCGGCGGCAGCTTGCTGACATCGGGTATATGAATATAATCTTGATTTTGAATTTTCCCCACCCACCAGGGAAAACTTTCTAACGGATGATTTTGTATTTTCTCCATCTGCGGTTCGATGCCCTCGGCACACCATTCGTGGGTGTTGCTCATAACCTCTTCGTCTGCTGAAAACTTCATAACATAGCTGCGATCTACATGGAAAAACTCGCCTGTAAGCTTTAATGCGTAATTGATTCCTTCATCTATTTTTTCCGAAGGAAGGTTTATAAATATAGATGATATTTCTGATACTAATTTCTCAAACTGGAGCCGGTAGTTAAGTGAATCCTCCGCCTGCTTGCGCTCGGTGATGTCCATAACCGTAATAAAGACTGCAAGCTTGCCTCGAAATCTAGTAGTAGCTCCCCTCATGAAGACCCATTTTTCTTTGCCTTGCTTGGTTACTATTTTTAATTCATAAGAAGGGGTGACATGTTCGCCTTGCTGGCGTTTTTGCCCCCTTTCCTTGACAGTTTCCCTATGATCAGGATGCACAATCTCCCAAAATTTCATCTCGTAAAACTCTTCCGAGGAGTAACCTGAAATTTCTTCTGCGGCAGGATTTACGTAAACCCAACAATCATCCTGGTGCATCATAATAGCAATGGGAGAAGATTCCGCCAGGGTTCTGAACTTTTCTTCGCTTTCTTCAAGAGCTTTCTTGGCCTGCTTCTGTTCTGTTATATCTCGACCTACACCCTGTATTTCTACTACTTCCCCTTTATCATTGAAGATACTGCTGTCTTCCCAGGCTATCCAGCGCCAGCCGTCTACTGTCATTGCCCGCTGCTCCATGTATACTCGATAAGGCGGCACATAAAGCCATTCCATGGCCTTTAAGGTATGTTCTCTGTCTTCTTCATGGACAAGAGGTGTAAATGACTTGCCGATCAATTCTTCGCGGGTTTTGCCAAAGGCTTTACAATAAGCATCGTTTACATAAGTAAACCGATTTTCTAAATCTACCCGGACTATCAAATCGTTCTGCGATTCCAAGATACCCCGCAGGTAGTCCTCCTTTAGTTTCAGTTCTTCTTCGGCCTGCTTACGCTCTGTGATATCTTCTGCAGAGCAAACCACATATTCTACATTATTATGTTGATCAAGTTTAGGTGTTTTGGTAATTGAAAGTAACCTTTCTTCCCCGCTGCCGTTTAGAA
>CAZWVJ010000038.1:0-13377 GCA_964636865.1 uncultured Syntrophomonadaceae bacterium
GGGCCGTGTCTCAGTCCCAGTGTGGCCGACCATCCTCTCAGACCGGCTACCCATCATCGCCTTGGTAGGCCTTTACCCCACCAACTAACTAATGAGCCGCGGGCCCATCTGAAAGCACTACATAACGCCTTTGGTAAGAAATCATAGCAATCTCTTACTTTATCCGGTATTAGCAGCCCTTTCGAGCTGTTATCCCGGTCTTTCAGGTAGGTTACCCACGTGTTACTCACCCGTCCGCCACTAAGTCAACCAGGTTAGCAAGCTAACCCGGTCGCTTCGTTCGACTTGCATGTGTTAAGCACGCCGCCAGCGTTCGTCCTGAGCCAGGATCAAACTCTCCAGTTTGATATCCTAAACTCTAAAAATCCCAATTCTTTAAAACTCAAATTGGGAACCATCTCACAAATCGGCTTGCCCTGTTCAGTTTTCAAAGAGCGCTATAAAATAATTATCCAAACGGCCTTCCGCTTGGTATTATTTATATTATCATACGGGTGATGGCTTGTCAATATCTTCTCGAAGCTTAATCTTCAATTTAAAGCTATATAATTTAAGATTTTAAACTTTTCTGCAGAAATTAACCCAAACCCCAATTATGTCAAAATATATTTTAGTTATTTTATGCGATTTTTACTCTTACATACTTTCTTTTTCCGGCCTGAAGAAGGTTTTCTTCATTTAAGTTGATGTTTTTTTCAACGCTGTTAACCTTTTCTCCGTTCAGGCGAATCCCGCCCTGATTAATCAACCTGCGAGCTTCACTGTTACTGTTAACCAATCCTGTAGCTGCCAGTACATTTACAATGTTGGGTGTTTCTCCCCATTCACCGGTACTTAAGAAAACTGTAGGGATATCTTCAGGCAGCTCTTTTTGTTGCACTACCCTGGTAAACTCCTTTTCTGATTTATCAGCGGCATCATTGCCATGGTAAAGAGCTACTATTTCTCTGGCTAAACGCATTTTAGCATCCCGGGGATGAAGTTCTTGTGACTCCATACCTTTTTTGATTTTCTCTATTTCATTTTCTTCCAATGTAGTGGCAAGATGAAAATATTCCATCATAATGTCATCAGGGATGGACATTACTTTTCCATATATATCTGAAGCCGGCTCCGTTATGCCTATATAGTTTCCCAGGCTTTTGCTCATTTTCTGAACACCGTCGGTCCCGGTAATAATCGGAGTAGTAAGGGCAACTTGTACCTCTTGCCCGTATTCTTTTTGCAAATGCCTTCCCATTAGAATATTAAACTTTTGCTCGGTAGCGCCCAGTTCAATGTCGGATTGAATTGCTACAGAGTCATAACCCTGCATGAGGGGATAAAAAAATTCATGTATACTAATGGAATGGCCTTCCCTGTATCGCCGATTGAAATCCTCCCTCTCCAACATACGCGCCACCGTGTATTTAGAAGCAAGCTCTATTACCTCTGCAAAACCAAGTTTGGATAACCATTCGCTGTTAAAAACCAATTGCGTTTTTACCGGGTGAAGTATTTTGAATAATTGTTCTTGATATGTGCGAGCATTTTCTTTTACTTCTTCTTCTGAAAGCTGGCGCCTCGTTTGAGAACGTCCGGTGGGATCTCCTATCATGCCGGTAAAATCACCCATAATAATGATTACTTCATGCCCCAGTTCTTGGAATTCGCGAATTTTTTGCAGGACCACCGCATGGCCTAAATGTAAATCCGGCGCTGAAGGATCAAAGCCCAACTTACATTTTAGAGGTTTTCCGGTTTCGTATGCCCGTTTAAATTTTTGGTAAAGCTCTTCTTCACTGATAATTTCTACTGTATTTTTTTTGATTGTTTCCATTTGTTCTGCAGGTGTTGGTATATCCATAATAATAAACAGCTCCTCCTTGTTTAGTAAATCACCGCTTACATCATTGCTTATTGTATCATACCTTCTAAAACTTTAAAACGCTCTTTTTAGGAACTTTTATAAACAATAATTGTGAAAGGTAACTTTTCAGAAGTGACAGGAAAGAAAAACGCCGCCGATGCGAGTGTGGCAGGTGAATTATATCTAAAAGTTGTGGGACTGCGGGGACTGGTCCCTTGTCACATCGCTTACCTTTATGAACGATTACCTGCTAAAAAAACCTGGCAATGGGACAAGGGACCTGTCCCCCTGTCCCATTAAAGATTAGTTATTTGTAGCCCTCCAACGGCAGGAGTTATATAGAAAGAAGGAATTTCCGGTAAGAAATCTTTTATTTTTTCTTCAACCTCCTGATGAAATTTTTCCACTGCATCTGAAGATAAAAGGGCAATGACACATCCCCCGAATCCAGCTCCGGTCATTCTTGCTCCCATCACTCCCTCTACTTCCTGTGATGCTTCTACAATGAGATCCAATTCTTTGCAGCTAACTTCATAAAGATCACGCAGCCCGTGATGTGAAGCATTCATCAAATTTCCAAAAGTATAAAAATCTTTTCCGTTGATTGCATCTAAAGCTTTTAATACCCGCCGGTTTTCTTTCAGCACAAAATAACTCCGATTATATAAATTCGGCGTTAAAAATGAGGAAGACTTTTCTAATTCATTAAAACTTACTTCACGTAAAGATTTTTTTTTCGTACCTGTGACCTCATTGATAATATCTAAAGCTTCTCCACATTCTTCACGGCGACGATTATACTCCGAATGAGAAAGCTTTCTTCGCACTTTACTATCTATAACCCCAAAAACATATTCATTCATATTTAAGGGAATGTGCTTATAATCCAAAGTTTTACAATCAATAAATAAGGCGTGATCTTGTAAAGACAGAGCAGAAGCAAATTGATCCATGATCCCACACCGGACGCCTATATAATCATTTTCTGCTTTTTGGCAAAGCAACGCCAGTTTTTCCAGATTAATTTCAATATGGTTTAAAGTAGTTAAGGCAGCGGCAGTGGCTAATTCAAGAGCAGCTGAAGAACTCAAACCCGCGCCGATGGGTATATCTCCACTAAACTCTATATTAGCGCCCTCAAGTTTAAATCCCTCTTGCAACAAAACCCAAAATACTCCGGCAATATAACTCCACCATTTATTTTCAGTTAGCGGTATCAAGTCATTAAAGGTTAGTTCTTTTGTTTCTCCCAAATCATTTGCAATAATTTTAATAACCTTATCTTCACGGGGAAAGGCAGTCATGTTCACTTTACGATTTATGGCTATTGGTAAAACAAACCCCTCATTATAATCTGTATGTTCCCCTATCAAGTTTACTCTTCCCGTTGCTATTGCCTGTACTTTCAATAATTAATCACCACTTTTAATGTCGCCGGCTAAAACTTCTCGCAGTTGTTTCGCTTTTTCTTCCGGTAAAGAATCATTGATAAAAGATCCGCCACCCTGTTCGCAGCCGGCCAGGTATTTTAATTTTCCCTTATCCCTTAAAGGAGTGTAAAATTCAAAGTGAAGATGTCCTAACCTTAAGAGACTTCCCGGAGGGTCTTGATGAATTACCATAATGTAAGGAAAGGTTTGATTAAACAGCGCATCATAAGCTTTTACTGTTTTTTGCAATATATGGGCAAGATCAGTTATTTCTGTATTTGAAAAGCTGTTTATGGAAACTTTATGTTCACGGCTGTATATATGCACTTCAAAGGGATAGCGGGCATAAAATGGCACAAAAGCAATAAAAGAGTTATTAGATGTAACTACTCGGGAACCATCATTTTCTTCGGTTTTCAGCATATCACAAAATAAGCAGCTATTATTTTTATCCCGATATTCTTGCGCAGAAGATAATTCCTGCGAAGGAATCGGAGGGATGTAAGGAAAAGCATAAATCTGGCCATGGGGGTGATGTAAGGTAACCCCTACTTCTTCTCCCCTGTTTTCAAAAATGAGGATATACTTAATTTCTTCTTTTTCCCCTAAATGTTCATAGCGATCTCCCCATACACGAATCAGATTTATTACTTTTTCCTTGCTGAGGGTAGCCAAGCTTCCTTGGTGTTCAGGGGTGTATACCACTACTTCACAATTACCAACGCCCGGCTCTACTTGGTAAATGGGGGTTCCTTCCACAGCAGGGCTGGCAGGGGACATGCTGAAGCTGGGAAAACGATTTTCAAAAACTACAATTTCAAAATCATTTCGAGATATTTCTGTAGGAATATTGCTGTTTTGGGTAGGGCATAGAGGGCAATATTCCTTTGGAGGCAGAAAAGTCCGATCCATGCGGTATTTGGACATTATAACCCATTCTTGCCTTACCGGATCCCATCTCATTTCAGACATCGGATTCTTCCTCTTCACTGCTTGATGTTTGTCTGTTATCAGCGCTTGCAGAGTTTAGTTCATTTTCAAAATAATAAAATATTATATAACGACCGTCATCCCTGGTTATAAATTCTTTGCGCATTTTACTCTTTGTATCGCCCATAAAACCCAACTTTCCCTTCAAGACTGTTTTCTCGATTAGTATAACATAAATTGAATAATAATATAAATCAAAATATACCTGCTAAACCCTCGCAATAATTTTACACTATGATGCGCTTATAAAAAAATAATCTCCATTAGGAAAAAATAACCGTTGTCCCAAATTACTTTGAAACAACGGTTATTTTAATATTTTTTAATTTAAACCGAAATTAAACCGAAAACATAATTACTGGTACATTTCATTGATGAGGTCTTCATACTTATTAGTAATAACACTTCTTTTAACTTTTAAAGTCGGAGTCAATTCCCCTTTTTCTACAGACAAAGCTTCCGGTATAAGAGAAAAACTTTTGATTTGCTCATAATTTTCATAGTTTTCATTTATTCGGTCAATTATTTTTCGATAAATCTCCAATATTTTCTCGTTCTTTAAAAGTTCGGGATCCATTCTAACTATTATTTTGTCCCCACTTTGCCCCTCGCCATATTCTGTCTTTTTATCATCATAAGAAATATTGTGTTTTTTGGCAAAATCAACCAGGTAGTCATAAGCAGGTTGGATTAGAGCACTGACAAATTTTTTATCATCTCCAATTACTACTGCATCGTCAATCAAACGATCCTTTTTTAACTCTTCTTCTATGGGTAATGGAGCCACATTTTTACCGGTTGAAAGTACTAATATATGCTTCTTGCGTTCTTTGAATACAAAATAATTATCCTCATCAAAGTATCCTATGTCTCCGGTTCTAAGCCATCCTTCTTCTGTGAAAGCTTCTTTAGTTTCATCGGGAAGTTTATAATACCCCTGCATGACATTATCCCCTTTAATAAGGAGTTCTCCGTCTTCATCTAATGTTTGCATAGTACCAGGCAAAGGAGGCCCAACAGTTCCGGGCTTAATCCGATTCATAGGATTGAGATTTGACGGAGCGCTTGTTTCTGTCATGCCATACCCCTCAATAATTACTATTCCTATGCCGCTAAAGAAATAAGCCAGGCTTTTAGAGAGAGCACTCCCTGCTGAGACTGTCCACCTTAATCTGTCTACCCCCATTCTCTTTCTTATTCTTTCAAACACCATTCTATCAGCAATTTGATGCTGCATTTTTAATTTGGGAGGGATTGACGTTCCCTGTCCTCTATGTTGTCCTACTTCCCTGGCAATATCCGAAGCCCAGTAAAACAGTTTCTTTCTAATAGGAGGGCCTTCTTCAATTTGGTCCACGATACGATCATAAACTCTTTCAAACAAACGGGGTACTGATACAAATACATGGGGCCTGATTTTAGGTAAATCATCTGCCAAATGCTGGGGATTACTGTAGCAATTTGTGGCACCCGCCTTTATTGAAGCCAAAAATACCAGGCGCATGTATACGTGAGCCAGCGGCAGGAAGTTTAAGGCCACACTACCTGCTTCAAGGGTAACAATCTTTAATACTGACATTATGTTGAACCTAAAATTCCAATGCGTAATCATGGTGCCTTTGGGCAAACCTGTAGTTCCACTGGTATAAACTATACTGCATAAATCATCGGGGTCCACGCTTTGCCATCTTTCTTCGTATTTTCCGGGGTCATCTTGCTCGAATTGTTTTCCCAACTCCATTGCTTCTGCAAATCCTATTACGTAATCAAATTCTTCTTTGCCGGTTCTATCTATGGTAATTACATATTTCAAATCTGGGAGTTCGTCTTTAATTTGGATTACCTTGTTAAGCTGTTCCTCGTTTTCCACAATTATTATCTTACTATCGGAGTTATCCAGAATAAATTTTACACTGTCCGGAACCAGAGTAGGATAAATAGTTACAGTCGCACCACCCGCAGTAAGTATAGCAAAATCAAACAATCCCCATTCATAACGCGTGTCGGAAAGGATGCTTACCTTATCTCCTTTTTCTATTCCCAGTTGCATCAAGCCTTGACTCAACTTTTTGGTTTCTTGTCCAAGCTCATAATAGCTCATTTCCGCGGAACCCGATTGAGCTTTAAACATCACTGCCGGTATGTGGGAGTGGTTTTCTATCGAATCCCAAAACATCTTACTTAAGCTTTCTTTTTTTACTTCTCCTAATACTTCTCCTTTAACAATTTTGCTCATATTGAACCTCCATGTTTAGTAAATATAATGATATAATATTTCTTAAATGTAAAACCCAATTAAACTAGTACTTTTATTGGTACATGGAGTTAATTAAGTCTTCATACTTGTTCATGACTACATTTCTTTTGACTTTCAAAGTAGGAGTAAGTTCGCCTTTTTCTACCGAAAGTGCCTCAGGTATTAATTTAAATCTTTTAACCTGCTCAAAATTGTTATAATTTTGGTTAATCTTGTCTATAATTTGCTGATACAATTCGTACACTTTTTCATGCTCCAAAAGTTTTGGATCTATTTTGCAGATAATTTTATCTCCACTCTGTCCTTCAGTGAATTCGGTTTGTTTTTCGTCATAGGAAATTCCGTGTTTTTTAGCAAAATCTACCAGGTAATCATAAGAGGGTTGAATCAAAGCGCTTATAAATTTTTGGTTATCACCAATAACCACTGCATCATCTATTAACCGGTCTTTTTTTAGTTCTTCTTCAAAGGGCAACGGAGCAACATTTTTCCCGGTGGAAAGAACCAGAATATGTTTTTTGCGTTCTTTAAATACAAGATAGTCATCTTCGTCAAAATAACCTATATCACCGGTTTTTAACCAGCCATCTTCGGTAAATGCTTCTTTTGTTTCTTCCGGAAGCTTATAATAGCCATGCATTACATTATCACCCTTAATGAGGATTTCTCCGTCATCTGCAATCATTTGCATGGTACCCGGCAAAGGAGGTCCCACAGTTCCCGGTTTAATACGGTGAGTGGGGTTCAAGTTTGAAGGAGCACTTACTTCGGTCATGCCATATCCTTCGATAATTAGTATCCCGATTCCACTAAAGAAGTAGGCCAGATTCTTGGAAAGAGCGCTTCCCGAAGAACAGGTCCATTTCAGGTTATCAACTCCCATCCGGTTGCGTATTCTTTTAAATACCAACTTATCAGCCAGCTTTCGCCTTCTTTCCAGCTTTCTGGGGATGCGTTTTCCTTCTCCATGGTGACGGCCTACCTCCCGAGCCACATCGGAAGCCCAGTAGAACAACTTTTTGCGAACAGGAGACCCTTCTTCCATTTGATCAATTATGCGATCGTAAACCCGCTCGAAAAGACGAGGCACCGAAACAAAAACATCCGGCTTTACCCGCGGTAAATCTTCGGCCAATTGCTGAGGATTGCTAAAACAGGAATTAGCACCTGCGTATACGGCAGCAAAATAAACCAGTCGCATATAAACATGGGCCAATGGAAGAAAGTTGAGGCCAATATACCCTGGCTCAAAATTTACCAGTTGGGTAACTGAAGAAACATTAAATCTGAAGTTCCAATGAGAAATCATAGTGCCTTTAGGCACTCCGGTAGTCCCGCTGGTATAAACCAAACTGCAAAGATCATCAGGCTCCACACTTTTCCATCTCTCTTCGTATTTTCCCGGATTCTCTTTTTCAAATTCCTTTCCACGTCTTTTTACTTCTTCCAAATGTAATATATCATCTTGTTCTTTGCCGGTAGCATCCAAAGTAACAATATATTTTAAAAGAGGGAGCTCATCTTTTACTTCTAATATTTTCTCCAGTTGCTCCAAATTTTCCACTATTACAATTTCGCTATCCGAGTTTTCAATAATATACTTGGCACTACTTGAATTCAAGGTAGGATAAATGGTAGCCGTAGCACCACCGGCGGTTAAAATGGCAAAATCAGCCAACACCCACTCGTAACGAGTATCTGCCAACAAGCTCACCTTATCACCCTTGTTAACTCCTAAACTCATTAATCCCTGGCTCATGTTTTTTACATCTTCTCCAAATTCTCGGTACGTCATCCTTTCAAACCCTTGCTCAGTGGGCTCTATTACGGCAGTTAGGTCAGAATATTTTTCCACAGCATCCCAAAACATTTTATTAAGACTTTCTTTGGTTACGTCAACCAAAGGTTTCCCTTTAACAATGGTAGCCATGTTACACCTCCGATTGATAGATTAGTGTAAATATTTAGACATATATTTGTAAAAAAGAACCCGCCCAAAAGCAGTTTCGTTTGCTCCCATATTTAATTGTAAATAAAAAATTAACTGCTATTTGCCCGGGTACTTTTGTAGTTTCTTTTCATTTTCCGCATCTGTACTATTTTTAATTTAACTTTAAGGTAACTATTCAGGCATATACTGCTGTGCCACAGGAAACAGTTTTATCGTCGCGACTCGGGCCTGAAATAAGACCCTTTGTTCTTTGCTGCGCTTCACTGACGCTCGAACCGCCCCTTTTGGTATTCGCTGGACTTCAGGAATGCTCCATCGTTCTATCACAGACTTTTGCTACAATTCGAGTACCTCCAAACCACTCCTATGGCACAGCATGCCTCAGCCAAATCTTATCTTGGCTTAAGTAGTTACATTTTAAGTATCAACTGGTTGGAAATACTTGATGTCATAAAAGAATCCGGTGCGTTCGTCATTCCAGACGGCTTTTACTCTCATTCCAACTTTAATTTCTTCAAACTCCACACCGCCAATCATGTGCATAAAGAATGTGTTAGCTCCGTCAAGAATAATGTAACCATAAGCATACGGTGGTGTAGCCGGTTGTCCCGGGTAAGGCAAATTTACAATTGTTACTGCATCTAGAACACCTTCGTCACTGACAGGTATCATTTTATCTTCCAGAGGTGCCAAATGAATAGGACACATTGCCGGGGGAACCATTACACTGCCACATTCTGTACATTTTGTCCCATAAAGTGTCTTCTCATTTTTCATACCTTCAAAAAACTTGGTGTTCATATCTCCAAATTTCCAGTTATAAGGCACATACCATGTATGCTGGACATTTTCAATTATTTCAGTCATTTTTTACCCCTCCTTTCAGCTTATAACTTCAAAACTCTCAATATCCAAAATATGACCGATTGTTTCTTCTTTGAATACAGCCTTTACCTGGCTGCCCACCGATAACTTATCCATGTCTTTACCCTTTACCAGGTGGACCATGGCAGTGTCTGCACCAGAAAATTGCACCATCACCATGGCATAGGGAACTTCCGGTGGCCATAATAAAGGATGTTCGCTAACATCGGCAGGACTGATTCGGCTGTTCAAATACTCTTCCGAGGGCTTTTCCCCGAAAAAGTTTTGCTCTACCTTGGTAAAAGATATAACTTTACCTTCATTTTTTACTTCAACTAAGTCACCTTCGCCCAGATCTACATAACAATCAGGGCAAACATCTTGCGGGGGAACAAATACTTTTTTACAGGAAGGGCACTTGCCTCCCAAAATAGTATGCTCCTTCAACCCGCCCAGAAACTTGCCGATTACAGGACCTGTAGTCCATTTGTATGGTACGGTAATATCCCATTCTAATACTCTAGACATATCTCTACACCTCCTTAAGACTTATCGCTTCCTAAAATCATTACGGTATGGAACTGGATAGCTCCGCCCCAACCATGTCCTAGGGAAAGCTTTGCGCCGGGTACCTGGCGGTCACCGGCCCTACCCATTACCTGCAATGCCGCCTCAGCTTTGCGGAACATAGCAGCAGCGCCAATGGAATTAGCACAAAGAACGCCACCGGAGGGATTAACAGGTAGTTCTCCGTCCATTTGAGTAGCTCCGCTCTCCAGTAAATTTCCTCCTTCTCCCCAATCACAGAAGTTCAACCCTTCATACCAGATTACTTCCTGAGGAGCAAATGCATCATAAACTTCCGCCGTATCAAGTTCCTTGAAGGGATTTTTAATTCCTGCCCGCTCATAGGCTTTTTCTGCTGCCATTCTTAAGCCGATGGGCTTGGCCCAATCACGATTAGGATAGTTAAGACCTTCGTTTGTAGAAGAAGCTCCCAATACCCACGCGATTTTATCTGCTATTTGTTCCGCCTTTTCTTCTTTTGCAAAAATCATGGCGCACACAGCATCGGAAGTGGGGCACATATCTGCCATCCGCAGCGGATCGCACAACATGGGAGTATTTTTAGCACCTTCCAGGGTATAATCCGGTATCCTCAATTGGGCATAAGGATTGTTCATAGCATTATTGCGGTTTTTTACCGCCACTTTCAAGCCAATCTCATTTGAATATCCGTATTTATTATAATACTTTGAGGCCTGAATTGCAGCCGCTGAAGGAGCTCCGGCAGCAAATTGCCTGCCCATGATGGGATCATAAACAGTGGACAAGCCAATCTGGGCAGAAGAAGTTTCATTCAACTTGTTTCCCGAGATAGCCATTACTACATCAAATTTGCCGCTGGCCACCAAATAATATGCTCCTATAGCCGCTGAACCTCCAACAGTTCCTCCGGTATGAATCCGTATTACTGGTTTATCTGTAGCTCCAATAGCATCTCCACACCATTTTTCCGGGTGATTAACTCCTTCAAAATACTCCGGTGAATGCCCAAATACAAATGCGTCTATATCTTTAGGCGATAACCCCGCATCTTCATAAGCACTTTTGGCACCCATCCGGTAAAGCGCCGGAATGCTCACATCCCAACGTGATTTATTTTCAGTCATTCCAATTCCTACAACTCCTACTTTACTGGCCATTTTCACACCTCCTTATGGGAAATATTTATACAGATAGAATACCAACCAGGTTAGACTGTAAGAACATCCCGTATGCAGCATGTACTAAAGCCTTGCCCTTATTCTGGGCTACCTGGTTATCACCGGCTCTGCCGGTTAACTGCAGATAACTTTCAATGACCCTTACCAATCCGGACACCATAAGCGGATTGGCACACATAGTTCCCCCGGATGGATTAACCGGGAATTTACCATTCATGTCAGTAACTCCATCTTTGGCTAATTTGATGCCTTCTCCTTCCTTGCACAATCCAAGGCTTTCGTAAAGCATCAATTCGTAGAAAGCATAACTTTCGGATACTTCAGCAAAATCGAATTCTTCCATGGGATTCTTGATTCCGAGTTCATTATAAGCTTTTTGAGCTGCCGTTTTACCCGAATTACACCTGGAGAGGTCACGATTTCCCGGATAGTAATTATCCTGAGAAAAGCCAAAACCTTCTATCCAGACAGGTTTGTTTTTAGCATTTTTGGCAAAATCCTCGTTGGATAAAATTATAGCAGCAGCTCCATCGGTTAGAGGAGCAGCTTCCATTTCCTTAATGGGAGAAGCCAGATAGGGAGAATTCATTACATCCTGGACACTTACTTCTTTGCGCAATTGAGTCCGCGGGTTCTTGCTTCCTGCTTTTCTGTTTTTCACAGCTACCTCAGCTACGTCTTCTTCAGAGAGACCAAAAGCATCATAATACCTGCGAGCTTGCAAAGCAGCAGCAGTATTAAGCTCTAGCCCCATAGGCCTCAAATAAAACGGATCACAGGCCATATTGGCATAAAATGCAGGACCCGCATCGGAAGGTTTACCGTGAGTTACCAGCAAACAGTTATTCCATTCGCCGGTAAGCATCCGGTAAAATGCATACATCATTGCATAAGCACTATCTTCTTCTACTTTGCTTTCTTCCTTCATGTATGCGCCCATATCATCAGCTGCAAAAGCACTGGATATGGAAATACCGTCGATGGTATCACAAGAAGCAGAAATGACACTTTCAATGTCATGGATGCTAACTTGAGCATCTTCTAATACATTAACTACTGCTTCGTTGATCAATTGGTTACGATTCTCATTGGGTCTTTCACCTTTAAATTCGGTCATATAGCTTCCTATAATTCCTATCTTACTCAATATTTTCACCTCCTCAAAGATTTACCTTATGTTTTTCTCCGGTGCACATAACAACTGGAATTATTTTTAATCTAACTTTTTTAATCCCCCCCAACCAATAGGCTTTTTCTAGCCTTTTATAATTGTCTGGAGATAATTTCCAGCATTATTTCATCTGTCCCGCCACCAATTCTGGCCAGGCGACTATCTCTCCAGATTCTTTCTATAGGATATTCTGTGGTGTAACCGTAGCCCCCGTGCAACTGCAGAGCTTCATCGGCAATCTTAAACGAAACCCTGGTAGCATAGTACTTGGCCATGGATATTTCTTTAGCGGGAAATTCACCCATATTTATCTTGCTTGCCACATGGTAGGAAAGTTGCCGGGCAGCTTCCAGTTCAGTGGCCAATTCCGCAAGGCGGTGGCGAATTGCCTGAAACTTGATAATAGGGCGTCCGAACTGCTGTCTTTCCTTTAGATATTTAATAGTAATATCCAAGGTCATTTGTGCCCCGGCCACCGATGAAAGGGCACCATACAACCTCTCCGGTTGCAATTCCCACATAATACTGTAAAAACCCTGGCCTATTTCGCCCAGACGATTTTTATCCGGTACTACGCAGTCCTGAAATGCAAGTTCTGCCGTATCAGAAGAACGCATACCCACTTTATCCAATTTCCTGGAAACCGAAAAACCTTCTGTATCAGTATCTACCACAAATAAAGTGACACCCTGCGCACCTTCTGATTCCGGATCCCTGGTCACTACTATGGCAAAATCAGCTCTATTTCCATTGGTAATGAATATTTTTTGACCGTTAATAATCCAATTATCTCCATCTTGCTTGGCAGTAGTCCGGATGGAAGCCACATCCGAACCGGCATCGGGTTCACTGATGCCCAGGCACCCGATCTTTTCTCCTTGTAGGGCAGGCTTAAGATAACGCTGCCTGATATCTTCCGAACCTATTTTGTGAAGAAGTGGGCACACCATATCCGTCTGTACTCCCACCCCTAAAGCAACTCCTCCGGAGTTACAACGCATCATCTCTTCAGCAAGTACTACTCCCGAAAGATAGTCTCCTCCTTCTCCTCCATATTCTTCAGGATAATGGACACCCAAAAAGCCCAATTCTCCCAATCGCTTGAACACCCAGTTAGGGAATTCACCGGCTTCCTCCC
>CAZWVJ010000039.1:0-12946 GCA_964636865.1 uncultured Syntrophomonadaceae bacterium
GTCCCGGTTATACTTAAATTTTATTTTAAAGTTTCCACCGAATATGTGCGTAAACTTCACCATATAGCATATAGCATGTCGATATTCCTTCTTTTAAATTTATTCAGCGCCTGGTATTTAGCTGTGAGCGCAGCATTAATATTAGCCGTAATCGGCTATCCGGCTCTCTTAATTATGGAAAAATCAGCTCTTTATCAAAAACTGTTTGTAGATCGGCAAAGTACTCTCAAAGCCGGAGAACTTAGAAAACAGCTTGTATATGTTCAGCTTACTTTTGCTGTTCTAATTTTTATTTTTTGGGGTCTGTTAGGACCTAATTGGCAATTCGTAGCAGCAGTGGCCGTGATGGGTTGGGGCTTTGGCGATGCTGCTGCAGCACTGGTAGGAAAATTACTGGGGCGGACAAACAATTTGCACCGTTACATCGAAAAAGCTAAATCCCTTGAAGGGACTACAGCTATGATTCTCATAGCCGGGCTGGCCGTATTTTTGACATTGTTTTTCTACGGCAGCATTGCCTGGTTTCCAAGCTTACTAACCTCAATTATAGTAGCGCCTGTCTGTGGCATAGTAGAGCTTTTTTCCAAAAATGGCAGTGATACTCTAACCGTTCCCCTGAGTGCTGCCGCGCTAATCTTTCCTTTAACTTATTTATTCTCTTCTTTGGGGTTATAAAATGAGCGATCTTTCCCCGGAGCAAATTGCCAGCCGCGAAAAAACATTAATCGCCGCTCTTTTGTTAAGTATGTGGGCTCCCTTGGCTACCGGTATTGCTGTTGTCCTCAGCCAGTCCACAACTCAACTGGCAGATTTTATTCGCCGTAGTGTAGAATTAGTGGCCCTTTTCATTTCCTGGCGCGTCTTCCGTGTTGTAGAAAAGGGTGAAGAAACGACAGTTAAGAAAAAAGCCCGCCTGGAAAGAATTGCAGGGTTCAGCGTGGCTATTGCTATGGGTATATCTGGCGCGACCATGTTTATAGTAACTATAACCCGCTTTTCTACTTTTGAACCGGGAGGGAATGTTTATCCCGGGCTGGCTATTGCTACCCTCGGTTTTTTTACAAATTCCTGGTTCTGGAGACGTTATACCAGAATGACTAGAGAGAACTTTAATATCGTCATAAATTCTCAGCGTTTGTTGTATCGAGCCAAAGCAATGGTAGATCTTGTGGTTATTATTTCCCTATCAGCAGTCCTTATTGACCCCACTGCGTCGATCACCCCTTACATGGACTCCCTGGGTTCGATAGCAGTTGCTTTTTATCTGCTGTGGAGCGGATTTAACAATTTAAAGACTACATTAAATAAAGCCTGAGCTTTGCAAAAATCACAAAAGTTAAAACGAAGGTTTACAAAATTGTTTTAACAGGAATAAAGTTTTAACCACATAAAGGAATTGTCTAAGGAACTATTTCATCCTTATCATAAACTGTGCGGGGATTCCATAATAACCAGGTATCAATACCATTCTTTTCGGTGGCTTCTATTTGAGCCCGAATTTCTTCTCTTCCATAACCGGGTGAACCCAGAGTAAATGCTTGCAGCCAGGGTCGCAATTTACAACCGGATTTTTCCAGTAATTCATGGAATTCAGCCATTGATTCATCAACCACCTCATACGGATGCGCATTGGGATTATCTAAGCCGTAGTTTCCCGGAGAATAATGGGATGGATATACCATGGGCGACATATAATCCAAATAAGGGCCCATTTTCTCAGGCCTCTGCCCGACTTTTAAATCATCCTGGGCTACACTAATAAAACCAAATACTGCCGCCGACAATCTTTTATCCCACCCTATTTCCTTTCGCACATATTTTAGAAAATCAGTTATAAATTCATAACGTTTTTCGCCCACATCTTTTTTGTACTCTGCTTCCCAGGCAGCACGCCCTTCCGGAAAGCGTATGTAATCATACTGCACTTCATCAAATCCCATTTCATAAGCCTCCCGGGCCAGTTCCACATTATATTCCCATACCTCTTTGTTGGTAGGATCTACCCAGTTTCCACCTCCCAAGGGATTACCATCTTGTCTTCTTACCATATATTCGGGCCTTTCTTCCGCTAAAACCGGATCCCGAAAAACAACTATACGGGCAATAGAATAGATGCCTCTTTCCTGTAAATCGGCAACCATCTCTTCAGCAGGCAAAAATTTTTTGCTGGCTCCAATTTCCTGAGCCAGCTCAACGGTTGATTCATGCCCCATATATCCCGATTCATCTTTTAAATCCAGCTGAATCGCATTCATCTGGGTATCGTCTACCATATCTATAAAATTTTCCCACCTGGTTTCCGAAGATGCCGAGTAATAGGTTACATGCATACCTCTGGCTTCGGAAGCCTGTTTCTCTTTCGCCGGGGTCCTGGACAAGTTCTCCTTCTCATAGGTAACAACTTCTTTGCCAAAATCCTCCCCCAGTTCCTCCTCCCATTCAGAAGGAAATGATATGGTTTCATTATTACCATCACTTACGTATCTCCGGTGTTCAATTCTATCCAGCCACTTAGTTAAGCTGCTTCCCTCTTCAGCGCCTTCATCGTAAACCTGGATACGGTCAATAGCATGGGGGTCAAAATTCTTATGAAAAGGAGAATAATCATCTTCCCAGGCCCATTTAACTACCCCATCATGTTCGTAAGTAACTCCCTCACTTTCTCCTTCAATTAAAAGATCGTAATCATCGGGCACTCCATCCTGAACTATGGCAAAACTATTAATTTCATAATCCGGAATTGCTTCTCGAACATGCACCTTCAAATCGGCTATTTCTGCTTTTATTTCCTCAGGATCAAGTTCCCCCAGATTGGTGTGATTGAAGGTGTGATTGCCTATTTCAAAGCCCCATTCATCAAGCTTTTGTAATTTTTCCTTCCAATATTGCCGCTGCTCGGGTTCAGAACTAAAAGGATAGCTATTTATATAAAATGTTGCCGTATGGCCAAACTCAGGGTTCTTTTCTCCAAAATCCATTAAAATGCCAACCGCACAATCGGGATCTACTTTTAATTTTCCTTCTTCATCTTCTATGAGGCGAAATTGACCGGTGGTGCTATCATCAAAAGTTAGTATTGCCGGTGATTTTCCCCCGGGCACATCCATATCCCCTTTTAAATAATCGCTCATTGATACCAGCACATAATCGTTATCATATAGCTCCTGCAGGTCGTTTCTAAGGTTTTCCGGGGTGCGTGTCCAACGCCCTTCTTCATCATCAATGGCATGGTAGACAAAAACAGGAACCCTGCCCAATTCATTGGCACTTACTTCAGTAGCAACTTCTTCCCAATCAACTTCTTCTTTTTCTTCTTCTACATCATTCTCTTCACCGGGGGAATCCGATATATCTTCATCATCTGTTCTTTCAACAAAAAAAGGCGTGCCAAATATTCCTTGAGAATATAATACGCCCATAATTACCAAAACACCTATAATTACCGCTATTCCTAAAAGTTTACCTTTGGACATTATCCCTTTCCTTTCTTCTCCTGTAATTTTAACTATAAGTATTATACTAATTACCTTTTGAACATGTCTATACCCACCATGTAATTTTTTACGGGGTAGTTCATTTTATTTTAAACTAATAAAATGTTATGATTAAAGCAGATAAACTTATAAATTAATAATGTCCAATAAAAAAAAGAGGTGTTTTGGATGGATTGTGAAAAGTGCGGGAAAGAAAACCTTCCGGAAGATGAAGTATTCAGGCATGCCGGTCAAAATCTTTGCGAAGATTGCTACTTGGAAATAGTCAGTGTACCCAAAACCTGTGATCCGTTGCAGGTTCATTCCGCTAAAAATACGAGAGAAAAAATGGGACAGCAAGGCGCTGAAGGGCTTTTACCTGTTCAGAAAGAAATGTACGAATATCTTAAAAAACATGGTAAAGCAACCCGGGAAGAAATAAAAGAACAATTTGATTTTGACCAAAAAGAATTAGAAAAGCATGTTTCAGTTCTACGGCACTGCGAATTGGTAAAAGGCTTAAAAGAAGATGGCAAAGTATATTTAACTCTCATGTCAAATATCTAAAATAGCATTCATCCCACAGCTAAAGCAATGGGCTTTCTGCTTGTTTTTCTCGTAAATACTTTCCTGTAGAAAAAAAGATAGCATGAAAATCTTCCGGACAAGGGCAACCAACAACCTACTTAACCTTTAAAACAGCAGTAAAAGCTTCCTGTGGTATTTCCACATTACCCAGTTGTTTCATTTTTTTCTTCCCTTCTTTCTGCTTTTCCAGCAGTTTGCGTTTCCGGGTGACATCTCCGCCATATAATTTTTCCGTTACATTTTTGCGTAATGCTTTAATGGTTTCCCTGGCAATCACTTTATTGCCGATAGCAGCTTGCAGTGGTATATCAAACATTTGCCTGGGAATAATCTCCTTTAACTTTTCCACCATTTCCCTGCCTCGCTGATAAGCCTTATCCTCATGAATTATGAAAGAAAGCGCATCTACTTTTTGCCCTCCCACCATTATATCCATCAAAACCAGGTTAGATTCCCTGTAACCATGAAATGTATAATCCAGGGAAGCATACCCGCGGGAACGAGATTTAAGCAAATCAAAGAAATCATAGATTATTTCTCCTAAAGGTAGCAAATAAGCAAGTTTAACGCGTCCCGAATGAAGGTATTCCATATCCTGAAATTCACCTCTTTTTTCCTGGCAAAGCTCTATAACTGCTCCTACGTACTCTTCGGGAGTAAATATTGCTCCGTCCACATAAGGTTCTTCTATCATTAACCTCTCGTCTGCAGAAGGCAACATGGAAGGATTATCTACTTCCACTACCTCTCCATTGTGTTTATGCACTTTGTAAACTACATTGGGGGCTGAAATTATTAGATCTAAATCGTATTCCCTTTCCAAACGCTGCTGGACAATTTCCATATGCAGTAAACCTAAAAAACCACAACGAAAACCGGCGCCAAGGGCCAAGGACCTTTCTGTCTCATAGGTAAGAGCAGAGTCATTAAGTTTAAGCCGCTCAATACCATCCCTGAGAGTTACATAATCATCATTGCTTTGAGGAAAAAGGCCGCAAAAAACCATGGGTTTTACTTCTCTATACCCGGGCAGCGGCTCTGCCGCCGGATTGTCCGCTAACGTCATGGTATCGCCAACCCGGGCATCCGCCACATTTTTAATAGCCGCCACCACATAACCTACATCACCGGCCACCAATTCTTCACTAGGTTTCATATCCGGTTGGAAAATACCTATTTCAGCAACCTCAAAACTTTTACCTGTGTTCATAAATTTGATGTAATCACCTTTAGTTACCCGGCCTGCCATCATTCTGACATAAACAATAACTCCCCTGTAGGTATCATAATGCGAATCAAAAACCAGGGCTTTTAAAGGTGCGTCAGGGGCACTTACCTGAGGTGGAGGTATTTTTTGAATGATAGCCTCCATTACATCTTCTACCCCCGTACCTTCTTTAGCTGAAATAAGAAGAGCATCACTTGCTTCAGGGCCGATAATATCTTCCAGTTCTTGTTTAACTTTTTCCGGGTCAGCATTGGTCATATCTATTTTATTGATAACCGGCACTATTTCCAAATCATGTTCCAGAGCCATGTAAATATTAGCCAGGGTTTGGGCCTCTACCCCTTGGGCGGCATCAACTACCAATATTGCCCCTTCACAGGCCGCAAGGCTTCTGGAAACTTCATAAGAAAAATCCACATGCCCGGGGGTATCTATGAGGTTTAAAATATATCTATCACCGCTGCGGTTTTGGTAATCCAACCTCACTGCCTGCATCTTAATAGTTATTCCGCGTTCCCTTTCCAAATCCATGCGATCTAAAAACTGCTCTTTCATGTTTCTGCCGGTAATAGTGCCGGTTGTTTCTAATATACGATCAGCCAGGGTAGACTTCCCGTGATCAATATGGGCGATAATACAAAAGTTCCTGGTGTTTTCAAGTTTCAATAGTTAATTCCTCCACCATGTAATTTTTACTTAAAAAGTTACTAAAATTATAACATATCCCCCTAACATAAGAATATTTCAACAGAAGGGTTTACTTAATTAATCACGAAATAAATTATTATACTAGTAAAGTATAATGATAATTAATTGGGAATAATTTAGTAAATTCAACGGAGAACCTTGGGGAGTGATTGAAATATGAAAAGGTGGAAGAGTGGGAGAATTTGGTAAACTTTATGAAAGGCTCAAATCCAGAGTTTCTTCTAAAGGAGCTGGAAGAAGAAAATGTAGTAGGGTGTTTTCCTCTTTATCCCCCCCTGGAACTTTTTCATTCCATGGGGCTTACCCCGGTAATTCTATGGGGTTTAAAGGATAGTGTAGAAAACTTTAATATCAGCGACAGACATTTGCAGGGATTTTCTTGTTCCATAGCCCGAGAACTTCTTCAGTTCACCCTGACTCATAAACCCGACTTTGAATGCCTTTTCTTTTATAATGCTTGCGATACCCTGCGCAATCTTCCCGACATACTCCAGGCAGGGATGAGAGAAAGAGATATGGCTCTTCCTTTCATACGAATGCACCTTCCCATGATCCCTCTTGAAAGAAGGGGCGCGTCTGCCTACTTGGAAAAACAAATAACTACCCTCATTACCGAACTGGAAGAATTCACCGGGAAAATTTTTGATCCGGAAAAGTTTGCAGAAAGTGTAGATTTATACGCTCAAATCCGTGAATTATCGGATCGCCTGGAAAAAATGGTGGCTTCGGGAAAACTTAGCTATGCAGATTTTTCTGCATGTTTACAAGCAAATTATTTCCGTTCCCCGGAAACACAATTGGCAGAACTTAAAAATTTAGAAGATAATGGTTTTCTTAAAAAACCGGTTAACGATGATCAAGTGGGCGTAGTCATAAGCGGTATTCAACCTCCCCCTTTGCCGATAATCGAATTGATTGAATCTGCAGGGCTACAAATAGTAGGTAATGATGTGGCTATCCAACGCCGTTCCTATGGATATCAACCACCTAATACAAAAGATCCCGTGTATTATTTCAAACAGTTTTATAGTAACCATTTTCCATGCCCAACTTTACTCCATACAGCTGATAAAAGACCGGCTCATTTGTTGCGATTTTTAGAGGAAACAGGAGCAAAAGGGGTTATTTTTAGCGCAGAAAAGTTTTGTGAATATGAATACCTGGAATATCCTTATTTGGAAAAACTTTTTAAGGAACAGGGAATTAATACTCTTACTCTCGAATTAACTGCGAGCAAAACAGAAGATACGGGATCTTACAAAACCAGAATAGAAGCTTTTGCAGAGCTTTTAAAAAATTAATGGATGGAGTATTCCCCATGTCAAACCACGAACACAACAATATAACAGAAAACAACAGAGAAAAAGACGATAAACCCGGCAAAACCGAGGCAGGCAAGCGATTAAGCTCTTTGATGGCCAAATCCTACATGGACTTACATCACAAAGCTGCAGAAGGTGCTTTCGTAGTTTGGGTTGCCATCGTTGTGCCTGTGGAAATTTTTTATGGGTTTGACAACGTCATTTTTGCAGTCCCTGAAAGCCATGCTGCCATGAGCGCCGGTAAAGGGGTTTCCCCTCTGCAATGCGAAAAAGCCGAGCAAATGGGGTATTCGCCAGATGTCTGCTCATATGCAAGGATTGATGTGGGTACTGCTTTTGACGAAGGCAAGGATTCACCCACTTCAGGCCTTCCTCGCCCTGATTTGCTGGTTTCTAACAATAATAATTGTTCCCTGTTGGTTAAATGGTTTGATATCTACCACCGAGAATGGAATGTGCCTCATTTTACCCTGGATGTACCGTTTTGCTACCGCCCGCAGAAAAACGAAGAACGCCGATTTATTAAAGAACAAATAAATGAACTGATCCACACTATAGAACAGTTAAGCGGCCAGAAATACCATCCTGAGCGAGTAGTGGAAGCTGTAAAAAATTCCAGCGATGCTTATGCCTACTGGAAAAAGTTTCTTGGTTATGCCGCCCATTATCCTTCAGGCATTACGGCCTTTGATTCTTTTGTGCAAATGGCTCCCATACTTACATCCCGAGGTTCAAAAGAACTGGTGGAACATTACAAGTTTCTGGTGGAAGAAACGGCTCAAAGGGTTAGGAAGGGAATTTTTCCAGTCCCCCACGAAGCTTATCGCCTTTTGTGGGACAATATTGCTCCCTGGCACCAGTTAAGCAAAATGTCGGGACGCCTCGCAGAATTAGGAGGTAACATTATTGCCGCCAGTTATACCTACTGCCTGGGAAGCCTTGAAGGTGAGTTTGACCACTTTCCCTATGATGAAAATACTGATCCATTAGATTACCTGGCTCGATTACAGAACTTTTCAGTGTGCCCACAGGGTTTGGAATTACGCTACCAGGCCATGAGCGAAGCCATCCAACGCCTGGGTATTGACGGGGTAATTTTTGCCAGCAATCGGAGTTGTAAAGCGTATTCATTAATGCAGATGGACCTACAAAATAGAATCTCTCATCATTTAGAGATCCCTGCCGTCATGATAGATGTGGATCATGCCGATCCCCGTAAATATAACGAAGAAACAGCCTTCACCAGAATAGGCGCTTTTTTGGAAAGCATCGAGAAAGATTGACCGAATGCTTTTTTAAACATGAGAACATTTTATTTCTCAGGTAGGGGAAAATTACATATCTCATGATTCATGATTATGGTAATAATAAATTCAGCTTTTCCTAAAATAGTCTGCTATTTGCCGGCGAGTAAGAGTATTGAAAACATCTTTTTTCTCCAGCCAACCTTTACGGGCTATAGCCACTCCATAATCAGTATCTTGAAAATCTTCCAATTGATGGGCATCAGGGTTAATTGATACCTGCACACCCATTTCTTTAGTTTTTTTCAAATACCGCCAATCAAGATCAAGCCTTGCCGGGCTGGCATTAAGCTCCAAGATTACGTTATTTTCCCGGGCAGCATGAAGGATTTTTTCCATATCCAAATGCGAACTATCTCTCCCCAATAGAAGACGATTCGTAGGATGCCCAAGCATAGTCACCCGCGGGTTAGCAAGGGTTTTCAGCAACCTGTTGTTCATTTTGTCCTTTTCCATTTTTATTCCTGAATGTACCGAAGCAATCACAAAGTCTAACTTCTCCAAAATTGCGTTGTCATAATCAAGGGAGCCATCACTACGAATATCTGATTCCACCCCGCAGAAAATACCTATGTCCGGATACTTTTCTTGCAGGGCTTCTATTTCTTCAATTTGCCGGAGAAGTTCGTTTTCTTTCATTCCGCCGGCATAGTAAGCTGACTGACTGTGATCGGCAATACCTACATACTCATAACCATTTTCGCGACAATAAAGGACAATTTCCTCCAGAGTATTCATGCCGTCACTGTAATGGGAATGAACATGAAATATGCCTTTGATGTCTTCTTTTTCCAATAGCGGGGGAAGCTCCCCTTTAGCTGCCGCTTCAATCTCGGAAGTACCTTCGCGTAATTCCGGGGGGATAAAAGAAAGATTTAAAACATTAAAAAACTCCACTTCATCACGGCACCTCACCAATTCATTACCACGAAAAAGACCGTATTCGTTAATTTTCATTCCCATACTTTTAGCCCTCTGCCGCATAGCAGTATTGTGCTCCTTGCTGCCTGTAAAATGGTGAAGAGCATAGGGAAATTCTTCATTTTTGACCACGCGCAAATCCGCATTAATTCCTTCCGGCATTCTTATTGAAGCTTTTGTTTCCCCATGGGCAATTACTGCTGAAACTGTAGGAATCTCAACAAATAAACCGGTTAATTGACCGGGATCATGGGCGGATGCTACCAGGTCGATATCTTTAACGATCTCCCGGCAGCGCCTGATGCTACCCGCTAAATCGGCTTCTCCCAAGCCGGGAAACTCTCTTACTTTCCCCAGGAGATTATCGGCAATTTGCCTTGCCTCTTTATAGAAGTATTTTCCCTGGGAATGCCTTAAAAATTCAATGCCTTCAAGTATATTATCCTGAGTTTTAGCCCCAAAACCTTTCAAGTTCACTAATCTGTTTTCCCGGCAAGCATATTCAAGCTCCGCCAGAGTAGTAATCTCTAACAACTCATATAACGCCTTGACTTTACGTGGGCCCAGCCCCGGCACTTTCAGAATTTCCAATAGTCCATCCGGAATGCTTGCTTTCAAGTCTTCGTAATAAGACAGAAAACCCGTGAAAACATATTCTTTAATCTTTTCATTTAAAGCTTCACCTATACCATCAACTTCTCTCAACTTGTCGGCATGCACAAGTTCCTGCAGTTCTTCTTCTCCCATTTGCTCTATAATGCGAGCTGCATTGTAATAGGCCCTGCTTTTAAAGGAGCTTTCCCCCTGTAGCTCCAGTAGGACTCCTATTTCTTCTAATATTTTTGCTAATCCTTGTTTTTCCAATGCCTGCTTCCCTCCATGCCGGGATACGGAAAAGCTACCCCCGGAACCATTATTTTCCTAAAAGTGTAATGCCTTTTTATCGGATACTTGATCCCTCACCCCGTTATATAAATGATATGCCCCAAAGGGCAAGATACCCTATCAGGAAAAGAAAAGGATTATCCCAAGTATGAGGTGAAACAGCTTCGGTAAGGGTCATCAGCGGTGGCAAAATAACCAGAGCCGCAACTAGCTGCCAGGGCGTAAAAAGTGTATGAAACAAACAAACTACAATTAAACTAGTAAAAAATACACAGGCGCTTCCCTCATAAGTACGCACATATCTCTTTTGGGTAAATAAAGCTCGGGTTTCATAAGGATGCTTGCCAAACCGAACACCCACCGGTTCAGCCAGGCCGTCCCCAATGCCGTTAATGAGAATGGGGATTAAGATTAAGTGTGTCAAGTCGTAATAAACAAAGAGAGAAGTCATGGAGATTATAACCAACTGCCCCGCCGCTACTTGAGTAGAAAGCCATAACAAGGTATGAGGTCGATCTTCCGGGCGGTCAAAAGATTTGAACATGGTATCGATAAAAGGCACTCTTTGGCGAATAGGACCTATATAAATAACCAGTGAAACCACAGCACCTATCCCACCCAGGGCAAATAACTCCAAAGATTCTTCCATAGCAAATCCTCTGTCAACAAAAGCAGGTACAAAAAAGAGCACAAAATGATTTATTTTCCGGGTATAATTAACTTTCATTCCTTTATGTTTAACTAACAAACCGGTACTATACTGCACTCCGTACATCACAACTGCTTTAATCAACTGGTTAAACATAAATACTAAACTCATAAATAAGACCCTTTTTGCAATAATTATTTACTCTTATTCATCTTAATTACAACTATTACCATTGCATATTATAAGCTAACATTAACAAACCATGATTTATTTTACAAGCCTGGTGAATCAGATGCCCTTATTTGTATCACCGTAACTATTCAGAGATGACAGGAGGGAAAAGCACCGCCCATGCGGGTGTGGCAGGTGAATTATGTCTAAAAGATGTGGGACAGGGGGACAGGTCCCTTGTCCCATCGCTTACCTTTATGGGACAGGGGGACAGGTCCCTTGTCCCATCGCTTACCTTTATGAACGGTTACCTGCTAAAAAAACCTGGCGATGGGACAAGGGACCTGTCCCCCTGTCCCACATCTGAGTAGTTACGTATCACCTCACTTTATCTCACAATTGTTTATTTAAGCAAAGTAAAATTTAACTTTGAGCGAGCTATGATCTTTGAGTTAAACCGAAGTAATCCAAAGCATTATAATAACTAATCCTCTCTACTATATTTCCCAAATATGCCGGATCAGGTAATACCTCTCCTTTAGAGGCCCACTGTCCTATCAAGTCGCATAATACCCGACGAAAATACTCATGCCTGGTAAAAGACAGCAAACTCCGGGAATCTGTAAGCATTCCGATAAAACGGCCCAGCAAGCTCAGATTCCCCAAATCCTCTAAAAGTTTGTAAATTCCCGCTTTGTGATCATTAAACCACCAGGGCGGCCCAAGTTGCATTTTTCCGGGAATCTCCCCTCCCTGGAAATTTCCCAGCATTGTTCCCAGCACATAATTATCTTTTGGATTAAGACCGTAGAAAACAGTTTTGGGCAAATGATCTTCCCGTTCCATACTATCCAGCAAATTAGAGAGGGGAGCGGCAATAGGAGTATCCCCAATAGAATCAAATCCGGAGTCCGCCCCCAATTTTTCATACATGGAGGAATTATTGTTACGCATGGCTCCAATGTGCAGCTGCATAACCCATCCCCGCCGGTAATATTCCCTACTTAAAAATTGCAAGGCGTGGGTTTTATATTTTTCAACCTCTTCAATTGTTAGCTCTTTTTGCCGGAGAGCTTTTTCAAAGATATTTTTAACTTCTTCAGCGCCGGCTTCACGGAAAAAAACATAATCCAGGGCATGATCAGAAGCCCGGCAACCCTGCCTGTGAAAATAATCGAGACGCCTTTCCAGGGCAATAAAGAAATCATCTAAATTATTTATGTCTACCTCTGATACTTCCTGCAAACTTTCCAGCCAATTATTAAAACCCGGTTTATCTATATTCAACCCCTGATCAGGTCGAAAAGTTGGTAAAACTTTAACTTCAAAATTTTCATCTGCTTCAATTTTTTGATGGGAAAGAAGTTCATCCGTGGGGTCATCTGTAGTAAAAACAATTTCTACCCCGGAATATTCCAGTAATTTCCGGGCAGTAAACTTCTCTTCAGAAAGGGCTTCTCTGGCCTTTTCCCAAATCTTTTCAGCTGTGCCTTCATGCAGCGGGTCATAAACCTCAAAATAACGCTGCAATTCCAGGTGCGTCCAGTGGTAAAGGGGATTCCCCATACACATGGGCACAGTCTGCGCCCAGGCCAAAAATTTCTCATAATCCCCCGCATTTCCGGTTATATATTTTTCCGCAATTCCATTACTGCGCATTGCCCTCCATTTATAATTATCACTTCTCAACCAAATCT
>CAZWVJ010000040.1:0-655 GCA_964636865.1 uncultured Syntrophomonadaceae bacterium
CCTGAGTTCTTTGGCTTCCACAGCATTGTAAGCAACCCTGGCCATAGCGATGTGCCTGAAAACTTGTTCCACTATAGGCACCAGGTTAATGTTTACTCCTTCCGGCAGGCCTTCCATGTAGCGGATGAGCAGTTCTTTGTTGCCGCCCCCGCCGGGTATGAGGCCTACTCCCATTTCTACCTGCCCTATGTAAGTTTCTGCCAGGGCTACAACACGGTCACAGTGGACGCAAATTTCCATGCCGCCACCGAGGGTTTGTCCGTGGGGCGCAGCCACAACGGGAACTTTGGCATACTTCATAGCCATACAGCCATCCTGGAAGTTTTTAACGGAATTCTCAACCATGTCCCATTCGCCGCCCTGGGCGCCCATCATTATGAGGGCTACGTTAGCTCCCACGCAGTAGTTATTAGCTTCGTTTCCTACTACCATGCCCAGATAATTTTTTTCGGCTTCTTCTACCGCTTCAAAGATAAACTCTGTGAAAGAAGGGCTGATGGCCTGCTGGGGAGCATGCATCTCCAGGCAAACGATACCGTCGCCCAGGTCTATGAGACTGGCGTCATCATTTCCTTTTACTACCCGGTTCTGGGCCCGCAGAAAATCGCGAGTGTTCTGATCCGAGGGGAAGATTGAGGTGGTAACCCCCAACTCG
>CAZWVJ010000040.1:665-12408 GCA_964636865.1 uncultured Syntrophomonadaceae bacterium
GGTTGGCCGGGATGACCTTGTTGCCGTTGCGGAGGAATGTTATGGGTTCCACCGGCATATCTATTTGTTCTGTTCCCAGCCGCACGGGCAAGTAGTCTTTGGCGAATACATCGTAGTAGTAATAGTTTCCGTAGTTGTCTTGTTTATAAAAGGAATCGAAGCCTTTTTCCAGCATTTCTTCTACCATTGCCGGAACGATTTCCCCTTCCTCTTTCATCCTTTTGACGGAAGATTTCAAACCAATGGCATCCCAGCTTTCAAAGGGGCCTACCTCCCAGTTGAAGCCCCAGCGCATGGCCCGGTCTACGTTCACGATATCGTCGGCTATTTCCGGTATGAGCTTGGCTGTGTATGTGAGCATTTTCTTGGTGAGCATCCAGGCAAACTCGCCGGCGGGATCATCAGATTCTATCAAGGTCTTAAAGCCGGTGGCCAAATCTTCGCCTTTAATTTGACCCAGAATATCAAAGCGGGCTTTTTCCCGGGGGCGATATTCCAGTTTTTCGTAATCTAAAGCCATTAGCTGGCTGCTGCCATCTTCTCCCTTTGTCTTTTTGAAAAAGCCCTGTTTGGTTTTATTCCCCAGCAGGTTGTTTTCGATCATCTTATCCATGAACTCCGGCGGTTGCATAATCTCTATTTCTTCCGGATCGTTGGACTTATCCACGCAGGTTTGGGCTACATGGCGGAAAGTATCCAGACCGACAAAGTCCAGGGTGCGGAAAGATGCGGTTTTGGGATGTCCCATGGGTGGGCCGGTGATGGCATCGACTTCCTCTATTGTCAATCCCTTTTCTTGCATCAGCTTAATGGTGTACATCATGGCGTAAGTGCCGATACGGTTGGCAATAAAGTTGGGAGTATCTTTGGCAAAAACCACTCCTTTACCCAGCACCCGGTTGCAGAAGTTATTCATAAAATTCAATACTTCTTGAGAAGTGTCATTGCATGGAACAACTTCCAACAGTTTCATATGGCGGGGCGGATTGAAAAAGTGGGTGCCGAGGAAATGCTTGCGGAAATCCTCGGAATTATCGGAAACCATTTCGTTAATGGAAAGGCCGGAAGTGTTTGAACTTATCACTGTTCCGGGAGTCCAGTTGGCTTCCACGTTTTGGAAAACTTTCTTTTTAATATCCATTCTTTCCACGACAACTTCGATAATCCAGTCCACTTCTTGTAATTTCTCCATGTCATCTTCGAAGTTCCCGGTGGTGATAAGATCAGCGAAACTGTTGCTGTAAAGGGGATTCATGGGATCTGATTTTTTCTTAATTAAATCTTGCTTTCCCTGCTCTGCCAGGCGGTTACGCACCTGTGGCGATTCCAGGGTAAGCCCCTTTTTCTCCTCTTCTTCAGTTAGTTCTCGGGGAACTATGTCTAAAAGAACTACGGGAATACCCACATTGGCCAAATAAGCGGCAATGGTGGCTCCCATTACCCCAGCCCCCAGAACAGCAGCTTTTTTGATTTCTTTTAGGGCCATTAAAATACCTCCTTGTTACATTATTCATACTTGTTCCTGGCTCACTTTAACTTGTGTTAACTTACTCCGATTACTCCGATTCATTTAATTAGATTAATCTTGCTTTAGCTTGGGTAAATTCACCTCCTTAAAAATACTGAAAGCCTTAAAACCATCCGGTTAATGACATATTTAAAACCAGAATGCTTTAGGTAGAATATTAATGACTCGCACCATATTATATTCGTGAAAAGATGTTTTTTTCCTCCATTATTTTACCCTAAACAAAATTAATTAAATTATTTAAGTATTTTTACATCGGGGGATAAATTAAAATCAATCTTCATTCAAAGCCTCCAACACAGCTTTTGCCATGCTGTCTTTGTTTATTGTTGAATGGTGTAAGATGGGTTTTGCTTCCAAATTTTTTAATTTTGGGGGAACCGGAAGGCCGGTTTTTTCTTCCAGGAGCTTTAAAAGTTCAAAGTCGGATTTTCCTTCCACTTGCTGGCGATCCAGCAATGATTGGGCCACACTCCGGTTGAATTTGAAAGGGCTGGCAGTAGAGACAATAACGGTGTGGGTGTCGTCGTCGGTGGCAGACAGGTATTTGTCATAAACAGCTGCAGCCACGGCGGTGTGGGTATCAATGAGGTAGTTGTGCTTATCGAATACGCTGCGAATAGTCTCCATGGTTTCCGCATCGTCTGCATAATCCGACCAGAAAATTTCCTGCAGGGCCTGCGTTGTTTTTGGATCTATCGTATAATTTCCCGTTTCTTTTAAATCTTCCATCCAGCGGGAAGTTTTGGCGGCGTCCTGTTCTGTGAGTTCAAAAAGTAATCTTTCCAGGTTGCTGGAAATTAAAATATCCATGGAGGGTGAGATAGTGCGCACAAAATTTCTCCGGCGCTCATAAGAACCGGTATTGATGAATTCTGTAAGGACGTTATTGCGGTTGGCGGCGCAGATAAGGCGATTTATAGGAAGCCCCATTTGCATGGCGTAATATGCAGCCAGGATGTTCCCGAAATTGCCGGTGGGAACCACAAAATTAATGGGGGTGGGGGCATTTATTAAGCCGCGGCGGCAAATTTCCAGGTAGGCCCGGAAATAATAAACTATCTGCGGTACCAGCCTACCCCAGTTAATGGAGTTTGCCGAGGAAAAATTGTATCCCCTGGTATTGACTTTTTCCTTCACGCCCTTATGGGAAAAGATAGCCTTAACCCCGTTTTGCGCATCGTCGAAGTTTCCTTTTACGGCTATCACGTGCACATTTTTGCCTTCCTGGGTGATCATTTGCCTTTTTTGCGTTTCACTGACCCCTTCTTCCGGGTAAAAAACTATTATGCGTGTGCCGGGGACATCTCTAAAGCCTTCCAGGGCGGCTGTGCCGGTGTCTCCGGAAGTGGCTGTAAGCACCAATGCGTCAGCTGTTTCGTTCGTGTTCATCATGGCGGCCCTTAGAAGGTGGGGCAAAACCTGCAGGGCCATATCCTTAAACGCGCAGGTAGGCCCGTGCCAAAGCTCCAGAAAATGCCTTTTTTCGTCTGCTTGGTGCAGGGGGGCAATATCCGGGGCGGCAAATTTTTGAGGGTTATAGGCTTTTTGCGCGCTTTCTGCTATCTGGGCTTCGGAAAAACTCTCCAGGTAAGGCGCCATTATGGTGCGGGCCAGTTCCGGGTAACTCAAATTAATCAACGCCTCCAGGCTGCCTGCTTTGGGTTGTTTGTGGGGAACGAAAAGCCCTCCATCGGGCGCGATGCCCATTTTTATAGCCTCTGCGGATGAAACCGGGGAAGACTCCCCCCTGGTGCTGATGTACTTCAAGATTGTTCGTGCTCCTTCCTGTGGGGCTTTTGACGCCTGCTAATTTACGGATTTTATGCCTGTTAATGCTATTATGCCTACTGATGTTCTTATGATTGCTAATATACAGATTTTTCTCGGAAATCTTAAGGGAAATAGCATTTAATATAATATAGTCCCTGCAAACAAAAATTTATGATCTTATTGTAATAAGTTCTTCTCGTTTGCCTCTTTTGACTCCTTCAAATTTTTTTCATCCCTTAATATATTTATGGTAAAATTTATTTCTTTTTTAGAAAACAATGTGGTAATATTTAAGTAGACTGCATTATTGAATTACACTGCGTGTTAACTTGTTAACTTATTCATAATTTCGAGGGTCTGGGTGACCGGCCAGGGTCTTACCCGGCTACATTATATTGCTTATAGAAAGGAGGAGTGGCGATTTTTCTCCCATTTAATACTATCGCTTAGAGGTGGGAGTATCTTCGCCTAAAACAAAATGAAAAATAATAATTCTGTCGGTTTTAAAGTAGGGGGTAAAGCTGTTCTGGTCTTGACTCTAGCTCTGGCATTGTTGCTTTGCATGGGTGCCGGGATGTTGGCAGCTGAAGAAACGGTAATAGATGAAGATATACATAAGCCCATGGGCGATATAGAAATAAAGGAAGGGACGGTAGTAAATGGAGATGTCTCTGTAAATATGGGTTCAATAGACGTTTATGGAATTGTTAACGGGAATGTCAAGGCTAACATGGGTAGTATTTCTGTATACGGGGATGTAAACGGTGATTTGCATGCGGACATGGGAAGCGTTGAAATTCCGGGAAACGTCACCGGTGATGTAAGCGCGCCCATGGGTTCGGTTAATGTGGATGGAAATGTTGGCGGGAATTTAAAAAACAGCCTGGGCACAACAGAGGTAACGGGAGCAGTTGCCGGCGATATTAATGGCGGCCTGGGAGAGATGAAAATAGATGGCGAAGTAGGCGGCGATGTAAGCAGTGAAGGTAAAATAGTTGCCATAAACGGAACCGTGGAAGGAGATGTCAACCTTCCCAAAGGCATAGTAGAATTAGGTCCTGCAGCAGTGGTTGAGGGCATGATCATGATTGGCGAGGGTATGGTGGATAAGAGCGCCGGGGCTCAAACCGGAGAAATAGAGATAAGTGATCAGCTTAGCAGGGCAGAAATCGATGACTTATTTAGAGGGTTTTGGGGAATTCAATTTCCCGGCGTAAGTGGGGTTTTAAATATATTTGATGAAGGGCATTTTATACGTGATCTTGATTTGGAAGATTTATCGTCCTTTGTCCAAATAGGCATTATTGGTTGGTTTGGCAATTTGTTGCAAGGCTTGTTAACCATGATTATTTTGTTCGCCCTGGGAGTCTTGATTTATGTTTTATTTCCCCGTCAGGTAAGGAATGCGGAAGGGGAAATTAAAGCCAACACCGGTATAGCTTTTCTCTGGGGCTTGTTGGCCTTTATTGTGGCTGTTCCTTTAATGATTTTGTTAGTTATAACCATCATAGGCATTCCATTGATATTAGTGCTAATACTTCTTTTGGCTGCAGCCTGGATCCTTGGATATGTGGGCATAACTATTATGTTGGGGGGTTGGGTGTTGGAATCGGCCAAAACGACCAGCGATAACCCCATGCTTAACATCTTGGTGGGAGTAGCCTTATTAGGTTTTGTAAGCTTTGTGCCGGTTATCGGATCTTTGGTAAGTTTGGCTGTGGCTATTATGGCTGTGGGTGCAAGCCTGTCTTCCCGGTTCGGCACAAACGTTAATCCCCCGAAGATGCCATCTGCAAAATAGAAGAAGGTGGGTGCAGCTTCTTTTTTTCTTTTTAAAAAAAGGATTAAACGGGAAGAAAGCGAAGAATATATTTGCGATAAAATTACTTAAATACTTTAACCATATTTAGAGCTAAAACATTTAGCTGAAGAATTATTTGCAACTTAATTATAACAATAGGAGGACCAATATGAGCCGCAGCAATTATGTTAACCCACTTCACAATTTATTAAATCCCAAATCAATAGCCACGGTAGGAGCCGGGAACAACCCTATGAAAATGGGAACCATGCAGGCCCTCAGCATCATTAAAGATGGTTACCGGGGTAAATTCTTTCCCGTGCATCCCCATGAGGAATATGTGCTTGGTCATAAAGCATATCCTTCGGTCCAGGAGCTGCCGGAAGTTCCTGAGATGGCTTTATTTATTGTGCCTACGGAACATGTGGTTTCCTTGCTGGAGGATTTTGGCAAGATAGGCACCGCGTATGCCATTATTATCACTGCCGGTTTCAAGGAAACGGGGGAGGAAGGCAGACTGCTGGAAGAGCGCCTAAAAAAAACGGCGAATGACTATGGTATAAGGTTTCTCGGTCCCAATTGCATTGGGGTGTTAAATACTCAGGCATCCCTCAATGCCACTGTCATGAACTTTGACCAAGAACCGGGGATGTTGGGGATGGCTTCTCAAAGCGGCACCTATATTACCCAAAGCTTTAATTACTTGCGCCGGAAGGGTATCCGCTTTAGCAAAGCCATTAGCGTCGGTAACGAGGCTAACATCGACATTGTAGATGCCCTGGAATACCTGGGGGAAGATAAAGATACAAAGGCCATAGCACTTTACATCGAAGGAATCCGGGATGGTGACCGGTTCATGAAACTGGCCCGGCAAATAACCCCACATAAGCCTATTGTGGCCCAGTATGTGGGAGGTTCAGAGGCCGGGGCGCGCGCCGGGGCCAGCCATACGGGAGCCATGTCGGGACCGGATTATCTTTACGATGGTCTTTTTAAACAAGCCGGAATTATCCGAGTCCATTCAGTGGAAGATCTCTACGGGCACGGATGGGCTTTAGCCACTCAACCGCCGCTGCAGGGGAAAAGAGTAGCTGTGGTTACCAACTCAGGGGGGCCGGGAACTTCCATGGCCAACTCCTTAAACGAGGGAGGGATGGAAGTCCCGGAGTTTTCAGAGGAACTGCAGTCACAAATTAATACGATAATTCCTCCGCATGCATCCAGCGCCAACCCGGTGGATATTACTTTTCATATTGACACTTTTACTTTGGTGGAAGGAATTCCCGAGAGGATTGTAAATAGCAAAGAAGTAGATGCCATGGTCCTGCATGGAGCTATGGGAACCGGATTTTTACGGGAAATATACCCACATGTGAAGGATTTTCTCCCGGGAGTTTCCATGGAAAAATTTATTGAACGTTATAAGCAGGATATAACGGGTTCTGTAGCTTTACCCATTAAACATGGGTTGCCCTTTGTAGTTTCTTCTTTTTTCGATAAAAGTGATAACTTCACGGAAGCTTATCTCCAAGAAAACGTGCCGGTTTATGATTCCCCAGAAAAGGCGGCTCGGGCCATGCTTTCTCTTCTCAAGTATATGGAGGTCCGGCAGCGTGGCGAAAACGCTCTTCCGGAAATGCCTTCGCGTTCACCGGAGGCGGCGCAAATAATTCATGAAGCCTTGGAAAGCGGGCAAAAAAACCTGGATGAATACCGGGCCAAAAAATTATTAAGCGCTTACGGCATTCCGGTAACTTCGGAAGTGTTGGCTAACTCGGAAACTGAGGCCTTGGAGGCGGCGGAAACCATTGGTTATCCGGTAGCGCTTAAAGGCTGTTCACCGGATTTAACGCATAAAACGGAAATGGGGGTAATTCACCTCGACCTTAAAAGTGAAGATGAAGTATCCTTTTCCTTTCGAGAAATTAAAGAAGCTGCCGGTGATATCCCCGTACTGGTCTCGGGTATGTTGAAAGGAGAGCGGGAGTTTGTGGGTGGAATGACCAGGTTTGAAGGCTTTGGACCGGCGGTCCTTTTCGGCCTAGGTGGAATCTTTACCGAAGTGCTAAAAGATAATGCTTTTCGGGTAGCCCCTATGAGCGCTGCGGAAGCGGAAGAAATGCTTTTTGATATTAAAGGGCGCAAGCTGCTGGAAGGATTTCGAGGAATGCCGGCAGTAAATACCGAAGCGCTGGGCCGAATTATGCAAGCTTTAGGGTTCATTGGCCAGCTTCATCCGGAAATAAAAGAAATAGACATCAACCCGCTCATAATAAGCGGTAGTGAGCCGGTGGCGGTAGATGCCCTTGTTATCCTCTAATGTGCTTCTCCCCGGAACATTTCCCGGTGCCATACCAGACCGCTTCCCGGCGTCCTACTTAACGACGAGGACGGGAGTTTCGGCGCTGTGGATCACTGCGCTGCTTACACTGCCCAAAAAAAGCTGTTTGATGCCGCCCAATCCCCTGCTTCCCATGGCGATGAGATCGTAATTATTATCTTTGGCTACCTGGCAAATTATGTCTGCCGCTCTGCCTTTTTCCAAGATTAAATCAACGTTAAAGCCGTTCTCCCTGAAAAAAGCGGCAGCCTGGTCGAGAATTTTTTGGCCGGCTTTTTCCTGTTCTTCCAGGTATTCCATAGTTATCCAGGGCGAAGCCGGCACATCGTAGCCCGTGTATATGGGAGTGCCTTGTACTACAGAAATGGCAGTTATACTAGCTTGCATAGGGTGGGCTAATTTAAGCACTTCTTCAGCTGCCCGGGAAGAATGCTCCGAACCGTCCGTGGCCAGTAAAATTTTATACATCTTCATCTACCTCCTCAAGCTGAATTTTTAGCCGTTCAAAATACGGCTTTTCTTTAGTGATATATGATATATTAGGATTGAAATGCCAAATATTATAATAATTGAAATAGCCCTAACGGTTTTCTCTGTATTGGATTAGTAATGCCCTAACGCGTTCTTTCTGCCGTTTTGACGTGTCATACCGAATAAGATATGGGAAAGTATATTTTTAGCTTTTATATATTCATATTATAAAAAAATTCTTTACCGGAAAGCTAAAATCCTTTTTAATTATATGGGAGGAAAAAAAATATGAGGTGGGAGAATTCTTGCCTAAATTTTAGGTTCATAAAAAATTGAGAGGAGAGGTGAGGTGAGGAAAATGAGCTTGGAGGAAGACATAAAAGAATATGCGCTGGATATTGGTTTTGACCGGGTTGGGTTTACTTCGGCCGAACCTTTTCACCGCCTGGGGCAGGAATTGGATGAACGCAATGAGATGTATAGCTGGATTAGTAAAAACCTTTTGCAGCTCCGCAAAGTGGTGGATCCTGCTAATGTTTTGCCCGCCGGTAAATCCGTTATCGTGTTGTTATGGGATTATTATAAAAAAGCCATCCCGCCGGAATTTCAAGGAAAAGTGGGAAAAGCTTATCTGGCAAGGCCCTATAGCAAAGACCGCATATTACCCGCCATGATAAAACTTTTTAGGAGTTTTTTGGAAAAGGAAGGGATGACGGTAAAAATGAGGCCCACCATGCCTGATCGCCAGGCGGCTGCAAGGGCCGGCATCGGTTTTTTCGGACGTAACACTTTCATTTATGCCCCCGGTATTGGCAGTTATGTTGCTATTGTTTCAATGGTGGTAGATCGGGAACTGGAAGGAGAAACATTCGAGCTGGAAGACCGCTGCACCGACAAATGCCAAAAGTGCCTGGAAGCTTGCCCCACCGGAGCCCTTTATGAACCGTTCCGCATGAACCCTCTAAGATGTGTTTCCTTTCACACTTATGGAACCGGAAACTTTCCCATGGTTCCCGCTGATATACCGCGTGAAACCAGGAAGAAAATGGGGTCATGGTTTTACGGGTGTGATGTTTGCCAGGATGTTTGTCCCTATAACTCCCAGAAACAAAAACTAAACCTTCCACCGGATGCATTTCTTGAGGAAATGGCTTCTAAGTTTACCCTGCCGCGGCTTTTGCTCATGGATGATGAATTTTATACCCGCAAAGTCCAACCTTTCTTTTTTGGTTATATTTGGGACAAAAAGTTCCTGCAGAGAAATGCTGCCATTGTTTTGGGCAATACCGGCGATACAACGGCAGTCCCCCACCTGCAGGAGGCTCTGGAAAACCAGGAAGAAATTGTTAGGGAGCATGCAGCCTGGGCCTTGGGGCAAATAGGTGGTGCAAAAAGCCGCCGTGCGCTGGAGCTTCACCGGGAGAGTGAGACATCTTTCAAGGTCCGCGAGGAAATAAATATGGCTTTGGAAGAAGATTGAAATAGCAAATGTTAACTGGAAACCTATGGTTTTAAATAATGGTTAACAAAAATTTATAAATAATAATCAACAACATTTGCCAAAATATAACTCATGTGTTATAATTATAATCAAAATAAATAAAAAAATTCCTGTGGAAAGGGGGGAAAATATGGACAATTCCCGCAAGCTGATGTATGAGAAGATCCGGGAATTAGAAGAGATGGGGTTAAACATTTCGCAGATAGCCAGGCGGTTACAGGTGTCGCGGAACACAATTTATAATTACATCAATTCATTGCCCGAAAAATTTGAAAAAGAGAAGATAGAACGCAGGAAAAAATTAGACGAATATCACAACGAGATCCTTTCGTTTTTAGAAAACTATTCGGATGTTTCTGCTCAACAGGTTTTGCATTGGTTAAAAGAGCAATTTGGTGAGATTGATGTTTCGCCGAGCACGGTCTCAAATTATGTGCGTTGGCTGCGGACAAAACATAATATTCCCAAATATTTAGAAAGGGAGTGATAAAACATGGTTTTGGATAATGCCAAGAAAAAAGCAACTGAATTTGCTCTGGATAAAGCGGTTAAATATTTGCACAAGGATCCGGAAAAAAACTTGTTTAAGATTCTTGATTATATGAAGAGTGTAGCTATCGAGCCTTATCACAAGTTATGGATTGATGATTTGAAAAATTATTTTAGCAGAACTCCGGAGGCATTAGAGCAAGCTAAGCGAGTATGCGGAAACGAAAGGATGCTCTACAACCTCATTAATTCCTGGGGTTTGCACGGAGGTTTTTGGGGTAAACCAAAAAGGAGTAAAGCTGCTGAAGAATTGGGCGTAAGCGTCCCTGCGGCAATCCTTATTGATCCCACTTCGGCATGTAACTTGCGTTGTGAAGGCTGCTGGGCAGGTGAATACAGCAAGAATGATGTTATAGAGCCGGAACTGTTTAGCCGCATTGTCGCAGAGGCCAAGGAATTGGGTATTCACTGGATAGCTCTTTCGGGAGGAGAACCTTTCTGCTATCCGCATCTTACCCAAGTCTTGGAAGAGCATCCCGATTCTTTCTTCATGGCCTATACCAACGGAACACTCATAGATGAAAAAATGGCTGACAAGTTGGCGGAACTGGGCAATTTAACGCCGGCCTTTAGCCTGGAAGGCGGGCGAGACTACACAGACAGTCGCAGGGGCAAAGGCACATACGATAAAGTAATGCATGCCATGGATCTGCTCCGGGAAAGGGGCGTCCTTTTTGGCGCATCAGTTACGGCAATGAGTAATAACCTGGATGAACTCTTTAGTGACAGCTTTATGGAGCATCTTATTAATAAAGGAGTCACTTATATCTTTTCGTTCCATTATGTCCCCATCGGCAGTGACCCCGACGTTAACTTGATGCTAACGCCCGAACAACGGAAGTGGATGATAAATCGAGTTGACGAAATCCGGGCTGAAAAGCCTGTCTTGCTGGTAGACTTTTGGAATGACGGAGGATTCACCGAAGGCTGCATTGCCGGTGGGCGCGAATACTTCCACATAAATGCCGCAGGAGACGTAGAGCCGTGCGCGTTTGTCCATTTTGCCGTGGACAATATCAGGGACAAGAGCTTAAAAGAAGTATTGTTGAACCCCTTCTTTAAAGCTTATCAGCAAGAAATACCTTTCTGTGAAAACCATTTGGCGCCTTGTCCCATTATTGACAACCCGGAGAAGCTTAAGCACATGGTAGACCAATGCAACGCGCAGCCCACCCATGAAGGCGCAGATAACGTATTTAGAGAAGAAATAGCCAATCACCTCCATAAAACATCCAGTAAATGGAAGGAAACCATTACAAAGGAAGAAGTCAAGAAAGAAGAAGTCAAGCAGTATAGCTGATATAACCAAAAATAAAAAAAATCGGGTGTCAAAGGGACGGTTCCTTTTGGCACCTTTTTTTTTGCACCAATGTGCCAGTAGGGACGGGGCAATTTTGTCACATATGTGTCAGTAGGGACGGGGCAATTTTGTCACACGTGTGTGCTAGTGGGGACGGTTCCTTTTAACACCTTTTACCAAAATATGGTTTTTAGGCTAATTATCACACAGCGTGACGGGACAATTTTGTCGCTACACCTTACTCAAAAAAAAGCCTCAAAATAAAATAAAGAAGCCCTTCAATTTTCTACCCAGGTATAACGGGGAATAATAACGCAGACCGACTACCCTGCTGTAATCCAGAAAATGGGAAAAGGTGTCAAAAGGAACCGTCCCCTTTAACACCTTTAACGGGGAAGAATAGCGCAGACCGAATACCTTGATTTAATCCAGAAAATGGGAAAAGGTGTCAAAAGGAACCGTCCCCTTTAACACCTTAT
>CAZWVJ010000041.1:0-10840 GCA_964636865.1 uncultured Syntrophomonadaceae bacterium
GGCCGTAGACCACGTAGCTGTGTCCGGTAATCCAACCAAGATCCGCGGTGCACCAATAGATGTCATCGTCTTTATAATCAAAAACATAACGGAACGTAGTGTTAACTCCTACAAGGTAACCGCCGGTGGTATGAAGTATTCCCTTGGGTTTCCCGGTAGTACCACTGCTGTATAGGATAAATAGGGGATCTTCTGCATCCATTTCCTCAGGAGAACAGCTTTCTTCGGTGTTGTTCATTAGCTCATCCCACAAATGGTCTCGTCCCGGTTTTAACTCAAAAGGTGTATCGGTTCGCTTTAACACTATAACTTTTTCCAGCGACGGGCATTCGTCTATAATCGTCCCGGCATTGGCTATCATAGGAATCTCTTTACCTTTGCGGTTAGAGCCGTTGGCAGTGACAAGTAATTTCGAACCGGAAGCGTCAATTCTGTCCCGCAGCGCCTCAGGGCTGTATCCTCCAAAAACAACACTGTGGACAGCCCCAATCCTTGTACACGCCAGCATGGTTATCACGGTTTCCGGCAACATGGGCATCCAAATGGTAACTGTGTCTCCTTTTCCTATACCCATCTGCTTAAGAACATTAGCCGCTTTGCAAACCTCCACAAGAAGTTCCTTGTATGTAAGGCTTACCACATCACCTTTTTCACCTTCAAATACAATTGCTCTTTTGTTGCCTCGTCCTTCGTCAATATGGCGGTCCAGGCAGTTATACGATACATTGAGTTTACCTTCGGTAAACCACTGGTAATATGGAGGGTTGCTTTCGTCAAACACGGTTTCCCATTTACGGAACCATTTTAGTCCCTCAGCCATCTTTTCCCAGAAATCAATGCCATCGGTTTTTGCCATGTTGTACAGTTCGTTATTGTTGATCAGAGCATTTTTTTGGAAATTTTCACTGGGATAGAAAAGTTCTGAATCGCCTTCATTTAACATTTTATCATCGTTTGAAGTGGCCATTTGGATGCCTCCTTGTTAAAACATATTAAATTAATTTTTTGCTTATTCGTCAACAGGGGAAAAATCTTCTTTTCCTACCCCACACAGGGGGCATACCCAGTCGTCAGATACATTTTCAAATGCCGTTCCCGGCTCCACCCCATTTTCCGGGTCACCCTGCTCCGGATCATACACATAATCACATACATCGCACTGGTACTTTTGCATAATTAATTTCCCCTTTTCCATATATTTAAACAATCCGAAACAATATTTATGGCAATAAATATGTTATACCATATGACTGACATGTCAAGAGCTAATTTGAAATCTCACATCCTGTCCTATTAATCTCTTAATGTCCGTAAGTGCAATTTTTTACAGCATAGTTTTTAAATCTTCTTCGGCAGTGGTAATACCGTCGATACCAAAATTGTCCACCAGGACCCGGGCCACATTTTCCGAAAGGAATCCGGGCAAAGTGGGGCCCAGATGTATGTTTTGTATGCCCAGGGATAACAACGAAAGTAAAACTATTACTGCTTTTTGCTCATACCAGGCAATATTGTACACAATGGGCAGCTTGTTGATATCGTCCAGCTCGAACACTTCTTTGAGCTTAAGGGCTACCACCGCCAGGGAGTAGGAATCGTTGCACTGGCCGGCGTCCAGCACCCGGGGAATGCCGCCGATATCACCCAGGTCTAACTTGTTATAGCGATACTTGGCACAACCTGCCGTCAGGATAATGGAATCTTCGGGCAATCCTTGGGCAAAATCCGTATAATACTGGCGGGTCTTGTGACGGCCGTCGCAGCCGGCCATTACTACAAACCTCTTTACCGCACCTGACTTGACCGCTTCTACTACTTTATCAGCCAGGTTCAGCACCTGTTCATGAGCAAAACCTCCCACTATTTTACCCTGCTCCAGCTCTTGAGGAGGAGAACATTTTTTAGCATGTTCAATAAGAGAGCTAAAATCTTTAGCTCCACCGGGAGCCCTGTCCGGAATATGTTTTACCCCGGGATGTCCCACGGGGCCGGTGGAATAAATCCGATCAATATACTCATCTTTGGGGGGAACCAGGCAATTAGTAGTTAGCAACACAGGCCCGTTGAAAGTGGCAAACTCCTCCCGCTGTTTCCACCAAGAACCGCCATAATTTCCTACAAAGTGATCATACTTCTTGAAAAATGGATAGTAGTGAGCAGGAAGCATCTCCCCGTGCGTATAAACATCTACTCCGCTTCCTTTGGTTTGCTCCAAGAGTTCTTCCAGATCTTTCAGGTCATGGCCGCTTATGAGGATGGCAGGATTGTTTCGCACTCCAATGTTGACCTCGGTCATTTCCGGGTTGCCGTAGGTAGATGTATTGGCTTTATCCAGCAGGGCCATTACTTCTAATCCATACTTCCCTGCTTCCAAGGCCAGGTTAGTTAAATCTTCCGCAGACAAGCTATCATCAAGGGTAGCTGCTAAAGCTTTTTTCATGAATTTGCTAACGTCATCCTGAGTATATCCCAGTACTTGGGCATGTTCTGCATAGGCAGCCAGCCCCTTTGTCCCGTAAGTGATCAATTCCCTCAGGGAACGGACATCTTTATTTTCCGTTGCCAAAACGCCCACTTGCTGGGCTTTTTGAGCAAATTCATCTTCGGTGCTGCCGTTCCAGGTTATGGCATCATGCAAATTATCCTCACTCCATCCTTTTCCTTTGAGCTCTTCTTTAACCTGTTCTCTCAAACGCAATGCTTCTTTAACTTTGTCCACAAAATGGTCGCGGGAAAAATTAACGTTGGTGATGGTATTAAACAAGCTCTCCATTATAAACGAGTTAACCTCATCCTGCTTTATTCCCTTTTCTTCCGCTTCCAGACTGACACTGGAAAGGCCTTTGAGCACATAAATTAACATGTCTTGCATTTCCGCTACATCCGCCGTTTTGCCGCATACTCCTTTCTTGGTGCATCCCTCATTTTTTGCTGTTTCCTGACATTGAAAACAAAACATTTTCATCAAACTCCTTTCTTTTTATTTATTAACTGTTGCCTGTGAATTTCTTTTAATCTTTACTCGGTGATTTCAATAGCCTCAGAGGGGCAGTCCTCTGCAGCTTCCCGACATGCATCATGAAATTCTTCCGGAACAGGATCCAGTTTGACTTTAGCTTTATCATCCTCAACTTCAAAAACCTCCGGACAAATATCTTCACATATGCCGCATGCCGTGCACTCATCATTAACTGTAACTTGCATTGATTTACACCCCCTTTCTATCCAGTAATGAAAAATTTTCTACTTTCAACTCCCTTTCATTTCATCTTTGATTCTTGCGGAAACATGCCGGAGCAGTTTAAAAGATTTTTCTACTGTTTGCTCACCATCGGCGTTTATCAGGCAACAACGCGCGGGAGCAAGCCAGGACTGAGAAAATAATTGTTCCCGGGAAATACCTTTATCCATTAAAAAGCTCCACATATTATTTATTTTTTGATACATGCTTTCCAAATTTTCTGCTTCAAATTCTTCCGTGAGAGTAGGAGTAATTCCCCAGGAGATAATTCCCCCTCTTTGCAAAAAAGATTGGAGTTCATCGGTGTAACGCGTAAAATTATGCCCCCAGGCCAGGGTATCTACCGAAAGAACATCCAGTTCAAGTTGCAGCAAAAATGACCAATCGGGATTGCCGCAAAGATGGACTCCCTTAGGGCCGGGAAATTGCTCCAGAAAATACTGATAATCTTGAAACGCTTTGTCATCGTTATAACCGGTAAAAGCCATAAAAAGTAATTCCAAGCCCGGTTCGTCTACCCAAACAAAGGCGCCGTCATGCTTGGCTTTCAATTCGTTATACTGGGCTTGTAATTTCTTGGCCATAAATTCAAATAAAATTTGTCTTATCTCTTCGTTGTAGGCTATTGACCTTTTATTCTTATCAACAATTTTTAAGCCATAGCTTATGGGGCCTATACTTTGTCCCCTGATATAAGAATAAGAAGATAAATCCTGCTCCAAAAACTTGTGGAAGACCGCTGAATATTCGGGAGTAAGCTTGAAATATTCTTCATCCTCCCAGTGATTAAACAATTCATCCAGCTCTTCATAAAATCTCTCCGAAGAGAGGCTTATTTCCCTCTTTTCCGTATCTATAATTATGCCGGGGAAATGTTCCGAGACCTGGGCATACATATCCTCATAAAAACTGACTTTGGGAAGCTGAGGCCAGTACGGTATGTCCAGGGAAAGAGCAAGGTTTAGAGCTCGTTCTATGTCTGTATGAGGCATGATTCCCATGGCCGTGGTTTGGCAGTGACCTTCCAATTTCATTTTTATCCCTCCCGATAAATTAATCATATTTAAATATATTACTAACTATGTTAGTAATATAATATCCTGCTATTTTTCATTTGTCAATAGCAAAATTTTATTCAGTTTTTTTTGCCTTTTCTAACTATATTAACCCCTACTAACCCTCTCTAATCCTTTCTATTCCCCCTCTAAAATCACTGGTGAACCAATCCTTCATAAAATAACTTTGTTGTTTCCTCCATTACTCTTTCAAAAACTCTTTCTTTGTGTTTTCCTTCCTGTTCGCGAGAAAGGTATTCTCTCATAACTGCCTCGATTGAACCAAAAAGCATCATAGATAAAGCTTCCGGGTCAACCTCCCTCAATTCTCCCCGGTTTCTCCCATCTAATATTATCTCCTCAAAAATTTTCCGCAGGGCAGGCCTTCTACTGCAACCTTTGCTGGTATGCTGACGCTCTTCCAGGATAATCTTGATTAGCTCCGGGTTTTCCTTTACTTCTGTAAAATGTTTTTCCATAATGCTACGAAGTTTTTCTACGGATGATAAATTTTCTTGTTTTAACTTCTCATAGAATGTTTTCCTTTTTTGATACTCCACTTCAAAAATGTACTCCAAAACATCTGCCTTGTTTTGGAAATAATTATAAATGGTTCCTACTGCCACTCCAGCCTCCTTGGCCACCTTATCCGTTGTAGTATTGTGGAAACCCTGTTCTGCAAAAACTTTTATGGCCGCCTTACGAATAACTTCTCTTTTATCTGTCTCTTTCATCATCTCGTTCATAAGCCCCTCCTGTTTGTTGAATATATTTACCAATCGCCTATGAATGATGCCTCATTCATTTTATCAAATTTCTTCATTTATTACAACTACAACATTGTGTATCAAATTTATATTTAGGTAAAATTTGCATAAAAACTGTTAGTAAGATATAATTATTACTGACTTAGTTATATATTATATGCTAAAACTAAATGGTGGTGAATAGATCAAATGACGGTAATAACCAAAAAAGCAGAATATGCGGTAATATGCCTGGTAGAGCTGGCCTCTTTAAAGGATAATGAATCCACCACTACCAAAAGTATCGCCGAGAAACAGGAGATACCGGAAAACCTGGCAGTCCAAATTTTGGCGCAATTGAACAAAGCCGGTTGGACTAAAGGTCAACGAGGGCCCTCCGGAGGAGTATCCCTGGCTCGGGATCCAGCTACCATAACGGTTAAGGACGTTATAGAACTTTTTGATGGGCCGATAACCATTACCAGGTGCCTTATGCAAGATACTCCCTGTAAAAACCGGAGTTACTGTAATTTAAGAACTGTCTGGCAGGAAGCCCAGCAGACCATGACGGAAAGACTGGCCGGCACCACCATCGCCGATTTGCTCTTATGAACATAAGCCTCCGGAGAATATACTGTTTTACAAAAATCTTTTCATGACTGAAAAAAAGAGATCCCCATCCAGCCGAAGAAGTAGCAAAGGAAAAACTAGGTTTCACCCCGCCTGCCTTTAAAGTGGCTGAAAAACTTGGCAATGACTTTATGGAAGTAATAGGTGATTACTACCAAATTATCTATACTGAAGAAGTTATCCCGCTCAAGTACAAGGCCCTTATGGCTATTGCTACGGGGCTAATGGCAGACCATAATTCTAAAGTGATGATCGACACCAAAAAAGCACTTGAATTCGGCGCTAACAAGGAAGAAATAATTGAAGTATTAAGAATGTGCATATGGTGTAACGGTGCACCGCAAATGATGAAAATAGTACCAGAAGTTTTAAATTATCTGGAAAAAAAGGAATAGGTCTTCGATGATTTCAGGAAAGATGATTCCGGTAAAGCCAATATAGGAGGTAGATGTTATGCCCCATAAAATCACTGATGAATGCATATTGTGCGGCACCTGTGCAGACGAATGCCCGGAAGATGCTATCAGCGAATGAGAAGAAATTTACGTAATTGATCCGGAGAAATGCATCGATTGTGGAGCCTGCGCTGATGTATGCCCTGTAGATGCAATATTTGAAGATGAAGATTGAATATGGTGCAGCACGGCTTACCTGGCTGTGCTGCATTAATTCTTATTGACAAACAGATATTTTTTTATTACAATTTGAATGAGGCCTCATTCAAATACAAGGAAGGAGGAACAACATGGAACTGGCAGTGATTTATTCAATATTTATTCTGGCGTTTGGTTATTCAATCATAAGAAACCGCCACAAAACCAAACAAGCAGCAATGGTAGCCAAAAATGTCTTTATCAAAATGCTGCCGGCACTTTTGCTTATCATCGGTTTGGTAGGTTTATTACTGGGTTTTGTACCCCCGGAAACAATCAAGCTTTACCTTGGAGAAGGCGCGGGATTATGGGGCACTTCAGCAGCAGGAATCATCGGGGCATTGGTGTTTATCCCCAATATCGTGGCAGTCCCTCTAATTGGCTCCCTTCTCCGTTCCGGAGCAGCGATTATGACTGCAGCAACATTTTTAACTGCCCTCACCATGGTGGGCACAGTCACTGCCCCTCTGGAAATCAAGCAACTGGGTATTAAATACACTTTATACCGAAATATTTTGGGTTTCATATTTGCTATCTTGATCGGAATCGGAATGGGAATCATACTTTCTTAAAAACCCTGGTTGCCCGTTTGTATTTTAGTTAGAAAAGGAGAATTGATAACCATGAGAAATCAAGAAACACAAGATAATCCCCAAAACAAAAAACTTTTGCCTTACTCTAAAAGTGAAATTTTGTCTTTAATTGCTATGGGTGTAATCTTTGTCCTCATCAATTACTTGTGGCCGGTCCAAGCGACGCGTGTTTATTCCACTTCTCTTGATTATATATTGGAAATGGCCCTTATTTTACCCCCCGTATTTCTCTTAATGGGTCTTTTTGAAGTATGGGTGGATAAAAGTTTCATCGAAAAATATCTCGGTGAGGGTTCAGGAATAAAGGGAATATTATTATCATACCTTTTTGGCACCCTGCCTACCGGTCCTCTGTATATAGCCTTTCCCATCGCCGCCGCTTTGCGGCAAAAAGGAGCGCGAATTATGAATGTAACTATTTTTTTAGGGACCTGGGGCGCTACAAAACTACCCCAAATCATGGTGGAAATTAAGTTTCTGGGTATCGAGTTCACCTTGATATTACAACTGTTAACAGTAATTTCCGTATTTATGATCGGATTGATTATGGAATTAGTTTTTTCCAGGGCAGAAAAACAGAGTTCTTAAATCCTTCTCATATTTTCCATATATTCAAATAACCCGAAATACCATTTTATAGAAATTTTCATCCAATTTTATTGGCCATTTTTCATCCAAAATTGTTGACCGATCACAAATAAATACGTTATACCACCTAATTTGCAATTATAAAAAAGTTTATAAGAACTTTACTACTATTTTTTGCGCATCTTCTCCTTCTTCTGCGGTCCACATTTGTAAATACATGTTTCCTCCCATTTCTCCATCATATCTTTCCTCTAAAACGTCTTCGCTAACAGAAAGATTTAAGTCATAAAAGTTTTCTTTAGCTTGTGTACCTACCGTTTCGTACCCATTTTCTTCAAGGAGATCTTTCATTTCAGATACATCATCGGGGGTAATTACTCTATCTACCACATAAGCAAGTGCATCGATTTCACCTGTTTGAACGAGCTTGGCCTCTTCTTCGAAAATCTCCTCCAACATCGAGCTTAAATCTTCATCTAAAGCAACGTTCCGATCAGACATTGGAACTACTTCTTCTGCTGTTTCATAATGATCATCTTCATCATTTTCAGACTCCTCTTCCTCTTCTTCAACTTCCTCTTCAGTTATTTCTTCTTCCTCGACAGTTACGTCTTCTTCGGGGGCGTCACAACCGACGGCACCCATCAGAAAAAATAATGCCACAGCCATGACAAAAATTATATACTTGCAGCGCTTAATATCAAACATTATATTTTTACCTCCTTAATCATTTAGTTTTTAAGTCTAATTTGGCTTTAGTTTTCTACCTTTCCTTCATAAACAACACCAATTAGTTTTAAATTACCCCTTTACTTTCCCGGTAAACTCTCTTTAAGGCTATTATCGAGGTATCACCTTCTTAAAATAATTGTATTTAAAATGACCAAACACATATATTCTTAACTTGAATTATTGTAAAACAAATCCTATCTAAATTCAAGAAAGTATTTTGGTTGCATCTGTTATAGGTAGGGTTATAGGTAGCGCTAACAATTCACTACAAAAACCATTGACAAACTTGTCTATAGCCATTATTATTTAAGCATACGCTTTTGTTAGTTAAAATGCATGAATGGATATTATGGTTATCACTTGAGGATTTTCTCCATAAATATCTTCATACCTCCATACAGTATTTCTCAATAAATAATCATAGATCCAAGCAGGGGCAACACCTGAGAAAGGGGGGCTGATAAATGGCCACAACTGCTCAACATGGTCAATACTCATATCTTAAAGAAGAGGCTGATGCCCAAAAGCATAAAATGCAAGAAAATACTTTGATATATATAGGCGCTGCTACCTGCGGCCGGGCCACCGGTGCCGAGAAAATTAAAAAGGTTTTCATGCAAGAGGTTAAAAAATTTAACCTGGCGATTGAAATAAAAGAGGTCGGCTGTATGGGTTATTGTTACGCCGAACCTTTAGTGGTTATTTCCAAACCCGGTTTCCCTTCCATAACCTACGGTGAGGTTGATGAAGAGGTGGCAAAAAAACTGGTGGAGGAATTTTTACTAAAAGACAACCCCTGTTATGAGCTTGCCCTGGCCGCCCTGGAACCTAATAGAGAACTTATTTCTTTTCCCGAATTGAGCCGGGAAACTTACGAAGAAAAAGTGTTATTAAAACACTGTGGGTTTTTGGATCCCCTGGATATTGATGACTACATCTCCAGAGAAGGTTATGCTGCCCTGGATAAAGCGTTGACCTTAAGCCCCGCAGAGATTGTTGAGGAAATCAAAAAATCAGGATTGCGGGGGCGTGGAGGAGCCGGCTTTTCCGCAGGTGAGAAGTGGGAGGCCTGTCGGGAAACGGAATCTAACTTGCGCTATGTGGTATGTAACGGCGACGAAGGTGACCCGGGGGCTTTTATGGACCGCAGCCTCATGGAATCTAATCCGCACCAGATTATAGAAGGGATGATTATTAGCGCTTATGCGGTAGGTGCCAGTAAGGGTTATATATACGTTAGAGCCGAATATCCCATAGCCATAAAGCGCCTGGAGGCAGCTTTGGACCAAGCCAGGGATAAAGGCTTGTTGGGCGAATCCATTTTGGGGACAAACTTTTCTTTTGACCTGGAAATTTTCGTGGGGGCAGGCGCCTTTGTGTGCGGAGAAGCAACTGCCCTCACCCAATCTATTGAAGGGAAAGCTGGTATACCCCAAACCCGCCCACCTAGTTTAGCTGTATCAGGACTCTGGGGATATCCTACTCTTCTTAATAACGTTAAAACTTTTGCCTACGTTCCGGCAATTCTTAATCATGAGGCAAAGTGGTTTAAATCCATCGGCACCCATACTACTCCGGGGACTGCCGTTTTTGCTCTCGTAGGTAAGGTCAAGCATACCGGATTGGTAGAAGTTCCCATGGGAACTACCCTTCGCACACTGGTGTTTGATATAGGCGGCGGTGTCCCTGATGGCAAAAAGTTTAAAGCTGTTCAGATTGGTGGCCCTTCCGGCGGGTGCTTGCCTGAATCTGCTCTGGATGTTCCCATAGACTTTGAATCACTGGATGAAGCCGGGGCCATAATGGGTTCAGGTGGGTTGGTAGTTATGGATGAAGAAGACTGCATGGTAGCAATAGCCCGCTATTTTTTGGAATTTACCCAGCTTGAATCCTGCGGAAAATGCACTTTTTGCCGGTTGGGAACCAAACATATGCTCCAAATCCTTAACCGCATTACCCAGGGAGAAGGTACCACAGATGATCTAAATTTATTGGAAGACCTTGCTGAAGATGTCAAAATGGGATCTCTTTGCAATTTGGGCGGAACCGCTCCTAACCCGGTGCTTACCACTCTGCGCTATTTCAGGAATGAATACCTGGAACATATTGAAAAACAACGCTGCCCTGCTCGCATGTGCAAGGAGCTTATAACATTTCACATAGACCAAACAAAATGCAGCAAACCTTGTGTAACCTGCCTTAGTATGTGCTCACTCCAGCGTCCTTACTGCTCTCTTCAATCACAGGAAATTTGCAGTTCCTGTATTGAAGTATGCCCCAGCGATGCCATAATAACCAAAAGTGATGGCACAAAAGAAATCATCCAGGATAAATGCGTTAAATGTGATGAATGCCGCAAAGTCTGCCCCGAAGAATACAATGCCGTAGTTAAACATTCGCCCCCTCACTTTGTGACAGTGGGGACGGGGCAATTTTGTCACACAGCAGATTTCTACCGATGATAATTTTGTTCTTGTTGTTGCCCGCATCGTAACTGATTAACGAGCCAGAAAGAGGTTAATAAAATGGGAAGCAAATTGAGAAGGCACAGGGATATCAAGGAGTTTATCTAAAGAATTAAATTAATGTGACAAAATTGCCC
>CAZWVJ010000041.1:10850-12084 GCA_964636865.1 uncultured Syntrophomonadaceae bacterium
GCCCCGTCCCCACTGACACACGTTACGCTTTCACGGCGCACTCCCCATTGACACAAGAGGCAAAATTAACAGTTAATACTTGGATTGAAATAAACTCAGGGGAAAGAAATTAAGAATGATCATTAAATTACTCCAAAACCGCACTTTTATTCTGGGAATGGCCTTTGTACTGGGGCTTATTTTTGGCGATGTAGCGGCAGCCCTGCAGGGATTAACTATGCCAGCGCTGGCAGTGGTTCTGGCAGTATCAGCAACTCAAATAACTGTGCAGGATTTTTTGCCTATAAAAGAGATGGCGCGACCTCTAGTTTTGGCATTGGCCGCGAATTTTTTATTTCTGGGAACGGTGATTTTATTATTGGCCTGGTGGCTTATGCCTACATGGGATTTATGGGTGGGATACGTACTGGTAGCCACTGCGCCTCCAGGAATAGCTATTGTTCCTTTTACTCACGTTCTGAAAGGGAATTTAAGACTTTCTCTGCTGGGCACTTTCGGGGTGTATTTGATTTCCCTGTTCTTGACTCCGTTATTGATTTACTTGTTTACAGGAGAAGCAGCCATTTCTCCTTTGCGACTCCTTAACACCATGGTATTTCTGATTTTAGTTCCTTTTATTGTTTCTCAGTTTTTACGCAAAATCAATGTAGCCGATTACCTTGCTCGCCTGCGAGGTAGCATAATTAACTGGGGCTTTTTTGTGGTTATATTTTCGGTGGTAGGGCTTAACCAGGATGTGTTTCTTCAACAACATGAGGTATTAGTGCCCGTTTCGGTGGTGGCAATAATTAGTTCCTTTGTGCTGGCCGTGGTAGTTGGTGCCATAACCAGAAAGTTAAAGCTGAGTCACGCAGATCAGAATAGCTTTATTTTGCTTTCGACTATCAAAACTTCTGCTTTTGCCGCCGCAGTGGGAGTTAGCCTTTATAGTGAAGCTGCTTCAATTCCCGGTGCGGTGGTCAGTTTTTGGTATGCCATTTATTTTATCCTGCTGGGTATTAAAGGGGATAAAAAAAGCAAGTTAACCTCCCAAAAAGATTAACTATGTGACAGTGGGGACGGGGCAATTTTGTCACATAGCAGATCATCACCGATGATAATTTTGAGTTTATTGCTGCCCACAGCTAACTGATGTATAAGTCAGAAAGAGGTTATATTCCCCTAATAAAATTATAAGGATGTCGAGAGGACACAGAGATACTAAGGAAATTATCTAAAGGATAAAGTAATGTGA
>CAZWVJ010000042.1:0-11259 GCA_964636865.1 uncultured Syntrophomonadaceae bacterium
ATTTAATTAAAAAACTGGAACGGGGAAAAATTACCCGCTAATTATTGACACATTGGTAATAAAATGTATTTTTTAAATAGACATGTTTTTGTGATAAACTCAGCTTAGCTCTTAGTTAAACTATTATATACTTCAAAGGTGAAAACTTATGCCTATTAATTTTAAAGTAACCTATAATAGCCCACAAAATCGAGCTCGCCTCGGATTATTACAAGCCCCCCACGGAAAGGTGGAAACTCCCGCTTTTATGCCTGTAGGCACCGCCGGCACGGTAAAAACTATTACGCCGGAAGAACTAACAGACATTGGGTTTAACATGATCCTTTGTAATGCCTATCATCTTTTTTTGCGCCCCGGCGCGGAAATAGTAGCCAGGCACCATGGACTGCATAATTTCATGAATTGGCCCGGCAACATAATAACCGACAGCGGAGGCTTTCAAATATTCAGCCTGGGCGGGATGAGTGAAATCTCTGATAGAGGAGTAACTTTTACTTCACACATAGACGGAAGCCTTCATTTTATGACTCCGGAGAGAGCTACCCGATTGCAAAATATGCTCGGTGCTGATATAATTATGGCTCTGGATCAGTGCCCTCCTTATTCGGCGAGTTACGCCGAAGTTCAAGAAGCTGTGGAAAGAACCACACTTTGGGCAAAACGCTGTTTATCATCCCATATTCGGAACAAAGACCAGGCTTTATTTGGCATTGTTCAGGGAGGAATTTTTCGGGAATTAAGAGAATATAGTGTATCAGAGTTATTAGAACTGGATTTACCCGGTTATGCCATAGGCGGGTTAAGTGTGGGTGAGCCAAAAGAGCAGATGTATGAAGTTTTAGAATATGCTACCCCCATGCTACCCCCAGAGAAACCCCGCTACCTGATGGGAGTGGGATCTCCGGATGCTCTTTATGAAGGGGTAAAAGCCGGCATTGATCTTTTTGATTGCGTGCTGCCCACACGCATAGCTCGAAATGGAAGGGTGTTTGTTGATGAAGGTTACTTAAACATACGAAACTCGGTTCATGCAGGAGATACTAATCCACTGCAGCAAGGATGTTTATGTTATGCTTGCAGGCATTATTCCAGGTCTTATGTGAGACATTTGTTAAACACAAACGAAATATTGGGGGTTCGATTAACGACTTATCATAATTTATATTTTTTAAAACAATACATGCAGAAGCTAAAAGAAGCCATTAAAAACCATGATTGGGAAAACACTGTTCCCTTCTGGAAAAATGAGATAGTGTAATCTTAAAAAAGGAGGAGGTATTAATTTATGGAAGAAGGACTGGGCATGTTTTTACCGTTTATTCTGCTTCTGGTTTTATTCTATTTTTTGTTAATCAGGCCACAGCAGAAACAACAAAAACAGCGTCAAGAAATGTTAAGCAATTTACAAAAAGGAGACCGGATAATTACCATTGGAGGAATACACGGCGTTATAAAAGAAATGGACGAAGAGAACGATACGCTTGTCTTACGTATTGCCGATAATGTGAATGTCAAGATGAACCGGCAGGGAGTAGAATCGGTCATGGAAGATTAATGCCTGTAATGGCGATTCCTGCGATGCGGGAAAAGAAAAAATGATTTTGCGCAAACCGGATCAGTTTGCGCAAAATCTCATCTAATAGCAGATAATAGCAGAAAAAGTTCTTCTTTTCTTATACATGGGAAAGAGGAACTTTTTTTATAAAAAAAGCCCCCTTTTCTAGAATGCTAAAATGGTGTATCATATTATAAGGTAGAACATATGTTCTATTTCGAGAAGGGGGCAGCATCATGCCGCACAAAAGAACAATTTTGCTGGTAGATATGGAATCGTTTTACGCCAGTGTGGAAACCGCCCGCAACACTTCTTTGCGGGGAAAACCGGTAGTGGTATGCGGAGATCCGCAGTTAAGAAGGGGAATTATCCTGGCCGCAAGCAAAGAAGCCAAAGCTTACGGGATAAAAACAGGAATGCCGGCGGGAGAAGCTAAAAATTTATGTCCCTCTGCGGTTTTTGTGCCTCCGCACATGAAGCTTTATATCGAGGTTTCCATAACTATTACCGGCTTGCTGTCTAAATTTACAGACCGTGTCTTTGCTTATTCCATTGATGAGCAGTTTTTAGATATGAGCGGTTGTGAAAAACTGTTTGGTTCCCCGCAGGAAATGGCTGCCTCCATCAAGGAGGAAATATGGCAGGAAACGGGAATCAGGGCCCGGGTGGGAATAGGACAAAACCCTCTTCAGGCCAAAATGGCCTGTGACCGGTTTGCTAAAAAGAAATCTTCCGGAGTTTTTAAACTATCTCACGAAAATTATCCTCATCTGGTTTGGCCCTTGCCGGTAAAAGATCTTTTTGGGGTGGGGGTCCGGATGGAGCATAATTTCCAGCGCATGGGAATAAGGACAATCGGGCATCTTGCGCTTTTACCGAGAGAAAAATTAAAACGCCGCTGGGGCATAAACGGGGAAGTGTTATGGCTGAATGCAAATGGCCTGGATTATTCCGTAGTTGATGCCATGGCGCCGGAAGAACAAAAAAGTGTAGGGCACTCTATGACATTGCCCCGCGACTATGCAGATTTAGAAGAAATTAAAACAGTTTTACTGGAACTAACGGAAGAAGTTTGCCGCAGAGCCAGGGCTATTGATAAAACGGGCAAGGTGGTTCATTTGTATTGTCAGGGAGCTGATTTTTCTTATCCGGCAGGTTTTGCCCATCAAAAAAAACTTCCCGCTCCGACAACCAGTGCCCTAGATATATATCCTACACTTTGTGCTATGTTTCAAACCTACTGGAACTTTAAACCTATCCGCAAAATAGGCGTAGAGCTCTCAAATCTTGAAGACCGCAAATGCATCCAGCTTTCTCTCCTGGAAGACAGAGAAAGAAAAATGGCCCTGGATGATGCTGCAGATCTAATTAAGAAACGTTTCGGCTCTACAAGCTTATTTCGACTATCCTCCCTAACTTCCGGAGGACAGCTGTTTCAGCGATCCAATAAAATAGGAGGACATGAAGCATGAGCAAAAAAAAATATGCCCAGTTTAACTGCAGCCGCATAATTTTGCCGGAACATCGAGAAAGCTTAAAGGCCTGGAAAGAAACTAAATGTCGGGAAGAAAGCTCTTCCCGTTACGGTGATCTTGATGAACAGCAAAAAGAAGAGTTTGACTACCTGCTGCATCAATCTATACAGGGAGGGTTTCCCGTAAATATAATCATTCGCAAGCAAGAAGGCAATTTAGTCTCATTAAACGGCTTTCCTCAAGTTAAATGCCCGAAGTCAGGCAAATTGAAACTTATAACCAAAAACGGGACTGAAGTGTTATTTGTGGAAGAAATTATTAAAATAGAGCGCCCGTGAGAGTAAAGAATAGTGGTAGTACAGAATGTTGCAAATCGGGCAACTTTATAATAAAATGAGCATATCATTTGATGGGGCAAAATGAAGGAGGTTATTGTTTTGGAACAATTAACTCTAGGGTTTATAGGCTGTGGTTCAATGGGAACAGCCATTATAAACGGGATAGTAAAAAATAATACCGTAGATTCAGATAAAATATGGGTTTATGATGTGCAGGCTGATAAAGCTGAGGCACTGCAAAAAAATATTTCTGTTAACGTTGCTTCAGATTACTCCGAGTTATGTGAAAAAAGTGACTGCATTTTTTTGGTGGTTAAACCTGCCGATCTTTCCCATCTCCTTTCCCGGATTAATAATCTATTACATGAAAATCACCTTATTGTTTCCGTTATAGCCGGTATTTCTACCGGTTTCATCGATTCTGCCCTGGGAAACAACCATCGGGTTATCAGGCTCATGCCCAACACCCCCTGCCTGATCGGAGAGGGGGTTATAGCCATCTCTCCCGGCAAGTATGCTCGGGAAAGTGACCCGGACATGGTAGAAGAGTTGGTCGCTTCACTGGGCCTGACCATAAAAACGGAAGATAAGTATATGGATGCAATTACTGCCTTAAGCGGAAGTGGACCGGCCTATGTATTGCTTTTCCTGGAATCACTTGTAGAAGGGGGAGTAAATATCGGCCTTAATCGTCAAACAGCAGAAAACCTTGCCACACAAACACTTATGGGAACAGCAAAAATGGCTCAATCTTCCGGAAATAATTATGTTGAACTCAAAAATTCTGTTGCTTCCCCGGGCGGGACAACTATTGCCGCCTTAAAATCATTAGAAACAAATGCTTTTCGGGGCACAGTCATGGATGCGGTAGCGGCAGCATTCCAGAGAGCAAAAAACTTAAAAGCTGATTAAACAAAAAACCGACATAACGATGAAAGAACTCGTAACTACTCAACCTTAGATTGAGGCAAGCTGTGCCACCGATAATTTTGGATTGAAAAAAGCTGTATCAACGATAAGGACAGATTCAGATAAGCTGTGTTACTGATAAGGTTAGATTGAAGCAAGCTGTGTTAAGATAAGGCTAAGTTGAAGCAAGCTGTGCCACCGATAATTTTGGATTGAAAAAAGCTGAGTCAACGATAAGAACAGATTCAGATAAGCTGTGTCAACGGGGACGGTTATTCATTGTCCCCGAAGCGCAGCGAAGGGCCGAAGGAAGCGAAGCGACTGAGGGGAGACAATGGAACCGTCCCCAGCGACACAGCGCAATAAGCCAGCGACACAGCGCAATAAACCCGAGTAGTTACATAAATTATTATTTAACATGTAATAAAGCCCAAATAACGCTTAGGAGTAAAAAAATGAACCAATCTGACGAAAAAAATTTTTGCATGCCCGCTCACATCGCCAATGCCAAGACAATAGTTATAAAACTAGGGACGACCCTTTTAACAAAAAGCACCGGGGAACTTAATTTCCCCTATATGGAAAAATTAATAAGTGTTTTATCAGAGCTAAAAAAAAGAAACTATAATATAATTTTAGTTTCCTCGGGCTCAATAGGCGCGGGAATAGGACGATTGAAAATGTCTCACAAGCCCACCGTCATTCCGGAAAAACAGGCTGCGGCTGCTGTGGGGCAGGGCTTGCTAGTCCAATATTATGAGAAATACTTTGCTGAGTTTAACTTAACGGTAGCCCAAATTCTATTGACCAGAGAAGATTTAACCAGCCGGCAAAGATATAATAATGCCTGTAATACCATTCATACTTTGCTTAAATGGGATGTAATTCCCATTATTAATGAAAATGACACTGTTTCTATCGAAGAAATTAAATTTGGCGATAATGACCATTTATCGGCATTAGTAGCCGGACTTGTTGACGCTCATCTATTAATTATCCTAACAGATATTGACGGTTTGTACGATGCTCATCCATCAACAAATAAGGACGCAAAATTGATTCAAAGGGTAGAAGAAATAACTCCTGAAATCAAGGAATGCGCGGGTATTACAAACAGTAAAGTCTCTACCGGCGGAATGCTGACAAAAATTCAGGCTGCTGAAATTGCTATAAATTCGGGCGTTAATATGATCATTGCTAACGGCGTTGATCCAAATAATCTCTATCGCATATTTAACGGAGAAAATATCGGAACCTTATTTTTACCCAAAAGTCATTCTCTTCGCCAGCGTGAAAGATGGATTGCCTATGGAAGGATTATAAGGGGAGAAATCGCCGTTGATGAAGGCGCCCAAAAAGCAATAGTTTCTGAAGGCAAAAGTTTGCTCTCCATTGGAATTAAAGAAGTTAAAGGAAATTTTGACAGAGGTGATATGGTTCTGATTACCGATTCTGCCGGAAATGAAATTGCCCGGGGACTGGTTAATTATAGCGCTAAAGAAACAGAAAAGATAAGTCAGCTGCCCAGTTCAAAGATAAGTGAAGTCTTGGGCTATGAATATCATGAAGAGGTTGTCCACAGGGACAACATGGTAGTTAAATAAATTTATTTAAAAAGAAAGGGGATGTAAATAATTATGTCTTCACACGTAAGGGACACGGTTTTTTCGGCACGTCAAGCTTCTTTTGCGCTGGCAAACAAATCTACGGAAATTAAAAACAAAGCATTATTAGAAGTAGCCGAGAATTTAAAAAGTTCGGAACAGCATATTTTGGACGCAAATAAAGTTGATCTTGACAACCTCACCAAGAAAGATGATTACTCCAAAGCGTTCTATGATCGACTTTTGCTTGATAGCAAACGGATAAATTCTATGGCAGATGGCTTGAAAGATATAGTTTCACTACCGGATCCGGTGGGTGAGGTCGAATCTATGTCTAAAACTCCCGACGATCTCACCGTAGGAAGAATACGCACACCTCTGGGAGTGATAGGTATTATCTATGAAGCCAGGCCTAATGTTACCGTAGATGCTGCCGGGCTTGCTTTGAAATCGGGCAATGCTGTTGTGCTGCGGGGTAGCTCGGAAGCCATAAATTCCAATAAAGCCCTGGTGAAAGTTATTCAAGAAAGTCTGGAAAAGACCGGGTTACCTGCCGGTGGTGTAGTTTTAATTGAAGATACGGATAGGGCTGCTGCCCAGGAGCTAATGAATATGGATGATATGTTAGACGTATTAATACCCCGGGGAGGTTATTCCCTTATCCGTAACGTGGTTGAAAATTCCACCGTCCCTGTCATTGAAACCGGAGCCGGAAACTGCCATACATATGTTGATGAAAGCGCAGATAATAAAATGGCGGTTTCTATTGCCCGTAATGCTAAAATACAGCGTCCCGGAGTATGCAATGCCATGGAAACACTCCTGGTAAACCATTCTATTGCGGAAAACTTTTTGCCTGATGTCCTTGAAGCTTTAGATAGGGAAGGTGTTGAGCTTAGAGGTTGTCCGGAAACCCAAAAATATCATTCAGCGGTAAAAGAGGCTACTTCCGAAGATTGGGAAACCGAATACCTTGATCTTATTCTTGCGGTCCGGGTAGTTAAAGATTTACATGAAGCTATTCATCATATTCAAACATATGGCACGGGTCATTCCGAAGCAATTGTAACAAATAATTACCGGAACTCAAGAATTTTTTTACAGCAGGTGGACGCAGCTGCGGTTTATGTTAATGCTTCTACGCGTTTTACTGATGGCAATCAATTTGGCCTGGGAGCCGAAATGGGAATAAGCACTCAAAAACTCCATACGCGGGGCCCAATGGGGTTGAAAGCTTTAACCAGCTTGAAATATATTATTTATGGAGATGGCCAAATTCGTTAATTTAAAATACGGTAGTTTACAAGAGAATCAGTTTCAGATAATATAAAATTAATAATTGGAATATAAATTTAAGATGACTTAGCTAAATTCTCAAGAGTTAATTAATATAATAATATCTATTTTAGCATAGTTTATATTTATAATATTTATGCATCATAATATATGATGTAAATAAATATTATAAAAAATAACAATAAAGGAGGGTTTTGAATGGTTAATAATTTAATTTCTATGATTCTGGGCATGGCCTCAGTTACCCGTGAAAAAGTAGATGATTTGGCTAACTTTTTAGTAGAACAAGGAGACATGCAAAGCGAAGAAGCTCGTAAAGTAGCTGAAAGAATTTTGGAAAAAGGGGAAGAGGAAAAAAGCGCTTATACAGCTAAATTGGAAGAAAGCTTAGAAAATCTTAAATCCAGACTGGTTACCAGAGAAGATATTGAGGAACTCGAAAAGAAAATTGAAGATCTCTCACGTAAATTAGAGGAGAAGTAATTTTTTATATGTCGGAGGGGAGGAGTTTGACCGGAATTTTCAAGCAAGTACGCCATGTAAGACGTTACAAACAAATATTTTCAGTGCTATCTCGTTATGGATTTAGCGTGATGAACAATGGAGTAAATAATGGACAAATTAAATCTAAAAAAACCCTCAACGACATGGATCAGAGTCATGAAAAATTAAACGGTAATGACGGTGGTATAAGATTAAGGTTGGCCCTGGAAGAGCTGGGGCCAACTTTTATTAAAATAGGTCAAATTTTGAGCACGAGGGTTGATCTTTTTTCCCCGGAATATATAAATGAACTTAGCAAACTGCAGGACAATGTTGCACCTATTGACGGGAAAGAAGTAACTGAAATAATTGAAGAGGAATTAAACTTAGACATCAACGAAATATTTAGCTCATTTATTAAAGAACCAATGGCCGTAGCTTCCATTGGCCAGGTCCACCAGGCCACACTATATAATGGCGAGGATGTAGTAATAAAGGTTAAAAAACCTGATATAGAGCCACAAATAATACAGGATTTGGATATATTGGAAAGTGTTTTTAAGCTTATGGAAAATAGGCCCTCCTGGGGTAAAGGTATAAATTTCAGCGAGATTGCTTCTGAAATCAAAAATAATGTTTTGGAGGAATTGGACTATAATAACGAAGGTAGAAATGCTGAAAAGTTAAAACAAAATCTTGAAAACACCCCCAACATATATATTCCCAAAGTGTACTGGGAATATACCAAAAGAAATGTGCTCACTTTAGAATATAAAGAGGGTTACCATTTAAATCACTTGCTGGAATCGCCAAATGATACTTTTGATCATAAAGAACTTGCAGAAATAATAGTAGACGCTTATTTCACTCAAATCTTTGAGCACGGTTTTTTCCATGCCGACCCGCATCCCGGAAATATAATAATTTTCCCATCCCAAGAAATAATGTTTGTAGATTTTGGGACCGCCGGATATATTAGCGAAAGCTTAAGGAATAAGTTTCAATATATTTTAAAATCAATAATGAGCGAACAAACCGATAATGTGGCCGAAGGAATTATAGATCTTGGTTTCACACCTCCGGAAGTGGATAGAAGAGAACTTGCTTCTGATTTGGATCGCATACAGAATAAATATTACAATATTCCCCTGGAAAACATTGAAATAAATGAAGTGCTGCACGAATTTATTGATATTTCGTCAAAACACAGTATCCGTATGCCCAGAGAATTTTTGCTTTTGGTAAAAACGTTAGGTACCTTGGAAGGCCTAATTGCCAGGTTAGATCCTTCTTTCAAATTAATTAATTCTTTAAATAAATATGTGGCTTCCATGCAGACAAACTTTTTCAGCAATAAACAATTAAAAAATATGCTTTTTACTTATGAAGATATATTAACCAGTGTTCCTCAAAATGTTTCCAAGATAACAGAAAAAACCGCCAAGGGAGATTTAAAGCTAAAAATTGAGATGGTAAATAACGAATCAAATTTAAAGCGCTTAGGTAAAATGATAAACCGTCTTTCTTTTAGTGTAGTCTTGGCCAGCCTTTTTATCGGTTTTTCGCTGATTGCCGGCCAACTGGGAATAAATTTGTCCACCAATTTTCCCGTTATCGAATCTGTATTTATTTTAATGGGAGGGTTAGGAGTTTGGTGGTTTATAATGATGATGCGTTCCGAAAAATGACAGAGATTATTTCCCGGGTAAAATAAATATTTAATATTGGGTAAAGTAAATTCTTGAAACTAAGAAATAGAAGATTTTTGAGGATTTTTTTTTGATCAAAAATATTATACAATGAATGCATGATAAGATCTAAAAAGTATTATTGTTTATTAGACATAGGTGGCAGTAAAATACTATCACTGTTGGTTAAAGGCAACGGGAGCGTCGTTTATAGGGAGAAGGTTCCTACGCGGGAAACCGAAGATTTTAATAAAGTGATAGAGCAAATTAATATGTCTATTGAGCGCTCCTGTAAGAATTTGCCTCAAAATTCCGAGCTTTGGGGAATAGGCATTTGCATTGCCGCTTTTGTAAATTATCATGAAGGCAAATTATACGGAGCGCCTAATTTGCCCTTTAAGCGAAACGTTCCTTTGCGGGATATCTTATACAAGGCCTGGAACAAGCCGGTGGTGATTGAAAATGATGCTAATGCCGCGGTTCTGGGGGAAGCAACTTATGGAGCTGCAAAAGGCTTAAACAATGTTATTTATATTACTGTAAGCACCGGTATCGGTGGAGGCCTTTATCTTGGGGGGGAATTATATAGGGGAAAAGACGGTTTCGCCGGAGAAATCGGCCATATTAAAGTTGATGGTAATGAAAATTTATGTGGTTGTGGTATGTATGGATGTTTGGAAAGTATATCTTCAGGAAAAGCAATTGAGAATGAAGGAAAGAAAAAACTTCAAAATGATAATTTAAATACGGCCTCAATTTTTGCAGAGGCTCGCCGGGGCAATGAAATTGCCGTAAACGTTATTAACGAAAGTGTAAGTAAATTGGGAGCGGCACTGGCAAACTTGGTTACTCTTTTGAATCCCGACGCTATAGTAATAGGAGGGGGAGTTTCTCAAGAAGGAGAACTATTATTTACCAAACTAAAAAATTATATGAGTAATAATTTATCAGTTCCTCAAAATCGGCAAACAAAATTATTAAAGTCAAAGCTTGACCCCGAATCGGGAATATGGGGCACCTTTTTGTTGTTGGATAAAGCAGGAGGTCAGTCAAACTAATGGAAATAACAGATTTTTTCTTTGCTTTTGCGGAAACTTTTGATGAGCTAACAGTGAGGTATGGGGCTCTGGGAATATGTTTGGCTATGTTAGCTGAAAGTGCGGGTGTGCCTTTTGCTTCTGCGTTTGTTATTGTGACTGCCGGCCAAATGATTATGACGGGAAGCGTTTCTGTTATTGGAGCTATTCTTGCATCTATGCTCGGCATTGTTGTGGGCAGCACTATAAGTTATAGCATTGGCTTTTACGGTCATAAAGTAGGCCGGGCCATAAATACCAGTGTATTTAAAAACGGGGAGGAAGAAACTTCACCTAAACAAACAAAACTCAATTATTTCTTTGAACGCTACGGGATTTTTGCCATTTTTATGGCGCAGCTATGGGGCGGAACCAGAACATTCGTGTCTTTTCCTGCCGGTGCCATGCGGATGAACTTTTTTAGTTTTTTGGGTTATACTGCTTTGGGTGGGTTTATTTTCACCATTCTTGCCATTGTTTTTAGTCTTTTACTGCGCCAGTTTATCACTCTGATAGTAAGTTTTTTTACATTTCTGCTAAATTTGCCCGTATGGATTTTGATCCTGGTCATAATCGGTATTGTATTATTAGGATACCTGGCATACAGATTAATTAGGAATTTTATTTTCAGAAGGTGGGGGATTTGAGATTAGCTTGAAGCAAGCTGTGCCACCGATAATTTTGGGTTCAGTTAAGATGTGTCAACGATAAGGATAGATTCAGATAAGCTGTGCTACCGATAAGTTTGGATTGAAATAAGCTGTGTCAACGATAAGGATAGATTGAAATAAGCTGTGTCAACGATAAGGATAGATTGAAATAAGCTGTGTCAACG
>CAZWVJ010000043.1:0-10640 GCA_964636865.1 uncultured Syntrophomonadaceae bacterium
AAAGGAGTTCCACCTTAAATAAACAGGTGCGAAACTCCTTTTTTTATGTTTGAAATATTAATATTAAAGTTTCCTTAATGAGGCGATTTCAGACAAAGCATTAAGGACATAATCTACTTCCTCGAGAGTATTAAAATAACCGGGACTAAACCGTATAGTTCCTTCCGGATAAGTTCCCAGAGCTTGATGAGCCAATGGGGCGCAGTGCAAACCGGTACGGCATATTATGCCAAAAGTATTTTCCAGTATATCTCCTAATTCTCCGGCATCGACACCTTCCAGAAGTAAAGATATAACAGCTACGTTTTGATAGTATTCAGAGGGAGTAAATACGTTTATTCCGGGGATATCCTTTAGGCCGTGAAGAAAATGTGAAATAAGGTTTATTTCATGATCCCGGATGTTGTTTATGCCTACATCTTCAATAAAATTAATTCCTTCCAAAAGGCCGGCAATACCGGGAGTATTTAAAGTTCCGGCTTCAAGGCGCTCGGGCATATTTTCGGGTTGAAGGTCTTGGTCGGAATGACTGCCGGTTCCCCCTTCACGGAACGGTTTCAAAGAAACCCCTTCCCGAACATAAAGGCCGCCGGTGCCGGGCGGTCCCAGCAGTCCTTTGTGCCCGCTAAAAGCCATTAAGTCAATGTCTGAGGAATCAATGGGTATTAAGCCCGCAGTTTGAGCGGCATCTACCAAGATAAAAGCATTCTTTCTGTGGGTGATTTCTGTTATTTCCGGAAGAGGCATTATTTTACCGCAAACATTTGAAGCGTGGTTACATATTACCAGGCGGGTATTATCTTGAAATGAATCTTCCAAGAAATCGAGATCCGGTTCGCCTTTTTGGCTGCAGGGTATCATGGTGGTAGTGACCCCGTAATTTCGACGCAAGTTTCCCAGCGGACGCAAAACAGAATTATGTTCCATGGCGGTGTATATAACATGGTCTCCCGGTTCAATTATACCTTTAATAGCGATGTTTAAGGCATCGGTGGCGTTTAAAGTAAATATAATGCGGGCAGGATCGGAAACATTAAAGAAGGAAGCTACTTTTTCCCTGGCACTGTAAATAAAGCGCTCCCCTTCTAAAGACAAGGTTTGTCCCGAACGCCCGGGGTTTCCGCTCAGATGACGTAAATATTTTTCTGCCGCTTCGTATACTTTTTCGGGTTTGGGCCAAGAAGTAGCGGCGTTATCGAAATAAATATGGTTTTGATTATTGTTCATCCGGCTTCTTCCTTTTCTTAAAAAAATTTGAGAAGGAGAAATCTTTATTTTCTTCTTTAACCTCATGTATCTGTTCGTAATCTATTTGATGATTGCCCAATAGAGCTTTAATTTTTTCAATGTCGTCACACGAACAGCGCAGTGCGGTTCCACAGCTGGAACTTATAGTTCGGGGTACCGGTACCATGCGATAATGACAACTGCTAGTTTGTAATATCTTTTCTGCGCGAATAGCATTATATGTAGTTGGAAATGTAAAATAACACGAAGTACCCATTATTACCCCTTTGATGTTTAAGTTGGAAACTTTTCTTAGATGACATTATTTTTTGGTTAACGTTAATTTATACTCATCTCCATCAACTTCTACGTTAACATCCCAACCCATTTTTTGCACCATGCGCATTACATTATCTTTGGCAACACTACTGCTGACCAGAACAGTAGCTTTATCTTCCTTGAGGTTTTGTAGCGCATTTTTGGTAACCATTACGGGTTCGGGACAAGATAAACCTCTGGCATCAATTATTTCAGACATTAAATAACCTCCTTTTAATTTTAACTTATTGAAGGGGTTAAGTCGATAACCTCTCCTAATATAAAAGCCCTTAAATTAAATTTTGAGTAAAAGAGCTCATCATTAGCCCCTTTGCCTTTGTTTGTTTGAGCTCACAATTACCCCTAAACCAATAACCAGGAGAACTGCCAAAACTACAAAAACTGAAATAATACCGTTTGTGCTGACTCCTGCAGGAGATGCGGCCAGGCCGAAATTATGCATGAACGCAGCCCCGGTAATCATACCCAAAACGGTAAGAAGGGCATCACTGTCGCCTTCACCGGTCAGTATGAGTTGACGCATAGGGCAACCGCCTGCCAGTACTGCTCCTAATCCCAGCGCTCCCATACTAAGGAAATTCCAAATCCCATCTGTGTGAGCTACCGGCTGATCAATAAAACCGGGGTCAAATAACCCAAATGCCAGTTTCCCGGCAAAAGCTAAAACAAAAAGAGCTAATATGCCGTAGAAAAGATGGAAGTCTCTGAACAGGATGATATCGCGAAACGCTCCCATGGTACATATACGTGAACGTTGAGCCAATACTCCCACCAGCAACCCTGCGCCCAAGGCCATCCAAACAGGAGCAGTGCTTGCGCCGGGGCCCTCGGAACTGAAAAAAATGTAGGCGGGCGCTGCGACCAAAAGAATAATCAAAAACACGGAAAAAGCGGGCCCCAAAAAAGCGCCGGTAGTATTTTGCTCCCGGCTTTTACCCAGGGAATAACCATTCTTCAAAAATAGCGTTCCTACCCAAATTCCGGCAATATAACCGGGTATTGCTACTAGAGCGTTCAAGTCCCCTCCGGCTAACCGCAATAACATTCTTAGAGGACATCCCAGGAAAATTAACGCGGCGCACATCATTAGCGCGCCCAGCAAAAAACGAATTACCGGGCTAGAGCCGCCGGTAGATTTAAATTCTTTGAAAAATAAAGAGATAATAAATGCTCCCAGCACTAAACCCATGATTTCCGGGCGCAAGTACTGAACTACATCTGCCCGATGCAGGCCTAACCCGCCGGCAATGTCTCTTAAAAAACAGGCGATACAAAAGCCCATATTCGCGGGATTGCCCTGCAGAACTAAAATAACTGCCAAAATGCCTACTACTGATCCTGCTGAAATAATTAAAACTTTACCTTTCATCCATCCGACCTCCTTGTATGTGTTTTTCTGTGACCAGCTGTATTATACATAAAACCATATTAAAAAGTGAAATTTAAATATTATATGGTAAGTATGTACGGTTATTAAAAAACATAATAGATATTTTTATTTTTTCGGCGGTTTCGCTGGAATTTTTGGTACTCTTTGGCAGATATGATAAAATAAATACAAAAAAAGGTGAGAAATGTCATGGAAACAGCAAATTATAATTCCCAACAAATGCCCGCCGAGGATATAACAGCGCGGACTGCTGTAATCACCGGGGTTATTAGCTTGATAGCCTGGATCATCCCCATAATTGGCATCCCTCTCAGTTTGTTTAGCCTGATTGTGGGAATTACGACTTTAAATTCCTCACGGCGGAGGGACATGTCAAGAGCGGGTATAACTTTAGGTATTATAGGCTTATTTCTCAGTATCACATACATTATTTTCATCATTTATATAATATCAACGGGGGTCTTTTTAGATTTCACAGATCTGCCTTTAGAGGTAGGAGAACTGCCTTTAGATGTAGGATTATAAAAGGAAGGATGTAGTTTTAGTGGACTTAGAACAATTGAATATATTTATAAAAGTAGCTACTTTAAAAAATTTTACCCGGGCTGCAGAATCCTTGTATTTAAGTCAACCTACCATAAGTTCCCGGGTAAAAGCTCTTGAAGAAGAAATAGGAGTCCTTCTTTTTGACCGTTCCCGTCCTCGGGAATTAAGCTTGACAGAAGAAGGTAAAATATTTTGGGATTATGCGCAGCAAATGCTTAATCTCTATAATGAGTTTCTGCAAAATATTAATTTGGATCAAAATAGCGTGAGCGGTTACCTGCGTATTGGAGCAAGTTCAGTCCCGGGTATATTTATTTTGCCTGTTTTGTTAAACGGATTTAAAAAGCAATATAACCGGGTAAAAACCAGTGTTCTCATCAAAGATTCAGCCGAAGTAATTGATGGAGTGCTTGATTATATCTTTGATATAGGCTTCGTGGGCTACCGGGAAAATGATCCCCGCTTAATATTTTTGGACATTGCTGAAGATGAGCTTTGTTTAATCACTCCGGCAGGGTTATTGGAGGAAAAGGGTCTTTCTCCCGGAGATACTGTTCCTTTGGAAACTTTCTTCAATTTAGACCTTATTTTGCGGGAACCGGGATCAGCGACAAGGAGGGTTTTGGAGCAACAACTAAACGAAATCGGATTCACAACTAATGACTTCAAGTCTATCATGTACATGGACGATTTGGAAGGCATTAAACAATCCGTCCGGCAGGGGCTTGGCTCCTCAGTGGTATCCAGGTATTCAGTGGAAGATTACCTTACCGCGGGGTTTGTGGATGTGTATAACATCGAATCTTTATTTTTAAAACGCCGATTCTATTTAGTTTATCATCAAAACCGGGTTTTAAACATTGCCTCCATGTCATTTATACAGTACATTCAAGATAATATTGCCGAGCATATTATGAACATATAAGGCACGGGGACGGTTCTGTTGCCTCATGGCCTTGAGGCAAGGGGAAAAGGCAAAGGCAGGGGGACGGTTCTTTTGCCTCGCGGTCTTCGCTTCTTTACGCAAGGCAAGAGGACAAGGCACGGAGGTGCAGTAGGCGCAAGGCAAGGGGACGGTTCTGTTGCCTCAAGAGGCAGGGGGACGGTTGCATTGCCTTCGCTTCGCTATGGGACGCTCAAACCGTCTACTTGCCACCTGCCTCTGCAGGCAAAAGAACCGTCCCCCGTGCCTTATATAAGGCACGGGCACCAGGCAAGGCAAAAGAACCGTCCCCTTGCTTTACGGTAATGTGAGGCAAAAGAACCGTCCCCTTGCCTTAAAAGAACCGTCCCCTTGCCTTACAAAATTATAAAATTTGCAGGTCGCAGTTACCCTGCTAAAAAAAACAAGGAGTTGATATTCTTTTGGAACGTAAGCTTTTGTACCTGGCATGCTTATTTGTAACCAGCCTTTTGGCTGCAAATATTATTGCCAGTAAAGTGGTGGGTATAGGGGAAATTACATTTCCTGCTGCCGTTATTGTTTTTCCCCTGACGTTTTTAGTTACGGATACCATAAATGAAGTTTGGGGTAAGAAAACTGCCCGAGAAATTGTAATTGTCGGCTTCCTTATGAACATTGTGCTCATTATATTTATCTATATAGGGCAGATACTTCCGCCGGCAGAAATATTTGAGCACCAGGAAGCATATGAGGTAATACTCGGAGCGGTCCCAAGAATCACCGCAGCAAGCCTGTTAGCTTATCTTTTGTCTCAAATGCATGATATATGGGCTTTTAACTTGTGGCGCAGGATCACCGGGGGAAAGCACCTTTGGTTGCGCAATAACCTGTCAACAATAACCAGTCAATTGATTGATTCTGTAGTGTTCATTTCTGTTGCTTTTTGGGGTCAATATGCTCTTGAAGAATTAGGATTTCTTATTTTAAATCAATTTTTGATTAAAGTAATTATAGCCGTCATAGACACTCCATTTTGTTATCTATTGGTCAATTGGATTCGCGGGAAAAAGGAGGTAAAAGCTGTTGAGTAAAGAAGAACAAGAAAAGCGCTTTGAACAAAATCATTCTGAAGAAATAGATGTAGAGGTTCTGGAAGCTGTTGATTATATTTATCCGGGGCGGGAAACTGAAATAGAAATAATTTTTCCGGAATTTACTTCAGTTTGTCCCTGGACGGGATTGCCTGATTTTGGCACTTTAAGCATATCTTACATTCCGGCTCAAAAGTGTGTTGAGTTTAAATCCTTAAAGTTCTATTTGCATTCGTATCGCAATGTGGGAATTTTGCAAGAGCACGCTGTTAACAGAGTTCTTGATGACTTGACAAAGCTCTTAAATCCTATTTCAATGATTGTTAAGGGTGAGTTTAACCCCAGAGGTGGTATGAAGACTGTTATCAAAGCTTCTTATCCCCAAAACTCTGTATGAGTTAATGAATATATTATACGTTTGTAGGTTTACTTAGAACTTAATTAATCATTTTAAGATAGACAAAAAGGAGGGGTGCCCATGGCCGGTCACTCTAAGTGGGCAAATATTAAACATAAGAAGTCTCGGATGGATGCCCAAAAAGGAAAAATATTTACCAAATTGGCCAGAGAAATTTCTGTGGCTGCAAAAGAAGGCGGTGGTGATGTAAATTCAAACACCCGCTTACGTATGGCGGTTCAAAAAGCCAAAGAAGCAAACATGCCCAATGATAATATACAAAAAAATATTCAAAAAGGCCTGGGTAAATTAGAAGGTGAAAGCTATGAATCTGTAACCTGCGAAGGTTATGGACCGGGAGGGGCAGCTATCTTAGTAGAGTCTTTAACTGATAATCGCAACCGGGCCATACAAGATATTCGCAGCCTTTTTACAAAATACGGGGGCAACTTAGGTGAAGCCGGATGTGTTAAATGGATGTTTGAACGCAAAGGCTATATTACCATAAACAAAGAAACCTGTATGTGGGATGAAGAAGAACTTATGCTGGAAGCCATCGAAGCCGGAGCCGAAGATCTGCGCCCGGAGGGTGATTATTACGAGATCATAACCAATCCCGAAGATTTGGAAGAAGTCAAAGAAAGCTTGAAAAACAAAGAAATTATCCTGGAAACAGCCGAACTAACCATGCTGCCTCATACAAATATGACTATTAATGATAATGAAGTAGCAATACAACTCCTGAAATTAATGGAAGCCCTTGAAGATCTGGACGATGTTCAAAATGTGCATGCAAATTTTGTTATACCTGATAACTTGCAAATTAAATTGGACTGATACAGCAAATTTTATTCTTTCAGTTCACACCAATTAATTTCCGGTAATTTCCGGCTTTTTATACCCCGGAAGCAGGATTCAGGAGGCAGATTAAAGAATGTTTAAACGATTAAATTCGAAAGGATAAAAAATAAAATGCGAGTATTGGGGATTGATCCCGGTTTAACCTTAGTTGGTTACGGAGTTATCAATGAAGAAAAAGGAAAACAAAAAAGTTTGACCTCCGGCTGTATTTCCATAGATAAGCAAAAAGATGATCCCGCGAAATTAAAAGTCATTTATAATTCTTTGAATGAAATTATTCAGGAATATCTGCCCCAAGTAGTAGCTATTGAAAAAATATTTTTTAATAAAAACGTGACCACAGCCATACGCATCGGTGAGGCCAGAGGAGTTATTTTACTGGTATCTTCCATGAATGAACTCCCTGTTTATGAATATACCCCTTTACAAATAAAACAAGTAGTTGCGGGGTATGGAAAGGCCCCCAAAAAACAGGTAGAAAAAATGGTCCAATTACAATTAGGTTTGCATAATGATTTTACCCATGATGATGAAGCTGATGCTTTGGCTGTTTCTCTTTGTCATTTGTTCCAAAATAAATGGAGGGAAACTGTAGAAGGGAGATAGCAATAACTTTGATTGACTTTATAACTGGTAAGTTAGTAGAAAAAGGGCAGGGCTGGATTGTGGTGGAAAATAACGGGAAGGGCTTTCATGTTGAGGTTCCTCTCTCCCACGATATTGAAAAATGGGAAGAAGGGCAGGAAATTAAAGTGTTTACCCGGTTAACTATAAAAGAAGACGGCCTTAATTTATACGGTTTTGCCGGGGCAGAAGAACGAAACCTTTTTAATTTAATTACAGGAGTATCAGGTTTCGGCCCCCGCCTTGCCCTCTCTGTATTAGGATTGATATCTGCTTCTCAGTTTTACATCGCGGTTTTAGAAGAAGATGTTAAAACTCTTTGCAATATACCCGGAGTTGGGCGGAAATCTGCCCAGAGGCTTATTCTTGAACTTAAAGAAAAACTGCCCAAGTTTTTTCCTTCATTTCCAACAGAGGAGGTTCCCGAAGGAAGTTCACCAACAGAACACGTTGGCACTTCTGCGGACGAAGCACTTAATGCCCTGCAGGGTTTGGGATATACATATGCAGAAGCTTTATCTGTTCTTGACAAAATTCCGGCAGAAGAAAAAAATACTTCTACCGAAAATATTATAAAATTAGCTTTAAAAAAAATGTCTACTCGCTAACAACAGGATTAACATGATATATTAATGGTATGATAACAGATAGGGGTAATTATTATGAGTGACCGAATAATATCAGCTAAAGCGCAAGAAGAAGACAATTTTCAATCCTCTATAAGGCCTTTAACTTTAGATGAATATATAGGACAAACCAAAGTTAAAGAAAAATTATCCATTTACATAGAAGCTGCTCGTAAAAGAGAGGAATCCCTGGATCATGTACTTTTTTATGGTCCCCCCGGACTTGGTAAAACCACCCTTTCTCACATAATTGCCCGTGAGATGGGCGTAAACATAAAGACCACTTCAGGTCCGGCATTAGAACGCCCGGGAGATCTCGCCTCCATTCTCACCAACCTGGAAAGGGGCGACATCCTCTTTATTGATGAAGTTCACCGTTTAAGCCGGTACATTGAAGAAATCCTTTATCCGGCTATGGAAGATTTTGCCCTTGACATAGTCATAGGAAAAGGCCCGGGAGCCCGTACTTTAAGGCTTGATCTTCCTGCATTCACCCTTATCGGAGCTACAGTGCGTGCCGGCATGCTTTCTTCTCCTCTCCGGGATCGTTTTGGAGTAGTAGATCGGCTTGATTTTTATGAAACGGAAGATATCGTGAAAATATTAAAGCGTTCAGCTCAAATACTGGGGCTAAGCATCACTGACGAAGGAGCACATGAATTGGCTCTTTGCTCCCGGGGCACCCCGCGTATTGCCAACCGCTTGCTACGAAGGACACGTGATTATGCTCAGGTTAAATCTGATGGAAATATCACTGCCGAATGCGCTCAACAAGCGTTACAAATGCTGGAACTTGACAATTATGGTTTAGACGAAATTGACAGGCGTTTATTAAAGGTCATCATAGAAAAATTCGGAGGTGGCCCGGTGGGCGTGGATACCATAGCTGCCGCTATCAGCGAAGAAGCTGAAACCATAGAAGACGTTTATGAGCCCTATCTAATGAAACTGGGCTTTGTTAAACGCACTAACCGCGGCAGATTTGTCACTAAAGAAGCGTATCGTTATCTGCAATATCCTGAAACTGAAGATAACCGCCTTTTTTAAGTCTATCAATTAAGGGTTGTGAAGCATTAATGACAGGGCCGGAAATGCTGGGTAAGATACTGTTGGCTTTGGGAGGCCTAATAGTTTTAGTGGGGTTAGTGGTGCTTTTACTGGACAAGATAGGTCCGGGAAGGCTACCGGGAGATATATTTATCCAAAGAGAAAATTTCACTTTCTATTTCCCTGTAATGACATGTATTATCATAAGCGTGATTTTAACCATAATATTAAGTTTATTATTTAGACGTTAATGATGATTTTCGTAATCGGCTGCTTGGTATATAAAGAAAGGAAGTGCTTTAGCTCAATTGACCTCGAATTCAGAATATAATCTGGAAGAATTTGATTACGAACTCCCAACGGAATTAATTGCCCAGGAACCACTTCAAAAACGTGATCAATCTCGATTATTGGTATACCACCGGGAAAGCGGCATAAGTGAGCATCGTTTTTTTTATGAATTACCGGAAATTTTAAATCAAGATGATTTTTTAGTGTTTAATAACACCAGGGTTATCCCGGCCAGGCTGGAAGGCAAACGAAAAAATACCGGTGGAAAGATAGAAGTGCTTCTATTAAGGCGGGCAGATGGCCCGAATACCTGGGAGGCCATGGTAAAACCTGCCCGCAAAGCTCCCCCCGGGGAAGTGATTATCTTTCACGGGGAAATCACCGGAAAAGTAGAATCATCTCCCGAGTATTCGGGCCATAAAATTATCTCCTTCGACACATCATCTTCACTGGAAGAAGTGCTCCCTGACATAGGGAAAACTCCCCTGCCTCCTTATATAAAAAAGGAAATAGACCATTCGGAAAAATACCAGACGGTATATTCTCAAGTAGAAGGTTCGGTTGCCGCGCCCACTGCCGGCTTTCATTTTACCTTCGAGTTAATGGAAAAGTTAAAGGAAAAAGGCATAGACTGGACGTTTATAACATTACATGTAGGCCCGGGCACATTTCAAAAGGTGAACACTAATGATATCCGGGAACATGTTATGCATAGTGAATATTACAATATCACAGCAGAATCGGCTCAAAAGATTAATCAAGCTAAAAATAACCGCCGGCGGATAATAGCTGTAGGAACAACGTCATGCCGGGTTTTAGAATCGACCGTTGATGAAGAAGGGTTTGTAAGTGCCGGTGAAGGTTGGACCGATCTCTTCATTTATCCCGGCTTTCCTTTTCGAGCGATAAATGGACTGCTAACTAATTTTCACTTACCCCGGACCAGCCTCTTTATGCTGGTTTGCGCCTTTGCCGGCAAAGATGAAACCATGGGGCTATATAATGAAGCAATCAGAAAACGTTATCGCTTCTACAGCTTCGGAGACGCCATGCTCATTCTCTAAAAAATTATTCAAATTACTCTGCTTAGAATAAGGCTGGATTGAGATAAGCTGTGTCAAGGATAAGGTCAGATTGAAACAAGTTTGCGTCAACAATTAAGGTTAGATTTAGAAAGGCTGTGCTATCGATAAGTTTGGATTGAGATAAGCTGTGTCAAGGATAAGGTCAGATTGAAGCAAGTTGCGTCAACAATTAAGGTTAGATTTAGAAAGGCTGTGCTATCGATAAGTTTGGA
>CAZWVJ010000043.1:10740-10864 GCA_964636865.1 uncultured Syntrophomonadaceae bacterium
TTGAGATAAGCTGTGTCAAGGATAAGGTTAGATTTAGAAAAGCTGTGCTATCAATAAGTTTGGATTGAGATAAGCTGTGTCAACGGGGACGGTTATTCATTGTCCCCGAAGCGTAGCGAAGGGC
>CAZWVJ010000044.1:0-10596 GCA_964636865.1 uncultured Syntrophomonadaceae bacterium
CCGCCTATATCAAAAATTATTTCGCGTAAAGGAATACCCATGGGAACTTCCACCAAACCGGTATTATTAACCTTACCCACCAGGGAAAATATTTTTGTTCCCGTTGATTTAGCGGTGCCCACCTGGGAATATTTCACTGCGCCTTGATTGATAATATGAGGTACGTTAGCAAAGGTTTCTACATTATTCACTACAGTGGGCTTTTGCCACAATCCACGTGTTGCCAGGTGAGGTGGTTTTTGGCGTGGCTCGCCGACTTTACCCTCTATAGATGCCACCAGCGCAGATGTTTCACCACAAACAAAGGCTCCCGCACCTATGCTAATAGAAATTTCAAAATCAAAACCGGAACCAAATATATTATTTCCTAAAAGCCCCAACTCAGAAGCTTGATTTATGGCTATCCTTAACTTTTCCAAAGCCGAAGGATATTCTGCCCTAATATATATATAGCCTTTATTGGCTCCAATAGCATATCCACCTATAATCATTCCCTCCAAAATTGAATGAGGGTTTCCTTCGAGTATGCTGCGATCCATAAAAGCTCCCGGATCACCCTCATCGGCGTTACATATAATGTACTTTTGGGAGGTATAAGCCTCATAAGCCTCTTCCCACTTCCGGCCTGTAGGAAATCCTGCGCCTCCTCTGCCCCGTAATTGGGAATCTTTGATCTCATTAACAACCTCTTCCCGAGACATTTCCCACAAAGCTTTGCCGGCTGCTTTATAACCTCCTACCGCCAGATAATCCTTAATATTTAACGGATCCATATTCCAATTACCCTCTAATAGGGTGCGATACTGTTTGTTATAAAACGGCATTCCACTTGGTGAAACATATTTTTGACCTGTTTGAGGACATTCATACAAGAGGCGATCTATTACTTCTCCTTTTAGAACAGTTTTTTCTATAATTTCCGGCACATCTTCCGCAGATATTTTTTGATAGAAAATATCGTCGGGATAAATAAAGACCACGGGACCACATTCACACAACCCCAAGCATCCGGTAGATTTAAGCTTGATTACTTCCGCAAGTTCTTTTTCCTCCAGATAATCTTTAAAAACCTGAAACGCATTTTTAGACCCCAAAGCACTGCAACCAGTATCACCACATACTGCTATGTGCCCTTTTAACTGCTTGCGTTCATTTTGCAAGGTTTCTTGCATTTCATCTAATTTCTGTAATGAACTTATTTTTTGTAAAAACCCGGCCATATGGATTTAATTTGCTCCTTTTTTTAATTTAGCTAATAGCAATGAAACACTTAACCTTCATGGTTCATTTTAGAATTGTTTTTACATGCGCAGTGCCTTTCAACTTCTCCGTTGTGACTTTTTAATACTTGTTGTGCTTTGGACGGTGTCATATTGCCATGGTATTCGTGATCAATAACCACCAGAGGAGCTAACGCGCAAGCCCCAAGGCAGTTTACTTTTTCCAATGAATATAATCCATCTTCTGTAGTGGAACCTGGTTCAATATTTAGAAATCGAGATATTTCGTTAGTTATTTGTTCACTGTTGCGGACATGGCAAGCAGTTCCGGAACAAGTTAATATTTTATATTTACCTTTTGGATTCAAACTAAAATACTTATAAAAAGTAGCTATCCTATATATTTCAATCAAAGGCGTCCCGGTTTTCTCCGCTACTTCACGCAAAACTTGCTCTGGCAAATAATCAAACCTTTCCTGGATACCATGGAGCAGAGATATTACAGACATATCCCTGGATTCCAGCAAATCTTCCCAGATAAATTCTTTTTCATCAGTTTTTACAGTTACCCCGGTTTTCATTGGTTAACCTCCTTAATTTAACAATTAAGTAATTATGATTTTTTATTAAACTCATTTCCATAATGTGAAAACTTGTTTTAATAATAAAATATATCGACCTCTATGTCAATACCAAATTGTATATTTAGTAAAATAAATCTTTATTTATTCCTCTATATGGAACCTAATAAATTAAAATGAAATAATGGCAATAAAAATTTTTGGATAAAAATCAAACCAAACATAAAAATAAAGATTATGCATTTTTCAGCAAACCTTACTACATTTTCAGCGACAAAGTAAAACAGTGCCCACTTCCGAGGAAAGATAAAAAAAATGACCGAACATCAAGGCACATCACAGCATTTCCACAATATCTGTGCCCCTTGAAAGACGGTCATGTAATTATAATATTTTGTTTTTGTATACTTAAATCAGGTAGAAGGAAAACCCAGCTTGAATGAGACTTCCATAGCAACTTCCCTGACAGTTAAAGCCAGTTCATCTTTTAGAACGGAAACACTTATACGCGTAGATGGACCTGAAATACCAATAGCAGCGCATATTCTTCCATCGTGATTATAAATGGGGCCAGCCGCACAGCGAATTCCGACTTCGGTCTCCTCTAAATCCAGGGCGTACCCCGCTTGCTTTACCCGTTTAAGTTCATTTCTAAGTTGATGCGGAGAAGTAATGGTATATGGTGTAAGCTTCTCCAAATTAGTAAACTTTAGGAATCCTTCCAATTCTATTTCGCTCAAGCTGTTGAGAAGGACCTTCCCCACTGCACTGGAATGGGAAGGAATTTTGTTGCCAAGATTGGCAACCATTTTAACTGTTCTATCAGATTCTATCTGGTCAATATATACCACATATCCCTGGTCTAATATAGCCAGATTTACCGTTTCATAGGAGTTTTCAGCCAGTTTCTTTAAATAAGGCTTGGCAATTACCCGAATATCCAGGGCATAAAGGGCGTTATTTCCTACGTGGAATGTTTTTATTCCCAACTGATATTTCCCCGTGTACGGATCCTGCATGGCAAATCCTCTTATTATGAGCGTTTTCAACAACCGGTGGACAGTACTAATCTTTAACCCCACAACACTGGTAATTTCAGTTAGGGTCATGGGTTTACCTTTATCAGCCATTATCTCTATTATTCGTAATGTTCTCTCCACAGACTGAACGGTTTTTTCCTTTGGATGAACTTCAGGCACTAGCACTGCCCCCTTTTCACCATTAATAGTGGCAACAAGCTATACAACAGCTGCCAGGGAACGCTTTAATATAGCCACTGCATCCTGGTAGTCCATGTCCATAATATAATTAATGCCGCTTATTCTTGCAGCCTCTTCCGTTAAAGCACCGATATCATCCCTTTCCAGATATTCCGGGCTAAACTTGCGGGCACCACACATAAGCTGCTGCAATCCGGTAGATAGTCTGTTAAAGTAGGTATAAACACCCAATGCACCGGGAGGTAGTTCTTTTAAATCAATTCCCCTTTCTTTCTTTAGCTTTTCCGCAAGCACAAAAACCTCTTCCTTTGATTCCCCGTATTTTTCTTTAATAGAGTTTTCTAATTTACCATCTGCCATCTTAGATTCCAAGTTAGCACCAACCATTGCCGCAGTTAGCGGGGCCCGGGCCATTCCTGCCAATTTAAAATATGGTGCTCCCAATGCCAGTATTTTAAAAAGGTGATCCTCTAGAGACAAGCCACCAGCAAAAGCAACCGGAGGCACATAAAGATTGCTTGCATTGAGTACCTGCAAATAGTTGTAAGCTAAAGAAGCCAGATGAACCGTAGGCAATCCCCACTCGTTCATCATCCGCCAAGGACTCATACCTGTGCCTCCCCCGGCACCATCTATTGTTAATAAATCAACTCCAGCTTCCGAAGCCAGTTTAATTGCTCTGGCCAGATCCCGCGGGCGATACGCTCCTGTTTTTAAAAAAACGTATTTTGCTCCCTGCCGGCGAAGTTCATGCACCCTGTGGATAAACTCTGCATCATCAACCATTCCTACCCTTGAGTGTCTTTCAAATTCATTAATTATTCCTTTTTTAAATAAACTTTGCACTTCTTCGTTTTCGGGATCAGGATAGACTATATAACCCCTCTTACTTAACTCTAAAGCTTTGTCCAAATCGGTTATTTTTACTTCACCGCCGATAGACTTGGCACCCTGTCCCCATTTTATTTCCACTGCTTTAACTTCCAATTCTTCCAAAGCATACTCTAAAACGCCGAAATTAGTATCTTCCACATTTGATTGGAGGACTATAGCACCATATCCGTTATACCAACGATTGAATGTCTCCAGGCGCCTTTTCAACTCTGGTGAATCAGCAATTTTTCCATTTTTAAATTTTGCTTTCATATCCATACCGCAAATATTTTCACCAATTACGAGAATTACTCCGGAAAGAGCAGCCCCGGCAGCAAGTCCTTCCCAGTTATCTGCAGCTACACGGGTTGAACCCATACCGGGTATAACAATAGGCAGCTTTAGTTTTAATTCTTTTCCTGGACCCAAAGCTACCCCGGTATTAACATTATGAAAAACAGCTTCATTACTATCGGCATCCACACCTATTGCTCCCAGTGCCGTACCCATTATATTAAAATGTGAAAGATCAACCGGGTAATCTTTTTCTGATGCAAAGGTGGTTTCACCAAAAGGCTGCGGATAGATAACTTCCCGTCCCCGGTAAGCAGATTTGCCCACTTCACACAAACCGGGACAATCACCTTTACAGGTACTGCACATACCACTAAACGGTGAAACACTTCCCGGTGTGCGATTCTTTGTGCTCGTAGTAGAGGAAGCATTAATACCTTTACTTAAACTCATAATATAGACACCCCCCTCATTTGTGATTCCGCTATGTGATAATTAGTTCCACTTTATACAAATACATTATACCGCCATTCCGGTTTTGTGTCAATAATATAGTTTTCACATCATGAAAATATTTATTGCTATTTGAAATAACTTATTATAAAAGTTTAAAAAAGGCTCCTGTATTTGAAGAGTCAACAAGGAGAACAAATACCTCTGTAACGAAACTTACGACCATTTTTGGAGGTTGGGGAAAACCCTTCCCTATTTTAGAAGCAGTGTAAGAAGCATGATGCTGAAGAAAATAATTTAATTTGTATAGCTATGCATCTTCATTCTTTTTTTTATAACCTAATTTTCGGGAAATTTTATTGGCAGTATCTTTGACGTACTCTGTCAATTCATTCTTTATATAATAACTGGCAATACGGTTTGCAGGGCCTGAAATGCTTATACTGGCCACTAACCCGCCAGTTCGGTCAAAAATGGGAGCGGCTACACAACGCACATGCTCTTCCATCTCCCCCCAATCAAAGGAATGTCCTTCTTCCCTAATTCTAGCCAGTTCCTTGCGTAAGTAATTTGTATCCACAATAGTTTCATTGGTATACTTGACCAGTTTAATCTTACCAAGTATTTCTTCCAGCTTGCTTTCCGGCAGGTACGCCAACAGGCATTTACCTGATGCAGTGCAATAAACCGGACCACGATTACCCACCTGGGCAAACATCTTTACAATAACCATATTTTTGGATTCGACCTGGTCTATATAAACTACCTCTGTTTCATCCAAAACAACTAAATTAACAGTTTCATTGCATTCATCAACCAGTGCCTCCAGATAGGGCCTGGCTATGCTGCGGACATCATGATAATATAAGGATGCATTCCCAAGCTCTAATAGCTTTAATCCCAGACGGTATTTACTTGTATCGGTATCCTGTTCAACATATCCATGATGCATTAGGGTAGTTAACAACCTGTGAACGGTGCTTACTTTTAAGTTAATCTTAGACGCCAGTCCCGAAACGGAAATATGCGCTCCTTCCTCTGCCATTACTTCCAGTATATTAAGAGCTCTTTCCAATGACTGGACTCGTTTAGGGTCTTTATCTTTATTCTCTTTATCTTCTTCTGTAGTTTCAAAACTAATCATATTCTTCCCCTCATCCTTTTTTAAATAATTAATAAAGTTGCTATGATTGTACAGTTACTTCCGTAATTTTGTCAACAAACAGCTGGTATAATTATCCAGCACCTAAAAATATTGTTTTTCTATTTCTGAATTGGTATAAGCAAGTCTTAACTCTCTGCATTAATTCTAAATCTCTTAACTTTCTTTTAGTAGTTGTCACGCTTTAAACATCGGCGCGCTTCCTCTATCTGTAGTCTAACTGCATCAGGCGAGGTGCCACCTTGCAAATTTTTATTTTTAATACTGGAAAAAGGATCTAATAATTCCTTTATTTTTTCCGCCTGTAAGTCGGGGTGAAACTGAAACAGTTGTTCCTGGTTTAGTTCTTGCAAACGGCAACCGTTCTCTTCACAATAAGCCACCATCTTCCCAATAATGCCGTGTGCCTCACGGAAAGAGACACCCTTGTAAACCAGGTAATCCGCCAGGTCGGTGGCACCAGAGAAATCATGCTCTACGGCCTGCCGCATCTTCTCTTTATTTAGGCGTGCACCTTCAAGCATTTTCCGACATAAATAAAGAGAATGCTTTATCGTGTTTACTGTATCAAAGAGCCCTTCTTTATCTTCCTGCATGTCTTTGTTATAGGCAAGGGGAAGCCCTTTAAGAACAGTAAGCAACCCGATCAGGCTACCATAAACCCTCCCAGTTTTCCCTCGTACTAATTCGGCCACATCAGGGTTTTTCTTCTGGGGCATGATACTGCTTCCGGTAGAATGAGCCTGACTAAGCTCTATAAAACCGAATTCGGTGGAAGACCATAGTACCAATTCTTCGCAAAGACGGGAAAGGTGCATCATGTTGATGGAAGCAAAACTCAGGAATTCCAACACGAAGTCCCGATCGCTTACCGCATCTACACTATTTTCATAAAGGCGGGAAAAACCTGAATCACGGGCCATCTTTTCCCGATTCAGGGGAAAACCGCACCCTGCAAATGCCCCCGCCCCCAAAGGCATCATATCGTTGCGCTGCAAAACTCCTTTCAACCTCTCCCGGTCCCGTTGCAACATCCAGAAGTAAGCCATAAGGTAATGAGAAAAAAGTACCGGTTGAGCCCTCTGTAGGTGAGTATATCCCGGCATAATAATATCCGTGTTTTCTTCCGCAAGCCTTAGTATCGTTTCCTGGAAATTTAACAGCAGGGAATCTATCTTGAGGATCTCTTTTTTCAAGTACAGGTGAAGATCCATTGCTACCTGGTCATTACGGCTACGGCCCGTATGCAGCTTCTCTCCCACCTTACCTACTTTTTCCGTAACCATTTTTTCTAGCAGCATATGGATGTCTTCGTCACTGTCCTCCGGGAAAAATTCACCTTGTTCAATTTTTTCCTGCAATTCTGCAAGTACTTCCCATAGTCCTTGTTTTAGACTGGATGCTTCATCTTTGCTCAACAAACCCGCTTCCTGCAGGCCTTCCACGTGAACAATGCTTCCTTCCACATCCTCGGGCAGCAGAAGATAGTCAAAATATATGGAAGAAGTAAAGCGCTCCACTTCCGGATCGGTATTCCGGTTAAAGCGTCCTCCCCAAAGTTTTTTCATCTGTGCTTTCCTCCTTAAGCAGAGCTTCAAGCATGCTTTGAATTTTTATGGGCAACCCCAGCAAATTGACAAAACCCTCAGCATCCTTATGGTCATAAAGGTCATCTTCTTCAAAAGTCGCCAGGTCAGGATGATAAAGGGAATATGGGGATTTTCTGCCTGCTATTTCCACATTGCCACGATACAGCCTCAGCTGTATAGAACCGGTTATGTTCTGTTGAGTAACACCTACGAACGCATCCATTGCCCGGCGCAGCGTGGTGAACCACTGGCCGTTGTAAATCAGTTCACCGTATTTTAAAGCAACCTGTTCTTTGTAATGCAAGGTTTCCCGATCCATACAGAGATGCTCCAACTCCCGGTGGGCAATGTACAGCAAGGTCCCTCCCGGAGTCTCATAAACCCCTCGTGATTTCATCCCCACCAGGCGATTTTCTATCAGATCCACCCTCCCAATGCCATGTTTCGCACCAAGGTGGTTAAGTTCCTCTACTAGCACTTCCGGCTCCAGCATATTACCGTTTACCTTTACGGGTATGCCCCGGTAATATTCAATTTCAATTATTTCATCTTCTTCGGGGGCCTCCTTTGGAGAATTGGTAAATTGAAACATCTCCGGCTCAGGCTCCCTGTCGGGATTTTCCAAAACCCCTCCTTCGTAACTCTTATGCCAGAGGTTGGCATCGATGCTGTAGATTTTTTCTCCGGGAAGGGGTATCCCATATTGTTGGGCATATTTTTCCGCATCGGAACGGGAGCGTAAGTCCCACTCCCTCCAAGGAGCTACAATATGCAAATCAGGAGCCAGCGCTTTAATACCAAGCTCGAAACGAACCTGATCGTTGCCTTTTCCCGTTGCTCCGTGTGCTACAGTCTTTGCACCAGTCCGGCAGGCAATTTCCACCATTTTCTTGGCTATAAGTGGACGGGCTACCGAAGTCCCAAGCAGGTACTTGCCTTCGTAAACCGCCCCCACTTTAATTAAAGGGAACAAATAGTCGGTAACAAATTCCCGGCGGACATCTTCCACATATACCTCAACTGCTCCGGTTTGGCGGGCCTTTTCCTTAACCCCATCCAATTCATGGGAACCCTGGCCCAAATCAGCCACCATTGCAACTACATCGTATCCCCTCTCTTCCTGCAGCCATTTTAAAATGACCGAGGTATCTAAACCTCCCGAATAAGCCAGAACAATCTTCTCTCTTTTCATAGGCTACTCCTTTATCTTTTTATTCTTTTTATAATAAAAAAACGTTATTACTCAATTCCGACTCGCCGATAGATATAATCTACTCTATGCAAATAGTAACCGGGATCAAAACACTCCTCTAGCTCTTCATCGTTTAGGTATTTATGAACCAGCTCTTTTTGTACCAAAACCTGGTCAAACATCTGCCCCGTTACCCATGTTTCTTTAACCGCATCCTGTACCAGGTCATATGCATCTTCTCGATTTAAACCTTTATCTACCAGTGCCAGCATAACTCGCTGTGAAAAAACCAATCCCCGTGTTTTCTGAATATTCTCCGCCATGTTCTCCGGATATACCGACAGGTTATCCACGATCCTAATCATCTGGTGTAACATATAATCCACTAACATAGATATATCCGGCAAAACAACCCTTTCCGCCGAAGAATGAGAAATGTCTCTTTCATGCCAGAGCGGAATATTTTCCAGCGAAACTTGCACATGGGACCGGACAATACGGGAAAGGCCGCATATTCTTTCACAATGAATAGGATTACGCTTGTGCGGCATAGCCGATGAACCTTTTTGGCCACTACCAAATGGCTCTTCAATTTCCCTGGTTTCCGTTCGCTGTAGGTTTCTTATTTCCAGAGCTATCTTCTCTAAAAGAGCTGAAATCAAACTTAATACAAAGATAATTTCCGCATGGCGGTCCCTCTGAATAATTTGTGTGGAAACGGGGTCTACTTTCAAGCCCAACCTGGAACAGACATACTCTTCCACGAAGGGGTCAATATGGGCATAATTACCCACCGCCCCGGATATTTTCCCATATCTAACCCCTTCCTTTGCCCGGGCAAACCGCTCCCTGTTCCGCTGCAATTCCACCATCCAGAGGGCAAATTTAAGACCCAGGCTGGTGGGCTCGGCATGAACTCCATGAGTCCTTCCCATTATCACCGTATTTTTATGTTTCATAGCTTTTTCCCGCAATTTGTTTTCTAATAGCTCCAGCCCTTTCTCAATAACGGAAGCCGCTTCCTGCAAACATACAGACAAGGCGGTATCCACTACATCGGAAGAAGTCAGGCCGTAATGCACATACCGGCTTTCTTCTCCCAGCGTCTCGGAAACGCACCTGGTAAAAGCCACCACGTCATGACGTGTTTCTTCTTCAATTTCTGCAATTCTGTCCACCGAAAATGTTGCATTATTTTTGATTTTTTCTACCACTGCTTCTGGTATTACTCCCAGCTCGCTCCAAGCTTCGCAAGCATATATCTCCAGTTGCAGCCAGCGGGAAAATTTATTATGTAAGCTCCAAATTTCTTTCATTTCACTCCGGCAATACCGCTCTATCAATGGACCGTCACCTCGTTTTAAATATTTGGGTTCAGAGCAGGAACCCTGCGTAAACCTTTTAAATCCTTTCGGTAAATTATAACATTAAAAAACATCTAAAACATTTCCCCGCGCATTGCTATCACCTGGTCCCTCTCAGGACCCGTAGACACAACATCGATTGCTACCCCGGTAAGATCCTCTATAGCTTTCAGATACTGGTGGGCTTCTATGGGAAGTTGATCCGGCGATTGGACACCCTGAATATCCATCTCCCAGCCGGGCAACTCTTCATAAATTGGCTCACATCGGTAAATATCCTCCAGTAATGACGGAAAATGCTCCGTCTTATTACCGTTAGAGTAGTATGCGGTAGCTATTTTAATTTTCTCCAGTCCACTAAGCACATCCAGCTTGGTTACAGCCCAGCCGGTGTAACCGTTTAATCGCGCCGAATACCTGCCCATCACGGCATCAAACCATCCACAGCGACGTGGCCTGCCGGTAGTAGTTACATATTCCGCACCCTTATGACGCATTCTTTCACCTGTTTCCCCCAGTTCTTCTGTGGGAAAGGGCCCCTCTCCCACCCGGGTAGTATAAGCCTTAATTACCCCCAGAATTTCTCTGATCATATGAGGACCTATGCCAAGTCCCGAGCATGCTCCGCCGGCAGTGGTGGAAGAAGAC
>CAZWVJ010000045.1:0-10492 GCA_964636865.1 uncultured Syntrophomonadaceae bacterium
TCCCATCGCCAGGTTTTTTAGCAGGTAACCGTTCATAAAGGTAAGCGATGTGACACGGGACCAGTCCCCGCAGTCCCACAGCTTTTAGACAAAATTCACCTGCCACACCCGCATCGGCGGCGTTTTTCCTGAAGATGAAAATCAATAACCGGGTCTTTTGCTTGTTTATCAGTCAACAGTTATCATCATTTAATTTATTCTGATATATATCCTCTTCTTAAGAAAAATGTTCTACAGGGAGAACCTTTTTCCTGCTTAAAAGCTTTAAAAGGGATATACATGAGGCTATTATTTATACGGGCATCAGAGCTTTATGCTGTCAATACCATACTTTTCTCAGCCAAAATCAATCTACTGCCAACAAAAAAGATAGCTCCCTCAATTATGGGACAGAGGACCTGTCCCCCTGTCCCAGGTAACCGTTCATAAAGGTAAACGATGTGACACGGGACCAGTCCCCGCAGTCCCACAGCTTTTAGACAAAATTCACCTGCCACACCCGCATCGGCGGCGTTTTTCCTGAAGATGAAAATCAATAACCGGGTCTTTTGCTTGTTTATCAGTCAACAGTTATCATCATTTAATTTATTCTGATATATATCCTCTTCTTAAGAAAAATGTTCTACAGGGAGACCCTTTTTCCTGCTTAAAAGCTTTAAACGGGATATACATGTGGCTATTATGTGTACAGGCATCAGAATTTTATGCTATCAATAAAATATTTTCCCGGCAAAACTCAATAAACTGCTAACAAAAAAGATAGGTCGCTAAATTAAAAAACAGTAGTATAAGGAAGCAATTTATAATACAATTAAATTAACTCAATAATGATAAAATTTCAAAAGGGAGTGTAGCCATGAAAGCTGCAGTAATGAAAGAATTAAATAACTTGAAAGTGGAAGATGTTCCCGAACCGGAAGTTGGCCCCTACGATGTTAAGGTGAAAGTAGACTGGACCACTATTTGCGGAAGTGACCCTCATATCCTTACCGGAGCCCTGCCCGTTTCACCTCCCCCTCTCATTATGGGCCATGAAATGTCGGGAACAGTAGTAGAATTAGGTGAAAAAGCTTCTTTCAAGGGCTTAAGCCTTGGAGACAGGGTAACCGGATATCCGGTTTATTACTGCGGCACCTGCTACTATTGCCGGACAGGTCTGGAGCATTGCTGCCTCTGGGCGGCTCTTCCTCTTCCCCCCGGAACTATGGCAGAATATGTAGTTTGGAAAGAACAGCAGATCTATAAAGTTCCGGAAAATATCTCTCCCAAGGCAGCTTGCCTGGCAGAACCGGTTTCAGTTTGTGTGCGGGGTATCGATGTCTCTAATATAAAAGTGGGTTCTACAGTCCTAATTATGGGTGGTGGAGGAATCGGCCTTATACTTCTTCAACTGGCACTAAGAGCCGGAGCCAGCAGAGTGGCGGTTTCCGAGCCGGTAGCAGAAAAAAGAAAACTGGCTGCGGATCTCGGTGCCCATTTTACTATTGATCCTATCTCAGAAGATGTCTGGGATCATACTATGGATATTACTTCTAACCGGGGCTTTGATGTAGTTATTGAAGCTTCGGGGGCTAAAAAAGCTGCGCAGGAAGCTATGAGCCTGGTTGGTAAAGCAGGCACCATTGTTTATTTTGCCGTTTACGAAATGGATTTCGAAATTCCCATCAGGCCCTTTGAGCTCTATTACCGGGACTTAACTTTAAAAGGAGTTTTTATGTCTCCTTACACCTTTCCCCGGGCTATGGCTCTACTGGAAGTGCTTGAGCTGGAACCTCTTCTCAGCGTTACCTTTCCCCTGGATAAGGTTAATGAAGCCTTTGAAGCCCAGCTGAGCGGGAAATATGTAAAAGTAGTTGTTGAAAGCAGTTAGGAAAGGTTCGGCCAAACATCGGGGGCTTCCGTATAAATAACATGATAGGAGCTCTCCACATCACCTTCAATGCTTTTTAACAAATTCAGCTTTAAATATTGCTCCTGCCCGGTCATTACAGGAATTTTATGGGGCTTGTTAAAATATTTAAGGGGCTTTCCTTCTAACTCTTTCGTTTTAACGAACTTACCATGCCGGGTTAACCTATTTTTAATGTATTCGTTGGAAAACTTGATAAAATCATCGTTTATTAAATTCCTGATCAGGGGTTTAAATTGAGAATCAATTTCAAACCCCAGGCTGCTCCGCTCGGAACTCATGGCCGCCAATGTTGTGGTACCCGTTCCCAGAAAAGGATCCAAAACAGTATCCCCTTTAATGGAAAACATATTGATTAAACGATAGGCCAGTTCAAAAGGGTAGGCGCCGCTTCTGTTTCTGGTTTCCCCATTTAATAACGCCTGGCTGGCGCCCTTCAGGTCATTCCAAAAATCTGCAAACCAGTTATTTCTTTCTTCCCAAAAAAAAGCGCTTTCATACCTTTTTTGTTTTTCAACCGTATCTTTAAATTCTCTTTTGCCCCCTTTGCGAAGCACTAAAATATGTTCATGTTCCAGAGTAACGTATGCACCGGGAGGCAGCATGCCCGAACCCATATATTTATTGGGGGCATTGGTTGTTTTACGCCAAATAATTGAGGGCAAAAGATTAAAGCCATTGTTTAAACAATGGTGCAAAATTCTGGAGTGGTTGGCATAAAGCTGAAAATTGTCCTTAAGTTTCCTGGTTGCATCGCCAACATTAATGCAGGCAATACCGCCGGGCTTTAAGACTCTATAAATTTCTTCCCAAACCCGGTTAAGTTCTTCATGCATTAGTCCAAATGCAATATCGCCCTCTTTCTCTTTTAAAGCGGTTTCTATATCAGAGTTTAACGCACTAAAAACATCATCCCACATTTCTATCATGGGGTAGGGCGGTGAAGTTACCACCAGTTCTATACTATCTTTATTAACCGGGGTTAAATTCCTTGCATCACCTATAATAATTTCATGTAAGGTGCCCATTCCCATGCCTCCAGTTAATCGAATTTATCTGATTTTCTTTAATCAGCTACAGGTTTTTTTAATTCAAAATAAAAAATATGCTTCCCTGCAGTAGAAACCTCCCTCAAAACGGGTTCTCCTAAAATAGCTTCTCCAACTTTCAAAAACTTGTTTAGCTCCAAGGAAATACTATCAGCAGCATCAACTATGAACAGGGCGGCGCCCTTTAGCACCGCCCCAACAACTTCCGATTATCTTCAGGTCCGTGGGTTAAATCTTTTCTAAAAGCTCATCAAGAGTTGGCTCCCCAATCTCCTGCAGTTCATATTTAACCCTTACGGCAGGCTTATTTAGCTCAACTATCCGGCGCAGATCAATGGGAGTAGCAATAACCACCAGGTCCGCATCTGAATTGTTGATGGTCTTTTCCAGGTCTTTCATCTGTTTTTCGCCGTAGCCCATAGCGGGCAGCAGGGTGCCAATGTGCGAATAGGACTCATAGGTTTCTTTAATGGTGTCCACGGCAAAGGGACGCGGATCCACCAGTTCTGAGACACCGTACTTTCTGGCGGCAATAACACCGGCGCCATAAAGCATTTCGCCGTGGGTAAGAGTAGGGCCGTCCTCTACGACCAGCACTCTTTTATTCCGCAGCATCTCCCCTTTTTCCACAAAAATAGGCGAGGCAGCTTCCACAACCATGGCGTGGGAGTTAACAGAAAGAATATTCTGCAGTACTTCTTCTACTCCCCGGTAATCAGCTGTATCCACTTTATTGATTACTATCCCGTCAGCCAGGCGCAGGTTGGCTTCCCCCGGATGGTATTTCATCTCATGGCCGGGCCGGTGCGGATCCACCAGGGTAATATAAACATCGGAACGGTAAAAGGACATATCGTTATTGCCTCCGTCCCAGAGAATGACGTCGGCTTCTTTTTCCGCCTCCGCCAGTATCTTTCCGTAATCCACCCCCGCATAGACGATCACGCCCCGGTCGAGATGTGGTTCATATTCTTCCCGCTCCTCGATGGTGCACCGGTGCAGATCCAGATCCTCATATGTAGCAAACCGCTGGCAGATTTGTTGGCTCAAATCGCCATAAGGCATTGGGTGCCGTATAACAACAACTTGCTTTCCCTTGGCTCTTAAAATATCACAAACGCGGCGGGTAGTCTGGCTTTTACCCACCCCGGTGCGCGCAGCGGTTACTGATACCACCGGTTTCTTTGATTCAAGCAAGGTATTCTGCAGTCCCATCATGCGGAAATCGGCTCCGGCAGCCATTATTTTGGAAGCACTGGACATCACATGCTCGTACGAGACATCACTGTAAGCAAAAATTACTTGGTCCACCTGATGCTGCTTGATCAAATCCTCCAGTTCTTCTTCAGCATGTATGGGAATCCCCTGGGGGTACAGCTTCCCGGCTAATTCGGCCGGATACTCCCTGCCTTCGATATCGGGAATCTGCGCAGCAGTAAAAGCTACCACCCTGTATAGCTCATTATCCCGGAAATATACGTTAAAGTTATGAAAATCGCGGCCTGCTGCTCCCATGATAATTACTTTTTTCTGTTCCATCGTTTGCCTCCTCATCCAATTATAATTGCTTTTACATGGGGCAATTATAGCAATTTTCCACCCCATGCGCAACTACACAGTAACTACTTCTAATAAATTATTGGGACAGGGGGACAGGTCCCATGTCCCACTTACCATGGGACAGGGGGACAGGTCCCATGTCCCACTTACCAGGTTTTGTTGGCAGGTAACCGCTCATAAAGGCAAGCGAAGTGACAAAGGACCAGTCCCCGCAGGCCCACAGCCCTTAGATATAATTCACCTGCCACACCCGCATCCGGTGGCGTTTTCCCTCCTGCCATCCCCTGAATAGTTACCACAATATCGTAACTACTCAGCCATATACTGCTGTGCAATAGAGGACGGTTCCATCGTCTCCCCTCGGGCCAGAAATATGGCCCTTCGGCCTTTCGCTGCGCTTCAGGGACGCTCGAACCGTCAGGCTGTGTGATAAATTTACACCCAAACTTTTTATTCCCACTGCCACTTCATTTTCAAGGCAATTTAGGGATTGGAGTGTTAGTATGGTTGCATTTTTTGCAATTCTCTCCCACTTTTAATACTTACGAACTCGAAAACATGATTTATCACACAGACTCCCGTCCCCATTGCACAGCCTTCCTTAGCCAAGTTTTATCTTGGCCTGAGTAGTTACCAATGTCACAGAACTATATCACAGAACGATCACAAAAATATAGTTGTCTCTATTGACAAGCTACCTAAAATTGTGTTAACCTTTGTTAGGTAAAGCTAACTTATACCTTCTAAAGGCGGTAAAATAAGCAATATAAGTTTGCTATTTATTTTGTCAAAATTGTTAGGCATATCTAACTTTATTCTTCATGGAAGGCGGTTTTTTGGGGTGGGAGTAATACCGGCTTTTGTCGCTCGTATGGAAAAAAAAGTATCCACAAATATATACCTGGTTGCGTATTATTCTCGGCAGTACCGCGAAGTTATACTCAATGAAGTTTCTTTAGCCGGGATAAATTCTAGAGATTTGGTACTTAATATTGGCTGTGGAGGAATTCCCTATACTGCTTTAAGTATAGCCAGCTATACGGGAGCGCGGGTATGCGCTATAGACCGGGATGAAGAAGCCATAAGGGCCGCCCATAGATGCATTAAATCCTTAAAAATGGGAGATAAAGTCACCGCTTTGGCCGGGGATGGAAGCGGTGCCCCCCCTGTTAAATTTGATGTGGCCATCGTTGCATTACAAGCCGAACCCAAAAAAGAAATACTTGAAAACCTTATTATGCAGAGCAAACCGGGAGCACGCTTGATCTTTCGAAGTCCCCGCCATAAATCACTTAACCAATACGATTCGCTGCCCGTTGTTCCCGTACCCAGCGCTAAAATTAATCAAAATAAAACAACTTTTAATTATTCGGTACTTTATGAAGTGCCCCCTAATAACCCAACATGCCGAATTTCGGGCCAAATAAAGTCGGCTTGTAGTTAGTTTAAATTGAGTCAAAGAAAGGTGTTATCCATGAGATACCGCAAAAGAAAGCGCACAGGGCCCACGTCCCGGGCAACGGCAGAGCAAGATTTTCAAAGCTGCCGGTTTTTACAAGAAATATACCTAAATGAAATGCTTCCCCATCAAACGGGATTTATTTCTTATCTTCCGGATAATTCTATGTTGACCTTTTTAGGGCTTAGGCCGGAAAAAGAAGTAGAGGTGGTAACTCGCCAACGTTTTGGCGGCCCTCTGATTGTAAAGACAAACGGGCGATATATAGCCGTGAGCCGGACCCTGGCTGCCCAAATAAAAGTAGTAAACTCCCTCCCACCGGAGGAGGAGAAAAATGGCTGAAACAGTCCTTTTAATGGGCCTGCCCAATGTCGGCAAAAGTGTAATATTCAACCGCCTCACCGGCTTAAATGTAAGGGCGGCAAATTACTGCGGCACTACCGTGGAATTCACAGCCGGCACTATGGTATTGGGAGAAAAGGAAGTTAACCTGGTAGACGTGCCGGGCACTTACTCCTTGCATGCAAAAAACGATGCCGAAGCAGTGGCAGTGGAAATGCTGCATGGTGGTGAAACCAAAATGGTTGCCGGAGGAGAACATTGTGGTAGTGATCCTTCCTGTCCTATTACAAACCTGGAAAAGCCCTCTGCGGTAGTGTGTGTTGTAGACGCCGGCCACATGGAAGCCAGTCTCTATCTCTTACTGCAAATTCAACAACAAGGCCTGCCCATTATCGTTGTTTTAAACCGGAGTGACCTGGCCCGGGAAAAAGGTTATCGTATTGATGCCAATGCACTTTCCCAAGAATTAGATTTGCCGGTAATCCCCACTGTAGCAGTTACCGGTGAAGGGATGGAAGAACTTAAGCACCAAATATCCCAACTAATTCAAAAGAAGAGTTACTCAGCTTCCCAAACACCTGCAGAGGTTACCTGGGAAAGAGTAGAAAACATTTGCCAGCAAGTCTGGGAGAAAGACCATATGGAAACCCAAACCATAAGGGAAAAATGGGGTGATCTCCTAACCAGGCCCTGGCCCGGCTTACCAATGGCCATAGTAATCATCGGGCTTATATTCGGGGTAGTAGTAGGCCTGGGATTACAATTACGGCAGCAAATCCTTCTGCCTTTTTTTAGAGGACTCATATTTCCTCAAATAGAATTTCTGGTAACCCAAATCGTTCCAGAAGGCGCCCTGCAAAATATCTTTATCGGGGAGTACGGTTTTTTAATTAAGGGCATCGAGTGGCCTTTTGCCCTGGTTTTACCTTACGTCATCTCTTTTTATTTTGCCCTGAGCTTTCTGGAAGACAGTGGCTATTTGCCACGTTTGGGCATCTTGTTAGATGGTTTGTTAAACAAAATTGGCTTACAGGGCTCGGGGGTAATCCCTATTCTTCTGGGTTATGGTTGTGCAATTCCGGCCATTCTGTCCACTCGCGCCCTCAACTCCAGTAAAGAAAGATTGATTATTGTCACCATGGTATGCCTGGCTGTGCCTTGTATAGCGCAAACAGGGGCTTTTATTTCTCTACTCTCGGCACAATCCATCCCGGTTATGGTTGCCGTATTCCTAATGGCTATTGCAGCCATGATTTGTGTGGCCCTGGTGTTAAACCGGATGCTCAGGGGAGATCCCCCCGAAACCCTTTTGGAAATTCCCGATCTGCTATTGCCCCGGGGCGAAGTACTTTTTAAAAAGGTCTGGTTAAGGATCAAGCATTTTATGGTTGACGGAGCACTTCCCATGGTAGTTGGCGTAGCCATAGCTTCCATTCTTTATGAAAGCGGCTTAATGCTCCTTTTGGGGAATCTATTAAGCCCGCTTGTAGTAAGTTGGCTGGGGCTGCCTTCTGATGCTGCTGTCCCGTTAATCCTGGGCATCATGCGCCGGGAACTTACAGTCTTACCTCTCATGGAAATGGACTTAAATACTCTTCAATTATTTGTAGGAGCTACAGTAGGGCTTTTCTATGTCCCATGCATAGCCGTAGTTGCCAGTTTGGCCCGGGAATTCAGTTTGAAAATGGCAGGGGGCATTCTATTATTAACTACCTTAGGAGCATTTTTACTGGGAGGAATCATCAATCACCTGGCCACTCTGTTTATCTAAGGCAAGGGGACGGTTCTTTTGCCTTAGGCAAGGGGACGGTTCCGTTGCCTTAAGTGCCTTGCGAGGCAAAAGAACCGTCCCCTTTCCTGGTCCCCTTGCCTGCTTGCCTGGTGGCTATATTTTCGCCAAAATCACGTAAACCTCTTGATTATTGCCATTAATTCCTTAATTATTTCGTCTTGCTTATCTTCCTCCTTTAAGGCCTGGGTAACACATCCTCTGGTATGATCTTCCAGTATTGCCATGGCCACCCGGGCCAGCGCCATTCTGGCGGCAGCCACCTGATCCAAGACATCCACGCAATATCTCTCTTCTTGCACCATTTTTTGCACGCCTCGGACCTGCCCTTCTATGCGGCGCAAGCTCTGTAAAATTTCCTCCTTGTGATCCTGATAACTCCCCGTGACAAAATTATGGGGGTGACATTCTGACTCTTCTGGTTCTTTCTCTTCTTCACTTTGCGAAATTTTGCGGTAATCCACCACTAATACCACCTCAACTTTTATATATCATCCCTTCAAATAAGCAGGTTCCGTTTTTGCTTTCTTTAACCGGGTAGAATTAAGCACCACATTAATTGAACTGGCTGCCATGGCTGCAGCTCCGATAATGGGATGGATCAATCCTAAAAAAGCGGCAGGAATAGCTATGCCATTATAAAACCATGCCCAAAAGTAATTCTGCTTTATTTTGCCAAAAGTTGCATTGGAAAGGTTGATAGCAGTTATAACCGCACTTAAATTGCCTCGAATTAAAGTAATATCGGCAGCTTCAATGGCTATATCGGTTCCCGTTCCGATGGCAATTCCCACATTAGCTTGTTTTAACGCAGGAGCGTCATTGATACCATCGCCCACCATGGCTACTGTTTCATATTTGTCCTGCAATTTCCTGACTTCATCAACTTTTTCATGGGGCTGCACTTCGGCCAGCACATGGCTAATACCTACTTTCCGGGCTATAGCATTTGCCGTTCGCCAATTATCACCGGTTATCATAGCCGTGCGAAGACCCATTCTTTCTAATTCTTCAATAGCTTGCACTGAATCATCTTTTAAAGTATCAGCAACGGCAATAACTCCAATTATCTTGCCATCTATAGCTGCAAGCATGGCAGTCTTGGCTTCATCTTCCAAGTTTTCCATTTCATTTTGGTAGGGATCCGGATTAATTTCTTTTTCTTTCATTAATCTTTGATTTCCTACTAACACTTCTTTTTCTTCTATAATTCCCTGGACACCCCTGCCGGTTATGGCTTCGAAGTTTGCTATATTTGCAAGTTCTACTCCTTTGTTACGGGCTTCTTCCACCATAGCTTCTCCCAGGGGATGCTCGGAAGCAGCTTCAATGCTACCCGCATAATACAATAAATCTTTTTCCGTATAGCCGGGTGCGGGGATTAGATCAGTAACTTCCGGTTTCCCCCGCGTAATGGTCCCCGTCTTATCGAAAGCAATGGCTTTCAGGTTTCTGGCTGTTTGAATGGCCTCTCCCTTTCTGATCAACACCCCTTTTTCGGCTCCCAAACCACTGCCTACCATGATAGCAGTGGGTGTAGCTAATCCAAGCGCACAGGGGCAAGAAATAACCAATACCGCAATGGTGGCAAGCAAGGCCAGGGAAAAAAGCGGCAAATCAACTACACTCCAGGGAAAACTAAAGAACTCCACCACGGAAATGTGCACCTCGGGAAAGGCCATCCAGGAAAGAAAAGCAAACATAGCTATTAATAATACCACCGGCACAAAATAACCTGTAGCCCTGTCGGCAAATTCCTGAATAGGAACCTTGGAACCCTGGCATTCTTCCACCATTTTGATAACCTGGGAAAGAAAAGTATCTTTGCCTACTCTGGTGGCTTCCACCTTGAGTATGCCTTGTTTATTGATAGTAGATCCCAGCACTTCATCTCCTTTGGTTCTCTTTACGGGTAAAGATTCCCCGGTGGCCATGGATTCATCCACACTGCTTTCACCTTCTAGCACCATTCCATCAGTAGGAATTTTTTCGCCAGGGCGGATCACCATAGTATTTCCTGCTTTCAATTCTTCCACCGGAACTTCAACTTCTTCCCCTTCTACCAAGACGCGGGCTTTTTTGGCTTCCATCTCCAAAAGCTTCCTTATGGCCTGGGAAGCCCTGCCTTTTGCCTTGGCCTCCAAAAACCTCCCTACCAGATGCAGGGTCATAATAGAAGCTGCCATTTCCACAAAAGAAGTTACAGGCATCCAGAAAGCCAATACATTCAATATGTAGGGAATCAAAGAACCCAGGGTAACCAGCGTATCCATGTTGGGACTTAGATTCCGGATGGAATTAAAAGAAGCTTTATGAGTTTCCCACCCGGCAATAAATATTACCGGAAAGCCCAGGATGTAGATGATGGGCAAATAATAAGGTAT
>CAZWVJ010000046.1:0-253 GCA_964636865.1 uncultured Syntrophomonadaceae bacterium
TGGGGAGAGGCAGGCAGGGAAGACGAGGACGGCGATGCTACCGTATATTACTGGAACATCCCCGATCCGCACTTTGGGGTATTCCCCGCTCACGGCATGGTTAACGGGGATGAATGGCCTGCCGAAGCCGAGATAAATGTGGCCATTGACGACGGCAATGATGGTTATGCCGGAACCGTGGAATCTGAAGAATGGGGCTACTTTGAGTTTTGCACCGGGGATCGACTCGGCGGTATGGCGACTATGAGCCATC
>CAZWVJ010000046.1:263-5192 GCA_964636865.1 uncultured Syntrophomonadaceae bacterium
GTGACATAATCGAGAGGTCTCACACGGTTACCGGGCTTACCATGGAAATAGATCGGGATACAGATACTGTTTCCGGGGAGGCGAGCGTGGGGATGCCAGTGCATGTGGCCGCGTTTGTGCCTTTTAATGGCTACGGGCCTCCGCAGGTGGCAGAATATATTGAGTTTGAGGGGCACGAAGGCGATTGGTCACATACATTTGAGGGCTCCGTGGAAGACTTTGAGTTTATAATAGCTCTGCAGGTAGATGAGAATGGCAATTACACGGGTGCCAGAAAGTGGGGCGAGCCGGGTGATAATGCTTCCCTGAAATACTTCACCGTGGGCGGTGAAGACGTGCTGGAGCTGGAGGGGATCGAGGTGGAAGATCCGGAAGTGGATGAGGGGGCCGAGCTTGTAGTGGAAGATCTGGAAGGCTTCGCCGGTATCACGGCCATCACCGCCGAACCGGAGGCTTCCAGGGTGGTTGCCTTAAACGGTGACCCGGTGGATGAGGGCGACCTGGCGGATCAGCCTCTTGAAAGCGGCGATGTGATCGTGGTAGCCGTAACTGCGGAGGATGAAGAAACCGAAAACCACTACAAGGTCACCGTTGTATCCCCGGAAGCGGAGGGTCAGCTTCTCGATGCCGAGGGGTTCGAAGGCTCCGATTTTACCGGGGTGTTGTATACCAGGGAGGAAAACATCTACTATAACCAGATTGCCCCGGATGGCAGTTGGGGAGCCGAGAAATTCATCGGGGAAGGCGAAGAAGGCCGGATGGTCATTGACAGCGACGGCAACCCCCATGTGGCTTATGTAACAGAAGCTGACAGTGGCTATGATGCAATTGGCTACCGCATGTTTGATGGGTCTAGTTGGTCGACTGAAGAGCTCATTGAGTCTAATGGTGATGCAAACTGTTCTAAGCCCGACATTGCAGTAGATAGTCAAGGATTTGCACATGTCACTTACTCCGATCCTGAAGGAGAAGGAGGTCTTTATGCTTCGGGATACAATGATATAATGTATGCGGAAAATTCCGGAGGAACATTCGAAAGAACGCTAATAAAAATGGGCAATTATGATACTTCATTTCAAGATAACATCGGAGATTACTATAATAAAGGTTCCTACATTACCGTTGATGAAGATCATAATTACTATATAATGCTACATCACCGGAGATATACAAATCCGATGGGTTTTTCTGCTTATAATGACTATCGTCTACTTATTAGCTCAGATGAGGGAGATTATGTGTTGGCCGGTTATAACTCTTCTGATGACCGGGATGTCTTCAGTTTAAATTCCTGGGATGGTAGCCTTTATGCCCTGTATAGAGACGGCTATGTTCAGGTTGGTGGAATTGAGGTTGATGGCGGCGAAATAACAGATTCTGATGTTTTATCGGAGACGGAGGTTATATCTGCCTATTCCCACAGCATTTCTACCGATGATGTAGTTATCGGCAGCAAGGATGGGGACAACCTGAGATACCACTATAACAGCATTCCCGCAACTTTGGGTGATATAGAGGTGGCCGGCGATGCCGTCTCCATTGTGCACATGGATGGAGGTTTCCATGCCGTCTACACCGATGTTGCTGATGGCTTCATCAGATTGGCCGGATTGGAAGAATTGGAAAAGATGAATCCGGAAGAAGATCCGGAAGATCCTGTTTCCGCCACTCAAGTGGATGGAGGCCAAACTCTTGCAGAGTCTGATCTAAGCGGGACCTTTAGAAATCCCCAAAATGATGAGGTAGTTGCCGGTACTCTGCAGTGGGTGGATGAAACATTAGAAGTAAATTGGACCGCTAATTTTGCATGGGAGTTTATCCCGGACAATACCAATATATACAATGAGGTTGACGGATCTGTTGAGGTGAAGCCAATTATAAGGGTAAACAGCGTCGAGGACCTGGAGGGGGCCATGTGGGAAACGGCAGAACATTATGTCCAAGAAGCAGACATTGATCTTGCAGGTCATAATTGGGATCCTATCGGTGATTCTTTGTCGGGGTATGGACCTTTTTCGGGAATCTATGATGGAAATGGTTATAAGATTTCAAATATAAATGATAGTTTATTCGGAGACGTTGAAGATGCTGAGTTGATAGACATAACCCTTGAAGACATTGATGTTGAAGGGCAAAGGGATGTCGGCGGGTTGATTAGCCACAGCACGGGTAGTGAGATTATCAATTGTTATGTTATTAATGGTACTGTTACCGGTAATGAATATAATACAGGTGGTTTGATTGGCTTTAGTAAAAATTCAAAAATTATAGGCAGTTATGCTGGCTGCGATGTCATCGGCGTAGGAAGGGTAGGTGGTTTGGTTGGACACATGTCTAGAGATGATGGAGAGTCTTTAATCATAGATTCTTATGCTACCGGTGATGTTGTGGGTGGAGAGCCGGGAACTTCTCCTGAAGCAGGTGGCCTTGTAGGGAGAATGCATGGTGGTGGGGAAGTTAAAGGTTGTTATGCCACGGGTGAAGTTACGGGGCTTGGAGGAGGTTACTATACAGGTGGTTTAATTGGTATAGCATTAAGTGGAGATCCCTTAATTGATAGTTGTTTTGCCACGGGGAATGTTTCCGGGCATAGTGAAGTTGGAGGATTGGTAGGTCAGGCAGAAAATATTGTTAACAGTTATGCGCTTGGTAATGTGGAAGGAACTGGAGAGAGAGTTGGAGGTTTGGTAGGACAGAATGGCGGGCCTATTGAGAACTGTTTTTCTGCAGGCGAGGTAACCGGTGATGATCATGTGGGTGGCCTGATTGGTTTTTATTTCACTACTTATGCTGTTATTAACAGTTATTACGATACTGATGTAACCGGCTTTGACAGTGATAATAAAGGACTACCCAGAACCACCCTCCAAATGCATAAAGGAACTGCAGACAGCCAGCTGGATGAAGACGGCGAACCTTCCCCGGATGGGGACCATATCTATACAGACTGGGATAGTGATATATGGGAATTTACACCTGATGATGCTTATCCAACATTGAAGAATGTGGAGCTTGTAGAAATTGATGCCACTATAGATCCGGAGATGGCGGAATATGATTTGGATGACACGGATGATGTGAGTTCGCTTATCAGTTGGAACTAAAGATACGGGGTCAGGTCTTGAAAAATAAGATTTTTTCTCCTGATTTTCTTGCAGGGTGCATTAGATGCCAGCATACTATTTGTATTTTGACACCTTTTAGTAATTTTAAATTTTCACCGGTGTGCGGATGAGACCGGGGTGAATGCGTCGTGGAAGCACAAAGGGGTCTTGGTGTTGGGAACCTTTTTCTTTAGCACCTTTGACCCAAAAGGTCAAAAAGAATGTGACAAAATTGCCCCGTCCCCACTGTCACATGTGCAACAAGCACCGTCACCTTATGTTGGTTCTGTCTGGAAATATCGGCGGATAGGGGGAGAGGTAAGATTGGTTTTGGAGGGAAGTAAGTTCATATTTGTGGGTGTAATGGTTGATGAGGGTTAAAAGAGTGGCCCGGGAGGCCAGGTTTGACTGGTAAGCCCGCAAAATTTCCAAAAGTTCGACTTCTTCCCGGGGGATGAGGTATGGCTGAAGGAGTTCGCATAATTTTTGTATGATGGGGATGTTTTTTTTGATGGTAGAGTGGTGTGAAAGGGCTGCCATATATAGGGTTTCGTAATTGGTAAATAGTTGGGAGGAGGGGAGTTTATCGCCGGCAAAGGTTAGTTTTTCCAGGGCGTTGTGGTGGCGAGGACTGTGGGAGATGAGAAGCAGTTTTTGCCGGAAGTGGAAGTCTTTCAGTCTTTGGGGGTTGGGGGCATTTGCCAAAAAGTCCTGCCAGCGCTTATAGCCCAAAACTCTTTCTAAAAAGTTTTCCCGCCGGGAGGTATCGTTCAAGCGCTTTTCTTCTTCCAAAGGCAGGTGAGGGAAATGTTCTGCCAGGGCGGAAGCAAATAAGCCCCTGCCATTTTGGGGAGTAAATTTCTTTGTGGGGTCTTTATCCGGTAACTCGCATGGAAAATTTTCCGGAGCGGCGCCCGGCAATTTCACCCTTTTCTTTGGAGGGTGCTTACTCGGCACCCGGAAGAGGCCGCAGCTGGGCGAGTTGCTTTTGAGGATAAAGCCGCTCAAGTGTTCCTTTTCCAGTTCTCCGACTTTTCGGGCGCAAAATTTTTGCATGTCATGGGTGTAGTCCATCCCGGAGCTTGCGGTTATCAGGCGGGGGTGACGGACGCTGCCCACAAGATCCATGGGTTCCCGAGGCACGGGAAAGCCGTATTCAACCTCCGGGCAGGTGGGCACCAAGTGAAAAAAATTGCCCAAAGTCTCCATGATATATGGGCTGTATTTGTGGCCGCCGTCATAACGGACACACTGTCCCGTCAGGCAAGAGCTTACCCCTAATTTTATGGGAGGTGAATTTTTAGGTGAGACTAAATTATTTATAGCCGGCATTTCTTTTCTACCTCTGCTTAATCCTGAATTTGTATTATTTGAAATGCTCCCACAGCTAAAGCAGTGGGATTTTTGCTTTGCTTTTCCTAAATGCGAGTGACCGAGGTTCATTTTTTCATCGGGTATAGTGTATGACCCTACTTATTGTATTATTTGACATACTCCCACAGCTAAAGCAGTGGGCTTTATGCTTGTTTTTCTCGTAAATCTGCCCTTCTGCCTCTTCCACCTACCTCCACCTATTTCCTCCAAAAAAGTGGTATTAATAATTGCTGTTTTGTTGGATGCCTCATTTGCTAAATAAAGCACTTTTTGACGCCGTATTTTGTTAGATGTCTTATTTGTTAGGTGCCGACTTAGATTTATTTATAGTTCTCATATAATGCATCATGAGCATATCCAATCTGGCTAGCAGTGTCAAACAGACCGGCATTTTTATTTTCTTCCCCGATAATCCTTGCAAACCCGAGAACATGATTAATCACACTGCCTG
>CAZWVJ010000046.1:5292-7229 GCA_964636865.1 uncultured Syntrophomonadaceae bacterium
TTTTCTTCCCCGATAATCCTTGCAAACCCGAGAACATGATTAATCACACTGCCTGTCGTCCCTGCTGTCATGGCACCTAAAAATGTGACAAAATTGCCCCGTCCCCACTGTCACACCCACTGTCACAACTAATTTGGTGAGAATAAATATTTTTTTTAAATTGGGCAAAAATTGTTGCACTTTTTTTTAAAATATGTGCTATAATATATGTGAGTTTTTGTTATTGCTTATGAGAAGGCGTACAGGAATGCAACGGGTAATTAGAAGCCGTAAGCTTTTTAATGCTCGGTCTGCATAAGGCAAACAGCCGTGTTTGTTTCTACTGGCAATGTCTGCTTTGGCCATTTTTATGGTGTCCTCCTGCTGCCTTGAGGTTTTGTTCTCCTTTAAAAATTTTTAGAGAGGCAAAAACAGGTATATTACCAATTTTTTCGTTTTTCCTTATTGTAATCAGTGAAAAAAATAAATAGCCGGCAACAAAGTATGGAACTAAGGCCGCGCCTGCGGTGAGGATTGTATGATTTACGCGTTTTAGGTGAACAAGGGGGAAGGTGTGTCGTGGGATGGAAAATATAAGATTTTTATGAAGGGCGGTGGTAAGGTTTTTAGGTGGTGCGGTGGTAAGTTGCCGGGAGGTTTTTGAAAAAACTTAAGGAGGTTGGGTAATGTTTCCTAAAAGTAAAAGGTATATGGCTATAATACTAACATTATTATTGGTGTTTAGCCTCAGCGGTGTGGCTGATGTGTTGTCTGCTGCGCCTGTGGACGGTGACGCAGAAGATAGTGCAGGTTATTTAAGTGTTGCAGACGAGCTTGAAAATGATGTTTTGGAGAAAGGGACTATTTTGCGGATCCCCGGGCTTAATCGTTACGAAACCTCCGCCAATATAGCCGCGCACAGGTTTTTATTGGATGATACGGCGGGTGCGAACGGTGCCGGCGGCGCTGACACGGTTATTTTGGCGCGGGGCGATGATGAAGGTAATTTTGCCGATGGCTTGGCCAGCAGCGTTCTGGCCGGTGCCCTGAATGGGCCCATATTGCTTACCAGGACTGATTCACTCCCCGATCCCATCATTGATATAATCGGGGAATTGGGAGCCCAGGATGCCGTGCTTTTGGGCGGCCTCACAGCTATTTCGGATGATGTGGGTGATGAACTGGAAGAGATGGGGCTGGAGGTAAGACGGATAGGCGGTTCTGACCGTTATGAGACCGCGGCGATGATTGCTGAGGAAGCAAGCGAATTAATTGAGCTTCAGGATTATGCTTTTATTGTAAACGGCACGGCTGTTCCCGATGCTCTTGTGGCCGGGGCTTCTTCCTTTAAGAATGGGGCGCCTATCTTGCAGGTAAGGAAAGACAGTGTTCCGACGGTGACCGCCGAGGCCCTTGCAGCCCTGGCTATAGCGGAGGTTTACCTGGTAGGAGACAAGGCTGTTCTCAGTGATAAAGTAGAATCGAGTTTAGATGGCCTGGACGGTGTGAGTGTGGCGGATCGCATGGGTGGGATTAACCGATTTGAAACCTGCGCGATTTTTGGCGAGGGCATGTTCCCCGGTGAAGAGGACATAGTGATTACCAGCGGTTACAATGAGTCTCTTGCTGATGCTGTGGGCGCGGGAGTTTTTGGCGTGCCCATTTTTTATGTGCAGTCCATTCCTCCGGTAGTGGAGAATTACCTCCGCAAGATTATTACCGCAGACAGTTTGATAAGGATTATCGGTGGCCCGGCAGCGGTAGGAAGTGATGTGGAAGATATTTTGGCGCAGATGATAGAAGATGCCAGGGCTGATGAGGATATTATTGAGTATACGGTGACTTTTGACGGAAATGAGGGTGAGCCGGCCCAAGCGGAGGTAGTGGTTGACGCAGGGGAGACGGTGGATGAGGCGGATTTCCCCGTAGTTAGCAGGGAAGGTTATGAGTTTGTGGGT
>CAZWVJ010000046.1:7329-10140 GCA_964636865.1 uncultured Syntrophomonadaceae bacterium
TGGAATACGGAAAGCGACGGCAGCGGCGATGATTTTACCGCCGAAACTGCGGTGGCGGCAGATATTACTGTGTATGCCATCTGGGAGGAATTGCTCGCTGCGGGCTATACGGTAACCTTTGACGGCAATGAGGGTGAGCCGGCCCAGATGGAGGTAGTGGTTGACGCAGGGGAGACGGTGGATGAGGCGGATTTCCCCGCCGTTAGCAGGGAAGGTTATGAGTTTGTGGGTTGGAATACGGAAAGCGACGGCAGCGGCGATGATTTTACCGCCGAAACTGCGGTGGTAGCAGATATTACTGTGTATGCCATATGGGAGGAGTTACCTGCGGCGGAGTATACGGTAACCTTTGACGGCAATGGGGGTACACCGGCCCATACGGAGGTAGTGGTTGTTGAAGGGGAAACGGTAGATGAAGAAGATTTTCCCGCAGTCACCAGAGTGGGCTATAATTTTGTGGAGTGGAACACGGAAAGCGACGGCAGCGGTGAGGAGTTTACTGCTGAAACTGTGGTTATGGGCGATACCATTGTTTATGCTATTTGGGTTCGAAGGCCTTTGCCCCCGCCCCCTCCGGAAACTTATGAGGTAACTTTTGAAGATCCGGAAGGCGGCGAGTTAACCGCTGAAGTGGACGGAAGCTCTATTAGCAGCGGGGATGAAGTAGAAGAGGGTTCCGATGTGGAGTTTACGGTTACTCCCATGGATTTCTGTCCGGATTGCCCGGATTGCGAGGATACTTCTCATAATAATTTAGTTAGAGGGGTTGAGCCCGATGTTGAGCTGATGACCGAGCTGCCACTCTCTCCTATAGTAGTATCAGAATGGAGGGTGAACGGCGATCCGGTGCCGGATGAAACCAACTTCACCTATACCTATGAAGATCTGGACATGGATATTGAGGTGGCTGTAGATTTAATATTAGAGGATGGCTATGTCTTAAATGTAGATACCGGCTGCTGGGGAACTCAAATACAGCAGGTTATCAATTATGCAAATACTGAGGACGGCCACCTTATTTTGGTAGGTGCGGGGGAATACGAAGAAAATGTGTTTGTTTATAAAGATATTACTTTAAGGGCTTCTCAAAAACATCAGGCTGTAGTAAAGCCGGTAGAAGAGGAAACTAACGGGGACACATTTTCAGCCGCAGACTCAGGCTTGGCAGAGCTCTGGGAGCAGATTGAACCCAGCGGAATTGATCCGGGTATAGGCATTTATGTGTCGTCTCCCTGGGCACATGTCGAAGATTTTAAAATTGATGAGGTGGAAATAGGCATTAAGATTTTTGCCCGTTATGACGGGGAAGATAATTCCACCATGGCAATAAAAGGGAATAAGATTAACTCCTATTGTGAAGGTATTTTAGCGGAAGAGCTTGATAGTGTTTCAATTATTGTAGAGGGGAATGAAATCGAAAATGAGTGCGGCTATGGGATAAGGTTGCGCCCGGATTGCGATACTCTCACGCATATTGACAGCATTACGGTTATGGGCAATACCGTAGAAAAAATAGATTATGGAGCAGCGGGAATCAGGGTCCAGGCAAATAACGAGTCTACCGTGGACACGGTAAATGTAAGCGGAAATACTGTTTTGGGCTGGTTGCCGGAGAATGGCGAGAACGGCGAGAATGGTGAAGAAGAGCTGGAAACGGTTAATGCATGTGGTGCCGACGTTGCAGAATCAGGCGGGGGCCATGCCATTAATGTGCGGGCAAGTGATGAATCCAGGATAGAAGAAGTAATTATTGATGGCAACCTGGTAGAAAAACACGAAGATACTTCCAGTGGGCATGGAATCCGGGTGCATTCGGGCTATTATAGCTATGCCATTGGCAGTGTGGAAATCACCGACAACGAAGTTTATTATCCCGGCTGCCATGGAATCAGAGTGCAGCTGCACGGGGATTCCACAGAAGAAGGCATAACCGTAACAGGTAATACGGTGGTGGGAAATGAATACACCTCTACAGGTATCCGGGCTGATTCTTCCGGCACGGATTATGAGGAGGGTATCACCCTGGAAAATGTAATCGTTGAAGACAACACGGTAACTAATATCGGTGAAAATGGCGACGGAATGGGCATTCGCGTCCAGGCGGGAGGCTATGATGTGGCGACACTAATTGAGAATGCCAGTGTGAGAGGCAATACCGTCACCGATGCCGGCCGGGTGGGAATTCGCATCCATGCGGGGAAAATCAGGTGTCCTTATACAGTAGGACCTTCCAGCAGCATTGGCACGGCAACTGTGGAAGGCAACACCGTTAGCACTACTGATGAGTTCGACGGCGTGCTCGGAATTCGGATTAGCGCGGGTGATGATGCCAGCCTTGAAACGGCGGTTATCAATAATAATGAAGTTAGCGGCCATGAGAGGGGAATTTTTGTCCGGGCATGTGATAGAGCTAGCATTGATTCGCTCACCATAGAGGATAATGAAGTCATGGATAATCATGCGGGCATATTTATTGATGATGGAACAGTGCCATGCCCACATGATGGGAATAGTATAGTGTTTGGGGAAGGTGATTTGCCGCTCCTCCAAGGAGATATAAACAACGGCACCGCCGGGATCAAAGACGTTAATATTGAAGGTAATGATATTGATGCTTCAGGAGCAAGAGGAGCCGGCATTGCTTATATGAGCAGTGTTGAGGATACTACGGTAAACATTGTGGGGAATACTGTGGCAAGTGAGGATGGCAGCGGCATCAACTTCTGTATTTTCCACATTATAGGGTCTGAGGTTACGATTGCGGGCAATGATGTTACTGCAGGTTGCAGAGGCATCAATATCAACGGCGAT
>CAZWVJ010000047.1:0-9399 GCA_964636865.1 uncultured Syntrophomonadaceae bacterium
GGCCCTTTTGCAGTGCTGGCAGCCTTCGACCGGGGCATGTTCACCCTCACCGACAATACCAAGCTGCGTCCCATGACTGTGGGTCAACGAGGCGATTACAGTTATTTTGCCAGTGAAATATCCGCCCTTTACGAGATGGAGGAAGAACTGGAACAGGTATATACTCCGCGGGCCGGCGAACCCTGCATTATCACATTTGATCAACAGGATAACCAGGCAGACCCCATAAAGACCGCGGCACATTAAAAATTATAAATGACTCAGGGAGGAACTAAATATGACCAATTTTCAGACACCGTCACCGGGGCTTCGTTCAACATATTACCCCTCCTTTAACCTGGAATGGTGTGACGGATGCGGCATCTGCGCGGAACAGTGCTCATTTAATGAGATACGTATGGAACGCCGGGGCGAGCAAAAAATTCCCGCCGCCAACAGGCAGTCATGCGGCGCCTGTCACCGGTGCGAATATACCTGCCCTCGGGGAGCAATTCATATAGAGGCACGCCCATTTCACCTGCGCGAGAATAGCCTGTGGAATTCACAGCAGGTACACCGGGCCCACCTGCAGAGCGCGTCGGGTGCTGTAGCCCTTACCGGCCTGGGAGCCGACACAGATATACCCAACTACTGGGACCGCCTCCTCTTTAATGCCTGCCAGGTAACCAATCCATCCATCGACCCGCAGCGGGAGGCCATGGAAACGATAACCTATCTGGGAACAAAAGCTTCCCGTTTACAGGAAATTAAAGACTACCGGAATTTTAATAATTCCCTTATTCGCCTGGAGCTACCCCTCGTATTTGCCCCCATGTCTTATGGCAGCGTTAACCTGAATTTTCAGGTCGCTCTGGCGCGGGTAGCTCAAAAGAAAGGCCTTTTATGGTACACCGGTGAAGGCGGTATGCACTCCAACCTGGAGCCTTTCAGGGATTGCGCCGTTCTTCAGGTAGCATCGGGAAGATTCGGGGTAAGCCCTGAATACCTGGATAAAGGCAGAGCCTACCAGATCAAAATCGGCCAGGGTGCCAAGCCCGGCATAGGAGGCCACCTACCCGGGGAAAAAGTGTTGGAAGGTATCTCCGAAACCAGGATGATACCCCTACACAGCGATGCCATCTCTCCGGCACCCCAGCACGATATCTACTCCATCGAAGATTTACGTCTACTTATAAACGGCATCAAAGAGGCCAGCGGATACAAACCAGTATGCGTGAAAATAGCCGCGGTGCATAATGTTGCCGCCATCGCCAGTGGTATCGTCCGGGCCGGCGCAGACATGCTTTATCTGGATGGCTACCGGGGAGGCAGCGGCGCCACTCCCTCCATCGTCAGGGATAACGTGGGCATCCCCGTGGAACTGGCCCTGGCCGCCGTAGACTCTCGGCTTCGGGAAGAAAAAATTCGACACCGGGCATCTATTGTAGCCGCCGGCGGTATACGCAACAGCGCCGATGTAATGAAGGCAATAGCTCTGGGAGCCGATGCCGTAGCTATTGGAACTGCCCTTCTACTGGCCTGTGGCTGCCATGTATGCCAGAGGTGTCACAGCGGCAAGTGTCCATGGGGTATAACTACCAACGATCCCGTGCTTTCTGAGCGGCTGGATGTAGACTGGGCCGAAGAGCGAATAACCAACCTTGTGGAAGGCTGGCACCATGAAATGCAGGAAATTATGGGCTTAAACGGCATTTACGATATCGGATCTTTCCGTGGCAATCGATTAATATTGAGGGGGGTTGGTTTAAGTGACCGAGAGCTATCAATCCTGGGAGTCGAACACGCCGGTAAGTAGGAACAATAAGAATGATGCGGCAGAAGTAGACGCCCGCGGCGTTCCCTATATTGAATTGAATCGTCAAGTAAGGGATCTGGCCCGCGAGGGGGCACGGCACATCATACTCAAGGGTGTAAGAGGTCAGCGCTACCTGGGAACCCGTCTTCCTTACCCGGATCTGTTCCTGGAAGTACACGGTATTCCCGGCGAGGATTTGGCTTTTAACCTGGACGGACCAACAGTAGAAGTATTCGGTCACGCTCAGAACGCCGCCGCCAACACCATGGACCGCGGAAAATTAATTATCCACGGTCTGGCGGGAGATGCCTTAGCATACGGGATGCGCGGCGGAAAAGTATTCGTGCGCGATGACGTGGGCTACCGGGTAGGAATACATATGAAAGAATACGGCGATCAATTACCTGTACTGGTTATCGGCGGTACTGCCGGGGACTATCTGGGAGAATACATGGCCGGGGGAACCATCATCCTACTTAACCGGCACCATGCAGAAAGCAGGGTGGCAGGTAACAGCGCCAGAACCCTTGCTACCGGAATCCATGGCGGTAAAATTTACATCTTCGGCTACCGCCCCACCGCAAACCTTCTTGGCATCGGTGCCTCCCTGGAAGAGGTGCCTGCCGCAGAGAGGGAACAAGTTGAAAATATCTGCCGTGAGTTTTGTACGGATTTCCTACTGGATGCGGCACCTCTCCTGGATAGGGAACTCTTTAAAGTGATGCCTCGGGATAGCCGCCCCTTTGCTTCCTTTTACTATCCCGCCTACCCGACAAATACCGGGCTTAAACCCGAGCACCGGGAAGGAGTTTCCCCGTGCGAGGCCAACTGTCCGGCAGGCATTCCCACTGGCCGTTTCCTGCGTCTGTTACGTAAAGGAGAACGTGAGGAAGCCCTACGTTTGGTGGGAGAATACACCCCGCTGCGATTTAGCTGCTGCGGCTTTATCTGCCCTCACCTGTGCATGGAAAATTGCACCCGAGGACAGGTTGATCTCCCGGTCCGCACTACGGAACTTGCCCGCCACTTCCGGAGTCATCTGCCTCCGGCACCCGAAGATAAAAGAGAGCAGGAAATTGCCGTAATCGGCGCCGGACCTGCCGGGCTTAGTGCAGCCCACCAGCTAATGCTTCAGGGCTACAGGGTTACCGTTTTCGATGAGGCTGATCACCCCGGCGGCAAACTCTACCAGGTAATCTCCCCCACCCGGCTTCCCCGGGAAGTTCTGCAGCAGGACCTGGACAATATGAAACAAGCCGGAATCAATTTTGTCTTAAACACCCGGGTGGATCGGCAAAAGCTTGATCAATTGCTGGAACAATACCACCATATTATCGTGGCCGTGGGAACTCATGAGCCGGTGATTCCGCCGGTAAAAGGATCAGAGAGAATCCGGGGAGGTCTGGATTTTCTCAAAGAATTCAACCGGGGTGATACTCTTTTGCATGCCGATGGCAGGGGTATCGGCCCTTACGTGGTTATCATCGGGGGTGGCGACGCCGCCATAGACGGCCTGGAAGCCTGTCTCGAGTTGCACGCGGATCCCTTTAAAATAACAGTAATCGACATCCAAAAACCTGCCGCCGCCGAGGAAGAACGCCGCAAAATGGAAGACAAAGGCGTGAGCTTTCGCTATCCCCTCTTCTTGCAAGAAGTCACGGAGGAAGGCGTAGTCGTAAAAAACCAGCGAGAAGAAATAGAGTTCATCCCTGCAGACTCCGTTTTGTCCTTTATTAATGAAAGACCGTGCCTGGACTTTCTACCGGATGAAGTAAACAGCAACCTGGTTCGGGGATTCTTCCAGTCTCCCCGGGAAAACAGTTTCCGTACTGCCCACCCGCAAATCTCCGTAGTCGGTGACGCTGCAGAACCGGGCCTGGTGACCACCAACTTGGGAAGGGGGCGCCGCTGTGCACTGGAAGTTCATGCCCACCTGCAGGGAGAAGAATACATCCCGGAAGTTAAAGAAGAGTCAACGGGTTCACCCTATCTGATGCCCCAAAAAGCATCTCCCCTTGATGAACGGGATATAAACATCGAGGAGGAATTCCATAGATGCCTACACTGCGGCATATGCGTGCAGTGCGATGAATGCATCGAAGCCTGTCCCCGGCAGGCCCTCTCCCGGGATGAAAACACTTCGGATTTCCATGTTGACCTCACCCAGTGCGGCGGTTGCGGCACCTGTGCCTACACCTGCCTGGGCGGAGTTATTCATATGACACCAAGATAACAAGGCAAGGGGACGGTTCTTTTGCCCCAAGGCAAGGGGACGGTTCTTTTGCCTCTAGCAGTTGATACAGTTATAAACACAACCGACATAAGGATTAATTTCATAGTCAGCATCAGGAATAGATGAACGATGAATTATCTCTTAAATTTTTATCTCATTAACTGCGGTCATTCTAATCATTCCTTTACCTTAATTAATGCTTCTGTTTCAGGAACTCTCCAGATAAAAATTTGCTTTCAGATCAAACAAGGCAAGAGAACCGTCCCCTTGCCCTTCCCCTTGCCCTTTATAATTTTTTAATCTTTATTATACTTAATTTTAATTTCTGCACAACAGCGCAATACAGTCTGGCCAAGATTATTCTACCGTTACGCTTTTGGCAAGATTGCGTGGCTTATCAATAGAGCAGCCACGGATTTCGGCTGCATAATATGAGATAAGCTGAAGGGGTACGGCTGTTAGGATGGGCGTGAAGAAATCGTTTATGGCCGGTAGGTAGATCACTTCATGGGCATGTTTCTCTACGTGATCATTGCCTGTCATAGTCAGGATAAGAATGTCCGCGTCGCGGGCTTTTACTTCCTGGATGTTGCTGATGGTTTTTTCCAACACATGCTGCTGGGTAGCCAGGGCAATTACCGGCACTCCCTCAGTAATCAGGGCCAGAGTGCCGTGTTTAAGTTCGCCGGCAGCGTAGGCTTCAGCATGAATGTAGGAAATTTCTTTTAATTTCAGCGAGCCTTCCATGGCCACTGCAAAATCCAGATTTCGCCCAATAAAGAAAGCATTTTCGCTGCGGGCAAGCTTTTGGGCGTAAGTTTGCATCTTTTTCAAGCTGCTTGTTGAAAGCAATTCCTCTATTTTATCGGGAAGAAAGGATAAATTTCTTCCCAGTTCGGCAGATTCCTCCGAGGTTATTCTTTCCCGGGCAACGGCAAAATCCAGGGCCAACAGGTAGAGAGTAACCAACTGGGTTAGGTAAGCCTTGGTGGAGGCCACCGCTATCTCAGGGCCGGCCCAGGTAAAAAGAACATAATTTGCTTCCCGGGACAAGGTGCTACCTACTACGTTGGTTATAGCCAGCACACGCACACCTTTTTCCCTGGCCAGGCGAAGAGCAGCCAGGGTATCAGCGGTTTCCCCTGATTGGCTGATGGCCACAACCAGGTCGCGCGGAGCAAGAAGAGGTTCGCGGTAACGGAATTCTGAGGCCAGTTCCACCTCCACCGGGAGTTGAAGCTTTTTCTCCAGGATGTATTTGCCCACCAGGCCGGCATGATATGCCGTCCCGCAGGCAACAATGTGAATTTTTTCTATCGACTGAATTTCAGCAGGGGTAAACTTTAACTCGGACAGTTTCGCCCTGCCAGTATCCGCATCCAAACGGCCCCGGAGGGTTTCCCGCACAGCTTGAGGTTGCTCCATTATTTCTTTGAGCATAAAGTGGGGATAACCTCCCCTTTCGGCTTCCACAGCATCCCAACCGATCTCGAATACATCTTTGTCCACGGCTTCTCCCCGCAAATTATATATCTTAACGCCGGAAGATGTTACTGCTGCCATTTCTCCATCGTCCAGAATATATACCCGGCGGGTGTGAGGCAGGAGAGCAGGTATGTCGGAGGCAATAAAGCTTTCCTGTTCCCCCAGCCCGATAACAAGCGGGCTGTCTTTACGAGCGCAGACCAGATGCCCTTCTTCCAAGTTGGATACAGCCAGCAACGCGTATGAACCTTCCACTAAATCCAACGCTCTGCGCATCGACTCCATTAGATTTCCGGTATAATAGTGCTCCACCAGGTGTACTAATACTTCCGTATCGGTTTCTGAAAGGAATCTATGCCCGGATTCTTCCAGCCAACCGCGTAAATGCTGATAGTTTTCAATGATGCCATTGTGCACAATGGCAATTTTGTTGCAACAGCTGCAATGGGGATGAGCATTCTCATCACTGGGACGCCCGTGGGTAGCCCACCTGGTATGCCCGATGCCAGAAGTGCATTCCATGGAATCCAGGTTGATTTTATCCTCCAGGTCACCTATTTCCCCTGCGCCTTTGAATATTTTCAGGTCTCCTGATAACATCAGGGCCATTCCGGCAGAATCGTACCCCCGGTACTCAAGTTTTTTTAACCCCTCCAATATTACAGACTTGGCGTTTTGCCACCCAGCATAACCCACTATCCCACACATTATAAGCATCACCTCATATAAAATATCAATAATTATTATTTATTTCCTTAAAAGTTATTTTACTATGCCGAAGCTAACAACGTCAACTATTATGGAATGCTTTATCACATTTTGAAATTCTTCAAATACATAGCTTCTATTTCGGAGGCACAAGGCCTAATTAAAAACAAACAATTTTGCATGATGGAAATAATTTTTAATTTTAGCAGTTGTATTTGGGAGCTATTGTAGTATAATATTTATAGGCTATAATAAAACATTAACGAACAGGAGAAAACAAAATTGGATGCATTATTGGTGCTGGAAGACGGCTTTACTCAAAAAGGAAAAACCTTCTCCGGTTCAGGGGAAACTTGCGGCGAGGTAGTTTTCAATACAGCCATGGCCGGTTACCAGGAAGCGGTCACCGATCCATCTTATCACGGTCAAATAATCACTTTCACCTATCCCCACATTGGCAACTACGGTTGCAACCTCTTTGATAACGAATCCGCGGTGCCAAGGGTTAAGGGAGTGCTGGTAAAAGATTATTGTTCCCGGCCTGATCACTGGCTCTCCAAAGAATCCCTGGGAAATTTCCTGGACAGACACGGAATCATAGGATTGGAAGGGATTGATACGCGCTCGCTTACCCTTCATCTCCGACGAGTGGGTACCATGAAAGGGATCATTTCTACCGACAATCTAAATCCGAAAGAATTAAAAGATAAATTACGCCATTATCCTTCTCTGGAAGGAGAAGATTTGGTCAAACACGTTACTACTGAAAAAACATACGGGTGGAAAGATCCCATGGATTCGCCTTATGGAGATAATCCTTCTCTCAAAAAACATAGCTTGCCGCACGTAGTTGTAGTTGATTTGGGGGTTAAGTACAGCATTTTAAGAACACTGACAGAAAGGGGGTGTCGGGTAACAGTAGTTCCTGCAGGTACGTTGGCGGAAGACATAAGAGCCCTGGAACCGGAAGGAATTCTATTTTCCAACGGTCCGGGTGACCCAGCCCCATTGGACTACCTTGTCCCCACCGTGCGCTCCCTGTTGGGATGGCGTCCCTTAATGGGCATATGCCTGGGACACCAGGTCATCGGCAGGACTATGGGCATAGATACATTCAAAATGACTTTTGGGCACCGGGGGGTCAATCATCCCGTTAAAGACTTAAGGACAGGTAGAGTGCTTATTTCTACGCAAAACCACGGTTTCAATCTGTCAAACGAAGAGCCTCTCCCCGAGGGGACATTTATAACCCACATAAATCTCAACGATAACACTCTGGAAGGTATAGAAAACCCGCATTGGGGATTTTTTTCAGTCCAGTTTCACCCGGAAGCAGGCCCCGGGCCCAACGACTGCCTCTACTTATTCGATCAGTTTACCGGAATGCTTTAAACCTTCAAAGAGTTCTACACCGGAAAAACATCATTAAAAATACTGCAGTCCCGCAATCAATGCTGTTAGTTAACCACCTAAGTCAGGATTCACATAAAGTAAGGAAATAATGATGCATGGTAAGATCATCCACCAGTTCGGGATGAAAAGAAGCTACCAGCATATTCCCCTGCCGGGCGGCAATGATGCCTTCTTCCAACCTGGCCATCACCTGCACCTCTGCGGAGGCTTCGGTTATTACAGGCGCCCGGATAAAAACTCCAAGTAGCGGTTTTTCCCATTTATCCACATTCACCATGGTTTCAAAACTTTCTCTTTGCCGGCCAAAGGCATTGCGTCTGACCCGCACTTTCATCAAGCCCAGGTTCGGCTGATTCGCAGCTCCATCTTCAACTTCTGAAGCCAAAAGTGCAAGGCCGGCACAGGTTCCAAAGAGAGCCATCCCCTGCCGGCTCTTTTCCACCACAGCCCGATCGAGGCCCGTTTCCCGCATCAGGTATCCGATGGCAGTACTCTCTCCGCCGGGAATGATAAGGCCACTTAACCCCTCCAGATCCAAAGGCCGTTTAACTTTCCGAGCCTCTGCACCGCACCTGCGTAAATGATGATAATGCTCCGACACAGCACCCTGCAAAGCAAGAACTCCTACATTAATCTCCATAATTAAAATCCCCGCTCTGATATGTTAACATCCATTATAACGCCGAAATTTTTCATCTGGACCATCCCCTTGTTCTTTTTTCATGCCATATATTCCCTGCTCTTTCATCAAGCTTCCTACTTTACTCATATGAATTTTCTATTTTATAGTTATAATTAATTAACGTTTATGAATAACGCTTTAAATCCCCTGCGGATAGGAGATAACAGGGCGCACAGGAATTCCCTGCTGTGCCAGGTATTTTTTAATGTCCGCAATTCTATATTTGCCATAATGCAAAATAGAAGCCACCAGTACTGCATGTGCTTTTCCAGTTGTTAAAGCATCCACCAGATGCTCCAAATTTCCGGCACCCCCGGAAGCAATTACCGGAATGGAGACCGTATCCACCACCGCCGCCAAAAGCTCGTTATCGTATCCACTATGGGTGCCGTCTGCATCCATGGAAGTGAGGAGTATTTCCCCGGCCCCCATTTTTTCCGCTTCTACGGCCCATTCCAAAACATCCCTACCAGTGGGATAACGCCCGCCGTGGCTGTAAACTTCCCAGCAGGTTGAGCTATTTTTAACTTCATTTGCCTTGGGTTTATATAAGCGGCAGGCATCTATAGCTACCACCATACACTGGCTACCAAATTGCATCGCTCCCGCACTTATCAACTCAGGACTCCTGAGGGCAGAAGTGTTAAGAGATACTTTCTCTGCTCCATTACTTAGGAGTTCACGCATAAACTCAACCGAATCAATGCCTCCACCCACGGTAAAAGGGATAAATATTTCTTCCGCTGTCCGCTGCACTACTTCTACTATAGCCTGCCGGTTTTCTGCAGAAGCGGTTATATCCAGGAATACCAGTTCATCTGCGCCTTCCCGATCATAGAAGACAGCTTTCTCTACCGGATCTCCGGCATCTCTGATGTCCTGAAAACGGACTCCCTTTACCACCCTTCCATCACGCACGTCCAGGCAGGGTATAATTCTTTTAGCCAGCATAGTAGGTATCTCCTATTAGAGTATTTTAAGAAGAAAAAGTTTATCGATGAATAAAAACCATGTTATCAAAATTCCGAAGCAAGAGCAAACCCTCCGGTCCACTCTTTTCCGGATGAAACTGAACCCCCAGAA
>CAZWVJ010000048.1:0-9320 GCA_964636865.1 uncultured Syntrophomonadaceae bacterium
AGTTTAGGTGTTTTGGTAATTGAAAGTAACCTTTCTTCCCCGCTGCCGTTTAGAACCAGTTCTTCAGTATGAATTTTTTGTTTTTGTCTAAATACCTCCAGGTTGCCTGCTATGCATGTTTCTGCTTCTTCTCTGGTAGACATCAATTCATACAGATCTTTTTTCTCCAATTCTACTTTATTGACCCCAAAAAAATCGGCATGGGCCTGGCTTACCGAACCGTAAGTCCTCTCATCTATTAGATACCAAACCTGGGTTTCAATGTTATCCAGTAACATTTGTAGATGTTCATATTTTTCTATTTCCATCTTTTAAGCCTCCCTTTTTATGCACAGACTCCATTCAATAGGGAGATATTGTATCTTGTGCAAATAATTTATTTAGAATAAGCAAAATTATAATCCGACATATCATATTGGGGACGCATGCATTCAAGATACAATACTTTATATAAGAATAATAGAGTGAGTGTCCATCCGGGGTTGAACTATTTGCAAGCAATCATAATTCCCTCCAGTGGCTTAATAATCTACTCATGAGGGGGCATATGAATGGATAACAGCAGGTTCCAGTACATTTTTTACAGATATTCCTGGTACCTCTTATAAGTTTATTTTTCACTACTCTTGCATCTTAACGAGAACATTAAAACTTTTCAGTTCTATATCAAGCGGGCCTCTACTTTTTACAGTCAGGTTCTACAAGACCTATCGAACATAGATTACAAAAGCCAATTTTCATAACTTATAAAATTTTTTCTTAAAAAGCATTATAATCAAAATTGCAATAAATTGCAAATTTAGATTAGAATCGTTCGTTATTCAGCCTTTGCAGTTTCTCTTTCATGAAGTAGTAGTTTTTGAGCTCGGTGACACTGTCGTGAGAGCACATATAACGGAGTTTTTAATTCAACACTACTTCTTTCAAAAGAACTTACCAGTATATCAGCAATCACTTTATAAAAGGAATTTGTTTTTTCCGTCCAAAACCTTCGCGGCCGTTTGGCAGACTACACCCTCCCTTCTTAATGGTATCAAGGTAATTATTTTCACACTTCAAACAAACTACCCAAATTCAATACCGACAAGATCCTTTAACATTTCTATTTTCGAAGCGAAATCTGCATGTCGCTGTATCATTATTCTTTGAGCCTGCGGAGAACCCGCTCCATGGAGTGATTCTGTAAGATAACCTATACCTCCGCTTCCCATGCAGATATATTCCAGATAGCGTAACACTTTGAATTTGTCTGCTACCTGTTTCTCATCATTCATTCCCAGATACTTTCTGATAAACTTCCCCGTATGTTCATTTGCCAGATCTTTTCCTGATGGCAATGTAGCAATGATCCCTCCGGCAATATCCTGAGCAAGGCGTGAAATTTGAAACGGGACATTAGTTACATTCAGTTTGGTTACATTGGCAAGAAGGGGAGCTACCCAGTAGCACCCGCAGGGCAACTGTTGCCCCTCTGCCGAAGCAGCAATCGCACAAGCATAAAGGGTTTCATTAAGGTATGTCATTTCCACCAACTTATCTTTAATATGACTTTTGCCATGGGTTCCATTATATTTTGCCATCTGCGCAGCAGCCCCAATAACTGTGTCCCCCATACCAACCTTACAACCTCCATAACTCTGGCGGTGGTAACTTGCAAAACACTCTACGAGGCCCGCAGCAAAATCGTATTCACCACACATAAAAACTCTGTCCCAGGGAACAAATACATCATCAAAAATAATTAATACTTCCTGACCCCCATAGACAGGGTTTCCGAGATCAATTTTGGAATGGGGGTCATCATCCAGAGTACGTAAATCCATTGGTTGTCTGCCCGCTATAAAAAGAAGATTATTATCATCTGCAGGCACTGCACACATTACCGCATAATCAGCTTCGTTATCTTTGAGAGCATTTGTAGGAAGAACTAAAATTTCGTGAGAATTCAAAGCCCCGGTTTGATGAGCTTTAGCCCCTCTTATTACTATACCTTCACCATTTTTTTCTACTACCCGGAGATATAGATCAGGGTCATCCTGTTGCCCCGGAGATTTACTTCTATCTCCCTTGGGATCTGTCATTGCCGCACAACAAACCAGATCATCATCCTGAACATATACGAGAAACTTTAAAAATTTCTCATGGTAATCAGTATTATATTCCTGATCAATATCATAGGTTACACTATAGACTGAATTTATAGCATCCAATCCCGCGCATCGCTGAAAGCATGACCCTGTTTTTTGCCCCATCAGTCTAAGCATTTTTACTTTGGTGATTAAGTCTTCCCGCCTCTGCACAATATGGGTAAATCTGTTTATCTTTCTGCCCGTCAAATGCGATTCTGCAGTCATCAAATCCTGGTATTCTTCTTCCCTGCTTAATTCATAAGTTTTCTTTACGGAATTCAAAGAAGGCCTGAAAAATGTGTATTCTGTCGGATTATCGATACGATTACCCAAAAAATAAATTTCCCTGCTTAAAGACTTAAGACTTTCAATATATTCTTCCGGTTTTATCAAAATAATCACTCTCCCTGGTTAATAATATGGCGATACTCCTTCCGCCTCTCTGATAAAACTGGTTTCTCCCTGCCTAACCATTTTATTACCCATTCAACGTGCGCCATAATTCCAGGAGTACCATTTTTTTATTAGATCTTCATATTATGTTTTATGCCATGTAATAGTTGGAAGGTTCTTTCAACTAGAGCAGTTTTTAAGTAAGAAAAGTGGTAATTGCTATAATTATAATAATCAACCCCATAAAATGCAAGGTGCATGTTCAAAAATGGAATAGAATGGGTCAACCAAACATATGGAGTGCTAGTTTTCTGCTCCTTTCGCAAAATTCCCTACTTTTAAAGATATTAAAGGGCGAATTAAGACAAATTTGGTCAACACTTTCGTTCGGTATATACTTCCGCATTATAACCTGGTTGTCACCAAAAAGAGTTGGTTTTTCCAGTCGTTGGTCATATTGGCATCACACTAGAAATAGAGGGGTAATTACAAAAAAATATTTTCCCCGGAATGACCGGCAAAAATAAACAAGAAATTTATTTTAAACTTAAAAAGGAAATAACAATATTTTGTAGAATAAAACAAAGCTACGTCAATATATTGTTTCAGCGATTTATTTCGGAAACAAAAGATTAACGTTTGGCCTATTTATTTGGTTAGCTTAAGCTAAAAGGGGAAATAGAGTCATTTCAACTTTGGAAGGAGACCAAGATATGTCAATAGATGAAAAAGTTCTTTACTGCCTGGAATGTGGCGCGGAAATACCGCCAAATTTTAATCACTGCCAAAAATGTGGGGAAAAGAACAGGCCTGAAACTAGAGAAGAAGCTGGGTTGACTCCGATCGGATATTCCTCGCGAATCAATTCGCCCGAATTTGGAAATTACCAAAAGAAGTTTAAAAAGGGGTCTTTTATTTTTACGATGATTTTGGCTGTTTTGGCACTGGTAGGTATTCCTGTTTATGGAGGGATTAGCGGGGATATTGATTTTCCTTATTCTATTTATTATGGAGCAGGCATTGGAGGTTTAATTCTGGTAATGGCTTTTTTCCAGAACTTAAAAGGCCGGCTTGATACTACCTGGGATGGAAAAGTTATCGATAAAACTACACGCCGCCGCAGCAGGTTTGAACATGAAGACGATCCAGGTACTACTTATACTGAATACATAATCAAAGTAAAAAGGGATGGGGGCAAAGTTTATCAGAATACTCTTTCCTCCGGAACCGGCGTTTACGAGTATTTTCAAAAAGGAGATAGAGTTAGGCATCACAAGGGCCTTCCTTTTTATGAAAAGTATGATAAATCCAGGGACAACACGGTTATATGTGTGGCCTGCGGTAATCTCAACCAAATAAAAAATGATGTCTGCACCCGTTGTAAGTGTCCCTTGCTGAAGTAGTTTTTCATATTATAGTAATTTATCATTCAAATTTGTCCGCACCCCCTTCTAAATTTAATAATTGCCCGATCACAAATCTTATAAAGCACCATTCGGAAGCTTAAAATTCCAAATAAACTTAAATTTAAACCTAATTTTGTAAAATAAAATGACGGGGTCTCCTAAACCCCGTCAGTGATGGAGCCGGCAAGAGGACTTGAACCCCCAACCTGCTGATTACGATTCAGCTGCTCTACCATTGAGCTATGCCGGCTCATAGATATTTTTCGCTGTTTTCGATTTCTTTTTGTGTGCTAATAATATGCCATCTTTTGATTCAACTAGCTCATAATTGCTGTAGCAAATAGTATTATGCAACAAATAAGCCTCCATGTCAATAGACATGGAGGGAAAAACAGGGGACATCTCTTCGTTTATAAGCAAGTTAAATACAAAATACATTAATTACGTAACCCTCATCTGTCCGCATTTTGTAAGTGAATCAAATAACCCTCCCCCTGATCCTTAGAAAACACGGACTGCGCGGACCCAGTATTTACTGTCTCTTTGCTGAGGACTTAAAGCATTCATGTTAAAATGATAAGCATCAGCCAATGTATCAAAGCCTCCCATGGACGCGGTAGAACTCCAGTAGTTGCGATAAATAAAATCACCAATGTTGCCTTCCTTGGACTTTAACTCCACAGCCATTTCCTGAAGTTCCAGACTCGAAGGAAGAAACCAGTCATCGAAACCATTAAACTGGAGTTCATAACATAGCTGAGCAGCATGACCAGAATCACCTGCAGCTTCGAGAGCAGAAACTATAATTTCTGTGTTAGCAAGACCCGTGCCAATCTCTTTACTTGTCCCCTCAATAGCTACCTCATGGGATCCCCAATCTACGTCTTCCCATTCTGTCTCAGACGGTGCAGCCTCCATATATCTCCATTCCTCGTATTCCGGTCCCCTGTCAATAAAGACCAGACCTCCTGCCGGACCAGCATTACGCAACACATCGTCGCCCGTATTCCACTGTGCGTAAAGAGTCACATCGTGGTCAGGCATATAGAAGTCACTGCCGGGCTCTAGATTTTCTTCAGTGCCATCCGGGGACATATTCCATGCAACAAATCTACGGGTAATACCATCACGGACCTCTTCCCCACGTAAATCTCCCTTTTCGGCGATAGTAACATGTTCATCATAGTTAAGACTCACAGATTCCGGTAAGCTCCCATAAGTATGACCGTTTCCATCATAAGTGAGCAGAAAGTCTCCCACCTCTTTTCCAGGCTCGCTAATAATCGCTTCCGGATCAGCGCTATCCGGTGCAGAACATCCTGCAAAAAAACACACCAATACCAGCATCAGTGCCAATAAACACAGACGTTTCATAAAAACTCCCCCTTTATATTTAGTTCGCAAGATGCAAATACTACCGTTTACCATAGGCAGCTAGCAGTTGTGGATATTATTTATTTCAATGTCTGCAAAGGAAAGTAAAATGTAACTTATTATTAGATGCAAAGAGTATACCATAACCAAACCAAAAATAGAAGCTTTAATTATAAAACAATTCAAAAAAATAGGAGTAGAAATGAAGAATGGGGGCAGGCTATAACCTAACGAACATAACCCCTCATAAGAAGCGTATTAACCATCTCAACCATAATGTTATTTTGCCAATCAAAGTACCATTCCTGCATTTTGCTCGTGTGTCCGTGGCATACAAACGTCCCCACGTTTTCCCGTCCACTCGCTTTAGGGTAAGAAGTTTATTCCGCAGCCTTTTTCAGGGTTATCGGGCTTCTGGCAGGAACCTTTTTCCACAGCTCCGGTTCCCCTTCCAGGCGTCCCAGCAGGTTCACCGGGCCGGCCGGTATTATTTCCGTGGCCGTGGAAACAGGAGTTTTCCCGAAAAAAATGCAGAAAAATTTACCTTCCGGCCAGTAAGCAATATCCCCCACTTCAACCACATCCACGGCATCTTCGGAGGACGCTTCCACAGGAATAGAAAAATAAATCTCGTCACCCCAGGTATTGACGATGCCGCTTAGGGGCAAATTGTCCCAGATCAAAGAAGCTGTTTTGCTGCTGTTTAACGTCGCCTCCATTTCCACCTGTTCGGTGCTGATTAAAATTTTTTTACTCATGCTAACACCTCGTTTCTGTTTGATTTCCTAAAAAACAAACTATTTTTTTGAAAAGCTCCCCTAGCGTGTTATTCAACCCCGGTTGACATTACTATTTTAGCTTCAAGCTAATTAATTATGCCGCACCCGCCGTGACTCATATTCTGATGCTAAACCCTGTAAAAACCATACTTGAAATAACCTGCACGCAAGAGGAGGCGTTACAAAATAATAGCTCTTTTCCAAGTAATTCGGTTTAATATCAGGCTTTTGTACTGGCGGACGTTTTTCAGATGTCTGAACATCAACCGGCGCTACGATGTAATTATCACTTTCGTTATCACCAAATTTGGCCATAACTTTACCCTTTTCATTGCGAATATGGGAATTACCTATAAAGTCATAAGTGGAATTTCTTACAGGCCAATCAGGAAACGGAATTGGGCTGGGCATCTCTATGCTACCTCTTTGGTTTGCAAAAACTACCGGAACTCCGAGTTTTCTTGCGTATTGGAAAGGAACTACCTCCGAAGCCAAATAAGACCAACGCTTTAAATTTTTACCGGCTATCCATAGGTCAGGACGCCTTTTAGCACGTGGGCTGCCCCATAAAGCGACAATTATTACCATTTCAACACCACTATTTTTAAAGCCTTCGTATGTTTCCCGTGAGAAAGAGTCAAAACATATAACCCCGCCAATTCGCCCCCATGGGGTGTCAAAGATCCCCGGCCCTGGATCACTGCTACGGCACCAAACCGCTGCTTCCGACCAGGTCGGATTTCTTTTTCTATAATATTGTAAACTACCGTCACTTCCTATCATTACCATTGTATTGTAAAAAAAGCCTTCATAAATTTCATAGATGCTGCCGGTAATATAGATATTATGCAAAGATGCCTGTTCTTTTAACCAAGTTATTGTTTTACCTTCCAAAGATTCAGCAAGCATCATTAAAGACTCGCCAAGATAAAAACCCACATTAAACATCTCCGGAAGGACTACAATTTGAGCACCATTTTCAGTGCACTTATTAATTAACTGTTCTAAATGAGAAAGATTTTTCTCGACTTTAAGCGGCTCGGACTGCTTTTGAATGACACCGATCTTTACCAAAAAATCATCTCCTTCAATACTTTTCCCACCAAATAAAAAGAGCAGGAAAAAATAAGGTATTCACAAACCCCCAGCGCAATCAAAACCCACCGGCCATTAGACAAGCAAAACGCTATCCCTCCGCAGATTCAAACTTCGTCTGCCTATAATATAAATAAGTTACCAAACATTGGCAAGTTCAAAATAGTACATTCCTCTGAAATTAATCCCTCGTTTCGTTTTTGTTAGCCGAAATTCTTCCCTTTTTAATTTACTGTTTATGCTTTCGACGCTGGATGAAGATGATAATTTTATGGTATACTTCTACCTGTTGTGATCGGTCAACAATTTTGGATGTAAATTTCTATAAAATGGTTTTTTATTTTTCACTTTGTAACTCTCTTTTGACATAAATAAATTCCACATTTTTATGGATCAGCATATGCGATAATACTAAAGAGAGCTTTTACCAGCGAAGAAAGTTTAGCCGATAAAATCGCTACTTTAGCTTCAGATTAGTCCAAGGACATCTCATGGTAGTAATATTTTATAATGGAGGTTAGTGGAGGTGATGGGGACGTGTTAAAAGTAGTTGTTTCTGCAATATTTGTATTGTTATTCTCTTTTTCGTTGTCAGGTTGTTTTGAAAATGGCAAAGCACCGGGAGAAAAGGACCAAAAAGAATTGGAAGACATGGATGACGTAATTTATGAGGCATTGGTTAACGCCGAGACTGAGGTGGATCTGTCAGGGTTTGCAAGTCGAGTCAGCAGTGATGAAGTTTTTGATACTATTGAACAAGTTAGCAATGTCAATCCGGAGATCATGTATTATAAAAAATCTGAATATCGCACCGACGGAAAGTTAACCATTAAATATTTTAAACCCCCGAAAACTATACGAGCCCACCAAGAAGAGGTTCAGAAACAAGTTAATTATATTGTGCAAAATATAGTTTCAGATAATATGTCCGATTTCCAAAAAGTTCAGGCTGTACACGACCACATTATCAAAAACGCCCGCTATTGTTTAAATAGTAGTGAGGTTGGCATTGAGCAGGCACCGGAATCATATTCTCCTTACGGTGTACTTGTAAACGGAGAAGGCGTGTGCACGAGTTATGCAGGGGCAATGCAATTAATAATGGAAGAGGTAGGCATAAACTGTCTTTATGTTTTAGGAGAAGCGGACAATGAAGGTCATGCCTGGAACATGGTAGAGCTTGGCGGTGATTACTATCATTTGGATCTTACCTGGAACGATCCATTATTTGATGAAGAAATAGCTGGTGAAGGCAGTATTTATGGGGAAAGTGACGTGCAATACAAATATTTTAACGTAACCGATGAAGAAATAGGCGTATCCCATAGCTGGGAACGCTCCGAATATCCAACTTGCAATGCTACCAGGTATAACTACTATCACTATAATGATAAAGTGGTATATTCTCCCCAAAAATTCACTGAAAAAATAAGAGATGCTTTACAAAGTAAAGAAAGATATCTAACAGTTAAAGTGGAAAGTTACAATTCTTTTGAATACGATGTCCAAGAAACTATCAAAAGCCTTAATGAAAATGAGCCGGGACTTATTAAAGGCAAGCTACAATTCAAATTCCTCCCTCCGGAGAATAAAAATATAGGAGTTATTTCTATTAAATTCAATTACCATTAAAGATTAGAGTTCTTGCAAATTTCCCAGAAAATATTTTAAGCAGGTTGATGAAAATAAAAATATAATTACCCTTTCTTGAAATACGGAACAAAAGACCTGTCCTTTTTCCCAAACGTTTTGATGTGCAACCTCCTCCGGTTAAAGAAGTCAGGGGGGCATAGCAACCGAGGCGTAGTAACTGGAGCCCAAATTGGTTCAAAACGAACCCCTTACCTTTATCACCTCACAAAATTGAAACAATATAACACATAGAATAAAAATAATTAAACAATGTATTGCAAAATGAAAACATTATGATATAATTAGTATCAATATGATATCAATATAAAAATTTGGGAGGGAACTTTATGAGTATGGAATCGGCAAGAGCTTTTGTTGAGAGAATTAAGAATGATGCAGAGTTTGTAGAAGAACTTATAAAGTGCAAGGATTTGCAGGAAAAAAAAGAATTAATTGAATCCGAGGGATATGATTTTACTGCGGATGAGATTGAAAAGGTTAAAAATGAATTT
>CAZWVJ010000049.1:0-8766 GCA_964636865.1 uncultured Syntrophomonadaceae bacterium
AAAAGCCGCTTTAAACGGTTGTTACGATTAATAACCCGGCGGTAAAGGTCATTGAGATCGGAAGTAGCAAAACGCCCTCCATCTAATTGCACCATAGGCCTTAAATCAGGAGATATAACCGGCATAACCTCCAGAATCATCCAACGGGTATCATTACCGGATTTACGGAAAGACTCCACAACTTCCAGGCGACGAATAGTTTTAACTTTTCTCTGGCCCGAGGAGTTTTGCAAATCCTCGCGTAATTCCGTTGCCAATTCCTCCAGATCAATTTCCTCCAGGAGTTTCTTAATTGCTTCTGCACCCATTTCGGCCTTAAAACCTTTACCCTCGTTGAAAAGAGCCGCATATTTTTCACGATATTCCCGGTAATCAGTTTCCGTCAAAAGTTGTTTTTTACTTAAATATGTTTCACCCGGGTCAATAACTACGTAAGCCGCAAAATACAATATTCTTTCCAGGGCACGGGGCGCTATATCCAGTAATAAGCCCAAACGGCTGGGTATGCCCTTGAAATACCAAATATGGGAAACAGGCGCTGCCAGCTCAATGTGCCCCATTCTCTCCCGACGAACTTTTGCCCGTGTTACTTCCACGCCGCAGCGATCGCACACTATACCCTTATAACGCACCCGCTTATACTTGCCGCAATGACATTCCCAGTCTTTGACCGGGCCAAAAATCTTCTCACAAAACAGCCCCTCCCTTTCAGGTTTAAGAGTTCTGTAATTGATAGTTTCCGGTTTTTTTACCTCCCCGCGGGACCAACCTCTTACCTGTTCAGGAGAAGCAAGGCCAATTCTTAAGGTGTCAAAATTGTTTATATCTAACAATTAATAACACTCCTTTTAAATAAATTTTTTATTCTCAAACATCCTCAAACTTAGAATGCTTATAATTATTTCATCATATAAGCTCAATATCACTTGAAATAAATTGCTTTACCTGCTGTTTTTCGTTGCTTGCAAGTCTATCTAAATTTTTACCTATACCTTTATTCCAGATCTTCTTCTTCAATTGATTTATCCTGCATATCAGGTAAATTTGAGGAAAACTCTTCAGAGCTCTCGGTTGCTTCCAATCTTTCTTCCGAGCCCGTTTTGGAATTTTCCTTTACCTCTTTATTCTCTCTGCCTTCCACAGAATATGTTTCCTCCGATGGTTCACCTTCAGGAAAACTTTCCCCTTCCTCTAAAGTTTCTTCTTCATCTTCTGTTGAAGGTTGTCTTTTTTTAATCGTTCCTCCCTTACTGCCTTCTTTATCTGCTTCAGTTCCTTCAATATTTATTTCTTCCAGTTCTTCGTAATCAACATCTTCTTCCCCTTCCTTTATTTCCACCTCTTGAGCTTCTTCACTAAGAACTTTGACGTCTAAGCAAAGGCTCTGCAATTCTTTAACCAAAACTTTGAAAGATTCGGGCACACCCGGTTCAGGTATATTTTCTCCTTTAACTATTGATTCATAAGCTTTGACCCTACCTACAACATCATCAGATTTTAAAGTTAATATTTCCTGCAATGTATATGCAGCCCCATACGCTTCCAGAGCCCAAACTTCCATTTCACCGAATCTCTGCCCACCAAACTGTGCTTTTCCACCTAAAGGCTGTTGGGTAACCAAAGAATAAGGTCCGGTAGACCGAGCATGAATCTTATCGTCTACTAAATGAGCCAACTTGAGCATATATATGTAACCTACAGTAACACGTTCATCGAAGGGTTCTCCCGTTCTTCCATCATAAAGAGTTGTTTTACCGTCCCGACTATGTTGGGCTTCTTCCAGAGCAGAAAAAGCATCTTCTTCATTGGCACCGTCAAAAACCGGGGAAGATATATGTATGCCCAAACTTTTAGCAGCCATGCCCAGGTGAGCTTCCAACACCTGTCCGATATTCATTCTGGAAGGAACCCCTAAGGGATTCAAAACTATATCCAGCGGCGTCCCATCCGGTAAAAAGGGCATATCCTCTTCCGGTAAAATACGGGCTATAACCCCTTTATTTCCATGCCGACCTGCCATTTTGTCACCTTCGGATATCTTCCGCTTTTGGGCAATATAAACTCTTACCAATTTATTTACCCCGGGTGAAAGCTCATCCTGGTCTTCCCGATTAAAAACTTTCACATCTACAATGATCCCCGATTCTCCATGAGGAACTTTTAAGGAAGTATCCCTCACTTCCCGGGCCTTTTCGCCAAAAATGGCTCGCAATAATCTTTCCTCCGCGGTAAGCTCCGTTTCTCCTTTGGGTGTTACTTTGCCTACTAAAATATCGCCGGCTCTTACTTCCGCACCAATACGGATAATTCCCCTTTCATCGAGATCACGGAGCGCGTCATCGCCAACATTAGGTATATCTCGTGTAATCTCTTCCGGGCCTAGCTTGGTATCCCGTGCTTCTGCTTCATATTCTTCAATGTGTACAGAAGTAAAAACATCATCTTTAACCAATCTTTCACTTATAAGAATAGCATCTTCAAAATTATACCCTTCCCACGGAAGGAAAGCTGCCAAAACATTTTTTCCTAAAGCTAATTCTCCCATATCGGTACAAGGTCCGTCCGCAAGAACTTCTCCTTCTTCTATCTTTTGACCGATATTTACCACCGGCCTTTGGTTCATACAAGTACCCTGGTTGGATCTTTTAAACTTCTGAAGTTTATAAGTATCACATCCATTTCCGGCAGAAACATCCACGGAAAAAATTTCTCCCGTTCGGCCATTAATAATTCGATCGGATTTATCTGAACCATCATCACGTTTAATCGTAATTTCATCAGCGGTTAAATTAACGACTTCACCGTTACTTTTAGCCATTACCATTACCCAGGTATCACCGGCTACTTTATCTTCCATTCCCGTCCCTATAAGCGGTGCCTCTGAACGCAAAAGAGGAACGCCCTGGCGCTGCATGTTAGCTCCCATAAGAGCTCGATTGGCATCATCATTTTCTAGAAAAGGAATAAGAGCAGTAGCAACACTAACTAATTGCTTGGGAGAAACATCAATATAATCAATTTCTTCAGGGGCTCTAATTACTGCTTCGTGTTGATAACGACAAATAACCCGGTTATTTTCAAAATAACCATTTTCATCAATTTTCGCATTAGCCTGAGCAATCACGTAGTAATCTTCATCGTCTGCGGTTAGCAATTTTATTTCATTTGTTACCCGTTTCTTCTTTTTATCTACTTTCCGATAAGGTGTTTCAATAAAACCATATTCATTTATACGGGCATAGGTACTTAAAGAACCGATTAACCCGATATTTGGCCCTTCAGGTGTCTCAATAGGGCACATTCTACCATAATGGGAGTGGTGAACGTCTCTCACTTCAAAGCCAGCTCTTTCTCTGCTCAAGCCACCGGGGCCAAGCGCACTTAACCTGCGTTTGTGAGTTAATTCTGCCAATGGATTAGTTTGATCCATAAACTGAGAAAGCTGACTACTGCCAAAAAACTCTTTAATAGCTGCAATTACAGGGCGAATATTAATAAGAGCCTGTGGAGTGATTGCCTCTATATCCTGAATAGTCATACGTTCTTTAATAACTCTTTCCATACGGGAAAGGCCTATGCGAAACTGATTTTGCAAAAGCTCTCCCACGCTTCTTAAACGTCGGTTTCCAAGATGATCAATATCATCTATCCATCCAACACCATCCATAACATTAAGAAGATAATTAATGGTGGCTATAATATCCTCAGGATATAATGCTTTAAATTTATTATCTTCTTCCGGATAAAAAGGTTTTTGTTTATCCCCATTTTCCACATAAAATACCTTTTTTTCGGCATCATTCAGTTCATTGCACCTTACCAAAAATTCTTTGTCTTTATCTTGAATTTTTAATTTATTAATGCCTGCTTTTTCTATTTTTTCATATAGATTTTCGTCAACTATTGCTTGGGAAGAGGCTATTTTTTTTCCGTTTTGAGGATTCTTCAAAGGTTCTGCCAATTTTTGATGCATAATCCTTTGTTTTAATGAAAGTTTTTTGTTAGCTTTATAACGCCCTACAATAGCAAAATCATATCTTTTGGGATCATAAAACAATGACCTGAATAAACTTCGGGCATTTTCTTTATTAAGAGGTTCTCCGGGCCTTAATTTTTTATATATTTCCAAAAGCCCGTCTTCGTGAGACTCTGTATGATCCTTCTCTAAAATGTTTTGAACGCGTGAATCATGATCAAACAAATCCAGTATTTCTTCTCTGTTTTCATATCCAATAGCTTTTAATAAAACAGTTACAGGAATTTTACGGGTTCGATCAACCCGGACATATATATTTTCATAAACATCTGTTTCAAACTCGAGCCACGCCCCGCGATTAGGCATTATAGTAGCCTTAAATAACTCTTTTCCGCTAACGTCAAGGGAACTGCTAAAATATACCCCGGGGGAACGTACTAACTGACTAACAATTACCCTTTCCGCCCCGTTAATAATAAAAGTACCATTTTCCGTCATTTTGGGCAAATCACCCATAAATACTTCTTGTTCTTTAACTTCCCCCGTTTCTTTGTTAATCAGCCGGAGCTTTACTCTTAACGGAACAGAATAAGTGGTGTCTTTTTCTTTGCAATCTTCCACAGAATAATTGGGGTCTCCGATGCTATAATCCACAAACTCCATAACCAGGTTTTCGGTAAAATCTTTAATGGGCGAAATATCACTAAATGTTTCGTAGATTCCTTCGTTTAAAAACCAATCATAGGATTTGCGCTGTACTTCTATAAGATTAGGCAAACCCATCGCTTCCTTTAATCTGGCATAACTGCGCCTTTTTCTTTTACCGGATATAACTTCACTGTGCTCCAAAAAATCACCCCTTGCAAAAATTGTTATTAATAAGTTAAAATAAATTAACTAAAATTTATTGGAAATATTAAATACTAGTAATAAGCTAACTAATTTAACGCTAAAAGCATATTTCTTCCAAGGGAACAAACAATTAATGTGATCTAAGTTTTGTCGGGCATGTACAATTCTAAACTCTTACTTAAAAAGCTATAAAAACTAGAAAGTTATTCAAAAACGATTTTTTTACAAGCATTTAAATATATTATCATACAGAGTTTTTTATGTCAATAAAAAGCGGCTAACTTTTAGCCGCTTTTTATTTGCTCCATGTAAAATTATATTTTTTGCAATCCACATTTACTTAAGTTCTACAGTTCCTCCAGCCTCTTCAATTTTTTCTTTAATAGTTTCTCCTTCTTCCTTGCTTACCTGTTCTTTTATGGGCTTGGGCAATTCATCAACAAAAGCCTTAGCCTCTTTTAAACCTAAATCAGCAATCTCTCTTACTACTTTGATAACCTGTATTTTCTTTTCACCGGGATCGGTAAGGACTACATCAAATTCTGTTTGTTCTTCTGCAGATTCAGCTGCTTCTTCGCCTCCACCTGCTGCCGGCGCTGCCGCTGCAACTGGAGCTGAAGCAGAAACTCCAAATTCTTCTTCCAATGATTTTACCAGTTCAGATAACTCTAAAACAGTCATGCCTTTCACAATTTCCATAACATCTTCAACTTTGGACATTATTAAAAATCCTCCTTTATATTTACTTAATATTTTTCATTTCATAAAAATGAATTATGAAACTTCTTTCTCCTGACGAATATTGTCCAAAACATAAACTAATTTATTAATGTTGCCTTCTAACGCCGTTGCTAAGCCACGTATGGGAGCTTGAAAAGCCCCACATAGTTTTGCCAAAAGCACATCCTTTGGTGGTATGGTCCCCAAGGCCTCGATCTCTTTAATATCCAACATCTTACCATCAAGCAGGCCTCCTTTAATAGAAAGATTATCTGTTTCTTTAGCCCACTTTAACAAAACTTTGGTTGGTTCTACCGGGTCATCACTGCCAAAAGCTATAGCAGTAGGACCTTCAAGATAAGGATGAAGGGATTCTAAACCAACTTCTTGAGCAGCGCGTTTGGTTAAAGTATTCTTAACAACTCTATACTTACAATCTTTATCCTTTAATTCGTGGCGCAAATTGCTAATTTCACCTACATCCAAGCCCCGGTAATTTGTTAAAAGAATTAACTTTGCATTTTGCATATCGGTAGCGATTTCTTTTACCTTCTCTTGCTTTTGTGCCCGGGTTATCATCCTCTTTTACACCTCCCCACTAAAAATAAAATACCTCCGCAGACACACGGAAGCACTTTTAAAAGAACCTCGGCAGGCGACGCATCATACGTTCTTTAAGTAGATACACCTGCTGTCTACGGTGAAATCGATTTTTTTATATTTGTTATGTTAAGCAGCTTGATTAAGCCCCAATTTGTTGAGGTGAAACTTTCACCCCCGGCCCCATAGTAGAACTTATCGTAATTCCCCTAATGTATTGGCCACGCGCTGTAGAGGGCCGAGCCCTAATTATTTCGTCCATAACTGCATTAAAATTATCTTTCAATTGATCCACACTAAAAGATACTCTTCCAATAGGTACATGCACATTCCCGGACTTATCTACCCGGTATTCTACTTTCCCGGCTTTTATTTCTGTAACAGCTTTGTGCAATTCAAAAGTAACGGTTCCACTTTTAGGATTAGGCATCAAACCACGCGGTCCCAATACCTTTCCCAATTTTCCAACTGTACCCATCATATCGGGAGTAGCAACAGCTACATCAAACTCTAACCAGCCTTCCTGGATTTTAGCCACCAGATCGTCAGCACCCACATAATCGGCTCCCGCCTCTTCTGCTTCTTTAGCTTTGTCTCCTTTAGCAAAAACCAGTACTCGAACTTCTTTGCCGGTACCATGAGGTAGTAAAACTCCCCCTCTTATTTGTTGGTCCGCGTGCTTGGGATTAACACCAAGACGTACCGCTAATTCCACTGTTTCATCAAAATTGGCAGGGGCGATTTCCTTAACTAATTTTATAGCTTCTGTAGGGTCATAAAGTTGATAGCGATCAAATTTTTCCCTGAGTTCTTGTTGTTTTTTTGAAAGTTTTACCATAAATATAATCTCCCTTCGTGGTTAATGAACATATTTGTTCTCCCACCGTTTTCCCAATTATTCTGCTACTTTTATACCCATACTCCTTGCCGTTCCTTCAATAATGCGTATTGCACCTTCTATATCGTTAGCATTAAGATCTTCTCTTTTTCTTTCCGCAATCTCTTTTACTTTTTCCCTGGATACAGTTGCCACCGTTTCACGGGGAGGCTCCCCGGCTCCTTTTTCAATATCTGCAGCCTTTTTCAGCAGGACTGCTGCCGGAGGAGTTTTGGTAATAAAAGAAAATGAACGATCGCCATAAACCGTAATTTCAACCGGTATAATTAAACCCGATTGTTGTTCGGTGCGCTCATTAAATTCTTTACAAAAAGCCATTATATTTACTCCATGTTGACCCAATGCCGGTCCCACAGGAGGTGCCGGAGTAGCCTTACCGGCTGGGATTTGTAACTTTATGACTCCAATAACTTTCTTTGCCATTATGCTAGCCTCCTTGATTTAACTCCCATTTCTAATATTTTTCTACCTGGTAAAATTCTAATTCCACCGGGGTTTCTCTACCAAACATAGAAACTAAAACTTTTAATTTGCCCTTTTCTGGATTTATTTCTTCCACGGTACCTTCAAAATTCTTGAATGGCCCATCTATAACTCTTACCGGTTGCTTTAATTCCAAGCCAATCTTTGGCTTTGCCTCCGTTACACCCATTTGTTTCATTATATGCTTTATCTCTTCTTCACTTAAAGGAATCGGCTTGGAACCGGGACCTACAAACCCTGTAACCCCGGGCGTATTACGTACTACATTCCATGCTTCATCATCCATAATCATTTCTACCAACACGTAGCCCGGAAAAAACTTCCGCATCACTGTTTTTTTCTCTCCGCCCTTACTGGTAATTTCTCTTTCCACCGGCACCAGTACCCGAAAAATTTTTTCTTCCATTTCCATGGAAGCAACCCGTTTTTCCAGGTTGGCTTTTACCCGGTTTTCATAGCCGGCATAAGTATGCACTACATACCATTTTTTATCAGTATTGGTTTCGTCAACAGTATAATTTTCATTTTCTGACATTTTGTCATGGACACTAATGTTAATTGTCCTTTAACCTCCCTATCCAAAGATAAATCCTTTTTATGCAGCAAAGTTATGGTAAAATATACATATCCAGCAAAATAGTTAACCCATAGTCAAGCCCCCAAAAGAAAACTCCTATGGTTACTATAGTAGCCAAAACAATCCCGAAAAAAATACCAAACTGTTTGCGAGTCGGCCAGTGGACTTTTTTTAGCTCTACCCTTATTTCCTGAAGAAAATTTTTTATCCGATGGAAGAAATTCATTATATACTTATTCCTAACATTGATTAATTATTATTTAGTTTCTTTATGCATAGTGTGTTTTCTGCACACAGGACAATATTTTTTTAGTTCCAAACGATCCGGGTCATTCTTCTTACTTTTATTTGTATTATAGTTTCTTTCCCGGCATTCATTACAGGCGAAAGTAATCTTAACCCTCATTAATATGCCTCCATATCTAAAGCCTCTTATTTCTTATTCACAAAAGCTAATCTACCACAAGACTTTAACTGCTGTCAACTAATAATTAAAAAAACTATTCCATCTTACCTTTACATTTAAAATAAAATTTTACAAGTATAACATTTCAATTATAATTATATTCTTACTTAATTACTCCGACACGGCGGTTACCACTCCGGCACCCACAGTGCGGCCTCCTTCACGAATCGCAAAACGCAAACCTTCTTCTATGG
>CAZWVJ010000050.1:0-8662 GCA_964636865.1 uncultured Syntrophomonadaceae bacterium
TATGCAAAGAGTACTGAAAGGGATAATGCTGATAAGGCTTCATTCCATCATATAAGGGGACTGCAGGATTGCTTGTTTCAATATCAAAATAATGCACGGGATATTCCAGCTGAGCTAAAAATTCTCTTATTCTTTTTGGCTCTAGATGTATTTGATTCCGGAGAACAGTTTCTCTTTGAAGGGCTTGTGTGGAGGTGAGCCCAAAACTATGGGGAATATCTTCAATTTTAAAAACGCCCTGACTTAATAAATTATATGCTTCTTTACCGATCCTGGTAAGATTAAAAACATTATTCTCGGGTAAAAATGACCGGCACACGGGAATTAATGCACAATCATAAGGCGACTTGCAGTGTGAACCGATGTCTACCTCCGGCCGGGGGCCTCGAATAATGTTTAGCATATGCTCCACATTTTTCCCTACATCGTCTAAAAAGTTATTAACGCTTTCGGTGACATCTTTTATAATAAATAGCTTCCCGGGATTAATGTCACCCTGTTTAACATATTCCTTATTCAGATACATCAAATAGGTATTTCTAATTTTTAATCCGCTGCGTAAACAGCAATATTTTTGGAAAGATATATCGTGCAGGTAGACTTCATCAATTTTGTCAGACTTGGTGGGGTTTGTTGTACTTTTTACTTCAATGATATCCCATTCATCTGCTCCCGCCGGGTTTAATATGTCAATCCTGGAATATGTGCTGTCTCCCACAAATCCCGGTTCAAATAGGGGTATTCTTTTTGAAAGCATTTCCTTGGATTGTGTGATCACTTCATCAAAACCGGCATCCCAGTCTATATCCATGCCATGAGGAAAAACCTTTTTGGCCCACTCACCCACTTCGTGCCCTTGATCGAAAATGGCCTGTAGAGAATCATCAACTTCGGGGATTTCCCATTTAGCATTATAATTTATCCACAACGATTTTGGACATTGCAAACCGGTGAGGTATTTTGATTTCGAAATATACAATCCCGATCATCCCTTTCTTTCTAAAAAACAAACTCAGGTCAAACTGTTTCTGCATAATTTGCCGGACTTGATTACGGCGTATGTTGGATATATTCTGCAGGTGGACAATGATTCCTGCAGTGACTTCAGGTGATTTAGCGTTTTTTCCTGTGTTCGTAACTATCCATTTTCATCTTTTTTGAGTCAATTGTTGGGTGTTGTGCTGGCGAGTTTTGGCAAGATACAACTGCATGTTATGTTAGTGTTTTAATTATTATAGCAAATTTAATGTGACATAGGTGTGTCACTTTGATGCAAAAAAAAGGGGTGGGCGTGGGGTGAGGGTAATAAAGGAGTGAAATGGAGGAAAACGGACCGAAATATAGAAATAGGAGCTATAATTACTTGAAAGGACTGGAATAACCTATGGTTTTTCTCACCGGGGTCCAGCCGGGTACCCGCGCTTGCACCATGGCTGATGTTTATGTGGGGGCTTCCCGCGCCCGGTTCCTTCTGTATGTTTTTTATCAGCAGGATTTTTTGTGGGAGGGGAAATAATTATAAGCGCGAGGGAGGAAGGGAATTTTTTTCTCGGGTTTTAGCGCTGGGAAGACGTTCAGGGACGGAGTAAATTTGTCACATTTCTGGGGATGCAGTTAGAAGGTGTGAAACGCGGGGAAAGATTCATTGGTCCTGCCTCCTGAGGTTTAAAAATTAGATTGTATAGATGTGCTACAAAACTAGGGAGCTTCGAGAAAGGTAGCAAGGATAAGTGCTGAGTGATGTTACAAAATTACTCCGTCCGCTTCGTCAATCTAATTAAAACGATACATGCTTTCATATATACCTGTTATAATATATAATTTTAGTAATTGGAAATAAATTAAAATGTAAATGGTGTTAGTAAATGAAAAATGAATTAGATAACAAATTGTTTGATTACATTCCCGCAAATTTTTTTTCTATACTGGCGGGGCCGCTAAAAGAGATACATGCCGGCCTGCTTTTTCTTATTTATGACCAGTATAAGCGCACAATCTACACCTTGCCGCGGGAGACGATTATCGACCTCTTTTGCGAGTACTTAGAGACGGTGGATGCCCCCGAGGAGTGGCCTGAGGATGAATATCCTGAGCAGGAGCAGGTTGTACAGTCCCCGGAAACGTTAAGAGATAGGGCTACCCAACTGTTGCGGAAATTTATTGATACTCAGTGGGTGGTGCAAGAGCAGCACTATGATTATACCTTCAAAATTTCTTTACCTGATTATGCCTTATTTATTTTGGAGACATTGGATAAAATCCGCACCGGCTATCGCATGGAATTTCGCGGGCGGGTGTTGAGTATTTATCAGAATTTAACCGGTGAGGAAGGGATGACATACGTGGCCTTGCAGCAGGCCCAGGAATCTACGGCGGAATTGATAAAGGGGTTGGCCAGTCTCAACCACAACATTAAGAAGTATACGGAAAAGTTGCTAGAGTATAAGGAACCATACGATATTATCAGGCAGATTTTTGACGAGTATCAAATCCAGATTTTAGGGGAGCAGTATTACCGTCTAAAAACATCGGAGCATATCTCCAAGTACCGGACGGGGATCATCTCCCGGGTAAAGGAATGGAAGTTTAACAGGCCTGAGATTATAAATCAGGCCAACCGCATGGTGGAGGAAAAGCAGGTGCAGACTCGGATAGAAGGGGAAAACTTAATTTTTGAATGGCTGGAGTATATTGAAGAGTCTTTTGAAAGTATGGATGATATTTTGGAAGAAATAGACCGGCGCAATTCTCAGTATGCCCGCTCGGCAGTGGAGAAGCTCCGGTTTCAGTTGCAGCAAGGGCGCGGCCATGAACATCAACTGGTAATGCTGCTGCGCAGCCTGGCCGCGCAGGCCCGGCAAAAAGGTGAAAAGGAAGAGGCCCCGGATGCGGTAAACCGAGCCATGCGCATATACCGCCAGGAAGCGGTGGACGAGCTGAGCATAAAATTACCGGTCAGAGAGAGAAAGGTCCATACCCCCCAACCTGTTGAACTAGTAGAAGTAGACCAAAAGTCACGGGATGATAATTTGAAACGCTTTCGCCAGCGGGTGCAGGAAGAAGTTACTATAGATGAAATCAATCAATATGTAGAGACATTGTTACAGGATAAAAAAGCATTGCCTTTAAGTGAAATGCCTTTGAAAAGCAATGAAGACTGGGTTAAGCTTATTTATATCATCCTTTTTAGCCGCTCCCGGCGGGCTGGTTACGTGCTTGCCGGTGAGCGGGGCGGCACGGTTGCTTTGAAGAAAGGGAAGGTAGAACTACCTGATCTGACCATGGAAAGGAAGGATTAATCTCTTGGAAAACCTGGAATCCCTTTATGAACAGCTGACTGAAAAAGAAAAGCAGCAGTTCAGTGAGACGGTTAATCTATTGTTGGGCAAAACCTACCTGGTATATGAAAGGGAGGAAGATCGTCCGCACTATCGCTTCGTGGAGAAACACTTTGATCTTTTTACCACTTATCTGGAGATGGCGCGCTGGAGTTTGCATATGCAGAAGCAGTATTCTATAATTCAGCTTTATAACATGGATGAGCGTAGCCGGCGCAATTTTAACCTGCAGGAGACCATATTCCTTATTATTCTGCGTCTGCTTTATGATGAGAAGCGACGTGACCTTCGTTTAACCCAGCAGGTTTTGGTTACTGGGCAGGAGATACAGGAAAAATATATGGCTTTGCAAATAAGGCGCCGCTTGCCTACCAAGGAAGATACTCAGTTTATTCTCAAGTTGTTTAGCTCTTTTTCACTGCTAGATTTAAAGAAGGGGCACTGGAGAGAGCCGGAAGCGGTTTACCAGTTGTATCCTTCCCTGTTGTTAGCGGTGAACCCGGGAGACTTGGAAACGCTGGTGGAATGGTTACAGGAAGAATCCGAGCAGGAAGAGTTCATAGAGTGGGAAGAGGAAGAAGATGAGGAAGAGGATGAGGAAGAAGAAAAGGAGGAGGAGTGAGGAAAAGGTGGGAGGAAAAGGTGTAGGAAAAACACCTAATAAGACTGAATTATGTAAGAATGCTTTCTGGAAAATGTCATTTAATTTTAAGTGGGAGCTAAATTAATTATGCGCATATTAACCAAGATTAAACTGATTAACTGGCATTACTTTATTAACGAGACCATTTCCATTGATGGTGATACCTTGGTTACCGGTGATAACGGTGCCGGCAAGTCTACCTTAATTGATGCCCTGCAGGTGGTTATGATCGGAAACCTTTCTAAGGTACGATTTAATTCTGCCGCTATGAAAGATCGCACCACCAGGGATATACGCAGTTACCTGCGAGGCAAAACGGGAGCGGAAGGAAAATCCGGTTTCTTGCGCGACTATGATTTTTCCAGTTATATTGTTCTGGAGATAACCCATACTACTTATAACAAGCCTTACCTGATTGGCGTGGTTTTTGATTACTATCATGCCACCGGGGAAGAAGAGCATGTTTTTTTCCGCCTGGATGAAGAATATCTGCAAGATGACCTGTTTTTTAAAGGACCCCGGGAGCCACGAAACCGGCGGGAATTTTTTGATTACCTGAAAGCTAAGGGGATTAAATACAAGCATTACCATAATGATATTAGCCGTTACATCTATGACTTAAAGCAGCTTTTCGGTGGTGTCAAAGATTCCTTTTTTTCTCTTTTCACCAAGGGTATTTCGTTTACCCCCATTACTAACTTGCGCAGCTTTGTTTATGAATACATCCTGGAAGAAAAAACTCTTGATGTGGCTACCATGAAGGAATATTTCGAGAGATTCCGGCAAGTAGAAGAGATGATAGATGAGACTAAAAAAGAGATGGCAGAACTGGAAAACATCGAAAGCATTTACCGGGAAATAAATAAAATGCGGGATACGTTGCAGGTTAACGAGTACATGGTGCAACGGGGTTATTGGGAACATATAAAGGAAATAATCGGTGCGAAAGAGCAAGAAAGGGATGCGCTGCTCACCCGACAGAAAGAGCTTTTGGACCGGATAACGGAAACCGAGGAGCAAAAGAAGGGCTTGGAACAAAACATTGAAGAGCTGGCTGAAGCTATGCGGGAAAACGAAGCCAAGCAAAAAGAAGAAAGGCTTAGTAGGGAATTGGAGCAGCTGTGGGCCCAGCTTGGTGAATTGGAAAAACTGGAAAAAAACCTGGTCCACAAGCTCAAAGTGGAGAGAGACGAAATCGAGCAGTTGTTAGGAGTTTTGCAGTATCTGGAGGCCCCCGTGGAGCTGACCCGCCCTCTCCTGGAAGCCAAAGACAGGTGGTTGAGTGCTATTTCTTCGGAGGGGAAAGATTTCCCGGAGGATACTGCTGGATTGGCTGAAGCCTGGGGCAAAGCTATGGACTGGGTGAAAACCCAAAATGATCGCTGGGAAAATGAGGAAAGAGAGTTGGCTGAAGAGGAAAAACGGCTGGAAGAAGTTATCGCCAATTTAGAAAAGAACCGGGTTTTAGGACCGGAATCATCTACCGTGAAACTGAAGGAAGTTTTGGAAGAGCAGCTGCTTGACCCCGAAGGGGGTAAGGTCCCGGTGCATATATTTTGCGAGGCTATTGATATAAAAAACGAGAAGTGGCGCAATGCTATCGAAGGGTATCTGCACACCCAGAAGTTTGATCTGCTGGTGCCGCCTAATTACTTTGACGAGGCCCTTTCCCTTTATGAAAGGCACAAATTCACCTTAGGCATAGAGCGGGTGGGGTTGGTAAATACGGGACGACTTTTGGAGGAAAGTAGAGCTGCCCAGGAAAACAGCCTTGCTGAAGAGATAACTGCTCATGTTAATTATGTGGATGCTTATGCAAATTGGCTGCTGGGAGGCTTGATCAAGTGTGAGAGGGAACAAGAGCTAAAACAATATGCGCGGGCCATTACCGACAGCTGCATGCTTTACCAGAACCATACCGCCCGGCAGATTCCCCATAGCCGCTATGAAACGCCTTATATAGGGGAAGAAGCTATCAAAACCCAGTTGCAGCGAAACCGAGATTACTTAAATGATGTTCGGCAGAAGCGCCGGGAAATAAAGGATAAAATTCAGTCGGCTTCCAACGTTAAATCGCTTAGCTTGGACAAAAGGGATCGCTATCAATATTTGCAGGAGAATAGCCGTCAGCTTCAGGAAAAAGATGCTGTGTCTGCCAGGATGAGGGAAGTCCAGGAAGAATTGATGTCCCTGGACATTAGTGAGTATAAAAGGCTGGAGCAAGAGCATCAGGAAAAGAAGAGATCACTGAATGAACTGGTGGAGAATATGCGGAAGATGGACACGGAAAAAGGTGAACTGAGTTCCAAGGTGAAAAATGCCGAGGAAGAAATAGACCGGCTGGGCGAAGAGAGTAAAGAACGTTATCAAGATCTTCATGAGATGGAATCGCAGCTCGATGAGGGTCTAAGGGAGCGGTGCGCTCAAAAATGGGAGAAAGAAGCGAAAGAAAAGAAACCGGAAGTGCTTATGAAGAATTATAGCAGCAGCCGGGAAGGAATTAATACCTCTATCAACAACAAGATGCAAAGTCTGATCAAAGCAAGGACCGAATACTGTCATCGATTTAATTTCCCCGAGGATCCGGAAAAACATGACAACGAGCCTTATCGCCGGCGTTATTATCTGTTGGTGAACAGTCATCTACAGGATTATGAAGAACAGGCCCGTGAGGCTCGGGAGAAGGCAGAACAGAGTTTCCAGGAGCATTTTATTGCCCGCTTGGGTGAATATATTAAACAGGCAGAGGAAGAAATTAAAGAACTGAACCGGGCGCTTAAGGATATGCGCTTTGGCACTGACACCTATCGCTTTAGTCTTACCGCCAGGCAAGAAACTAAGCGCTACTATGATATGATTACGGATACCGGGGTTTACCAGGGCTCTATTTTTCGTGATGCCTTTTATGACAAACACGGTGATGCTATTAAAGACCTATTTTACGAGATTATTAATAAGCAGGACGATCTTTCTCAGGCCATGCATTCGCTAACAGATTATCGTACCTACTTGGATTTTGAAATCAAAATAACTGATGAACAGGGCAATCAGAGCAACTTCTCACAAGTGGCCCGGGATAAGTCGGGGGGAGAGACGCAGGTGCCATTTTACGTGGCTATACTGGCTTCGTTTTATCAGGCTTATCAGTTGTATCGGAAATCGGATACCCTGCGCCTGGTGGTATTCGATGAGGCTTTCAACAATATGGATGCCGACCGGATTGAAGAGGCTATCCGCTTTATGCAAAACCTTGGGTTTCAGGCCATTATTGTTGCCCTTACCGGTCGTATTCAGCTTATCGTGCCGCATGTAAATACCAACTTGGTGGTGATGCGGGAGGGTTACCATAGCTTTATTGAGCGGGTTACTCGGAAAGAGCTTACGGAGTAGTAGAGTTCTGAAGGTAAAAAGATACAACCATATTTATTATTCAAGGATTTAAATACTGTCATACTATTTCTTGGTTTACAGGTTGTGATTATGTTGAAACTAAGTAAAATACAAAAAGATGTTTTGACCAGGCTTGTAGACAGGTATGAGAACCGGAGCGACTACGGTTCTGACCAAAAGAACCCGCGCCGTACTCTTTTAAAAATTGATTCCCGGCAATATCCTGATTATCACCATATAAGTGACAGCAGCTTTCGCTTAAGTTTTAACGCGGAAATGGAGCAGCTGGAACGAAATGGTCTGGTTGGTTTGGAGTGGGAACGTTTTAATGAAGGTGAAATATTACATAGAGTGGCCCTGGTAGAGGATTCTTTGCCGGAAATATATAATCTGCTTGAGCGCAGGTCTAAGAGAGAAATATATCGGTCTGCTATTTCCATTTTGGAGGAATGGCGTCAAGATGCACCTTCCGAATTATCCTCTTTCTATGAACAATCTATAGTCAGGCTCAAAAAAATGGAAGCGCCCCCATCACCGCTAAAGCCTGAGAAAGAGAAAGAACTTGTTCATATACTAAAAGGACTGCATGCTTTTTATGAGCCTCGGAAAAGTGAAATTGCCAAGCGGATGCTGAGTGTTCGTCTGTACGGCGATTCCAAGCGGTGGGAAGCTCTGGAGAAAAGTATACTATCCTTACTAAAAAAATATTGCCTGTCCCATGAAGAAGCATCTCTCAGCAATGAGGAATTATTATCGGAAAGAGGAATAGTAGATAATCCTCTGCATATTAACATAGCAGGCTCCCTGGTATTTTCCACTGAAAAAGGGGAGGTAGATTTGAGTGTTTTTTATCCTGATTTGGGGCTCTCCTCGGAAATGGCAGAGGATTTGGTGATTCGGGCCAGTAATGCCGGAGCAGTTGTCACCGTGGAAAACAAGACTTCTTATTACCAATATATTAGAGAAGGTCCTTTAGAGAATCTGGTCCTGTATCTGGGTGGGTATCACAATTCACCCCGCCGCAAGCTGTTGCAGAAAATATATTATTATTTCATGGAGCAAGAAAGAGAGACTCCATTTTACCACTGGGGGGACATGGACCTGGGTGGCATAAATATATGGTATAATCTTAAAGAGAAAACAGGAATTCCATTTCAACCTCTATACATGGATGTTGAGACTTACAGGAAGTATCTCCATAGTGGATATCCTATAGATGAAGCATATTGTCAAAAGCTGGCCTCTCTTTTGGAAAATCCGGATTTGGCTATATTTCATCCCTTGATTCGCG
>CAZWVJ010000051.1:0-8288 GCA_964636865.1 uncultured Syntrophomonadaceae bacterium
AAACCTCTCGGTATGCTTCCGTAACCCCGCCCAAATCGCGCCGGAATCTATCCTTATCCATTTTATCACCACTGGCAAGATCCCATAAGCGACATGAATCCGGAGATATTTCATCTCCCAAAATAATTCCCTCCCGGGGATGGCGCCCAAACTCCAGCTTGAAATCCACCAAGGCGATACCTTTCTCTTCCAGGTAAGGGACTAACATCTCATTGATACGAAAAGCTTGCTCCTGTATATTTTCCATTTCTTCTTCATCAGCAAGTTCCAGGGCATAGATATGGTGAATGTTGAGCATGGGGTCATGCAGTGCATCATCTTTTAGGCAGTATTCCATCACAGGGTGTTTCAAGTTGGTCCCTTCCGGAATACCCAACCTCTTGCTCATACTTCCGGCCGCTATATTGCGCATAATCACTTCCACGGGAATTATTTCGAGCCTTTTAACCAACATACTTCTTTCATCAAGGAGTTTCTCATAGTGCGTGGGAATTCCATTGGCACCCAGAAACTCGAAGAAAATGGAAGATATATGATTGTTCAGCACTCCCTTATCATCCAACAACTCTTTTTTTAAGCCGTCAAAAGCAGTGGTATCATCCTTAAAGTATACCCACAAGTAACCCGGTTCCGAAGTCTCAAAGATTATTTTTGCCTTCCCTTCGTAAAGAACCTCTTTCTTTTCCAAGTCTGCGCCCCCTTTTAAAAAAGAAATTAAAAGTCCCAAAACACAATCCGGATAATACGTTTATGCATCCTAAACAAGATACACCATTAAATTATGTTTCATAATGTGAAATTATATTCTATCAAGTGCACTAAATTAATTATATTTTTAACCTATTTCCCTGTCAAGTTTTTTATTGTAAAAATAAATTTCATTATCCGGAAAATATTTTATAGTCAAAAGCATAGATAACCGTTATAATAAAAGAGTGATCTGTAAATCTAAATTTTAGGTAAATTATCACCATTAACATGCCGGGGGTATAGTATGGCTAAATATATTTTTATAACAGGCGGAGTGGTTTCCTCCCTGGGAAAAGGAATAACCGCAGCTTCCCTGGGCTGTCTCCTGAAAATGAGAGGCTTTAAGCTGACCATTCAAAAGCTGGACCCCTATATTAATTACGACCCGGGAACTATGAGCCCTTACCAGCATGGAGAAGTTTTTGTAACCGAAGACGGCGCTGAAACAGACCTCGACCTGGGGCATTACGAAAGATTTATCCACGAGGACTTATCCCAGGATAATAACCTTACTACCGGCAAGGTCTACTGGTCCGTCATCAACCGGGAGAGGAGAGGTGGCTACAAAGGGGAGACTGTCCAGGTCATACCACACATCACTGATGAAATTAAGAAGCATATTATCCACACAGCAGAAAGTAAAAATGCACACGTTGCCATCATCGAAATCGGCGGAACTGTGGGAGACATTGAAAGCCTGCCCTTCCTGGAAGCCATCCGCCAGATGCGTGCGGACCTAGGAAAAGAAAATGTTGTTTACCTGCATGTAACCCTGGTACCTTATCTTTCCACCACTGCAGAACTAAAAACTAAACCCACCCAGCATAGCGTCAAGGAATTACGCAGCATCGGCATCCAACCGGACATGATTGTTTGCCGCACCGAACACCCTCTTTCTCGGGATCTGAAAGATAAAATTGCCCTGTTCGGCAATATTGCTCCCGGCGAAGTAATTGAAAATACCAGTGCGGACTTCATATACGAGGTGCCTCTTCTACTGCAACAGCAGGAGCTTGATGCCCTGGTTCTCGACAAACTCCAAGTTGCCGGCGATCCCGCGGACATCTCTTCCCTGGAAGAGATGGTGAAAAGGTGCCGTAACCGTGCAAAAGAAGTTACTATCGGGCTGGTAGGCAAATACGTTGCTCTAAAGGATGCCTATATAAGCATCAGCGAAGCCATAACCCACGCCGGGCTGCATCATCACACGGAAGTGGACTTAAAGTTAATACCGGCAGAGGAATTAGAAACGAATTCCCCGGAAGATATGCTGGCCGGCCTTGACGGCATTCTCGTCCCCGGAGGATTTGGGGAAAGGGGAATTCAAGGAAAAATTAATACCATTCGGGTGGCTCGGCAGCATCATATCCCCTTTCTGGGTTTATGCCTTAGCATGCAGTGTGCTGTGATCGAATTTGCCAGGAATGTAGCCGGTCTGACTGAAGCCCACAGCACCGAGTTTGATCCCCACACTGCCGCACCGGTAATCCACCTTCTTCCGGGGCAAGCAGAAAACACCAACCTTGGCGGAACCTTACGCCTGGGCTCTTACCCCTGTACGGTGAAGCCCGGCACAATAGCCCATCAAGCCTACCAAAAGTCCCTAATAAACGAACGACATCGACATCGCTATGAATTTAACAACCGGTACCGTAGCCAGTTGGAAAAACATGGCCTTGTTTGTAGTGGAATCTATGAAGATGATAATCTGGTAGAAATAATCGAGCTACCTGCGCCTCATCCATGGTTTGTAGCCGTGCAATTCCATCCCGAATTCAAATCACGCCCCGGAAAACCACACCCACTGTTCCGGGATTTTATCGGTAGCGCATTAAAAAACCGTGAAACAAGTTGAAAGGAGAATAGGATTTGTTACCCAGCCAGGAACTAATAAAATTACCACAGGCACAACCTTTTAATCCTCACTTGAAACGCCCCCGCGATCACTGCGGAATTTTTGCCATTGAAAACCACTGGGGAACAATTCCGGCTGCGGAAATAGCTTTTTTTGGCTTACAAGGCTTGCAACACCGGGGACAAGAAAGCACAGGCATTGCCTTTGTAGATTCCACAGGCCTTCGGGCAAAAAAAGGTATGGGGCTTGTTGGGCAAGTCTTCTCCCGGAAAGAAATTTCTGCAATCGAAGCAAATACTATCCTTGGGCACGTTCGCTACTCTACCACCGGTTCCAGCAGCCTTGTCAACACTCAGCCATTAATAGCCCATTCTTCGGATGGCTATAGCCTCGCTATTGCTCATAATGGCAACCTTTCCAACAGTTCCGTTCTCTGGCAGGAACTCCTGGACCAGGGACAAATATTTCTCAGCACGTCAGACACTGAAGTTTTGCTTGCGTATATATACCGTAACCGCTACCGAAGCATTACCGGTTCAGTGGCCGAGATCATGAATATATCCAGGGGAGCTTACTCTGCAGCAATTATGGATAAGGAAAAAATAGTAGCTTTCCGTGATCCCCATGGTTTTCGGCCACTTTGCATCGGGCGCCTGGGAGACGCCAACATATTTGCTTCAGAAACCTGTGCCCTTGATTCCGTGGGAGCTACCTTTGAAAGAGAAGTTCAACCCGGTGAAATTGTGCTCTCCTCTGGTGGAAAGTTAACTTCATTTATACCGGAGGCAGGAAGGCGAGCAAAAAAAACATTCTGTATTTTTGAATACGTTTACTTTGCCCGGGCCGACAGCAACTTAAACGGAAAAAACGTGCACCAGGTGCGAAAATCCATAGGGAAAAGCCTGGCCGGCAAATTAAATAATAATGTTGACCTGATCGTCCCCTCGCCTGACTCCGGAACATCCGCGGCCATGGGCCTTTCCGAAGCAACAGGAGCACCCATGGATTGGGCCGTTTATCGTAATCCTTACAGTGACAGGACATTTATTCAGCCGGGGCAATCTTACCGGGAAATACGTGCTCAATTAAAATACAACCCCATTACTGACTTAGTCAGGGGAAAAAGTTTAGCCATTGTAGATGACTCCATTGTCCGAGGAACTACCGCCAGTCATTTAACCCGCATCTTGAAAAAAGCCGGTGCCAGCCAGATTCATATAATTATCGCTTCCCCTCCCTACCTACATCCATGCTACTACGGAATAGACATCCCGCTGGCCAGCGAATTGGCCCTGGCGCAGTCCAACCCCAAAAAAATGGCGGAATTTATCGGCGCAGACAGTCTCATTTTTGCCAGCCTGGAAGATTTGTACAAAGGAACTTGCGCTAACAAAGAAGACCTGTGCACCGCCTGCTTCACTGGCGATTACCCTCTTTCTTCGCCCACAGATAAAACAATAAGAGGTGATCAGCTTGAACAACAAAAAAAATGAACACCCCCTAACTAAAGATTATTTAACCCCCAACACCGGGGAAAAAATCATCGTCCTCGATTTTGGCGGGCAGTACAGCATGCTTATATCCCGCCGGATAAGAGAGGCAAAAGTTTACTGCAAAATTTTACCCTACTACACCCCCGCAGCAGAGGTTTTTCGCCATTCGCCACGGGGTATTATCCTTTCCGGAGGGCCGGGTAGTGTCTATCTGGAAAATCCCCCTGAATGCGACCCCGCTATTCTTAATGGAGAAATACCGGTGCTGGGCATTTGTTACGGCATGCAACTCATGGCCTCCAGGTTGGGAGGTAATGTAGAGCGTGGCCGCAAGAAAGAAGTTGGCCGCACAGGGCTAATCATCACCGAATCGGAACCTCTTTTTAACCACTCTTATTTTAAGGACAGCAAGTCACTATCCTGCTGGATGAGCCATCAGGATGAAGTGATTAAGCTCCCGCCGGGGTTTTCCGTACTGGCCCGTACGGAAAGCGGTGCTATTGCAGCCATGGGTGACGTCTCCCGTCATCTTTACGGCCTGCAGTTCCACCCCGAAGTATCTCACACTCCCGGCGGTTTGGATATATTAAAGTCCTTCCTCTATGATATTTGCCATTGCAGCGGCAATTGGGCCCCGCTCAATTTTATTGAACAAGCGGTGATGAAAATCCGCAATACAGTAAACCCGGGAGAAAAGGTAATCTGTGCCCTCAGTGGCGGGCTTGACTCTTCCGTAGTAGCCTTACTTCTGAATAAATCCATTGGCAAAGACTTTGTCTCCATATTTGTTGATCACGGTTTACTTCGTCGGGATGAGGCCCAGACCATTTCCAGCGTGTTCCGGGAACAACTGCAGGGAAAATTCATCGAAGTAGATGCCCGGGATAGGTTTCTCCAAAAATTAAAGGGAGTAACTCTCCCGGAAGAAAAAAGGAAAGTTATCGGCACTGAATTTATCGAAGTTTTTCGAGAAACAGCTCTTTCAATGGGAAATTTCAGCTACCTGGCCCAGGGCACCATCTACCCTGATATAGTGGAAAGCGGTGCGGATGCCGGTACCGCTACCATCAAGTCTCACCACAACGTAGGGGGGCTTCCGGACAACCTGAACTTCACTCTCATTGAACCACTGCGGGAGCTATTTAAAGATGAAGTGCGGGAAGTAGGACGCCGCTTGGGGTTACCGGAAGTCATTGCCTCCCGCCAACCCTTTCCAGGTCCCGGTCTGGCCGTGCGCATTATCGGGGAAGTAACCGCCGCCAAACTGGAACTATTGCAAGAAGCGGACGCCATCTTTCGCGAGGAAATAGAAAAAGAAAACTTGAATGATGAATTATGGCAGTTTTTTGCCGTTCTCACTGGCATCCAGGCCGTAGGAATAAGGCAGGGGAAGCGGGTCTACGGACAGGTTATATGCCTGCGGGCCACCACCTCTACAGACGGTATGACCGCCGACTGGTATCGCCTCCCCTACGAATTTCTTCATCGCGTATCCACACGTATCACCGCAGAAATTCCCCAAATAGCTCGTGTGGTATACGATATTACTGCCAAGCCACCCGGCACCATAGAATGGGAATAATTAAATTAATAATGGGCCAGGTAACTTTCCACCTCCCAGGGATGTACTGCCATATTATATTTTTCCCACTCAATAGCTTTTGCTTCCATAAACCGATTCCATATATGCTCCCCTAAGGCATCCAGTATAACCTTATTACCAGACAATGCATCCAAAGCCTCACCCAAATTACTCGGCAAGCTGGAAATATTGCGCTCTTGCCGCTCGGCTGCAGTCATGGCATAAATATTGCGGTCTTCCGGTTCTGGCGGGGTAAGATCACGCTTGATGCCATCCAGGCCTGCCTTGAGCATAACTGCCATGGCCAGGTAGGGATTACAAGCAGGATCCGGGCTGCGCAGTTCCACCCGGGTGCCTAATCCACGCCTGGCGGGGATCCGAACCAGGGGACTGCGGTTATGCTGTGACCAGGCAATGTAAACCGGAGCCTCATATCCGGGCACCAATCGCTTGTATGAATTCACTGTGGGGTTAGTTACCGCCGTAAAAGCCGGTGCGTGTTCCAGCGTGCCCGCAATATAATTCATAGCCAGCTTGCTTAACTGGTATTCACCGTCCGGATCAAAGAAAACATTATCCTCTCCTTTGAATAAAGACTGGTGGGTATGCATGCCCGATCCGTTAATTCCAAACACCGGCTTGGGCATAAAAGTAGCATGTAAACCGTGACGCTGAGCAATCGTGCGCACCACCAGACGGAATGTTGCCAGTTTGTCTGCTGTACTCAAGGCATCGTCATATTTAAAATCTATCTCATGCTGGCCGGGAGCCACCTCGTGGTGTGATGCTTCCACTTCAAACCCCATCTCTATTAAGGTCAATACAATCTCCCGGCGGGCATTCTCTCCATGGTCCGAGGGTGACATATCGAAATATCCGGCCTGGTCATGCGTATAAAGTGTCGGCTTACCTTCCTCATCTGTATGGAAAAGGAAAAACTCGGCTTCAGGCCCTGCATTCATGGAGTATCCCATCTCATCGGCTTCAGCGATAATTTTTTTCAACTGGCTGCGCGGGCACCCGGTAAACGGTCTGCCATCCGGAGTATAAACATCACAAATTAGCCGGGCCACTGAACTTTCTTTCGGCTTCCAGGGAAAACGAATAAAGGTATTGAGATCGGGGACCAGGTTCATATCCGACTCTTCAATCCTTACAAACCCTTCAATGGAAGACCCGTCAAATTGTATTTCCCCATCAAGGGCTTTTGGTAACTGCTCCACCGGTATGGCCACATTTTTAGGCTTACCCATAATGTCCATAAACTGCATGCGTACAAACTTAACATCCCATTCCTCCGCTAACTGCAAAACTTCACTCCTGCCAAGCTCCATAAACATCACTCCTCCCTGTGGTATAAAACAACTTCTTCCTGACTCTGTTAATATAGTAAATTAATTCCGTAAAGTTGTCAACTATAATGGAATAATATTTCACATTATAAAATTTATTTAATATTCCCCACTACCTTCTTTGACAAAAAAAGCTGACAAGTTCACTATATATTATGTATAAGGTAAATTTCATATTGTAAAATTATATTTCATTATTTTATTGACTTGTCTCCGGAGACGATATATAATGTAAAATAAACAAGACAGTTTGAAAAACAGCAAACAAAAAGAAACACGATGAGGAGAAATATGAGAGCATTTAAATGGCTGTGGACTAAAATCAATAAAAGCAGAAAGTGAGGTTAAGCACTTGTGTGGAATCGCTGGATTAATTAACAGCAAGGAAAACCGAGAAAATGGAAACCGCATCAAGCGGGCCATCATGCTCCAGAACGAGCGGGGCAACGGTTTAGGAGCTGGTTTTGCTGTTTACGGAGCCTATCCGGAATACCGGGATCAATATGCCCTGCATGTTATGGCCAAAGACAGCAAAGGGTTAAAGCTGGTAGAAGAATTTCTACATCGGGACTTTAACATAATTCATGGGCAGGATATACCCGTATGGAACTTCAAGATAAACGACCACCCATTTTTTCGCATTTTCTTTGTGGATCCTCCAGCCCCAGGTGAAAAGGGTCGGGAAGATCGCTTCACCGACGACGACTATACCCTGGACCGAGTCATGGAAGTAAATGCCCGGGTGGAAGGAGTCTTTATTTATTCCAGCGGCAAAGATATTGGTGTTTTTAAGGGAGTAGGCACCCCCGGAGATATTTATGATTTTTTCCGCCTGGATGAATATTCCGGACATACTTGGTTGGCTCACAATCGTTTCCCCACCAACACTCCCGGCTGGTGGGGCGGAGCCCACCCCTTCAATCTTTTAAGCTACTCCATTGTTCATAATGGAGAAATATCTTCTTATGGAACCAATGTCCGTTACCTGGAGTCATTCGGCTACCGCTGCACCATGCAGACAGATAGCGAAGTGGTAGCCTACCTGCTAGACCTGCTTATCCGGAAACACGGACTCCCTGTGGAAGATGCCGCCACCGTTCTTGCTCCCCCCTACTGGACCTCCGTGGAACAGGAGGAAGAAGGTGACAAAAAGGAAAAGCTTCTGGCCCTTAAACTTATTTATGAATCAGCCATGCTCAATGGCCCTTTTGCAGTGCTGGCAGCCTTCGACCGGGGCATGTTCACCCTCACCGACA
>CAZWVJ010000052.1:0-6009 GCA_964636865.1 uncultured Syntrophomonadaceae bacterium
CTGCTATTGATATTTTAAACAATATAAACAGTATTGTCAAAAAAAAACTCTTCCAACTAACAGGAAATAGCATGGGCTTTGTCTAAAGATATAATATCATTATGCGTTTTGTTCAATAGTAATTAAAAGTAAATATAATAGAAGCATTTTAACAAAATTTAATTATTATATAAGAGAAAGGAGAAAAATAAATGAATCTGGTAGAAAAAGCCTTAATGCACGCTTTATTTGTGCACCTTCATCACAATATCGACAAAGCTATTGATTTTAAAGCATTCCAAAAACTTAACCAGGAAGTAAGCCAAACCTGGCCCGATTCATTACTGGTAGGTCCCGATGCTAACGATGATGCCGCAGTTGTGAAGATACCCGGAGAAAATACTCTTGTAGCTACCAAACAAGAAAGCCATTGTTCTCCCTGTGTGCCCCGTCCTTATGACGGAGCAGCTACCGGCGCCGGAGGCGCAATGCGCGATGTAGTGGCTATGGGAGCCAGGCCCCTCTTTATACTTGATTTTATCGGGACCAGGCCTTTGGATGAAGAGGTTATAGTAGGCGCATGCGGTTTTGAAGGCAAATGCACCTGCGGAGAATGTAAAAGCATGACCAGCCAAGAAAGGCTCAACTTAATGTTAGATGGAATTAAAGAAATGTGCAAAACAATGGATGTATTCATAGCCGGCGGCGGTTTTTCCACTTCATTCAGCGATATTGTTCCGGCAGTGGTAGTAAGTGTTTTCGGTAAAATGATCACCAAAGAACCGCTTACCAAACCTGCCAAGCAGGCCGGAGATAAATTGATCATCATTGGAGAAACAGGTAGTGATGGCAACGATACCCTTTACAGGGCAGGCTTGATTTCCGAATTGCGCCCGGCAAAAGCCCTCTTTAATGAAGAAAGGGCAATTATGGATGCCACCCTGGAAGCTTTTAAAACAGAGAAAATCAACTCTTGCTCAGATCTGGGCGCTGCCGGTATTGGAGCCGCCGTATGTGAATCAGCCCGCTTTGGCAATTTAGGGGCAAATGTTAACCTGGAAGATGTTCCCTTAAAAGAACAAGGACTTTCACCCGAAGAAATATTAATTTGTGAAAGTCAAGGGCGAATGATGCTGCAGGTTGCCCCCGAAAATGTGGATGAGGTGATGGAAGCAATTAACTCTTCGAGAGTAAATGCAAATGTTATCGGAGAAATAACTTCTGAAAGCCAATCTGTTTTCACCTATAAAAATGAAAAAATAGCGGTTATACCCAATAACCCTTCCGATGAAACGATAAGAGAGCTTAAAGCCCTCTAAAAAACTAAGTAGTTATTAATACTTTTTTATCTGTCCCTCTGCAGGTCGTAAAGTATTTTTTCCAAATACCATTCCTCGGAGCGATTGGGATGTTTTTGCTGTAAATTGGCAATATATCTATTAATAGTTTCATCTGCCTGCTGGGGAGGCATGTTTAACTGTTTACGACATTCCGCCCTTAAACTTTTCACTTTTGTCGATTCAACCCCGCCTCGTCTCCAATAAACAAAAGCAATCACACCGATAATCACCAATATAATTACCACCGTCAAAGCCGTATCCATAAATTATCTCCTCCTTTTAAACAAGAATTACATACTACTTTAAAATTACTCTTAAATTACAGCATCACTTTCTTCTATATTAATATTAATTTTATAAAAAAATATAAAATCCTACCTCACTTCATTATAGTTTTTATTAATGTTTGCCGGAAAGAATATTATATGCTCTAATGCTTGTGTTGATGGAAAATTGATATAATGATAGTATGTGAAAGAATTAAAATAATAACTAATAAAAAATGGTGGTGAGAAGTTATGAATAAAAACAAAAAAGCAAAGGTTTACTACGTAGATAGGCGCTCTACCGGACATGAAAGTAGTTTAAGGAATAAACTAAAACATTTAATAGAAAAGGCAGACACTCCCAAAATGATTTCACCCGGAGACATGGTGGGTGTAAAATTACATTTTGGAGAAAAGGGCAACACTACCTATATACATCCTACACTGGTTAGAGAAACAGTAAACTACGTAAAGGAGAACCAGGGTGAACCCTTTTTAACCGATACTAATACTCTCTACGTAGGAAAACGATCTAACGCTGCCCAACACCTGCAAACTGCCCTGGAAAACGGTTTTTCTTTTGTAACTGCCGGCGCTCCTCTTATCATTGCCGATGGTTTAAAAGGGCGCAGTTACCAAAAATTAGAGGTAGATTTGAAACATTTCCAAACCGTTAATATTGCCGCAGAAATCGAAGAAGCCGATGCCATGATAGTTCTTTCTCATACCAAAGGACATATTTTATTTGGATTCGGCGGTGCCTTAAAAAACCTGGGGATGGGATGCAGTAACCGCACAGGCAAACAATACATCCATTCTCCCATGTTGCCGGAAATAAACCCACGCAGATGCATAGCTTGCGGGGAATGCCTTGACTGGTGCCCCGAAAATGCTATTTCTATTATTAGCAATGAAGAGGGCAAAGAAATTGCCCACATAGACGAAGAAAAATGCATAGGCTGTGCCGAATGCATAGTTGTTTGCCGCCACAAAGGTGTAAAAATCCAGTGGAAAACCGACATAAAAGAATTGCAAGAAAAGTTGGTGGAGTATGCTTACGGGTCAGTAAGGAGCAAAACCGACAAGTGCCTTTATGTAAACTTTCTCATGGATATTATTCCCGATTGTGATTGCAACAGCTGGAGCGATGCTCCCATAGTCCCTGACATCGGTATTTTGGCATCTTCAGATCCGGTAGCTATTGATCAAGCCTCAATAGATTTAATCAACCAACAAACAGGATTACCCGGAACAGCATTGGAGAAAGCAGTATCACCGGGTGAAGACAAGATCTTGGGCACTTATCCTCATTGCAATTACGCTACAAGTTTTGAATATGCCGAAGAGCTGGGCATGGGAACTACTGATTATGAGTTGGAAAAAATAGATTAAGCAATTTCTTTTTAGATTTAGCTTTTAGGTAGGAAGTGGATAATTTGGGCAAAACCAAGAAAATGCTGAAAAACTATTCTCCCCGGGAAATAATCGACTTATTCAAAGACTTGAACGAACCCTCATACAGAGCAGATCAAATTACAAACTGGATATATAAGAAAAAAATACTCAACATTGATGAAATGACGAATTTACCCGTTTACTTAAGGGAAAAGTTAAAAAATGAAGTAAATATAAATATGCTAAATATTAAAAAAAAGCTGGTTTCTCCTAAAGACGGCACGATTAAATACTTATTTGAAACCTTAGATAGAGAGTTATTAGAGTGCGTGGTAATGAAGCAATATTACGGCAATACGGTTTGCATTTCATCACAAATAGGCTGCGCTCTGGGGTGTTTGTTTTGCGCATCCACAAAAGGCGGATTAGTTAGAAACTTAACTTCGGGAGAAATGCTGGATCAAGTTATTTTAGCCGAAAGATATTCGGGAGAAGAGGAAAGAATCAATAATATAGTAGTAATGGGAATGGGAGAGCCCTTATACAACCTGAATAATTTGATCAGATTTTTGCAGACAGCAAATGATGCTAAAGGGCTGGGTATCAGTTTAAGAAATATTACTGTTTCTACAGCAGGTATTGCCCCCAAAATAACTGAATTCGCCGAGGAAAAAATGCCGGTAACCCTTGCAGTGTCCCTCCATGCTCCCGATGATCAAACCAGGTCAAAAATCATGCCCATTAACAAAAAATACCCCTTAAAAAAAGTTTTGGATTCATGTGAAACATATATTGATAAAGTAGGGAGGCAGGTAACTTTCGAATACATTCTGCTGGCAGGCATTAATGATAGTAAAAAAAAAGCATACAAACTAGCGCATTTAATTCAAGGCCGGTTGTGCCATGTTAATTTGATACCGGCAAATCAGGTGGATCATGTGGGAATGAAAGGTGTACAAAGACCTGATAAAAAACGAATTAATGATTTTTTTGAGATTTTAAGGGAGAATAAAATTTCGGTTTCAATTCGCAAAGAGCAGGGTGAAGACATAGAAGGAGCATGCGGGCAGCTGCGTCGCCGAAACTTATGATAATTAGGGAGGAAAAGATAATACTATTCTGGCAGGGCAAATTTATCTTCAAAATACATGCTTCTGCCTTTATTCCTCTAAAAGATACAGCCGAAGCAGATAGAGGGCAGCTTGGGAAGCCCTTTCCTTGATTTCCCGGCGGCTGCCCCAAAATTCGTAACGCTTACAAGATAAATCTCGCTCTGTTTCCAGGGCAATATAAGTTAAACCCACAGGTTTTTCCGGGGTTCCCCCTGTAGGGCCTGCAATACCGGTAATACTAAGCCCTATATGGGCATCACTTAAAAGCCGGACGCATCGGGCCATCTCGGAAGCCACTTCTTCGCTAACAGCACCGTGCCTTTCAATCAAGTCAGGATCAACCCCAAGAATTTCCGTCTTGGCCGGGTTGCTGTAAGTTACCAAACCTGATTTAAAATAACCGGAGCTATTGGAAATATTAGTCATACGGTGACTCAAATAACCACCGGAACAAGATTCAGCCAGGGCCACTGTTTTTTCCTGTTCCCACAACAATTTTGCCACAGCCATTTCCAGGTTTTCATCGTCTTCTCCATAGACATAATTACCCAAAACAGCTTTAAGTTCTGCGGCTGTTTCTTCAATAAGGTTATTTGCTTCCTGAGTTGAAGGAGCAAAAGCCGTAATACGCAAATGAATTTCAGCCCCCTTGGCCAAAGGCGCTATGGTGGGATTACTTTGACGGTCTAAAATATCTTTTATTTTGCTTACCAATGAAGATTCACCTATTCCCACAATTCGCAAAATTTTGGACTGCAAAACCCCCAATTCTCCGGTAGACTGTAATCTTTCTTGCAGACGAGGCACTACCTGATTTTGAAACATGGGCGTCACTTCTTTCGGCGGCCCGGGGAGTAATACTACAATTTGACCTTGTTTTTCTAAATAAATTCCCGGCGCCGTACCTCTATCATTGGGTAAAAGTTCCCCGCCCCGGGGAACCATAGCTTGTTTCCGATTTACTTCAGGCATGGAGCGTAAGCGTTTCCCAAAAAAATCTTCCAGTGTTTTTTCCCAAAATTCATTTTTTCCCAGGGGCAGATTTAGCACCTCGGCAACTGCTTCCCGAGTTATATCATCTTCTGTAGGTCCGAGTCCACCAACTAAAATTACCAGATCAGTCCGTTGAAGAGCCAGGGCAAATACTTCTTTCAGGCGTTTTTCATTATCACCTACTACTGACTGATAGTAAACTCCTACACCCAGAGCAGATAATTCCCGGGCTATCTCCCGGGCATTGGTATTTGTAATTTGCCCCATTAGTAATTCGGTGCCAACTGTTATGATTTCACATCGCATATAAGCCAAACCTCTTTTCCAAATTCTTTTCCGCAACTCAGCCGCCTGCCCCACGTGAATTTTTCAGACGCAAACAGGCATCATTTCTCCACCACCTGGAACATACGCCAAAATGCTGCAAGTAAAAAATAAAACAAAGCAAATCACTTTTGCGACCTAACGGCAAAAAGAACCAATATCGGTATTAAAAGCAAAAAGATATTTATATTAATTTTGATGGCATCTTGCCACTTGTAAAAATGACTACTTTAAATGCACTTTAATAAATCAAAAAAATAGTATCACATAATAAAGAAGTAAAACAACCAACCTCATGAGGAATAATATAAATAACCCTTTAAAAATAATTAAAGTTGGAGAAAGTCTATTTATTGACTCTCTCCAACTTTAATATACTTAATACAGGCAAATTATCTTAAGCGTACTTGAATAATTAGGCCTCTACTCCTGTTTTAACGAGGAGGACCCTTTCCATTATTCTGAGCTCTTTCGAAATTTTCTCTGGCATGTTCAGGCGCATGTGCGGGAGGTCCTTTGCCTTTTGAGTTGTTTCCATTTTCGGACTCACCGTTATCCGCCTCTTCATCACCGTTTTCCCCGTTTTCGTTATTGGCTTCT
>CAZWVJ010000052.1:6109-7717 GCA_964636865.1 uncultured Syntrophomonadaceae bacterium
CTCACCGTTATCCGCCTCTTCATCACCGTTTTCCCCGTTTTCGTTATTGGCTTCTCCATCACCGTTTTCTGCTTCTCCGTTTTCACCCTCTTCATCCTTAGCTTCCTCGTCACCATCTTCGTTTTCCTCATCTTCTACAACTTCTTCCACCGGCTCGCTGTTTTCTCCCTCATAGTCGGCATCCAAGGGCGATACTTCCGGCCCTGCCAGCACTGCGCTACCTCCGACACCAAGGAGAAAAACTACTACCACAGCTAAAACCTTCACCTTAACCTTCATCACTCTTAGCCTCCTTTAGCAATATTTCAGCTTCCTGCCGGTTTTGAAGAGGGAAAACACTTAAAATATCCTGCTTCGGTAGCCTGGCAATCATGGTTTCCCCAAGGAAACTTTAGACCCATGGCTTTGCGTACCCAACCTTTCGGATGGTTTGCCTTTATCGGTCAGGAAACTGTTTGTATTTTCAGTATATTAAAACAATTTTCTTATGTCAATAGCTTCATAAATTTTTTGTTAAAAAAATTTTTTAGAGTTTATAATTACTGATCCTCTACCGCTAAATTGGGGGCCCAAATAATGGCTCCAATTTCTAATACGTTTCTTTGCTCCGGTGGTCCCCCGGTACGCCCTCCAGATAACACCAATTCCAGATCTGCTCCGGAAATATCTTCCAGGTCCTCAGGTTCAAATTTATACGTATAAACCTCTCCCTCAGGAGCATCCACATCAACATTTTCTGCCAGGGTTTTTATTAATACTCCATCCTGATAAAGTTCAATGCTGAATCTGGGGATTCTATCACTATTGTCGGTTCTTCTAAGCAAGAAATGTAGAGTTTGAGTTTCCTCAAGAACTGCGGCAGGCTCATCCATCTCGACCCTTAGTTCACTGTTAGGCATACCTATATTTCCCTCGTACCATTCTTCATAAGCTTCCTCGCTTGCCGGGTCATGTTTTAAATATTCAATATTTCCTTGTAGGTTTTGGACGTTTACCTCTTCCTTGGGATATAAAAACTCCTTCATGTCCATTTCAAATTCAATTTTTTTACCTTCACCGTCCACAGTAAATTCACCCCTATAATCTGCATAGCCGCCTGCTTTAGCAGTGAACCAATAATCTCCATCCGGCAACTCTTTAACGGCCTGGCCGTTTTCTAATTGTATTTTACTACCCACTTCCTCATTATGTTCTGCATCAGCATAAACTTGAACTGCAGCGCTTATATCTTCCACTTCAAAACTTACTGCATAATAATCCTCAACTGGTTGAGTTTCTGGGATATCTTCATCATTACTCCGTAAAAAATAAAACAAAGCCCCCGCTATTAATAAAACAACTACAACCGAAATAATTAGTATTAGAGGCCAATTTCTTTTTTTGCTGTTTTTCCCCGCCGTTTTTTCTGTTTGCTGTGAATCTCCACAATTTGGGCAGAAGTTATGCCCTACTTCTACCTGGGCACCACAATTTTTACAAACAGGCATTATTTCACTCTCCTCGAAAGACATATGCGTTTTCATCCTCGCTTGCCGTAATTATAGCACCCGGTAACACTTTCTTCAATGTGGCAAAATTTAAAAAAGCCTGATAAGCACAATACACCGG
>CAZWVJ010000053.1:0-7512 GCA_964636865.1 uncultured Syntrophomonadaceae bacterium
CAATTTCTTCCAGTACCAGCATAATTTCTGAAAGATAAGCTTCAAACGAAGACTTACCCATATCTGCAAATAGAGCAGATAAAATTCTCTCTTCATTCTCTTTAATTGCCCGGCGCAAAATTTTTAACTGGCGGATACGGAAGTCAACCTGCCTGGTCTGGCCACCGGTGAAATACTCCCTTTTCTGTTGTAGAATATGATTAATACTTTGTTCGTAATTTTCCATCAACTATCTCCAATTTACGCTATCATTCCTTTTTGTATTCCCATCCTTTAAACGATCATACTTTTTTCTCTCATTTCTTTTTAACCATAATTCCTGCATAATACCTGTCGTATATATTCAAAATCCGGCCTCAAATATCCAAGTTAGTATTACTAATAACATTACTAATAGTATTACCAAAATGGCGGGAGTAGATGGGAATCGAACCCACCGGGGACGGATCGCGCCCCCCACTGGATTTGAAGTCCAGGAGCGTCACCAGACCGCCAACTACCCCCGCGAAAATAATCTTGTTATTTAATTTCCAAGCTTATTGTACCCTTCATGCTCTTACACTTCAAGTATTTATTCATACTAAAGTTTGCATTATTAAATTTGGAGATATATAATATGTTAAAATTATTATGAGGTGAAAGCTTTTGGAGCCCTTAACGGCCAAGCAGGAAAAAGTGTTTAATTTTATAAAAGAACAAATTGAAAAGAAAAGTTACCCCCCCAGTGTGAGAGAAATATGTACCGCCCTCGGCCTTAAATCCAGCTCTTCGGCGCATCTATACCTTACCAAATTAGAAGAAAAAGGGTATATACAGCGAGATCCCGCAAAAAATCGGGCCATAGAAATTACTGCATCCGATGATAGACCTAAAACCACCCCCTCTACCTTAAGTATACCCGTGGTGGGGGAAGTAACGGCGGGGAAACCCGTTCTTGCCCGGGAAAATATTGAAGGCTACTTTCCCCTGCCTTTGGAATATTTTCCGGGGAGTGAGGGAAGTTTTATGCTACGCATCAAAGGGAACAGCATGAGCAATGCGGGTATTTATGAGGGAGATTATATTTTGGTAAAACAGCAAAGGGATGCTTTAAACGGTGATATTGTGGTGGCATTGTTGGAAGATGAAGCCACGGTGAAGCGTTTTTATAAAGATGATAATACCATTAAGCTGGTACCCGATAATGAAGAATATGAAACCATTTACTGTAATGAATTAAGCATACTGGGAGTGGTAACGGGGCTTTTCCGTAAGATTTAAGGCAGTGCCCTCTTAAAGGCTTTTTAATAGCTGCTTTTGATAATATTTTCGGCTGCCCGGCAAATTCCCATCAGGGCATGATTTAAAGTAAAAGCGCCCTGGATAAAAACGGTATAGGGTTCTCTCATGGGAGCATCGGCGGATAATTCCCCGGAGGCGCCCTGCATAAATGTTCCCGCCGCCATAATTACCGGTATATCATAGCCGGGCACCTGTGCGGGTTCGGGTTTGAGGTAAGAATCCACCGGTGATTGTTCCTGAATGGTGTGGCAAAAAATCTTAACCAGTTCCGGATCATTTAATCTTATCGCCTGCACTATATCTCCCCTTTTTTCATCATAGAGGGGATTTACCTGATAGCCTAACCGGGCAAAAAGGGCGGAGGCGAATGCGGCGGCTTTTAAAGAATTACTTACTAATTCGGGGGCATTAAAAAGGCCCATGTAATAAAATCTCTTCCCCCACATCGCTCCTAAATTGTCTTCCAGGTAAGGGGCGGAAAGGCAGGCAGATATTTTATTGAGGAGGTGTTCTTTACCCACCACATAACCGCCGGTGGGCGCCAAACCACCTCCCGCATTTTTAATGAGAGAGCCGGCTATGATATCTGCGCCGGCCTCTAAAGGTTCCGTGCTTTCTACAAACTCTCCGTAACAATTATCCACCACTATGGTTAGATGGGGGTTTTGCTCGCGTAAAGCTTGGACTATGTGGGCAATGTCTTCCACGGTTAAAGTGGCCCGGGAGCTTTCATACCCTTGAGAACGTTGAATTAAGGCTACTTTTGTTTCCGGAAATAATTTATCTTTTAATTGGGTAAGCTCGGGATAACCATTTTGATTTAAAGGTAACTCATCATACTGGATGCCCCAATCTTTAAGGGTGCCGTTTTCCTCGGTTTTATTTGCGTGGTGGCCGATTATTTGCTGTAAAGTATCATAAGGGGGTCCCGTGACGGATAATAGTCTCTCCCCGGGCCTTAATAATCCGAAAAGAGTGGTAACGATGGTGTGGGTTCCGGAAACAAAATGCGGCCGCACCAGGGCCTTTTCTCCCCCGAAGACTTGAGCAAAAATATGTTCAAGTTTTTCTCTGCCCATATCGTTATATCCGTAACCGCTGCTGTCTTGAAAATCTTCTTCCCCCACTTTAAATTTTTGAAAAGAACGGAGGACTTTGGACTGGTTTAATAGTGTGATCTGGTCAATTTCTTCCCAGACGGGGGTTATCAGGGGGTGTATTTCTTTTATTATGCTTAAAACATTGGGATCAAGGTTTAAAGCTTCCATGCCCTTGAGGAGATATGACATAAATGTTTTTTCCTCCGCATATTAATGTTTATGAACTGCTGCCCGGGGTTGAGTATAGGTATAATATTGTTTGACAAAATCCGGCTTAACCCTTGCTTTCAGCATCAAGCTATCCCCGTTATAGTCGGCGGTTTCCAGGACTTCTGCTTCTCTGTAAAGAGTGGACAAGAACGAATTGTCTGTATAAGGGACATAAAAGGTCACCGTCTGGTAGTTTTTAGTATTATAATTCATGATGAGGTGCCTTAAATCTTCTACCCCCTGCTGGTTAAGGGCAGAAACGAATTGACAGCCGGGGTAATTTTTCCTTAAGCTTTCGAAGTTAATTTGGGCAGGCTCGAGCAAATCTATCTTATTAAATACGATTATTTCTTTTTGTAAATCAATCTCCATTTCCCGCAGTGTATCCCTTACAATCTCTATTTGTCGTTCATAGTCCGGGTGATTGATGTCCACTACATGCAAGAGAAGGTCAGCTTCGAAAATTTCTTCTAAGGTGGCCTGAAAAGCGGTTCTTACCTGGTCGGGAAGGTTTCTGATAAAGCCCACCGTATCGGTAATCAATACCGGGTTATCAGTTCCTTTGGCAGAATTAAGTTTTCTGGTTGCGGGATCTAAAGTAGCAAAAAGTTTATCTTCGGTATAGGCCTGATTATGTTGGGTGCCGGCTAAAGTATTAAGCAGTGAAGACTTGCCGGCATTGGTATAACCTACAAGGCTGACCACAAAACTGTTCTTTTCCTGGCGGCGCTGGCGGTGCAGTTGACGGTGTTTTTTTATGTTTTTTATTTCCTTTTTTAAGTCGCTGATTTTTTTTCTGATGCGCCTTCTGTCAACTTCCAGTTTTGTTTCCCCCGGGCCCCGGGTGCCTATTCCCCCGCCGAGCCTGGAGAGCTTGTTCCCATAACCCACCAGGCGAGGTAAAATATATTGCATTTGCGCAAGCTCAACCTGAAGTTTTCCTTCTTTGGAATTGGCGCGCCGGGCAAAAACGTCCAGGATTACGGCGGTTCGATCAAGGACTTTCACTTCCAAGGTGTTTTCCAGGTTTTGCATTTGGGTGGGGGTTAAATCGCCTTCGAATACTACAAAGTCAATTTCATGCTCTTCTATTATGTTCATCAGCTCTTCCAATTTTCCCTTGCCGATATAAAAGGTAGAATTAGGGTTGTTTCTTTTCTGGATTAACCTGGCTACTGATTTGCCCCCGGCCGTCCATACAAGCTCTTCTAATTCATCCAGCCTGGATTGAATTAAATAATCCGGTTCATCTTTGGGGCAAAGGATTACTAGTGCCGCTTTTTCCAGATCATGATTTTTCCTGATAAATTGTGTCAGTATTAAACGCCTCCCTCCACATAGTTATTACCTGGGTACATTTTATCATAAAAATGCCAGTTTATGTTTGGTGAAGTTGTCCTAGGGTGAATTTTCGTTTTCTGAATGCAAATCAATCTTTACATTCCGCGAGGGGATCAGCGTGGAAATGGCATGCTTATAAATCATCTGCTGCTTGCCGTCAACTTCAAGTAAAACAGTGAAGTTATCAAAACCTTGAACCAGGCCCTTTAGCTGAAAGCCGTTTATCAAAATAAATGTAGTTTGAATGTTCTCTTTGCGTAGTTGGTTTAGAAAGTTGTCCTGTAAATTAATTCCCGATTTACTCATATTCGATTATCTCTCCTGTTTTTTTATTTACTTAAGTTATTCGCCTAGATGTGTCTTTTTCCTGCAAGAAATCATTAATAAACTTTTCCAGAGATGATAAATCAGTTTCATGGGGGTTAAACCACCTTACTCTTTCATCCCGGCGAAACCAGGTTAATTGCCTCTTGGCGTAATTGCGGGTCTCTTTTTTAATGGATTCCACGGCCTCGTGGTAGGAAATGAGATTTTGCAGATAATCCCTTATTTGCCTGTAGCCTAAAACATTTAAACCCGGGGCATGGGCAGGATAGTTTTCCAGTAGCCACTTTACCTCCTCCACAAAACCTTTTTCCATCATGGAGTCAGTGCGCCGTTCGATTGCCCGGTAAAGCTCTTCTCTGGGCTTGTTTAATCCCATTAGGAGCAAATGAAAGCGAGAAGGCCTGTTTAAGGTTTCTTTTTGCTGCCGGGAAAGAAGTACGCCTTCAGTATAATAAACTTCTAACGCCCTGATGATTCTTTTTTTATCATGGGGGTGGATTTTTTGCGCGGAATCGGGATCAACTTCTTTAAGTAAACTGTAAAGGTGATCCAGGCCTTTCTCCCGGGCTGTTTCATCGAGTTGTTGCCTTAACTGAGGGTTCTTGCCGCTGCTGCTAAAGGCAAAGCGTTCGGTGACCGCATTTATATAAAGCCCCGTGCCGCCGCAAAGTATGGGAAGTTTGCCTTTTTCATAGATGTCATCGATTGCTTCATCGGCAAGTTTTTTATATTCGGCCACACTAAATTCTTCATGGGGATCGATCACATCAATCAGGTGATGTTTAACCGTTTGCCGCTCCTTGAGGGTTGGCTTGGCAGTGCCGATATCCAAATAACGATAAACTTGAGCGGAATCTGCGGAAACTATTTCTCCCTCCAGGTCCACGGCCAATTGCAGGGCTAGCTTGCTCTTTCCCGTAGCTGTGGGGCCTACAACTGCTACGAGGGGTATCAAATTTTTTTTGCCTGGCTCGTTATGGTAACTAAATACTTTATTTACCTCCCTTTCGTTTAAACCCTTTTTCTATCTCTTCCGCGGTAAAAGAAACAACTGCCGGCCTTCCGTGGGGGCAAAAAGAATAATTCTCCGTTTGTTCCCAGTCTTCTATTAAAGCAGCAATTTCCCGGGCATGGAGTTTTTGGTTTGCTTTTACGGCTCCCTTGCAGGCGGCCATTTTCAGGAGGAGATTTTTTCTTTCTGCGGCATCTTCCTCTGATTGGGCAATACCTTCAAACAGTTCCTTGAAGTACTCCAGGTCCAGTTGATGAGCGAGAAAATCGGGCACGGCCCTTATCACGTAAGTGTTGCTGCCGAATTCTTCAATATTAAAGCCCATTTCTTCCATGATGCCAAAGACTTTGTCTTTGTCTTCTTCCCATGAAAAAGGTACTTCAAAGGTTAAAGGGGACACCAGTAAAATCGAATTGATTCCGGTGGTGTAGAGATTTTTTTTCAGGTCTTCATAGATAATTCTTTCGTGGGCCGCATGTTGGTCTATGAGCCATAATTCATCGGATCTCTGGACAATAATATATGAAGAAAGGTACTGGCCGATGATGCGGTAGTTTGCGGCGGTAAAAAGTTGACCTTCCATTTCCTTCTCATGTATTTGAGGGGAATGGCCGGGGGCATCGCGCCAATTATTATCTTCTGCCCTGCCGGTATTTTCTAAAGAGTAAAGATTAATATTTTCGGGCTCCGCAGGCAGTTCTGCTTCACCTGCAGGCGCAACTGGGGAAGGATTAGCTGCGGTGTCATATTTGCCTTCGGTGGGAACTTTACCCGGAAAAGTACTTCTTTTTAATGTTTCCGTTACTGCCTTATAGACAAGATTGCCTATTTCTCTTTCCCGGGAAAATCTAATTTCGGCTTTGGCCGGGTGAATGTTAACGTCGATGGAATTCAGGGGCACTTCCAAAAATAATACGGCCAGGGGAAAACGGTTGGGGGGCAGTAAACCTTCATACCCCCTTCTCATGGACTGGCTGATCAAGTTACTGCGGATGAGCCGGTGGTTAACGATAAATGTTTGATACTGCCGGTTAGATTTGGATATATGCGGGGTAGAAATATACCCTTTTATGGTATTGCCATCTTCACTTATAGGGTTTATCTCCAGCATCGAGCGGGCTACATCCTTCCCGTAGGCTTCAGCGATGATATCAATGATATTGCCGTCCCCCTTGCTTTTAAAGGATCTTTTTTCGCCGTTCCAAAGGGTAAAAGCGGTGGCGGGGTTTGCCAGGGCAAACCCGATAATAAGGTTGGATATTTTCTTCATTTCCTGAGAGGATGATTTCAAAAATTTACGCCTGGCCGGAGTATTATAGAAAAGGTCTTTGACCTGAACATCGGTGCCCGTGGGCGCTCCGGTTTCTTCAACAGATATTAGGCTGCCGCCCTCAAATTTTATACATGACCCGCTTAGCCGGTCTTCTGTTTTTGTGACCATGGTTACCCGGGAGACAGCGCCGATGCTGGCTAAAGCTTCCCCACGGAAACCCAAGCTCTGTATATTGAGCAGATTATCCAGGGTAGATATTTTACTGGTAGCATGCCTTTCAAAAGCCAGGGATGCCTCTTGGGAAGGAATACCCACCCCGTTGTCGGTTACTCTTATTTCCTTTAGGCCCCCTTCGCTCACCTTTATTTCAACCAAAGTGGCTCCCGCATCCAGAGAATTTTCTACTAATTCCTTAATAATGGAGGCCGGGTTTTCCACCACTTCCCCGGCGGCAATTTGTTCCGTGACTTCGGGGGTTAGTTTTTTAATTCCCATAACCCGTTAACTCTCCTTTTTATATTCTTCACTATTTAGAAGGGATTGTAAACGGTAAAGTTCTTCCAATGCTTCCAGAGGGCTCATTAAATCCGGCTGCAAACTTTTCAGGTCTTCTATGACTTTGGGGGTGTTGTCGTCGTCGTCAGTCTGGTTTTCGCTGCCTAATTCAAAAAAGCTTATTTGTTTGATGGGGTTTTTATCCTGCTGCTTAGATTGAGACTCTGCTTCTTTTAGAATGGTTTCCGCTCTCTCGATTACTTCCGGGGGCAGACCCGCCAGCCTGGCCACATTAACTCCATAGCTCTTGTCTGCTTTGCCGGGAATCACTTTGCGCAAAAATATTACGGAGTTGCCTTTTTCCCGGACAGCCATAGTACAATTCTTAATTCCCTGCAGTTCATCCTCCAGGGCGGTTAATTCATGATAATGAGTGGAAAATAAAGTCCAGGAATTAAGGTGGTGGTTGATAT
>CAZWVJ010000054.1:0-7439 GCA_964636865.1 uncultured Syntrophomonadaceae bacterium
GGACGGTTCCTTTAGACACCTTTGAGGTGCAATAGGGGACGGTTCCTTTTGACACCTTTTACCACAAAATGGTTTTTTGGCTAATTATCACACAGCCTCACAGCCCCAATTTATCACAAGATGTGTAGGGGAAACGGAAGCCGGATAATATCTTATCTTTTCGGTTTTATTTCGGTGAAATCCAAAAAATCCCAGAAGGTGCCAAAAGGAACCGTCCCCTTTAACACCTCCCAAAAAATCCCAGAAGGTGCCAAAAGGAACCGTCCCCTATTGCACCTTTTTTATGGGTTAGTATTTATGGTATGATTATTTTGTGATATGTGGTTATTTTAATTGCTATAGAAGAAATAGGAAACACATAAATTTAGGGGGGTTTTACATGCAGCGATTGGATAAGCAGGAAATGGAGTTACTGATAGAGCAAAGGGGCAAGTATCCTTCTGTTTCTATTTATATGCCTACTTTAAGCGGGCGGGAAGGGTCTGCGGAAAATCCTATTCGTTTTAAAAATTTGATCAAGCAGGCGGAAAATGATCTGGAAGCTCAGGGTTTTAAGCCTTCTGAGCGCCAGGAATTACTTGCCCCGGCTTCTAAGCTTATTGATGATAGTTTTTTCTGGGGGAGGCAAAGTAAAGGGCTTGCTCTTTTTCTGTCCGACGGGTTTTATCGCTATTACCGCCTTCCTATAGAGTTTGAGGAAAGGGTAGTGGTGAAAAATTCATTTTATCTGAAACCGCTTTTTAGTTTGCTGGCTGCGGATCAGCAGTTTTATGTGCTTGCCCTGAGTCAGAAAGATGCCCGCTTGCTGCGGGGAACAAGGGGCTTCGTGGAGGAAATGGACCTAAGTGAGGTTATCCGTAAATTTGAAGAGAAATTTGGAGGGGAGCTCCCCGAGAAATATTTACAGTTTCATACAGGGGCACAGCCCTCCGGGGGAATGCGAGCAGCTATCTACTACGGCCACGGAGGCGCCCTGGACAATGTGGAAAGGGAAAAGCTGCGCAAGTATTTTCGATTTATCGACCAGGAGCTGCGCCAAATAATTGATGAAAAAAATGTGCCTCTTGTTCTTGCATGTGTGGAAGAGCTTGCGCCTCTTTATAAGGAAGCAAGCAATCATCCTTATTTGCTGGAGGAAGGAATAAGGGGAAATCCGGATAACATGAAAGCGCATGAAATTCACCGGGCAGCCATGGAAATAATGGAACCGGTTTTTAAGGAGAAGCTTGAGGAAGTAAAAAACAGGTATCACGATTTATTGGGGACAGGCAAGGCTTCAAATAATTTGCGGGAAATAGTGCCGGCTTCTTTCCATGGGAGGGTGAGTGAACTTTTAGTGGACACTTCTCGACAGGAATGGGGATGGTACAATCAGGAAACCGGACAGCTGGAGTGGCAACAGGAATCCCTTGCAGAGAATGAAGAGCTTCTCGATTTAGCTTCTACGGAAACTTATATCAATAGAGGAGAGGTTTTTGCATTGAAACCGGAGGAGATGCCTGATGCAGAACCTCTTGTGGCAATATTCCGCTGGTAAGGTCCTTGTTTTTGCAGGAAAAGAGCGGGGGGGGACGCCAGGGGATTGCATTAAAGTAAAGGAGCGCGGGATTTTCCCTGACGCACTATTTGGTGAGGTCGATGACGAGCCGGTAAGAGCTCCCCGGGGAGGGGGCTTCTTCTATTGAGGTTAAGCGGCCGGACATAACTTCTGAGCCGACTTCATATTTATTTGCAGCTTTTTCTACCCATTCATGGATGCTGTCCGGGCAGTAATATAATATGTCTTGCCCCGGCTCCGATTCTTCGGCCCAGCTGTGGGCGTTAAATATTATATTCCAAATAGATACTTTTTTGCCCTCGAAATTATTCATGGGATGCAGTTCTTCCAGCTCTTCCCCGCAGGAATATGTTTGGTCTGAATACTGGCCGATAAATTCTTCCGGAGCCCTGGCTTCTGCATACCACTGGTTATAAACTTCCAGATCAAATATTTCAAGTTCTTGCAGTGAACTCACGGCAAAAGCTGTGCAACCTGCTCCCAGCGGGATTCCATCCTCATTTTGCGGGAATTTGTCTATTTCTTCCCGGCTGATTCCTTTTGATGCGGAGAGGAAAGGGTTGTTATGCAGGCCGTAGTTTAAGTGCTCGCCTTTATCCAGGTATGCTTCTACATAATTTTTTATCTGCCTGTATGTTTCTTCATCGAAAGTAAAAGTAATTATAGAGGTGTTTCCCTCTAAAAAGCCTTTCCTGGCATCATTGATGTTTTCGAAGTCATCGAATCTTCCGGCCATGTTATGAAATAGAAGGCCCAACCCCGTTTTGTCCGAGAAAATTAGCTTTATGGCTTCACTTTGGTCATGATAGCTCATGCCTGCATATATGGGGTCTTCGCCGGCGCCTTTTAGTTCATAATTTGTATGGCCCAACATGGTGCTGCTGGTGCCTAAAAATGAAGGCACGGCATTTTTTAAAAGGGATCGCGCCAGCGTGGAAGGAGATTCCCAGTTTAAACCGTACGGTGACCTTGTGATATAAAGGTTTAAATAGTAATCGGCAGGTTCTTCGTCCATTATTTGATCTGCGTCAATTTCTTTTTCCGGGGAGCATCCCGTTGCAAATGAGGAAGCGAGTATAATTATTAATACCCAAACAAGCAATATTTTTATATTTTTTTTATTTTTCATGTTCATAAATTCACTATCTCCGTTTATAATATAATTAAGAAACAGAAAATGATGCTGCAAAAAATTAAATTCATAATGTAGATTTTACCACATTTACTCCAAAATATTAAATCAATTATTAAATTAATTTTGTGGATGTAACACAAGAAGAAGGCAATTGTCAGGCAATTGACTGAAATTTGTTAACAATTTTAATGTTATTGCAGGATGTATATAAAAATGGTAAAATATTTAAAAGAATAAAAAATTAATTAATTAATATATATTATTCAATATGTTTATTTTGACGGGATGGCAGAAATGAAGAAGAAAATCTTCTAAAATGGGCTATTCTATATAATTTGGCCTTCTACAGAAGGGATGTAGGGTATGGAGTTATTAGAGTTAGAAGTGCTGTCTTGGTTTTCAGTATTGTTTTCAGCGGGGAGTCTTATATTATGTTTGACTTTTGCTTTTCTATACAAACGTGATAAGAATAGGTATTTAATATTTTGGTCCCTTTCTTGGGGTGTGTTGTTTGTCGGGTATTTTGTGTTTAATTTATCCTTTCAATATCCGATGGTTCCCTTAATCTTGGTGCTTTATGTAGGAATTATTGGCGGGGCATATTTTTTCTACCACGCCTCAAGAATCTTCCTCGAACTGCCCGATATAGCGGCCTGGAAATATGTGGCCGCTCTGGTAATATTATCTGTAATTGTTCTTAGTTATTTTGAGAATTTATTCTTCCTTGGCCCTTATATTGTTTTTGGCTTAGCGGGGTTATTATATTTTGCCTCTGCATTTCTTTTCCTTAAGATTAAAGAAATTAACCACCTATGGACGGGAAGGGTGGTCTTATTATTTGGGATAGTCAACTTAACCTATCCACTGGGGATCAACGTAGATTGGTATGCCCCCGGAGGCTACCTGACTACCACAATATTTGCCTTGGCGGTAGCCCTGGCAACTGCCGGACTGCACCTGCAACGTATATACTCGATAATGAATGAGGATAATATTCAAATTCAGCAAAAGCATGATTATATGCGGCGTATTTTTGATACCATGAACCAGTATATTTTTATCTGCAATCCTCATGATTACCGAATTGAATTCCTTAATCGCGCAGCGCGGGAAGACTTTGGCAATCAGGTGGGGGAACTTTGTTATACGCAGGCAGGGAAAGATGAGCCCTGTGACAATTGCCCCATACCGTCCTTAATGAGCAGTGATGCTCCCGAACAGGTTAAATATTCTTTTGAAGCTTATAACCGGATTTTTGAAGGAAAAGCCGGCAAACTGGTAAATCCGGATGGAAGCGTTTCGGTGCTTGAGGTATTGGATGATGTTACGGAGCAAAAACAGATGGAAGAAATGATTGAATTCGAAAGATCCCGCTTGTTTTCCATTTTTGACAGTATAAATGAAATTATTTACATTTCTGATCCAAGAACTTATGAAATTTTATATACCAATAAATATACAGAGAAATTATTCGGGAAAAAGTTGGAAGGGAAGATTTGTTATGAAGAATTACAACACAAGGATGCGCCCTGCGAATTTTGCACCAATGAGAATATTTTGCAAAACAAAGGCGTGCCTTTTCAATGGGAATTTTTTAATCCGGTGGTGGAAAAGTATTATTTTATAACCGATAGAATAATCAAGTGGCCGGATGGCCGAGATGTAAGGTTTGAGCTGGCAATTGACATTACCAAGCACAAAGAGTCTGAAGAAGCCTTAAAAGAATCGGAGCGGAAGTATCGGGAAATACTGGAGACCATGGAGGAAGGCTACTACGAGGTGGACCTGGCCGGTAATTTTGTTTTCTTTAACGATTCCCTCTGTAAAATAGCCGGTTATACCCGCGAAGAATTTTCGCGTTTAAGTTACAAAGAGATATACAAAGATCCCGAAGAAGTGTTCAGCGTTTATACCAGGGTTTATAACACCGGAGAACCGGAAAAAGCTGCCGGTTGGTCTATTCTTACCAAAGATGGAAATGAAGTTTTTGTTGAGGTTTCTATTACTATACGGCGCGATAATGATGGCGAGCCCATCGGCTTTCGGGGTATAGCCCGCGATATAACCGAACGTAAGGAAGCGGAGCAAGCTCTTCAGGAAAGTGAAGGTAAGTTTAGGGCTTTAGCGGAAAGTTCCCCGACGGCTATTATGATGTTCCAAAATGATTATTGGGTTTACGCCAATCGAGCGGCGGAAGAGATAAGCGGTTATGCTAAGGAAGAGCTTTACGAGATGCGCTTCTGGGAAATTGTCCACCCGGATTTTCAGCCTGTTGTAATGGAAAGAGGCCGAAAAAGACAGCAGGGCGAGGAGGTTACACCTTCTTATGAATTTAAAATTGTTACCAAGCAGGGGGAAGAGAGATGGGTTTCGTTAACGGGAGCAACTTCTTATTATCAGGGAGTTGAAGCGGGATTTGTTAATATTTTGGATATTACCGAGCACAAAGAAGCGGAGGAGGCTTTAAGAAAGTCGGAAGAAAAGTATCGGACCATTTTATATACCATGGAAGAGGGTTATTACGAAGTGGATCTGGCCGGCAATTTTACTTTCTTCAATGATTCTCTCTGTAAGTTAGTCGATTATTCCAGCGAAGAATTAATGAGATTAGGTTACAAAAATATATACAAAAACCCCGATGAAGTTTTTGAAGTTTACAATAGAGTTTATCGCACCGGAGAATCGGAAAAGGCGGTGGGTTGGCCTGTAATAGCTAAGGATGGAAGTGAATTGTTCCTGGAGGTTTCCATTACCCTTATGCGTGACAGCGAAGGCAACCCCACGGGATTTCGGGGTATAGTCCGCGATATTACCGAACGCAAGCAGGCGGAGGAAGCCCTTCAAGAGAGTGAAGAAAAGTTTAGGACTTTAGCGGAAAATTCACCTACGGCGATTATGATGTACCAGAACGATTATTGGGTTTATGCGAATGCAGCCGCGGAAACAATTACCGGTTATACGAGGGAAGAGCTTTATAATATGTGTTTCTGGGAAATTAATCATCCGGATTATCACGAGGTGACGAAAGAAAGAGGCAGGAAAAGGCAAGAAGGCGAATATGTAACCCCTAATTATGAGCTAAAAATTGTTACCAAGCAGGGTGAGGAAAGATGGGTTTCGCTAACAGGTGCTACTTCTACTTTCGAGGGTGTGCCGGCTGGTTTTGTCACGCTTATGGATATAACCGCCCGCAAAGAAGCCGAAGAAGCCCTGAGAAAATCAGAGGAAAAATACCGCGAAATTTTGACTACTATGGAGGAAGGTTATTATGAAGTGGACCTGGCGGGCACTATTATTAATCTTAACCAATCGGCGGCGCATATGATGGGGTACGAATTGGACGAGCTTATGGAGACAAACTTTAAGGAGATCAGTAAAGACCCCATGACTGTGTATAGTCAATTTAACCAGGTATTTAAAACCGGAAAGCCTGCATATGCAATGACTTTGGAAATGCTGCGTAAGGATGGTTCTGTAGGGTACGGGGAGTTTTCGGTGACTCCGGTCAGGGATAAAGAGGGTTATATATCCGGTTTTCGGGGAATAGTCCGTGATATTACTGAGCGTATACAGTATGAGGAGCAATTAAGATACCTGAGTTTCCACGATCAGCTTACAGGGCTGTATAACCGTGCTTATTTTGAAAACGAGATAGATCGCCTGAGCAAAAGCAGGGAATATCCCATTACTATAGTTTCCGTCGATTTGGACGGCTTAAAGTTGGCAAATGATACTTTGGGCCATGCCCAGGGTGATGAATTATTAAAGGGATGTGCAGATGTTTTAAAGGAGATATTCCGCAGTTCCGATATCATTTCCCGCGTTGGCGGAGACGAGTTTGCGGTTATTCTTCCCCGGACTGACAGGGACACAGGTCAGAAGATAGTAAATCGTATATATAAAACTTTGGAGAATTTTAACCGGCGGCAAAAACATAAACTGCCCCTTCATGTTTCTTTGGGCCTGGCAACAACGCATGGCCGCAGCAAATCACTGGAAGAGACTTTCAAGGAAGCGGATGATTTAATGTACCAGGATAAATCGCAAAAAGGTGTTAGTGCTAGGCCGCAAATGATTAAGGCGCTTGTGTCTTTGCTGGGGGAAAAGGATTTTCTTTCTACAGGGCATATTCAGCGGTTAGAGGAGCTTTGTTCTAAATTAGGCAAGGAGTTGGGTTTATCGGAGCAGCAAATTTCCAACCTGAAGCTCCTTGCCCAAATGCATGACATAGGGAAAATTAGCATTGAGGACTCGATATTGCTTAAGGAAGAGCCGCTCACAAATGAAGAGTGGGAAACAATAAAACAGCATGCGGAAAAAGGTTATCGCATCGCCCTTTCTTCCCTGGATCTGGCAGAAATAGCGGAATTAATTTTAAAGCACCACGAGAGATGGGACGGGAAAGGTTATCCCCTGGGGGTAAAGGAGGAAGAAATTCCTCTGGAAGCGCGTATATTTGCTGTGGTTGATGCTTATGAAGCCATGACCAATGATCGGCCTTATCGCAAAGCCATGAGCAAAAATGAAGCTGTTGAGGAATTACACCGGTATGTGGGAACCCAGTTTGATCCCTATGTGGTGGATGTTTTTCTCGCCCTGCTGAAAAAGGGCATCGATGCAGGCAAACAATCCTAGGTGTGTCAGTGGGGACGGGGCAATTTTGTCACACCCAGGGCCCCAAATAAATACAAAAAGTGGAAAATTGGACGGGTGCATTTGACACCAATTTTTTTGATGCATTGTGCG
>CAZWVJ010000055.1:0-7323 GCA_964636865.1 uncultured Syntrophomonadaceae bacterium
GAAAGAGGGTGGAAGCTAAATGAGGTGGAAGGTCAGGGTGGAAATCACTTTAAAGAAAGGAATCCATGATCCGCAAGGGTCCACGGTGGAAAATGCCCTGGAAGCGATGGAATTTAAAAACATAGAGCGGGTGAGAATGGGCAAGTATCTGGAGTTATACCTCGCCGGGTTAAGCAAGAAAGAAGCCGGTCATCATGTAGAAGAGATGTGCCGGAAACTACTGGTCAACCCGGTCATTGAAGAATATACATATACTTTGGAGCCTTTTGTGGAAAATGATATGACGGGGTGAGTTCATTTTATGAAATTTGGGGTGGTCGTTTTCCCGGGGTCTAATTGTGATGTGGATGTTTATTACATGGTCCGGGATGTTCTGAAATGTGATGTCGAATATATATGGCATAAAGAAAGGAAACTACAGCGCTTTGATGTCGTAATTATCCCCGGGGGATTTTCCTACGGGGATTATTTGCGACCGGGAGCGATTGCCCGGCTTTCCCCGGTTATGAAAGCGGTTCGTGACTTTGCGGATGAGGGTAAGCTGGTGCTGGGCATATGTAACGGCTTCCAGGTACTAACGGAAGCGGAAATGCTGCCGGGTGCTTTTTGCCGGAACATTCATTTGCAGTTTAGATGCAGTTATACATACCTGAAAGTAGAAAACAGAAACCTTCCTTTTACCCGGGAAGCAAAATCTGGGCGGCTATTGCAGATGCCGGTGGCTAATGGTGACGGCAACTATTATGTGAATGAGGCCCAATTGGAAGAAATGAATGAAAAGGGGCAGGTTGTTTTTCGCTATGTTAATGAACTTGGAGAAGTTTTACCACAGGCGAATCCATCGGGGGCTCTAGAAAACATAGCGGGGGTATGTAATGAACGGGGTAATGTTTTGGGAATGATGCCTCACCCGGAAAGAGCCTCTGATAATTTGTTTGGCTCGGAAGACGGGTTGGTAGTTTTTGAATCGATGCTGAATAATTTGGCTGCAGGAAAGGGGTAACCGGAAAAATGGGAGGTAAAATGCACCGACAGATGGGGCTAAACGATGACGAATACGAAGAGATTGTACAGGTGCTGGGAAGAGAACCCAACTTCACCGAGTTGGGGATGTTTGCCGTTATGTGGTCGGAACACTGCAGTTACAAGCATTCCCGCCAAACTTTGCGCCGGTTTCCTTCAGAAGGAGAAAGAGTGCTGCAGGGTCCCGGCGAAAATGCCGGGGTCATAGATATAGGGGAAGGAATGGCAGTGGCTTTTAAGGTGGAAAGCCACAACCATCCTTCCGCGATAGAGCCGTACCAGGGAGCGGCCACCGGGGTGGGCGGTATACTCAGGGACATCTTTACCATGGGTGCTCAGCCGGTTGCTATATTGAATTCATTGCGTTTCGGCCCTCCGGATGATTCCCGGACTTGTTTTTTAATAGACCGGGTAGTGGATGGAATTGGAGGATACGGGAATTGCGTGGGGATACCTACGGTGGCCGGAGAAATATACTTTGAAGAATGTTATCGTGCAAGCCCACTGGTTAACGCAATGGCGGTGGGGGTGATGCCTTTGGAGATGCTTTCCAGGGGGGCTGCATCCGAAGTAGGAGATGTGGTGATCCTGGTGGGAGCCAGAACCGGCCGTGACGGTATCCATGGGGTAACCTTTGCTTCGGAGGAACTGGACGAAAAAGCAGAAGAAAAACGTCCTTCTGTCCAAGTTGGCGACCCTTTTATGGAAAAAATATTAATGGAATTCTGCCTGGAAGCAGTGCGTAAAAAGCTGGTGGCGGGCATGCAAGACCTGGGTGGAGCGGGCCTTACCTGTGCTGTTACGGAAACTTCCAGCCGTGGAGGGGCAGGGATGGAGATTGACCTGGATCAGGTGCCCTGCCGGGAAGAACACATGAATGCTTATGAGATTATGCTTTCAGACTCTCAGGAGCGCATGCTCATGATTGTGAAAGATAGGAGTCTTGAAGCATTAAGATAAATTTTTGAGAGATGGGAAATGCCTTTTGGGATAATTGGCCGGGTTACCAATGATGGAATAGTCAATGTTTGGTACCGCGGAGAAATGGTGGTTTCCGTTCCAGCCAGGGCGGTGGCTGAAGAGGCCCCGGCTTACGAACCAGCCAGCCGGGAACCGGCGTATATACGAGAAAAACGTTTTTTTAAGGAGTCGGCATGGGCAACCCCTGAAGATTATCAGGAAGCATTTCTTAATGTTTTATCTTCATGTTCGATAGCTTCCAAAGAATGGGCCTGGAAACGTTATGATCACATGGTTCGGACATCGACAGTATTGCTGCCGGGGCAGGGTGATGCAGCCGTTTTACGGTTGCGGGGAACCAGTAGAGGACTTGCCGTAACAATAGACGGCAACGGACGCATGGTTTACCTTGATCCTTACCGGGGTGGAATGTTGACGGTGGCTGAAGCGACACGAAATATCTCGTGTGTGGGCGGGAAACCCCTGGGTATAACTGATTGTTTGAATTTTGGATGTCCGGAGAATCCGGAGGTTTTCTGGCAGTTTGAGCAGGCGGTAAAGGGGATGTCGGAAGCTTGTGAAGCTCTGAGTGTCCCGGTTGTTAGTGGTAATGTAAGTTTTTATAATGAAAACAAACATTCTGCCATCTACCCAACTCCGGTGGTAGGGGCAGTGGGATTATTGGATGATGTATCAATTTGTGTATCTATGGGGTTTAAAAAGGAAGGGGATGTGATAGTCCTCCTGGGATGCGGAGATTTGTCCTTGGGAGGCAGCGAATTTCTCAAAGTAATTCATGGAGAGGTATCCGGCAGAATTCCTGATTTAGTCTTTAAGGAAGAAAAGCGCTTGCAGAAGTTAATCCGGCTATTAGCGCGAAAAGGTGTGGTGTCATCTGCCCATGATCTATCCGATGGTGGGCTGGGGATAGCCCTTGCCGAATGTTGTATAAGTGGTGGTTACGGAGCTGATCTGAGTATTGCTGATAACAGTATGCGCCCGGACCTGCTTTTATTTGGTGAGGGACCTTCCAGGATTTTGGTTTCTCTTCCGGAAGGAAATTTAGAGAACCTGAAAAAGAGGGCCGGGGAATACAGAGTGCCATTAGATATTTTGGGGAAAGTCCGAGGAAGGCATTTAAAAGTACAATTATCCACCGGAGAAACTTTGATTGATTTACCCACTTCAATAATGAAATCACGATACCTTGGAGGCAGCGAACCGGTATAAAAAAGGCTCTTATTTAAGCAGTAGCTGACTATAATTAATTTTTGCTAACTTCTTCTTTTTTTTTACTATTATAATAAGTTCTTCATTATACATAAAATGGCTGTTAGTTGTTGACATATTCAGCCGCAATTGATACAATGATCTTGCATAATATAGAATCATGTTTCATTATGTGGAACACTGGGGTGACCAAAATTTAACAGCTTCTATGCTAATTTATTTCTATATGGACAAAGAATGTATATGTATTTGCAGTATAAGATAATCGTAAAAAACAAAGAGGTGATATGGTAATGGAAGATCTGTATTCTTTGGTAGATTATCTCTCCGGGTTGTCGCGAATCAAATTGAATGATAAGGAAAAGGAGAAGATAGCAGCACAGCTTAAGGATATCCTTGGTGCGGCACAAAAGCTGCAGGAGTTGGATGCCACCGAAGTTTTACCAACTACTCACGTGTTGTTCCAGTGGAGCAGCAGGGATGATTTGGTTCAGGAATCGCTGCCGGTGAAAGAAGCACTGCGCAATGCACCGCGTTGTGAGCAAACTTATATTTTGATTCCTTCCCTAAACACAAACGGTGGATAGTCAATCGGGGCGTAAAGCCGAAAGCCCTGATAGTCAATTGTAAATACTTATGTAGGAATAGGTAAAGGAGATGGTTGCGTTGGAACTTTATCGTATGAGCGCATTGAATATAAGCAAATTATTGAACAGGCGGGAGATAAGTTCCGAAGAAGTGGTAAATTACTTCTGGAGGCGACTGCAGAAGCTAGAGCCTGGTTTGAAGTCGTTTATTACTACTTGCCGGCAGGAAGCACTGCAGGTAGCACGGCAGGTGGATGAGCTGCGCTTCCGGGGAGAACAGTTGCATCCTTTTGCAGGAATACCCGTGGCCGTCAAAGACAATATTTCTACGCAGGGTATACTTACAACATGCGGTTCTAAAATTTTGGAGAATTACTACCCGCCTTACGATGCAACAGTAGTGCAAAAATTACGGGAAAGTAAGCTGCCTATAATGGGTAAGACTAATATGGATGAGTTTGGAATGGGGTCATCTACGGAGAACTCTGCATTTTACCCATCAAGGAACCCCTGGAATACTGAAAGGGTTCCGGGTGGTTCCAGCGGAGGGTCAGCGGCTGCGGTTGCTTCTCGGCAGTTACCTCTTGCTCTTGGTACTGACACGGGAGGCTCGGTGCGACAACCTGCTGCTTTTTGTGGGGTTTACGGTTTAAGGCCCACGTACGGAAGTGTTTCCCGTTATGGGTTGATTGCTTTTGCTTCCTCCCTGGACCAGGTGGGGCCAATAACAGGTACGGCGGAAGATGGAGCGATTCTTTACCAATTGATAACGGGGTATGATAATAAAGATGCAACTTCATTAATGCCAGCGGAAAACATGAAGTTGGCAGATTTTCCCGAAAGCAAGATCAAGGAATTAAAAATCGGGATTATCTGTGAAAATAGTGGAGACGGATTCGATGAAGAAGTAGTAAAACGCGTTAAAGAGATGGCGTTTTTTTGGGAAAACCACGGGGCGACAGTGGAAGAGGTATCACTGCCATTTAGTGATTATGCCCTGGCTGCTTATTACCTCATCAACTCGGCGGAAGCCAGTTCCAACCTGGGTAGATATGATGGTATCAGGTACGGTTATAGCAACCAGAATGTACATGATATGCGGGACCTATATTTTACTAATCGGGAGGAAGGCTTTGGCCCGGAAGTAAAAAGAAGAGTGGTGCTGGGCACTTATGCCTTAAGCTCCGGTTATTACGACGACTATTACCTAAAGGCACTAAAAACCCGAACCCTAATACTAGAGGACATGCAGAAGAAATTACAAAAATATGATCTCCTAATGGGTCCGACCACGCCCACCCCACCTTTTCAATTGGGAGAAAAGATAGAAGATCCTTTGGAGATGTACTATTCCGACATTTGCACTATAACCGACCCGCTGGTAGGAAATGCAGTTATTTCAGTGCCGGGAGGCTTTACCGCCGATGGAATGCCCATTGGGTTACAATTATCCGCCGCACCTTTTCAAGAATACTTCCTGTTAAAGTTAGCCCGGTTTTGGGAGCAGAGAAAAGGCTTTCTTACTTACTGCCTGGATGAAGGGGAAGGGGTGATGAAATGAGCTACCGGACCGTGATTGGGTTAGAAATACATGTGGAATTGAAAACAGATTCAAAGATGTTTTGTGGATGCAGCACTACATTCGGTTCAGAGCCCAATAGTCATTGCTGCCCGGTTTGCCTGGGGCTGCCGGGTAGTTTACCGGTGGTAAATCGCCGGGCCCTGGAGAAGGGGATAAAAGCCGCTTTGGCTCTTAACTGTAAGGTGGAGAAAAACAGCCGTTTTGATCGGAAGAACTATTTTTATCCGGATCTACCCAAGGCCTACCAGATCTCTCAATACGATGTTCCCTTGGCTCACGGGGGATATATGGAGCTATGTTATGACGGAGGAAAGAAGGTAAGTATTCAGCGCTGTCATCTGGAAGAGGAAGCCGGTAAGCTTATACATGCGGGAAATTCGATTATGGAGGCGAACTATTCACTGGTAGATTACAACCGTGCCGGAATCCCCCTGCTGGAGATAGTGACTGCTCCGGATTTGCAGTCGCCAGAAGAGGCGCATTACTTTTTAAATGAGCTCAGGCTTCTCCTGCTTTATAATGAGGTATCCGATTGCCGTATGGAAGAAGGATCTCTGCGCTGTGATGCTAATATATCCCTGTCTGTTCCGGGTACCGATGAATTGGGTGCTAAGGTAGAAGTAAAAAATTTAAATTCCTTTAAGGCAGTTAAGGCTGCCCTGGAATACGAAGTTGGACGGCAGGCGCAAATACTTTCTTCCGGGGGTGAGATAACCCAGGAGACCCGTCACTGGGATGGACAGCAAAAGATAACATTATTTATGCGCGGCAAGGAAGATGCATCGGATTACCGTTATTTCCCCGAACCGGATTTACCGCCATTGCAATTGGAAAATGCCTGGATAGAAGAGATCAGGAAGACCATGGTGGAAACCCCCGAGGAAAGAAGAAGTCGGTACCGGGAGCAGTACGGCCTGGATGAAGGAGAGGTAGAAATACTGGTTAACCATCCCGACTTGTGCATTTTTTTTGAACAGGCTGCGGGCAAATATACAAACTATCGTAAACTGTATAACTGGTCTGCCGGGGAACTACTGAGAATAGCTCATGAACACCACCTTAGTGCGGACATACTGGAACCATATATTTTGGTGGAAATCCTGCAGATACTGGACCGGGGTGATATTAACCGTGGTGTGGCCAAAGAGGTTTTGGAGGAAGCTCTGCTGGATGGAAAAAATCCTTCCCGAATAGTAGAAGAAAAAAACTTGGAGATTATTGGCAATGTGGATGCATTAGAAGAACTGGTTAAAAAAGTTTTACAAGAGAACCCGCAAGCCTGCCTTGACTACATGGAAGGGAAGAAGAAGGCTCTTGAATTTCTGGTGGGACAAATTATGGCCAGGACCAGGGGCAGGGCGGATCCCTCAGCAGTAAGGAAATTAATTGAAGAACAAGCTCACCGGGCATATTATCCGTGAGTAAAATGTTAGAATAATATATTAGAGGTGCTAATCTTCGTGGAACTAAGTTGTTGTGGTAAGAGGCAGAAACCGGAAGTTAACAGCCTGGCGGTAACGGGTGCACAGTGGGGGGATGAGGGTAAAGGCAAAATTGTAGATTACCTGGCATCACGTGCCCATGTGGTTGCCCGCTTTCAGGGTGGTAACAATGCCGGACATACGGTGATGATTGGGAGCGAAACTTTCAAGATGCACCATCTTCCTGTAGGCTTGCTCTATCCCGAGGTGGTTTGCATCTTGGGCAACGGCATGGTAATAAACCCTCCTGTATTGGTAGAAGAGTTGGAAGGGATTCAATCGAGAGGATGGGATACTTCTGAACTATATATTAGTGACCGGGCTCACGTGATCTTGCCGTTTCATCTGGTCCTGGACCAAATGGAAGAAAAATACAGAGCAGATAAAAAAATTGGTACTACCGGCCTAGGTATTGGCCCGGCTTATGCGGACAAAGCTTGCCGGAGAGGTCTGCGCATGA
>CAZWVJ010000056.1:0-7299 GCA_964636865.1 uncultured Syntrophomonadaceae bacterium
ATATTTTCTTTTTGAGGAGGTTAAACTATGTCTTCTTTTCCGGATAGAAACAACCCCTATAGTTTTAACCCTTACTTGGAGTGGCGAAATAATATTGATTATTACGCCGATGATCCCTTCTTACAGGAGATGGTAAAGGTATTTGCCGGTTCCCAGGCCGAGGAAGTAGATCATGAGGCGAGGGAAATCTCCGAAAAGGTTTCTTTCCGCTGGCGGGATTTCGCCGAGAAGATCGCTTATCCTGAAAAGCGGCCCTTCATGATGCATTACGACGGCCATAAAAACCGGATTGACCGTATAGTCCGTCCACACGAACTTGAAGTCATGGAAAAAGAAGTTTTCGGGGAAGGTATTTTTTCCGACAACACCTCTCCCTGGAGCCGTTTTATCAAGATATTGCTTTTAAGCCAGAATTCGGAAGCAGGTGTCCTTTGCCCTCTGGCCTGCACCTGGGGGCTGGTTGAGCTTTTGAAATATTTTGCGGATACACCGGAAACAATGCATATTCTTAATCATGCCAAAGAGGGAATTGACGGAGATTACGCCATTGGGGCCCAGTTTGTATCGGAAATCCAGGGCGGCTCCGACGTCCCCGCTAACCTCCTGGAAGCCGTAAATGAAAACGGCAGCTGGCGTCTTTACGGCAACAAGTTTTTCTGTTCCGCCGCCCATGCCGATTATGCGGTCGTTACTGCCAAGCCACAGGATTCAAAAGATGTGGGCCTGTTTGTGGTTCCCATGTGGCTTCCCGGCAACAAGGAGAAGGAAGTGCGCAACGGCTATACCATCGACCGCATCAAGTGGAAGATGGGCACGGTGGAACTGCCCACGGCGGAAATCACCTTTGACGGAGCCCTGGCCTACCCCGTCGGCCCGTTGAATCGCGGCGTGGCCAACGTGGTGAGCCTCGTCCTGACTTATTCCCGCCTGGCAGTGGGTATGGGCATGAGTGGCGCTATGTTAAGGGGCCTGCGGGAGACCAAGAAATACGCGGAGTTCCGCAGTGCATTTGGGGCTCCGTTAAGCGCATTCCCTATGGTGGCAGGCCAGCTGAACCGGTTGGAACACTATGCCAAACGCTCCATCGCCGGTAGCTTTAGCGTTTACCGGGATTTTATCTCCCTGCCCGGCGGCCTTGCCCCTGGCCTAACCACGGATGAACCGCCTGATATAAAAAGGAAACGCTTTAATGTGCGCCAGCTGGTCATGCTGCAAAAAATCATTGTGGCCGCAGATGCCATTGATATGTCACGTCTGAGCATAAGTATTTTGGGAGGGCACGGCGTCATGGAAGATTTCTCCAGTTTCCCTCGCATGTTCCGGGACGGAATGGTAAACGAACTCTGGGAAGGTCCGCATAATGTGCTTTTAACTCAGATGCACCGTGATTTTAAGCGAGTCGAAGAATGGTATCCACCGGAAGATTTCGTGGCCGATCTGCTGGAAGGAGCAAGCCAGGATACTATCAAGGAATACACAGATGAACTACAGGAGATCCTGGAAGTACCTCATCTCTTCAGCATGGATGATAAGACCCTGAAAACATGCGAACAGTGGAATGATTTTTGCACCCGGCTCTTCCACACCTACCAGGACCTGGCCCTTTCCCAGGTAACCGTGGAGACAGGGCAAGTGTAAGAATGTGACAGTAGGGACGGGTGTGACAGTGGGGACGGGGCAATTTTGTCACATCGCAGTTCTCTGCCGATGATAATTTTGATCTTTTTGTTGCCTCCCAGCTTTTTGCTCACAACACAACTAAAGAAAAAACTCAAAAAGATATTAGTATTTAGTCTTCAAATGAAATTTTAAGCAAATTGAGAGCACACAGAATTGAGTGGACACAGTGCACCAAGAAAAAAAAATTATCTAAAAGATAAATGAGGTGACAAAATTGCCCCGTCCCCACCGTCACGGGTGGACTTAGATACCCCTATGGAAGGCAGATACACGATATTCTGTAGCCTGGAATGATGGGAGGTATTAATTTTATGTCTGAAAATCATAATGAAGGACATTTGCACCAAGAGGACAATCACCGCGATGAAGATAAGCACCAAGGTCACAATGGACACGACAAGCATGCCGGTCACAGTCCCGCTATGTTCCGGGACAAGTTTTGGCTTTCTTTACTCATCACTTTACCGGTAGTTTTCTGGTCGGAACATATTCAAAGTCTTTTGGGATACCAGGCGCCGGTGTTTACCGGTTCTGCTTATATTCCTCCTGTGCTTGGCACAGTGATTTTTTTATACGGTGGCCTGGTTTTTATTCAAGGGGCCTGGCGGGAGTTAAAAACGCGATTACCCGGGATGATGACCCTGATTTCCCTGGCTATAGTAGTGGCTTTTCTTTTTTCGTGGATTGCAGAACTTGGACTGATTCAAGCCGAAGCGCTTTGGTGGGAACTTGCCACTCTGGTTTCGATTATGCTCCTGGGCCACTGGATCGAAATGCGCTCCATTGTTCAGGCGCAGGGTGCTTTGCAGGAGTTGGCGAAACTTCTTCCGGATACCGCTACTCGAATCACCGAAAATGGTGAAGAAGAAGTGGCAGTGAACGAGCTGAAAGAAGGCGAGCTCGTTCTGGTCCGCCCGGGTGAAAATATTCCGGTAGATGGGATTTTGCGAAAAGGTAAAAGTGACGTTAATGAAGCAATGATTACCGGTGAATCGGTACCGGTTAAAAAGCAAATAGGCGACGAGGTTATTGCCGGGACAAATAACGGGGATGGTTCGCTACAAATTGAAGTTACAGGTACCGGAGATAATACTAAGCTTTCGGGGATCATGAAATTAGTAGCCGAAGCACAAGCATCTAAATCCAGGGCCCAGAATTTAGCAGACCGAGCCGCACGGCTCCTTACCGGTATAGCTGTTGCTGCCGGCTTACTTACTTTAATCGGATGGCAGCTTGTAGGGATGCCCATTGATTTTACCATAGTCAGGGTGGTTACTGTTTTGGTCATTGCTTGTCCGCATGCACTGGGCTTGGCTGTACCTCTGGTTGTGGCCATCTCCACAACCCTGGGAGCCTTTGGTGGTCTGTTGGTGAGAGACAGGTTTGGCCTTGAAGAAGCCCGGAATCTTGATACGGTAATTTTTGATAAAACCGGAACCCTTACTTTGGGTGAATTCAGGGTAGTAAACTTATCAACTAAGGACGGTGTTTCTGAAGAAGAGGCTTTACAGTTAGCTGCAGGAGTTGAATCGGAGTCTGAACACCCTCTGGCCAGGGGCATTATAAAAACCGCAGAGGAGCGAAATATTACAATTCCCTCAGCTGAAGGGTTCAGGGCTCTTAAAGGCAAGGGAGTAGCTGCTACAGTTAATGGCATCGAGTACCATATGGGCGGCCCCAATTTATTAAATGAGGAAAACACGGAAGTGCCGCAGGCGCTTAAAGAAACATCTGAAGCTGCTGCCGAGCATGGTCAGGCAGCGATTTACTTGCTGCAAAACGGAACAGCAATTGCCGTTTTCACAGTAGCTGATGCTGTACGCAAGGAAAGCAAGGAAGCTATTGCAGCCCTTCAAAGCCGGGGACTCGAGGTGGCCATGTTGACCGGCGATTCTAAAGCTGTAGCCGGTGCTGTAGCTGAAGAACTTGGGATTGATACGGTATTTGCCGAAGTTTTGCCGGAGGATAAAGCCTCTAAAGTCCAGGAACTGCAGGCTATGGGGAAAAAGGTTGCCATGATCGGAGACGGGGTCAACGATGCTCCGGCTTTGGCTACTGCCAATATTGGGATTGCTATCGGTGCAGGAACAGACGTTGCAGTGGAAGCTGGGCACATCGTGCTGGTGAGATCCGACCCCCGCGACATCCCGAGAATCATTACCCTTTCCCGGGCCACATACGGAAAAATGGTACAAAACCTCTGGTGGGCAGCAGGCTATAATATTATCGCGATTCCTCTTGCAGCCGGGGTGCTGGCCGGATGGGGCATCCTTTTATCACCGGCAGTTGGCGCTGTCTTAATGTCGGCAAGTACAGTGATTGTAGCCATCAACGCACAACTTTTAAGAAGGGTGGAACTCTAATGTGACAGTGGGGACGGGGCAAAATCGTCACATTGCAGTTTGCTGCCGATGATAATTTTGGTCTTTTTGTTGCCTCACAGCTTTTTGCCCACAGCACAACTAAAGAAAAACTCAAAAATAGATTAGTATTTAGCCCCTAATGCAATTGTAAGCAGCAAATTGAGAGCACACAGAATTGAGCGGACACAGTACACCAAGGGAATAATTATCTAAAGGATAAATGATGTGACAAAATTGCCCGTCCCTACCGTCACACAAAAAAGGAGGGGGAATCCCAAATAATACCAAAAGGTGTCAAAAGGAACCGTCCCCTATTGCACCCGGTCAATTAACCACTCCCGGTTTATCTCTAAAGGATAAATGATGTGACAAAATTGCCCCGTCCCCACTGTCACACAATTTATTGGTTGGCAAATTCGGCCAGATCGGAGAGGGTCTCCCAACCATACTCGGCTTGGGTCTCTTCAGTTACAAACAGAACAAAAGTATTATTGGCTGGCGCATAATCTAACCACTTGATATCGTTTTCCGCCTTGTCGTAATCATGAATCTCTTGAAAGGTTTCTTCTTCCCCTTCCGGCAGCTCTTCTCCTTCATATCCCATTACATTCATCAAACCGGTTCCGGTGTATTCCCAGTAAATATCGATCTCACCGTGTTCCAACGCCGGCCTAATAATGGCCACTTCACCAAGCCCGATTTCGTTATTTACCTCAAAACCCCGATCTTCCAGTAAATAATAAGTCATCCAGCCCTGGGTCAATGCTTCCGCAAAAGTTTTAGAGCTCACTGTTACTTCCCCGGCATCGTCAACGGTTTCCCCAGTTAACAACCCTTCTTCTTCTAAGAAATCCCGAGCCACATCTTTCGGGTCCTCTTCGTCAATAGCGGTTCGCAAGTTAAGCTCGGTTTGAGTTTCTAAATCCAGCCGCGAGGATATTTCCCGCATTAACTCTTCTATTTCCGGGTGGGCTTCTAATACCTCCTGGCGCACAGTAGGCGCCGCATTATAAGCCGGGAAAAAATCTTTATCATCTTCTAAAATGGCCAGGTCATATTTAATTATACGGCCTTCAGTTGCGTCGCCAACCCCCACCAGGGCATCCCCTTGATTCACCGCTGAATAGGTCAGACCCAGCTCAACATTCACCACTTCATCAAACTCAAAACCATAGTGTTCTTGAAAGGGATGCATGCCGTCGTCTCGTTCCACCCACTCTGCGGAGCAGGCAACACTAATATCTACTGCTTCCTCTTCTGCAACTTCTTCGACACCATTTTCTACCATCTCCTCAGCGTCACATCCCACTAAGCCCGCCACCAACAACATAAATGCCACTACAAAAAGACCTTTCTTCATCAGTTTACACATACTAGCCTTCCTCCTATCTCTTTTTTATAATATTTTTTCCGGCACTCCCACCTTTGGCACTCTCACCTCTTATTCTGCATTTTTCTTAGTTGCACAAAACCGCACCGGAAAAGTAAAAAACTAACGCGATTTTAAATGCACGGGGGTCAAAATATTTTCCACCATCGTGAGCACCCGATCCAACAATATGGCAATAAACACAATAAACAGGGTGCCGGCTAAAACCAGTTCCACCCGGAAAAAATCTATGCCGGCAAAAATTATAGTCCCCATGCCGCCGCCACCCACTAAAGAAGCTAAAGCTGCCGTTGCCGCGATTAAAATTGCAGATATTCTTACCCCGGCCATAATAACCGGCACGCTCAAAGGCAGCTCTACCCGAATAAGTATCTCCCAATCTTTCATCCCCATCCCCCGGGCTGCTTCAATTATCTCCCTGGGCACTCCCTTTAAGCCAACCAGAGTGTTGCGAGCGATGGGTAACAAAGCATAGAAGGTAAGCGCCAGCAAAGCCGGTTCCCGGCCTAAACCCAAGAAAGGAAAGAAGATGGCAATCACCGCCAGGGGTGGAATAGTCTGGCCGGCATTAAACACAGCCATCACTCGCTCAGTACTCCTGATAAAGCGACGGCGGGTCAAAATTATTGCTACCGGAAAAGCCACCACAAAAGCAATTACCAAAGGAATTAAAACCAGTTGTAAGTGTTCCAGGGCATGCGGCGGTGCTCTTTCCACCAAAGTGCTTATAAATCTATCCATTTCAAAATCCAAATAAAATCACCACGCAGGAGTATTCGTAACTAATAAAGTTAAATATTAGCATTTATTGCATTAATATACTCTTTAATAGCCGCCCAACTAATAGCACCGATTAATTCATTCCCATCCCGCACACCTACTGTGTCTGAATTCTCTTTAAGCATAATTTCCAAGGCTCTTTGCACAGGATCAATGGACTGCACGCAGCAGCCATTAGAAGATAAAGAAGGCGGTAACTCCCCCTGAGGGTTAACCAATTCTGCCGCCCGGGTTAATTCCAACAATTTTATTTCCTTGTTTTCCCCTATTAAATCCTTGACAAAATCATTGGCGGGAGCGGTTAATATCTCCCTGGGGGTGCCGTGTTGAATCAACTTACCGGCCGCCAAAATTACAATATGGTCGCCCATTTTAATAGCTTCGTTAATATCATGGGTTACAAAACAAATGGTTTTTTTTAGCTCCTTTTGGAGTCGTAAAAATTCATCCTGCAATCTTTCCCTTACTATGGGATCCACAGCACCAAAAGGCTCATCCATAAGCATTATCGGCGGGTCTGCTGCCAGCGCCCTGGCCACCCCCACCCTTTGCATCATGCCACCACTTAACTGATATGGGTATTTATGCGATACTTCCTGCGGATCCAGGCCCACCATTTGCAACAGCTCCGCCACACGGTTGAGGATTTTATCTGCCGGCCACTTGAGCAAACGGGGCACCAAAGCCACATTCTGTTCCACAGTTTGATGAGGAAGTAAACCTACCTGCTGAATAACGTAGCCAATTTCTCGGCGGAGCTCATCAGCATTTACATGCTTATCTTTTACCCGCTCGCCCTTTATATAGATATCCCCATCGGTGGGCTCTTCCAAGCGGTTAATCATACGCAAGATAGTTGTTTTGCCGCATCCGGCAGGGCCCACAAAAACACAAATATTTCCTTCGGTAACTTGGAAACTAACCCTGTCTACAGCAGGTTCCCGGGCCCCGGGAAATATTTTGGTTACTTCATCTAAGACAATCAAATAATTCGCTCCCCCAATCAGGTAATTTCATCGTGATGGTCGTATCTTAATCCGGGTGAGGCAATTCGGCGCTCAATTGTGCCCAGCTAATAATCCAGCA
>CAZWVJ010000057.1:0-7179 GCA_964636865.1 uncultured Syntrophomonadaceae bacterium
AGTTCGAAATAGCCAGGGTGGGTTATCAAAAAGAGGCGAAAAAATTGATTATCGCCATGGCCAATCTCGAAGACTATGAAGGTAAATTGCCGGAGGGATGGTTTTTCGTTAAAGAGAAAATCACCTCTCATGGTTACTTCAGACTTAATAATAAGGACCTGGTCCGCATGGTTGCCCGTTATGCAAACATAAACCTGGACAAGAAAAATAAATTTTTGGCCGAGTGGGAGGAATCTCATAATTTCCTGGTTATCGATATGACCAACAAGATAGGAAAAGATAAACCGGAGAAAAAACAAAATGAAATTTTTGAGATACTGGACGAGATATGGTAAGTGAAACTGAGTCGAGTAGACTATACCCTCGCAGACACATAACGCTCGGACAATTTTTTCCACTTGTTCATCAGGTGTGACAGTGGGGACGGGGCAATTCTGTCACAACAATTATTAGAAAATTGATTATTTAGCAATATTATAGTAATTTATTCGCCAGTTTATCGGTAGACAAAAATATATGCTTAATACTTAGGAAAACGATTGTTGGAATTTGTTCCTTCGGTCAAGTCCGGCTCCGGTAGCTGCGTTTATGGGGGCGCTAGAAACATAAAGAACCTGTTGTATACATTTGAGAAAGTTAATATCATTACTTTTTAACTCGTATAAATAGTAATTGTAAAATAGTGAGGTTTTATCGGTGATTATTGCTTAATTGCACCCTTATTTTTTCTTTTAACTGCAAATATTTCAAGAGTTTTTCTCCAGCCTGTTTGGCTTCATCCATCGCCTTTTTATTATTCAAGGCTTCTCCTACTTTAAATAGATTTAGCGCCTTTACTGTACTTACTACTCTATAACCTAAAGCTTCTAAAGATTTTATCATCGCTTCAGCGGTAAATCCCATATCTTCTTCTCTTGATTGTTCACTAACTGCAATTACAGCAGCATATTTTCCTCCAAGGGCTTCATTTAACCCCATCCAAACTGAGCGATCTTCTGCGTCGAATATTTCAAAGCAGTAACATCTATCTATAAAAGCCTTCATATCTGCAGATACATTATAAAAGTAGGCAGGTGACCCTAAGATAATGGCATCAGAATCTAAAATATCTGGATATAATTTTTGCATATCATCGTTTATTACACATTTATATGTTTCTTTACAGCCTTCGCAACCACTACAATCACTAATATTAAAGTCATCTAAAAATACAAGTTTACTTTCAATGTTGTTACTTTTAAAAGGTTTTAAAGCCTCTTGCATCAAAGTTGAAGTATTTCCTTTTTTTCTGCGACTTCCTACAACACCAAGAATTTTCAACTAACCACTCCTCCAGTCTTTATAATTAGTATAATTACTATGTGTTAAACATAACATTATTTCTTTTGTTGGAAAAGATGAGTTCCCAGGGGTAAGGTCCCCTGTCTCCGCGTCCCAGAAACCTTCCCCCCTTCCTTAAGTTACACATCTTTAAATCTCTTGGGGAATTGATATGGTGCTTTGGAAAGTTCTAACTTGCTAACGTAAGATTCCCGCACTATAGTATCAGATTTGGCAATCCAGGAACTAACAAAACAAGTAATAGCTACTGGTTTTAAAAGTTCTACACCAAAAGTTTCTGCTGCCAGAAAAGTTGTAGTTATCGGAATATGGGCAGCACTTCCTAATAACGCCACGCTGGAAGCACCTATTATAGCTAAAGGATACGGATAAGCTACTAACTTAGCGATAAGAGTGCCTGTTAGCGCTCCTATAGTCAGACTTGGCGCAACAACACCTCCACTAGCCCCGGATCCAGCGGTAAATGAAGTAGCAACAATTTTCCCCAATAGCATTAAAATAATTAAATATAATGGGAATGTATTTCCCATAAATAATTTTTCCATTAGATCTATCCCACTGCCCATAATGTACGGAGTGGCTATGAGTGCGGTAATACCGGTAAAAAGGCCTCCTATAGCAGTTTTAATATAAGGAGGAAGATTTAACCGGGAGTTGTAATGCTCATAACCATATAATGTTTTTATAAAAACCAGGCTAATAAAGCCTACAAAAACTCCCACAGCAATAAAAAATAAGATGTCTCTGCTGGCACTAAAAACAAATTCTTCAGGAGGAGAAAATTCAAATAACCTAGTTTGTCCTAGTAAGATGGAATACACATAATAAGCAGTTATGCTTGACAATAAACCCTTAAATAAATTGTTATGTTCCATATCATCTCTATAAAGTACTTCCGTGCCAAAAACACCACCGGCTATGGGTGCAGTAAAAATAGAACCGAATGCAGCACTCATGCCACATATAGTTAATGTTCGCATGTCAGCTAAGTTTAGTTTAAATACCCTGGCTACAAAGTTTGAGAGCCCTCCTCCCATTTGCACCGCAGGCCCTTCCGGGCCAGCTGAACCTCCAAAAGCAATGGTAAATATACTGGCCACTAACTTAACCGGGACAGTTAAGATGCTTACTTTGCCCCATTTTTGGTTATAGGCTTTAATAATAGCATCAGTACCATGGCCAGCAGCTTCCGGTGCTAGTTTCGTGGTAATCACCCCACTAATAAAAAGTCCCAAAACCGGCAAAATAAATAATATATTAGTCTCCATTAGGGGTTCAATAAATGCAACGCTCCAGGAAAGAAGCCTATAAAAAACCATTGCAGCAAGTCCCACAATAACCCCCACCAGGATTGATAGCAAAGACCATTTAATGGTGTAAAGGGTGTACTGAAAAATTTTTGTATGCTCTCTTTTCTTTCCCATGTACATGAGAATCGCCTACCTAAACCAACTGTTTTTAAAAATTCTATTTTTTTGTCCTTACCCACATTATGACTTGATCGTGGTTCTGAATTTTTTCAATTTCATTGGGAAGATAATATTTTCCTTTTCTTTGAACCAGAAGCGGATAGTGCTTTTCACCAACTACCCTGGTTAACTCTGCAGGTTTTTTACCAATAAGTTCAGGCCGTTCTTCTGTAGTTGTCTGCCTTAGTTCTATGTCCAGGTGGAGTTGATGAATCAGTTCAGTAACATCAACACCGAAAAGCCGTGTCACTATTTGGGCTGATACTGAATTGGTAGGATCTATAATATTGTCTACCCCGATTACTTTGCATAGATCTAAGTATTCGGGATCCTCTACCCTTGAAATAACTTTTGGTATACCTAAAGATTTAGCGGCTTTTGCAGCCAAAAGATTTCTTTGATCTTCTCCTGTAACAGCAATAAAAGCCATTGTTTTTTTGGTCAAGGCTTCTTTTATGGAATTAGGGAAAACTGCTTTTCCCAAAACAATTCCCACGTAGGGGAACATTTCTGAAATCAATTCACATATTTTAGGGTCAGGATCAATAACTGTTATTCTATATTTCGGATTGTTGCGAAACAATTCTATTAATCTTCTTCCTGTCTTACCGCCACCGGCAATTATTATATGCAAAAAAACACCCCCTCTTCAAAAATGTTATATCATTATTTTATGCCCAAGTAAGCTTTGAAACACCTACTATTCTATTTAACGTTTAATTTTTCTAAAAAAATATTCGCAGCTAAAAAAAGGAACAGTATAATTTCCCCGGTTAATAAAATATAGTCCGAATGTAGCTTAAGCAATGCCTAACAAATAATACCATATTTTGATTTGGCAATAAAGAATTAAGTGAAGTCAAATAATGTTAAAGGGGTGATTTTAACTTACTTTTCTTAATAAATTTCGTCCTTTCCAGGTAATGCCTCCACGAAAATATTGAAGCGCTGAATTAAAGGCAATCAAACTAGTTAGAAAGATGGAAACTGGATAAATAAATGTCATTCGAAATGGAATGTGGAAAGTTATATTTACAGTTGCCCATATTATTAAACTCAAAAATACAGCCATGACAGCTCTAATTTGCACTTCTCCCGTAATTGAGCTAATGCTTGCTATTGTAAAATCACTTATACTTCCAGATAAGACTGGTATAATTGAATTTCCCAGGGCAATAAAGAGGATAATTAGAGGAAAAAGGAAAGTAAAAAGCAGCCATCCCCAGATAAAAAGATATGGCAACAAAAAGTAATCAAAGAAACCAAAAAGGTTTTTAGTAAATCCTTCCCAGGTTTGCTTAAAGTTAGAATACATTCGGCATGATACTAACTTAACCCCATTAAATATAGCCCAACGAGCTCGGTGTTGTTTAAAATGACGTACCATAGCAATGTCATCCACTATTTTTTCTTTGATTGCTTCATGTCCTCCAAGTTTTTTATAAGTTTTATGATTAAACATTATAAATTGGCCCACGCCCATAGCCAATTTAGAGATTTTTAAACGATAAGCCAATACCAGGGGCATGAAAAACATAACACTCCAAAAAATAAGAGGAACAACAAATTTTTCTGCCCAGGAAACCATCTTTTGCTTAGGTATAAAAGAGACTAAGTCCAGGTTGTTTTCGCTTATTTTACCTACAGCTGTGCTAACTGCTTGAGTGTTTAAAGTGGTATCGGCATCAACAAACAAGATAAGTTCTCCAGTAGCCTCAAGTGCTAACTGATGGCAAGCCCAGTTTTTCCCAGTCCATGCACAAGGTAATTTTTGGCCTTGTAAAAGAGTTATAGAATGAAAGTTTTTATTATCTTTTTGGGGCGTATTCATGTATTTCTGCAAAATTGCACCAGTGCTATCAGTAGAATTATCATCTAAAACAATGATTTCTAAAGAAGGATAATCTTGGAACAATATACTATCTAAGCAGCAACCAATATTTTTCTCCTCATTGCGAGCAGGAATAAGAATTGAGACTCGGGGAAGAGCTTGAATATTGCTGGAAAAGTTTCGACTATTAAAATAAGGTAAGTTGCCAATAGATACGGGTAAAAGAGGGCGAAGATATATTAAGTTGCTCAATGTGATTAGAGAAATAATTATTAGAAAAATCATTATGCCTTCTAAATTTCCAGCCAACATATCTTCCATATTTAAGCTCTCCCTTTTTTGAAACGAAATTGCGGTTTTATTTTTAATTCAGGAAAATGCTTATAAATTAGAATAAAAAAAGTTCCCAACCAAATAAGGCAAAAAATTGAGGGTAAGCCCTGCCAGGAAATATAAAGGGGAATGGCTAGATTGGCAAGAATAATTGACCAAGAGTCCTGGTTTTGAATGATATAAAATATCCCCAAACATATTCCTAAAACTACAGGAACTTCCCAATATGTGAGTCCGCTCCATATGCCAAAGGTTACAGCTACTGCTTTGCCCCCTTTTCCTTTAAGAAATGGAGAGAAGGCATGTCCTAAGACAGGAGCGAGGGCTGCTGCTATCAAGAGCCAATCTGAAATGGTAACAAAGCTAGTGTTCATTAAAATCGCCAGTGGCAAAGCCCCTTTCAAAAAATCTAAGAGCAAGGCGGGGATGCCAGTTTTAGCACCACCGACTCTCCACGCATTAGCAGCTCCGGGATTCCCATCTTGAATTTTTTTAATATCGATGTTGGCCCAGATTTTTGTTATGATCACCGAAAAAGGAATTGCTCCCAAGAAAAAAAATCCTATTATAATAACCAATTCCATTTTTCCTTACCTCCTCATTTTAAAAAGGCATCATGGATGAATCGCTCTTGAGAAAATAGCATAAATCTGAAGAAGCGAAGTAATTTGGTTTATTGCTCTTCCTCAAATTGTTGAAGTTTAATATGGGCACTAATTGACACTTACGCAAAATGAGCAAGTAAGAACTATCCTTGATCATTAACCTTCCAGCTCCTGAGCGCCGACCTGACCATATTCGCCCGGCTAACATTGCCGCAGGTAATAAATTTTACTAATTTTGCTTCCTCCCCCAAATGACGGATAATCCCTTTTTCATCGTATCCTTCTTTATAGAGCTTACCCACTTCCCTATAAAATTCTTCCAGGTAATTCAACTTTTTGCGAAGCATTTCTTTGCCGTTAATTGGCTGCGGACTCATACTGCAGAAAACAGCCTCAAAATCCAGGCTAAGCACCCTCTGCAGTGACTCTATGGTTCCCTTCATATCTTCATCAGCCCGGAAATATCTAATACGACTTCCCATAAAAAGATCCCCGGAGAAAAGCCATCCCATCTCCTTCTCCAGGAACACGGTATGATCTTTACTGTGCCCCGGCGTATGTACTGGTATAAAACAAAACCTTTCTGTTTCTTTCTGCGGAGGAAGTACTTCTATTTCCAAAGGGTCAGCCTTCCCCCACGTATAACGCTGATAAGGTAAAATTCTGAAACCTTTGCGTAGTTTCTCTGCCGTCAGAGGATGACCATAAACGGGAAGATTTCTTGATTTCTGCAAGGCCAAGGCATTCCCACTGTGATCCTCGTGATGATGGGTCAGAAGCACACAATTAATTTGTTTGTCTTGAAGCAATTGTAAGCAGCTCTTCCTCATGTTCGATTGTCCTGTGTCTATCAAAAGACCATCCACTAAATAGAAGTAAGTATTCATGAGCGGGGAACCCACAGGCCCGTAACCCAGTTCAAAACCGGTAACTTCTCCGTCTGCAAAAGTATGTACTCTACAGATATGCATTTTATTTTATCCTTTTACTTTCAGTGTTTGATACTCTGCCATGTTTATGTAGCTTCGACTACATGCATGGTAATTCCTTCAGATATTTCTCCCCTTCGATGCAACCTTTATTATTCCATTAATAACGGTAAACATCTTTGCGATGGGCTGATTTAACAATCCAGATTGTTAAATCAGTGTGCTGGAGAGAATACAGAATGCGGTATTTACCTTTTGGAAGCATTATAACGCTCTGACATCAAGACGTCAGTAAAATTTTAAGTTTAATCCTTTAAGGAAAACAATTATCGGAATTTCGCGCCTTGGTCAAGTGTCTATATTCGGCACCGAGATAAAAACATTGTTTTATTAATCAGTTGATTTTTGAAACATTGTTTTATATAATAGAATGGTAATTTAAACCTTCTTTAATTTTCAGCACCAGAGGGTGGGAATATCTAAAAATGAAGATTGGAACATATCATGACCGAGAAACCTCCGATTACTGAAAATTTAAAAGCTCGCCTTTATCCTGTTGTGCTAAAGCAGTTTTCCATGAATGATTTCCATGCTGTTAATATACGGGATATCTCCAAAGAGAGCGGAATTAGCACCGGCACCCTGTATAAATATTATTCCTCCAAAGAGGA
>CAZWVJ010000058.1:0-7161 GCA_964636865.1 uncultured Syntrophomonadaceae bacterium
CGGTAAAAACTAAAAATAATGCTGCAAAGTTAAAGTTCCAGCTGGATCTGGAAGAAAAAGCCTTGAAAATGCCATTAAATGAATTGCAAGAAAAAGAAACAAAGTTGAGTGCTTTTATGGAGAAAGTACGCCGGGAAACCCGTCAGCAATGGCATGTTTTAGAAGGAGAATGTCGTGAGCTACTCCGGGAAGTGCAGGAGGAGCTTAATAAAGAACGAGAAGAAGAGATAAATCTTAAAAAAAAGCAGGTGGATGAGTGGTATCATAATAATAATCACCTGCCTACCGGTGAGTTTATTCGCACGTGGAACCACTATCTTTACCAGCATTTGACCTTTTTCTTTGAAGAAAAGAAGCAGGAGTGGGAAAATGAATTGGAAGAAAGAATGCGGGATCTCTTTTCAACCCATGAAGAACAAGCAAAAGAACTTTTAGAGCGCGTGGAAAAAGAGACGGCAACCATATTCCAGGTTGATCTGCCTGAAGTTAAAGAATGGGAGTTACTTCCTGAGAGAGAAGAATTTCACTTTTTGGTAGGAACACTAAAGGATTTTCTTCCTCATGACCCTGATTTTTTCGCCAGAGAAAAGAAGCTGATTTTTAGAATTCTGCCTTCCTTCTTGGGACACAAATTAGCATTGCGAGAAATGAAAACCATCGTCTTTGTGCAGGTAGACCGCAATTATGGGCGACTTAGAGAGGATTTTAGTCAAAGAATCCATATGGGGGTAAGAGACTTTGGGCGCAACCTGGAAAATGCCCTGGAAAATATGGCTGCGAATATTGCCAAGTCATTGGAGTGGGCCAGGCATCAGCGTAAGAGTAATTCTGAGTATTACCAAAGAGCTTATCAAAAACTGCAGGAGCAGCAAAAAGATATCGACAATATCCTTCAAGAATTGAAAAGCAACCTTAAATTCAGATAACTCTTGCAGTTAAAAGATGAAAGGATATGATGAAAAGATCTTCTAATGGAAGTTATCTTGATCCAAAAAGCAATGAGGCCACGGCACACATTAATGCCACGCGGTTTTATCAAAAAAGATTGCCTCAGCTAAAACCAAAATAATTATTGAAGAAGGAGGTTACGAGGTAGCCGGCGTTCTTTTGCCTGGCGGAAACTATGGGAAGGGTATATTTATTGCGACACGGACAAACCAAATGGAACCGGGAGAAGATTTTTCGAGGCCAAACGGATGTACCTTTAAACGATTTTGGTCGTCAGCAAGCAAAGGCCCTCTCCGAAGCACTAAAAAAAGAGGGGTTGAAAGATCCTGTCTTTTTATCCAGCCCTTTGGAGCGGGCGCACGAAACCGCAGAAATAGTTGCAGGTTTATTTACAGAGTTTAAGGTAGAGATTGACCGAGCCTTCTTAGATATGTGCTATGGAGAGTGGGAAGGAAAAGCGCTAAAAGAAATAGAGGAACGATATCCCGAGCTATATCAAATTTGGGCTGAACATCCCGAGAAGGTGATTTTTCCCAGGGGAGAAAGCCTGGAAGATTTAGCAGATCGGGGGGAAGAAGGGATTTACCGGGCTGCCACCCATAATCCGGAAGGTGACACGGTAATCGTGGCTCATCGTGCAGTTAACAAAGCACTACTCTGCCGTCTTCTGGGGGCGGGGTTGGGTTCCTTTTGGAAACTGCGCCAGGACACTGCTTGTATTAATGAGCTAATTTACCATAATTCTTTTTTTATCATATTAAAGGTTAACGAAATATGCCACCTGCGAGCTTTAGGAAAGGAGGCAGGTGATTTTTAATATACTTAACTATTTGACAATAAAATAGAGCAAACCGGGAGGCAACTTATGGATGTAGTATTAGGTGTAGGACTGATTATGCTCATAGGTTTTTGGGGTGGAAGAATTGCCGCTTTTCTAAAACTTCCTTCTCTAACCGGATACATTATTTTTGGACTTCTCTTAGGGCCCTATGTGGCAGGGTTAATCCCCCTGGATCTTATAGAAACCATTAAAGATCCGCTAAGCGTAGGGGCAGTCAGTATTATTGCCTTTATGCTGGGTGGTGACCTAACTATAAATGCTTTAAAAAAGCTGGGAGCTAATCTATTAAAAGTGGCCAGCATCGATACCCTCTGGACATATCTGTTGGTGTTTTTGGGCCTTTACTTTTTGGCGGGGCAACCGGCATATATCGCTCTCCCTCTGGCAGCTTTGGCCACGTCACCGGCTCCCACTGTGATAGTGCCGGTGGTGAAAGAGCTTAAAGCTCGCGGTAGATTTACCGACAGTTTACTAATGGTGTCCGCTTTGGAGGATGTAACCTGTGTTATCCTCATATCTATTTCTATTGCCATATCCCGCCCCCTTATTGCGGGAGGAGATCCTTCCGCCCTTACCGTGTTGGTAAGCCTGGGGGAAATTATCGGTTCGATTATGCTGGGAGCTGCGCTGGGTTTTATAATTGTTTACCTGTTTCGCCTGGTTGCATCAGGACAACCTCGTTTGCTATTTGTTTTAACCATGATCCTGGTGGGCTCGGGTATAACTACTTTAATCAATTTCTCTTCCCTGATAACTATTCTGACCATGGGGTTTGTAGTGCTCAACTATGCTTCGGATACCAAAAAGCTTTTTGAAAGCGTGGAAGAAGTATCCGGACCGGTTTTGCTTCTCTTTTTTACCGTAGCCGGGGCCACGCTTCAGCCGGGCCTGATTCCCGTAGCAGGCATAGCGGTGATAGTTTATATTGTGGTCAGGACATTCAGTAAATTAACGGGTGTTTATGCTTCCACTAAAGTTTTGGGCATGGAACAGAGTGTATGCCAGAACATGCCTTACTGTTTGCTGTCGCAGGCGGGAACTACCATAGGGCTTACTATGCTGGTGGCACAGCAACTTCCCCAGGTAAGCGATCAGATACTAACGGTAATGCTTTCGGCGGTAATCTTTTTTGAAATAATTGCCCCACCTCTTACACGTAATGCTTTAGTACGGTTAGGTGAAGCAGGAGAGCAAACAGGCAATGATTCTGCAGTCAAAAAGGTTTAACTGGTAATTTATCACCGGTAATATTTATCCGGCAACTTTTTCGAGGGTGCACATAAAAACAAAAATTGTAACCGCGTGTTTTAATGGATCATTGCCGCTTCAGAATAGCTGACTTTTCCCATCTTTTACTCAGATATTCAACCCTACTTACTAATTTACATAAGTATTAAAGGGGTTTTATCAACATGCTATCTTCGCTAATATTTCTGGCCCGAGTAGTTAATAAAAAAGAAGATTTATGGTTTCTACTACAAGTCGCTCATAGAAATTTAGTTAGGTTTTCCCAAAATATTATTATGACAAATTATAGCCACAAGTTGTTGACATATGCCAATAACACCTCTATAATATAATTAAACAATCCGATACAGTTTCTACTTTGTATGATTGGCAAATATAGGGAAGTAAGGAGGTGAAAGTAATGCCCAGAGGAAGACATTGGTTTGGCCCCGGCTTTTGGAAGCGAGGTACAGGTTGGATTCCCGGTAGCGGGGGCTTTAGAGGAGGCGCTTATTGGAGAAGTGGGCGTCCATCCGGGGGTCAGAAACCAGGATTTGGTCGTGGCTGGGCTCCCTCTTTCGGGCCGGGCTTCGGTCCCGGTTTTGGCCCAGGTTTTGGTCGCGGCTTTGGGCCGGGAAGAGGAGTCTGCCGCTGGTGGTCTTTTTATAATGCTCCCCCTTATATGACGCCATATGCTCCTGCTTATGATCCGGGCTATGCGATGCCTTATGAATATGCGCCCCCGTATGATGCCGGATATAACCCTGCATATGGCGGAGCAGGTGCGGAAAACCCTGTTCCCGCTGACGAAATTAATAACCTCAAGGAAGCTGCAGCGCAGCTTAAAGACATGTTGGCAGATGTAGAAGGCAGGCTGGAAGAATTAGAAGGAGAAAGCTAATCAGTTAAACTACTAGGACGGTACCAGGACGGCACAAAAAAGGGGATGGACATTAGTTCATCCCCTTTTAAAACTTTCCTGCGGGTTTATTTCGTATTGCCGAACAAATTACCGGTTATTTTATTCCAAACATTTTTTATACACCGGGAAACACTATTTTCGGTGTATTCCACCAGGGGCATTTTATTAACTGCTGCCTCTGAAAATTTTCTGCTGAAAGGTATTTCCCCGGCAAAGGGAATATTTTGCTCTTTACAGTAGTCTTCAATGCGGTAAGCATTTTCTTCGTCCAGGTCTGCACGGTTGATGCAGACAAGAGGAGGTACATTAAAATGATTACAAACGGATAAGATCCTTTCCAGGTCATGTATTCCGGAGAGAGTGGGCTCGGTGACAACCAATGCCATTGAAGAACCTCCCAGGGAAGCAATCACCGGGCAGCCGATGCCGGGAGGGCCGTCATTTATGATCAACCCATCGTAATAACCGGCAGAAGAATTATCTTTTTGAGTTGTTTCGTTTAGATTATATTTCTTTTCAGTTTGCTCTTCTGCAGTTTTTGCGGCCAATTCTTTAGCTTTTTGTCTGAGAAGGGTTACCAGTTTTCCTGAATTTTCTTCGGCCACGCCCAGCTGGGCATGAACCAGTGGCCCATAAGGCGTAACGGACAAATACCATTCACCTGATACCGTTTCTTCATAATAAACTGCTTCTTCCGGGCATGCATAAAAACACAATCCACAGCCTTCACATGCCAGGTAATTAACTTCATATTCCCCAGTTATAGCCCCAAACCGGCATAATTGCCGGCAAAGGTCACAGCCGGAGCATTTGGATTGATCAATTGATGCTTTACGAGAAGCTTTAAATTGATGCTTCTCCTGGAGTTCTGGGTTAAGGATAAGGCTCAAATTCGCGGCATCAACATCGCAATCAGAAATTATAGATTTTTTCGCCAGGGAAACAAATGAACCGGCAAGGGATGTTTTACCCGTGCCTCCTTTGCCGCTTATAATAGTCAACTCTTTCATCCGGCATCCCCTGCTTTCGCTTGATGGTGGTTTAGCTTTAGTTTGATTTCCTCCCACAAATGAATAAATTTCTTTTTCCATTCCGGGGAATGATCTACTATGGCTTCTCCTCGGCCACAATAGTATGCTAAATTTCTATCCCACGGTATATGCATCAAAATAGGAATATTTTGTTGTATGCAATAAGATTCCACCTGGTCATCTCCCATATCTGCTCTGTTGATAATAACGCCGCAGGGAATATTTAACTTTTTAAGCAATTCCACCACCAGTTGAAGGTCATGTAAACCGAAAGGAGTAGGTTCGGTTACCAGCAGACAATAATTAGTTTCCCGGACTGCTGCCACCACAGGACAGGATGTTCCCGGGGGAGCATCAATCAAAACCATTTTATCAGATTCTGCTTTTTCCTTTGCTGCTTCAATAAGAGGAGGAGACATAGCTTCGCCCGTATTGAGGCGGCCATGGACAAAGCTTATATTTCCCGCCGTTCCTTTTTCTGTAAAACCTATTTCCCGAGGAACTTCTTGGATGGCTTTTTCCGGGCAAAGATAAGCACATCCGCCGCATCCATGACATAGTTCATAGAATGTAAGCACTGCCTGAGGAGTAACCGCAAGGGCATTAAAAGCGCATATTTGGGCGCAGGTGCCGCAGTAATTGCATTTATCCTCATCTATTTGAGGAACTGGTATAGTTGCCGCTTCCTTGTTATCTATTACCGGTTTCAGAAAAAGGTGGGCATTAGGTTCTTCCACGTCAGCATCAATAAACTGGAGATTATCCTGTTCTTCGGCTGCCCGGGCGAGGTTAACTGCAATAGTCGTTTTGCCTGTTCCACCTTTGCCGCTGGCTATAGAAATAATCATTGGCTTCAACCCCTCGTCACCTGTTTAGCTATGGCATCCGTGATGACCATGACCATGACCATGGGAATGGTTTTGGGAACAGAAGCTATCGCCGCCGGTCAGCTGTCCGCTGAGTAAATTTTCTACTACATTTTCCACCGGCCCGCTAATACCCAAAATATACTCAATTCCTTGTTCAGAGAAAAGGTTTTGTGCTTTAGGGCCCATTCCTCCCGAAACAATGCAATGCACCCCTTTTTCATTTAAAAAACGGGGGAGAAAGCCAGGTTCATGCCCGGGGTTAGGAATAAAAAACTTTTCTTGAATTTTGTTTTCATCGTAGTCCACTATGGTATAGCCTTCACATCTTCCAAAGTGAGCGGAGACCTCGTCATTGTCGGTGGCTATGGCAATTCTTTTTTTATTAAGCTCTTCACTATTTTCCGTGGTGCAAGCGCTGCTTTCTTTTTCGTTAAAACTTTCTCCCCAGGTGCCTGAAGAACTTGCTTTCCCGGAATGGGAAGAAGTTGTTGGGCTGGTTAAAGGCTGAGCTTTTCCTTCTTTATAGGTATTTAATGCTTCTTTTAATGAAATATCCGGGACCTGATATACTTTTACTTGAGATGAACCAAGCACCTGCCATGCTTTTGGCCCTATTTCTCCGGAAAGTAAAACTTCCGCTTTTTTGTCCAGTATGTGCTGGGCTGCTTTTATTCCCGCACCGCTGGGTTCCTCTGCTGCCGGATTGGCTTCAAAACTCCATTCTTTGCTTTGATCATTGTAAAAGGCAAAGTAGGGGCACCTTCCAAACTGTTGGCTGGTTAAAGAGTTTTGTTCTTTTCCGCTTGCGGTTATAACAATCTTCATAATTTTTATTACCTCCTGTTTTTTTTATGCTACCTATGGCTTAATATTGTTTATTCATATGAGTTAAAAATTAACCATATAGCTTATTATTGCTCTGGAGAGAGCTTCTGCTCCTAAGTTTGAACAATGTTCCTTATTTTCCGGTAAACCGCCCAAGGCCTCTAGAATATCTTCATCTGTTATTTCCCAGGCTTCATCTAAAGATTTACCTTTGACCATAGCGGTCAGGATGCTGCTGGTCGCTATTGCAGCAGGGCAACCATAGATTTCAAACTTTATATCGACTATATGGTTATCTTCTACTTTAATATAAATCCGCAAAAAATCGCCACAGGAAGGATCACCTACCACTCCTATACCGTCGGCATCTTCGATTCTTCCTGCATTCTGAGGGTTCTTAAAATGTTTGAGCACTCTTTCTTGATACATCGCCTGTCAATCCTTACTATGATAATTTTAAATGCATAATTAATTAATCAAATATTTTCCTGTACTTTT
>CAZWVJ010000059.1:0-6368 GCA_964636865.1 uncultured Syntrophomonadaceae bacterium
TGCTGGGTTTTTAGACATATCTGCACCAGCAGGAGCATAATGGGAACTTCAATAAGCATGCCGGTTACTGCGGCCAGAGTAGCTCCGGAATCAACCCCAAAAAGGGCGATAGCCATGGCGATGGCCACCTCGAAATGGTTGCTTGATGCTATTTGGGAGGTGGGGGCAGCGTCTTCATAGGCAAGCCCTATTTTTCTGGAAATCCAGTAAGCTATGCCGAAGATCAAGAATATCTGGACAGTTAAGGCAATTAAAACAAATAGTACCAGCAAGGGGTTGCTTAAGACAATCCCTGACTGAGGAGTTACGATGGCGACAATAGTAAAAAGCAGGGCTGCCGGAGAAACATAATGGAGCCTGGCGGTAAACTTTTCGAAAGCTTCTTTCCCTTTTTTCTCTATCATTATTTTGCGGGTAAGATAGCCTGCGACCAGAGGTAGGCCTACGTATGCCAACACTCCAAATGCTACTCTTGTCAAAGGCACCGGCACATCTGCTACGGGTAGCAGCAGAACTGCCAGAGGGCCGTAGAGGACAAGCATGCTCAAAGAATTAATAGCTACCATCACTACTACGTGTCCCATATTGCCTCGGGAAAGGTAACCCCAAACCAGGACCATAGCAGTACAGGGGGCTATACCCAAAAGGATCATTCCGGCCATGAGTTCACTTCCCATATCGTACCCTACAAAGTCTACAAATATGATCCTGAAAAAAAGCCAGGCTATAAAAGCCATGGTGAAAGGCTTTACAGCCCAGTTAAGCACAAGTGTGGTGGTTACGGGTTTAGCTGACTTTCCGGCCTTAATAATTTCTTGAAAATCGGTCTGGACCATTATGGGGTAAATCATTAAAAACAAGGCTATGGCTACTATGACTGGATATCCCTGGATTTCGAATGCTTCAAATACATCTGCAAGCTGAGGAAAAACTTCCCCCAGGTATAACCCCAAAAGTATGCAGATTCCTACCCATACCGTGAGGTATCTTTCAAAAAAACCCAGTTTTTGTTCTTTTTCCTCAGACATTTTAGCGTCCTCCTTAGCAGAAGTTTATATAAAAAGTTTACATGAAAATAAAATTATTTATACTGTTTGGTCATGTGAGTCTTTACGAAAATATTTTTGCAGAAATACATTTAATCGTAATTTTTATGTTTTAAATCTATTTAAAAGCAAACATTGCCTGTTTTTAAATCATCACAGGTGTAGCCTTGCTCTTTATATAAAGTTAATCTTTCATATTCTTTTTGGTATTGAGCTATTTTACCGGATTCGATGCTTAATATTTGTTTGATAAAGGGATATTCATCTATTAGCTCCATGTTTAGTTGATAATATACGTATTTTGCTGATTTATAATAATGCAGAATGCCTGTATTAGTTAGCTTATTTAGATGTTTTGATGCATTTGACTGGCTGATGTTGAGAAAAAATTCCACTTCACATACACAGAGATCACTATACTGCAGTAAATTCAGAATACGCAAACGTGTTTCGTCAGCCAAGGCTTTAAGGATTTGTATCAATTTAGATTCCATCTTTTCTCACCTCATATGCGCATATGCTTATATGTTCATATGTTTTTATAATAATATATTAAAAATTTATTATGGTTGTCAACTACATACAAAAATATTTTTTACTTATTACGCATCAAAGTTATAGACTAATACAGAGATAGGAGGGCATTTTGATTAACCGGATGTGTTTTTATTCCTGCAGTGGATTAAAATGAGGAATGTTTGCCAAATCATTGAAGGAAAACCTCCCGTATGATACAAAAGTATTATAGCAAAGGGAGGATAGGAGGAGAAGAATGGGTAAATTTTTGCAAACCTGGAAGCAAATGAGGTGGATTGATATTACGCGCACTATCGGATGGGATAATATTGATTTTCCACAGGATGCCCCGGTAGAAATGGAGCGGGTTATGGATCAAAGCCGGGGAGATATCGGTAATTTAACCCGCCTTTCTATGAGCGCGCATGCCGGAACCCACCTGGATGCTCCGGCTCATTTTCTCTCCGAAGGGGTTTTTTTAGAGGAAATACCCCCGGAGCGCTTTATTCTAGAAGCCAGGGTGGTGGAGATAACAGGGGAAAAAATAACTGAAGAGGAGCTGCGCAATCATTATTTGGAAGCCGGGGAAGCCGTGCTTTTCAAGACGGCTAATAATAATTTGGCGCGGGATGAGTTCCAGCTGAATTATGTGACATTGGAACCTTCGGCAGCAAAGTATCTGGCGCAGAAAGGGGTTTCCATGGTAGGGCTCGACTATTTTTCGGTGGATGCTTATCGTCCCCTAAATGAGCGTGATACTGTTAGTGACCTTGTGCCGGTGCATAAAATTTTGCTGCAGGCGGGATGTTTGATTTTGGAGGATGTAAACCTTGACGGGGTGGAAGCGGGACATTATCTTTTGATTTGCCTGCCCATAAAATTTTATCGGAGTGACGGAGCACCCTGCCGCAGCCTTTTAGGTGTTTGGGCGGATGATACGGCATAGGACGGACAAAGGTGAAAAATGCTTAGTTGGAAGGAAATATTGGTAATAGAGAATTAACATTTTAAAGTTCTGCGAGCTTGATTTGATTTCTGCCGGCAGCTTTGGCTAGATAAAGGGCTTCGTCGGCTTTTTTAATAAGCTGTTCGTAACTTTTAATTTCGGGATTCCATTCGGCTATGCCAATACTGCAGGTAACGTGGAATTTTTCTCCCGCTTCATTTTCGAAGGGAATCTTTTCCAGTCTTTTCCGGAGGCGTTCAGCCATTTGAAGCGCACCCTGCGAATTTGTTTCCGGAAGTATCATACTAAATTCTTCACCTCCATAACGCCCTGCAATATCTGTTGCCCGACTGCATGCCTCGATAGATTCTCCCAGCTTCTTCAAAACTGCGTCTCCCACGGAGTGACCATGGGTATCGTTAATGTGCTTGAAATGATCAAGGTCCATCATGATGAGGCTTAAGGAGCAGTTATAACGTAGGGATCGGAGAAATTCACTTTTAGCTCGATTTTCAAATTCTCGCCGGTTGAAGATTCCTGTCAATTGATCATAATCTGCCAATTTTTGAATTTCTTCTTGCTGTTGTTTGAGCTGGCGCTGTTGGAAGAAGCTTTGACGGTTAAGGTAAAAAATAATGTGGCCGAGAAGGATACTTATAATTATGGAGGAAAGGACCAGGTTAAATGTTAATCCTAAATATTCGTATTCTAAGTTTTGAGGGTTAAAAAGGAGAAAGCCGGCGGCGTAAGTAATTGGGACAATAATGGTGGCAATGGTTCGCCAGAGGATTTTGCTGTTAAAGAAAACAGTCAATACCGGCAGGATAAAAATAATATAAAACCAGGGGGTCGTTAGGTCCTTTTCTTGTCCAAAAAGGTATGCCGTAAAAAAGATAGCACATAGTACCCCGACAAAAGCGAAATTATAAATATTATCTCGCACCCACTTTGAAAATTGCATTAAACCCAGTAAAACAGTAATGCTTAAGAGCATAACCAGGCGCCATATAAAGTAAACGTCAATCATAGCTTCTTCGAAGTAAATATAGTCGGTGGGCCAGGTGATTAATATCAAACCTGCTAAACAAAGCAGTACAATTCGTATAATAGGTATTGTTTCATGCAGTTGGGAGATCTGAAAAAGTTGTTCCTGATGAGGGGTTTTGTCGCGGGTTAAAACAACCGTGTGTAGAAAGTGTTTAAATTTCTCACGGGCTGACTGTGAAGAGCTTGATTCGCTTAACCTCCCCTGTAGTTCTTCATCCTTTATATAATCCTCCATGCATTGTTCCTCCGTTCCTCGTATTCACAAAAGAGAAATTTGGTCTTTAGGAGCTATTGATATAAAAAAATAGGCTGTGTATTTGCTGCAGATATTATTATTGTTAATATTGCGCTAGCTGGAAAAAGATAGCTTATTATTTATATATAATAACATAATATAAAAATAACTTACAAACCAAATTATAAAAAAATTTTGTCACATCATAAGGTGCCACAGGGATTTTGCCATGAAATCGCAGGTGTAAAAGGGGACGGTTCCTTTTGACACCTTCAAGCAAACTCCCCAAAAAAGACGCCGAAAAAGGTGTCAAAAGGAACCGTCCCCTTCGGTACCTTCATTTTGCAGTAAGTCTTTATTTAAAATTAATTTAGTTAAAAAGGGTTCTTGGAGCTGTATCAAGAATTATTTTTTATATATGAATTAGTTTGACCGAAGAACAATATCCAGACATCTGGAGGTGTGGCAATTGGAGTACCTATACTTTCCGGGATGTACTCTTAAAGATAAATCAGGCTTAGAGATGGAAAAAACTGCTCTTAAATCGGCGGAGTATCTGGGGATTTCCATGAAAGAAATGGAAGAATGGCAGTGCTGCGGAGCGGTTTATCCTCTGGCTGAAGACGATCTCATTACATTACTTTCACCTTCCAGGACTTTATACGCAGCCAAAGAAAAAGCTTTGGTTTCCCTATGTTCGGCTTGCCACCATGTACTCAAGAGGACTAATGAAAGGCTTGCCACAGACAAAGATGCGCGGGATAAAATTAGCTATTATCTGGAAGAAGATTATCCCGGGAAAGCCAGGGTGTTGCACTTCTTGGAGGTTATACGTGATGAAGTGGGATGGGAAAAGTTAAAAGAAGAAGTAAAAATGCCTCTGAAAGGACGCAGTATAGGTGCTTATTATGGTTGTATGTTGCTTCGTCCATCCCGAGAAATGGGTTTTGACAATCCTGAAAAACCGCGTATTATGGAAGATTTTTTGGAGGCTCTCGGTGCAGATGTATGCCATTATCCTTTTCGTCACAAGTGCTGTGGTGCTTATCTGGCATTGACCGAAGAAGGTGTAATGGAAGAAACATCGCAGAATGTAATAAACATGGCCTTAATGTCAGGAGCAGAAGAACTTGTTACGGCGTGCCCTCTCTGTCGTTACAATTTGGAACAGTCTCCCGCCATAAATGAAGGCAAGATTAAAATTTCCTATTTTACCGAGCCTCTGGCAGAAGCTTTAGATCTTCAGGTTCAGGAGGAAAATAAGCTATGAATAGCTCTGAAAATGTTACTTCAAGGATCCGTAGTGAAATAATAGAGCGTTGTGGTCAGGACGTTAATGCCTGTATTCAATGTGGGAGATGTACTGCTTCGTGTCCGGTAGTCCCGGCTATGGATCTGCTTCCCAGGGAAATAATGTTACACTTACAAAACGGAACGGAACAGAGGGTACTGGATAGCAAAACTCCCTGGATATGTGCCAGCTGTTTTACTTGTGCTGCCAGGTGTCCTCGGGAATTAGATATTTCCCGCGTTATGGAAGCGGTACGGGTTAAATTACTTCGTCCCCGGGGAGCAATCAGTTTGAGCCCGGGAAAATTGTCCCGGGAAATGCTGCAAAAAATACCGCCTCAGGCTTTGGTAAGCGGCTTTCGAAAATTTTCAAAATGATAAGATTAGAGAATTGTGCCGGAATTATGTGGCAATATCAAAATTCACCAAATTAAAAATCTGTTTAAACTTGACAAAGAAAAATAGTTACTAAAAAACTTCTAAATGTATATTTGCTTTATACAGGAAGTTAACTATGCTTTTCCCCCGGGAGGTCTGAATTGGAAAACATACTTCACGTTAATAACCTCACCAAGAGTTTTGCCGGTAAAACGGTGGTAGACAGCATTTCCTTTAATGTAGAAAGAGGAAAAATAATGGGGTTGTTGGGTCCGAACGGAGCAGGTAAGACTACTGCTATCCGCATGATCATGGGCATTTTGTCGCCTAACGCCGGAACCATTAATTTCTATCTTAATGGGAATGCCACCACTATGGACAAGAGTAAAATAGGGTATTTGCCGGAAGAACGCGGATTATATGATGATGCCAAAGTGTTGGAATCATTGACCTACCTGGGAGAACTAAAGGGAATGTCCCGGGCAAAGGCAAAAGAAGAAAGCCTTAAATGGTTGCACAAAGTAAACTTGTCCGAATATGGTCAGCAGAAACTGGAAAAATTGTCAAAGGGAATGCAGCAAAAAATTCAGTTTATAGCTGCTGTTTTACATAAACCGGCATTAGTCATGCTTGATGAGCCATTCTCGGGGCTGGATCCTATTAATCAAGATTTTTTGAAAGCTACTATTTTGGAACTGCAAAAAGAGGGTATTACGGTGATGATTTCAGCTCACCAGATGATCCTGGTGGAAGAGCTTTGCGACTCAATTTTTATGATTAACAAGGGCAAGCAAGTTCTATCCGGCGATTTAGAGAGGATAAAAAGTGATTTCAAGGAACATAAAATTGCCATAAAATTTGCGCCGGGAGAAGATATATCATTCCTAGAACAGCTGCCGGAAGTCAAAAT
>CAZWVJ010000060.1:0-6338 GCA_964636865.1 uncultured Syntrophomonadaceae bacterium
CGTTTTGCCACTTCCGACCTCAATGACCTTTACCGCCGGGTTATTAACCGTAACAACCGTTTGAAACGACTTTTAGATTTGGGTGCCCCTGATATTATTGTCAGGAATGAAAAACGGATGTTACAGGAGGCAGTGGATGCTTTGATAGATAATGGCCGCAGAGGGCGTCCGGTTACAGGTCCCGGAAACCGCCCGTTGAAATCATTAAGTGACATGCTCAAGGGAAAACAAGGGCGTTTCAGACAAAATTTGTTGGGTAAAAGAGTAGATTACTCAGGCCGTTCTGTTATTGTTGTGGGTCCGGAATTGAAAATGTATCAATGCGGACTGCCTAAAGAAATGGCATTGGAACTTTTTAAACCTTTTGTAATGAAAAAGCTGGTCAATGATGGGACAACTCAAAACATTAAGAGCGCGAAAAAAATGGTTGAAAGAGTAAATCCGGAAGTTTGGGATGTATTGGAAGATGTAATTAAAGAACATCCGGTTATGCTTAACCGTGCTCCGACGTTGCACCGCTTGGGAATTCAAGCTTTTGAGCCGGTTCTGGTTGAAGGCAGGGCCATACAAGTTCATCCGTTGGTTTGCGCGGCTTACAATGCTGATTTTGATGGAGACCAGATGGCAGTGCATGTTCCTCTTTCGGCGGAAGCTCAGGCAGAAGCGAGGAGCATAATGTTGTCGGCCCAGAACATCCTTAATCCCAAAGATAGCAGTCCGGTAGCTTCTCCCACTCAGGACGTGGTTTTAGGTTTGTATTACCTTACCCTGGAAAAAGAAGGTGCCAAGGGAGAAGGGAAAATTTATGCCAGCACGGAAGAAGCAGTGATGGCTTATGATCAGAAATATTTGGATCTGCAGGCACGGGTATTTATTAGTTTTGCCGGCATAAATAAAGACGAATTTAGGGAAAAGAAGGGTGTTTTGTTAACTACTGTAGGGAAAATATTAATTAATGAAATCTTTCCTGTAGATTTTCCTTATATTAATAATGCTGAAGAAGTTAACTATCTTTTACCCACTAATCTTGTGGAATTTAAAGATCTTGATGTAGAAAAGATCTTGGAAGAGGTCCCGCTAAATAAACCCGTTAGAAAAGACTTTGTTGCCAAAATAGTTTCCTGGTGTTACCGGAGATATGGCAGTACACAAACAGCGGTAATTCTTGATAAAATTAAGTCCCTTGGTTTTCACTATGCGACCAAGGCCGGGGTGACGGTGGCAATTGAAGATGTAACTGTGCCCGCTGAAAAGCAAGATATTCTATCCTCAGGAGAAAGTGAAGTAGACCAAATTGATGGTGATTTTCGCAGGGGTTTAATTACCGAGAAAGAGCGTTATGATAGGGTTATAGGTATTTGGGGACAGAAAAAGGATGATTTAACCAAAACATTGATGGATAGCTTGGATAAATTTAATCCCATTTACATGATGGCTAACTCAGGAGCCAGAGGTAACGAGTCACAGATAACTCAGCTTGCCGGAATGCGAGGGCTTATGGCTGATCCTACAGGCCGTATTATAGACTTACCAATAAAAGCCAACTTCCGGGAGGGGCTCACGGTGTTGGAGTATTTTATATCTACCCACGGAGCCCGCAAGGGATTGGCTGATACGGCATTGAAAACGGCAGACTCCGGGTATCTTACCAGGCGCTTGGTGGATGTTTCTCAGGATGTAATCATTCGGGAACCGGATTGTGGAACCACTTTAGGTTTGTCTTTAACAGATTATGTGAATATGGGATGTGAGCTTACGGAAGCCATGGAGAAACTGGTGGGAAGGTTTACTTTGGAAAGTGTTTATCATCCTGAAACCGGGGAAGTTCTGGCCGAAGCGGATACCCATATTACTGAAGAAATGATCCGGCAGTTTATGGAACTGGGCATAACCGAAATTAGATTCCGTTCAGTTCTGACATGTAAAACAAAACACGGAGTTTGTGTGATGTGTTATGGGCGAAACCCTGCAACCGGCAATGTGGTAGATGTAGGAGAAGCTGTGGGTATTGTGGCGGCTCAATCTATCGGCGAGCCCGGCACTCAATTAACTATGCGCACTTTCCACACGGGAGGTGTTGCCGGTGATGATATCACTCAGGGTTTACCTCGGGTCGAAGAACTATTTGAGGCGCGCAAGCCTAAGGGCCAATCTTTGATCAGCGAGATTTCTGGTAACGTAGAAATATTTGAAACCCGGTATAAATTAGAGATTAAAGTAAATTCCGAGCATGGAGAAGTGAGGACTTACCAGGTCCCCTACGGAGCTCGTTTGAAAGTTGAAGAAGGGCAGCATATTAACGCCGGTGATGAGCTGACGGAAGGTTCAATTAACCCCCATGAACTTTTATCGGTAAAAGGAGTTCGTGGTGTACAACTGTATTTATTGCAAGAAGTGCAAAATGTTTATGATATGCAGGGTGTAGATATTATTGACAAGCATATTGAAGTTATTGTGCGCCAAATGTTGAAAAAAGTTAAAGTAGAAGAAGCCGGTGATACTCATCTCTTACCGGGAGGCGTGGTAGATAGCTTTGAATTTGAAGAAATAAACGAAGATATTCTTAATAATGGCGGCAAGCCTGCTTTGGCCCGCCCCTTATTAATGGGTATTACCAAGGCCTCATTGGCTACAGATTCTTTCCTGTCTGCTGCTTCATTCCAGGAAACTACCAGGGTGCTAACGGAAGCTGCAATTAAGGGAAGAATAGACCCACTGTTAGGTTTAAAAGAAAATGTCATCATTGGAAAATTGGTGCCTGCGGGGACAGGAATGAGAAGATATAGGAATATTGAAGTTTCTCCTTCAGGCCGGTTAGCTACAGAAGGTGACGAAGAAAAAAGCGATGTAGAGGAAGCCAAAGAGAGTAAGGAAGAAGGAGACCAAAAAGATCATTTTAAAGAAACTTCGCATCAAAAGTAATTGACAGGGTTAAAAGTAGATGTTAAAATCTTTAAGTGTGTTTGAGCAAGGCGTTGAAGGGAGCGCGAATTCATGGCTTTCAACATTGAAGAATTAAAAATGGTCTCTAGAAAAGTGGTAGGTACAAAACAAACTTTGAAAACAATTAATAAAGGTGAAGCCAAGCACGTTATAATTGCTAAAGATGCTGAAGAAAAAGTAGTTTCTCCCTTAATAGAGCTTTGCAAGGAAAAAGACATATCCTGGAGTTATGCGGAATCTATGAGTGAGTTAGGGAATGCTTGCGGAATAAAAGTAGGAGCGTCAGCAGCGGCTCTTATTGAATGATATGAAGTGAGAGAGGTGATAAAATGCCTACTATGAATCAACTGGTAAGAAAAGGTAGGAAACAAACTAAAGGAAAAGCTTCGTCTCCTGCCTTGGAAAAATGCCCTCAAAAAAGAGGAGTATGTACCAGAGTGTTTACAGCTACGCCAAAAAAGCCTAATTCTGCTTTAAGAAAAGTTGCCCGGGTAAGGCTTACCAATGGTATGGAGGTTAGTGCTTATATCCCGGGGATAGGACATAATCTTCAAGAACATTCTGTTGTATTGGTCCGGGGTGGAAGGGTAAAGGATTTACCCGGTGTGAGGTATCATCTGGTAAGAGGCGCTTTAGATGCAGGAGGTGTAGAGGGCAGGGCCAAAGGCCGCTCAAAATATGGAACGAAGAAACCGAAAAAATAATTTAACATTTTCTCAGGAGGTGAAGTTAGTTGCCGCGTAAAGGAGCAGTTCCTAAAAGGGAAGTTGACCCGGATCCCTTATACAATAATGAACTCGTAGCTAAATTTATAAATAAATTAATGTATGACGGTAAAAAAGAAAAAGCCCGAAGTATAATGTATGAAGCATTTGAAATTATAAAAGAAAAAACGGATAAAGATCCTCTGGAAATATTTGAAGGTGCGGTCCAAAACATATCACCTGTTTTAGAGGTAAAACCCCGTCGTGTTGGGGGTGCTACTTATCAGGTGCCTGTAGAGGTAAGTTCTCATCGTAAAATAATATTAGCGATACGTTGGATTATCAACTATGCCAGGCAGCGTGGAGAAAGAACGATGGCAGAACGTTTGGCAGCAGAAATCATGGATGCTGCTAACAGTACGGGAAGTTCTTTTAAGAAAAAAGAAGATACGCACAAAATGGCAGAAGCTAATAAAGCTTTTGCCCATTACCGCTGGTAATATTGTTTGGAGGTTATTGATTAAAAATATATTAGGAAAGGGGGGAAAAAGATGAGGCAGATTCCGCTGGAAAAATTAAGAAATATTGGTATTGCTGCTCATATTGATGCCGGCAAAACCACAACTACCGAAAGAATGTTATTTTATACCGGAAGAGTGCATCGTTTGGGGGAAGTTGATGAAGGAAATGCTACTATGGACTGGATGGACCAGGAACAGGAAAGAGGCATAACTATTACTTCGGCGGCTACTACCTGTTTTTGGGAAGGTTGTCAAATTAATATTATTGATACACCCGGACACGTGGACTTTACTATGGAAGTGGAACGTTCTTTAAGAGTGCTTGATGGTATGATTGCTGTGTTTGATGCCAAAAGTGGAGTGGAGCCGCAATCGGAAACGGTGTGGCGTCAGGCAGATAATTATGAAGTTCCCCGTCTGGTGTATATTAATAAAATGGACACAGTGGGGGCTGATTTTTATCATTCGGTGAAAATGATAGAAAAAAATCTTAATGCTAACCCGGTACCCGTTCAAATACCCTTGTATGAAGGGGAAAAATATAAAGGTATTATTGATTTAATTAAATTCAAATCTGTAGTTAATGTTAGCGAGTGGGGAATTAAAAGGGAAGAAGAAGATGTTCCCGCAGAATATATAGAACAGGCTGAGAAATATCGAGAGAAAATGATTGAGTCTATTGCTGAAAGTGACGAGCATTTTATGGAGATGTACCTGGAAGGTGAAGATTTTTCTAATCAAGACATTCGGGAGGCTTTAAGAAGAGCTACTATAAAAAATGAACTGGTTCCGGTTTTGTGTGGTTCTTCTTATCGAAATAAAGGAGTGCAATCTTTACTTGATGCCGTAGTAAATTATTTGCCTTCTCCTGCAGATGTGCCGGCTGTTAATGGCTATAATCCTGATACAGGTGAAGATTCTAATCGGTTGCCTGTGGATGATGCTCCTTTTTCCGCCCTGGCGTTTAAAATAATGACGGATGTTTATGTAGGCAAAGTTGCATTTTTACGTATTTATTCAGGAGTAATTAAAAGTGGTGCTCGAGTTTACAATTCTACCAGAGATAAGAAAGAAAAAGTGGGACGTATTCTTAAAATGCATGCTAATCGGCGAGAAGAAGTTGATCAGATGGCTACAGGGGATATTGTAGCAGTGGTAGGTCTGAAAAATGTTTCTACCGGGGATACACTATGTGATATGCAAAACCCCATTGTGCTGGAAAACATTCGCTTTCCTCAACCGGTTATTTCCGTAGCCATAGAACCGAAAACAAAAATGGATCAAGATAAAATGGCCTTTTCTTTACAACGTTTGGCCGAAGAAGATCCTACATTTCGTAGTTACCAGGATGCAGATACCGGGCAGACATTAATATCAGGCATGGGAGAACTTCATTTGGAAGTAATAGTCAATCGATTGCTGCGGGAATTTAACGTAGAAGCCAATGTAGGTCGTCCCCAGGTTGCGTATCGAGAAACTATTAAAAAGGGTACCCGGGTAGAAAACCGTTTTATTCGTCAATCCGGAGGAAGGGGGCAATACGGTCACGTAATCCTTGAAGTAGAGCCCCTGGACAGTACTGAAGAGGAACTAATTTTTGAAAGTAATATTGTAGGCGGAGTGATACCCAAGGAATATATACCTGCTGTAGAAGAGGGTGTCAGAGAGGCCATGTCTACCGGAGTTATTGCCAGTTATCCACTGATTGGCGTCAAAGTAAAATTAGTTGATGGTTCATATCATGAAGTCGACTCTTCGGAGATAGCATTTAAAATAGCTGCTTCCCAGGCTTTAAAGAAAGCAGTTTCTGATGCTAATCCAGTGCTCTTGGAGCCGGTTATGAAAGTGGATATAACTATTCCCGAAGAGTATATGGGCGACGTAATGGGAGATTTGACAGGACGCAGAGGACGTATTATCGGTTCTCAAAAAAATAAAGGTGTTCAAGTGGTGAATGCAGCGGTTCCGTTAAGTGAGTTGTTTGGCTATGCGACTGATTTGAGATCGCTAACACAGGGTAGAGGCATTTATAATATGTCATTTCTGGATTATGAGGAAGTTCCCAAAAATATTTATGAGAAAATAGTCATGCATAGTGTGGTTGAATAAAATTTCAAGGAGGTAAGGACTAATGGCAAAGAAGAAGTTTGAGAGGACGAAGCCTCATCTG
>CAZWVJ010000061.1:0-6198 GCA_964636865.1 uncultured Syntrophomonadaceae bacterium
AGGGGACTGGATGTATTACATAAAATCCAGAAAGAAATGCATATTCCGGTGGAGATATACGAAGGAGATTTTGAAGATATTGCAGAAGTAGATAGTAAACTGGTAAAGCTGGCCAAGCTTTTAAATGGTAAAATAATCACCAATGATTATAATTTAAATAAAGTTTGTGAATTACAGGGAGTATCCGTGCTTAACATTAATGAATTGGCCAATGCAGTGAAGCCTGTGGTCCTACCCGGTGAGGAAATGCAAGCGCAAATAATTAAGGATGGCAAAGAAGCCGGACAGGGCGTTGCCTACCTTGAAGATGGAACTATGATAGTTGTAGAAGGCGGGAAAAAGCATATAGGCGAAACACTGGATTTACAGGTAACCAGTGTTTTACAAACTGCTGCCGGTAGAATGATCTTTGCTAAACCTAAAAATTCTTCTGAAAGTGTAACCGGGGTGAATTAGTTTGGTAGGAGCTGTAATTGCAGCTGCAGGGCATGGAAATCGTATGGGGGGGGATATTTCCAAGCAATTTATGCTATGGAATGAAAAACCTATTTTACTTTATACTATTCAAAAGTTTATTGATTCTCCGGTAGATTTCAAGAAGATAATTGTAGTAATTCCTCCTGATAGTAAAGAATACTGTCAGGAGGTTCTTTTTGATTCTGAAGAAATTATATCCAAAAAAGTGACTTTGGAAGAAGGAGGCAAAGAACGTCAGGATTCTGTCTATAAAGGACTACTCCAAATGGATCAGGAGATTGAAATAGTTTGCATTCATGATGGGGTTCGTCCCTTTGTCACTCCTGATCTTATTAGTGCAGCTGTTAAGGAAGCAGATTACAATGGAGCTGTGATACCGGTATTACCGCTAAAAGATACCCTGATAGAAATTAATAAGGATGGAACGTTGATACAAACAGTTGATAGGGAAAAGTATAAATTGGTGCAGACTCCCCAGTGTTTTAGAAAAAATATCATTATGAAAGCTTATGAACAAGCATTCCGGGAGAATTTTTATGCTACCGATGATGCCGCCCTGGTAAGAAATATGGGTAAAACTGTAAAAACTATTACTGGTGAATTGATGAATATTAAGCTTACTACGCCGGAGGATTTGCTCTGGGCTAAATTGATTCATAATCAGAGGAATGAGGGGGAATAGAGGTTGAGAGTAGGCATTGGCTATGATATACATCGGCTTGCTAAGGGCTATCAACTGGTTTTAGGAGGGGTAACCATCCCATATCATCTTGGCCTTGAGGGACATTCTGACGCAGATGTGCTTGTGCATGCTATCATGGATGCTTTGCTCGGTGCTTTATCTTTGCCGGATATAGGTTATTATTTCCCCGAAGATAATACAAACTATAGGGATATATCAAGCTTGAAACTTTTAAGGGAAGTTGGTGAAATTATTAAGAAAAAAGAGTACTATATAAATAATTTGGATAGTGTGATTATTGTCCAGCAGCCTCGTATTTCTTCTTATATAAGTGAAATGAAGAACAACATTGCTCGGGGTTTGGAAGTACAGGAAGATGCTGTTGGGATCAAAGCTACCACTCATGAAAAGTTAGATTCTATAGGCAGAATTGAAGGTATTGCTGCTCAGGCAGTGGCTCTTTTAGAAAAAAATGGAAAAGGGAATTTCTCTTAAGGTTTTTAAAGAAATGTTGTTATTGATAAAGAAGAGTTTTCTCAAAATTTACCGAGAATAAATCTTCCCTAAGTAAAGGGGAAAAGTTGCTTATATAAATAATTCATTTAATAGAAAAAGAATTAGCAGTGATTGACATCCACAAACACCGGGATATATAATAAACTTAAATACAAAAATGAAGATCATAAATGCCATGAAGAAGAGAAGTAAATCAAAGTTGTTTGCCAGAGATGGGCTTTAGAAGCTGAAAAAAGCCCTCAAAGCCAGTTGGTTGAAATGCACTTCGGAGCAGTTCTCCTGAAAAAACAATTTTATTTAGTAGGGAGAATCGGGAAAACCGTTAGCGTTAATAAAGCGGGGCAAAACCTGTGTTTCTTATTAACAGGGCCTAAGCAGTGTGGAACCGCGGTAAATAGCCGTCTCTGTGGTAATGATAGAGGCGGTTTTTTAAAATTATTTGTTAAGTGAGTAATTTTTTCTATGGTAAAAATACCGGAAAAAAAGATTTAAAATTAAGCTATCTGTGGTAAATATGAGGTTGTTTCTGTTATATAAAAGGAGAATTAAACAGGCTAAATAATTGGAGGTGTGTTTTATGGGTAATATATACTTGTACAATACCTTAAATCGCCGCAAAGAGGAGTTTTCTCCTTTGAATCCGCCGGAGGTATCTTTTTATGTATGTGGCCCTACTGTATATGATTATTTTCATATAGGTAATGCGCGGGTATTTATAGTTTTTGATGTTATCAGGCGTTATCTGGAATATTGTGGATATAAAGTTACTTATGTCCAAAACTTTACAGATATTGATGATAAAGTAATTAAAAAAGCTGAAGAGATGAATTTAAAAGTTAATGAATTGACGGAAAAGTTTATTAATGCTTATTTTGCCGACGCTAATTCATTGAAAATAAAACAGGCTTCTATTCATCCTAAGGCCACAGAGCACATCAACCCTATTATTGAGCTTATTCAGAAACTATTTGAGCAAGATATTGCATATATGAGCGAGGGTGACATTTTATTTGATACACAAAAGGTATCTAATTATGGCAAATTATCACATCAAAAAAAAGAAGATCTTTTATCCGGGGCCAGAGTGGAAGTAGATGAAAACAAACGCAATCCTCTTGATTTCGTTTTGTGGAAGTCTGCAAAGCCCGGAGAACCTTCATGGGAAAGCCCTTGGGGCAGAGGGCGCCCCGGTTGGCACATTGAATGTTCGGCCATGGCTATGTGCTATCTGGGCGAAACAATTGATATTCATGCGGGAGGCCCGGATTTGGTTTTTCCTCATCATGAAAATGAAATAGCGCAAAGTGAAGGAGCAACCGGTAGTAAATTTGTAAATTACTGGCTACATGCAGGTTATTTAAATATTGAGGAAGAAAAGATGTCTAAATCATTGGGTAATGTACTGAATATCAGGGAAATACTTAGTAATTATAACCCTCTGGATCTGAGATTTTTTATGCTTTCGGCACATTATCGCAGTCCGCTAAATTATAGTGATGAATTAATTAATTCAGCTTCAACGGGGAGAGAGAGACTACAAACTTTATATGATAATGTTAGTGTTAGTTTGGAACGTGCGGAAGACTTTTCTTATGGTGCGGCAGAAAAGGAATTAGCGGAACAACTTACTAAAGCAAAAGAAGATTTTAAAACGGTAATGAACGATGATTTTAATACAGCAGAAGCCCTAGGGGTTTTATTTACCCTGGTGCGCGAAGTAAATGTTTACTTATCAAATAAAAATATCAATAAAGAACTTTTAGCTTCGATTAAAAGTTTTTTCCGGGAAGTAAACGATATCCTGAATATTATTGAAATAGATGAAAAAAAAGATCTTGAAGATAGAATTAAGAAAGCTATTGAAAAACGCGAAGAAGCCCGCCGCCAAAAAGATTATTCCACTGCTGATCTTATCCGGGATGAATTAAAAGCGGAAGGGATTATTTTAGAGGATACGCCCTACGGGGTAAGGTGGAAATTTTCCAAAAGCGTTCAATAATAGTATTTTGGAATAAGCCGGTATAGTTGCGAATTGTTATTTTAAAAAGCAGGGAGGGAAGGTTTGTGAAAGTAGAAGTTTTGTGGCACACACCACACCCCGAGCAAGTAGTTGCTGCAGCAGCCAGGCTTTGTTATTCTGCTGATGGGATATCTGATTTGATGGAGAAGATGGATGAGGATAAAATATCTACATTTGTTAAAAAACTTGGAGATATGGGTCATGAATCTCCTTTTGAGCATGTTAGCTTTACTTTTGGCATAGAGGGGGTGAGTCGGGCTCTTTCACATCAAATGGTGCGGCATCGTATTGCTTCATATTCACAAAAATCTCAGCGTTATGTAGATGAACAAAGTTTTACCTATGTAGTGCCCCCTTCCATAGCTTCTAACGGGGAAGCATTGGATTATTATCATGAGCAAATGGAAGCTATTCGCCGGGCTTATCAGAAATTAAGTAATATGGTGCCCCGGGAGGATGCCCGTTACATTCTTCCCAATGCCTGCGAGACCAAATTGGTGGTAACTATGAATGTGCGCAGTTTAACTAATTTTTTCCGCTTACGGTGCTGCCAAAGAGCTCAGTGGGAAATACGTCATTTAGCCGAAATAATGATGGAGGAAGTTCGCAAAATAGCTCCTTTGCTTTTTGCTAGGGCCGGCGCAGTTTGTGAATCAGAAGGGTACTGTCCGGAAGGAGAATATTCGTGTGGGCGTCTTCATAAGAAAGAAAAAAATAATTTATAGAGCGGTATAGTAAAGATGAAGAAAAATGTAAATCAAGAGGAAATAATCTGGGGTTACCAGGTAGTAAAAGAAGCGCTAAAAGCAGGCAATGCAACCAAAGTATTCATATTGCAGGGACGAAAAGATCATCAGGTTCAACAAATTGTGTCTTTTGCGAATAGTAGGGAAATACCTTATTATTTTATTGACTCCAAAGAATTTGAGAAAATTATAGGCGCTGATTCTATTATGGGAGGAGTAGCAGCGTTTGTATTACCTTATAAATATTTGGACCTGGAAGAATTTCTAAACGGGTTAGAAAGAAAAGAAGAACCTCTGCTTGTGTTTTTTTTGGATCACTTAAACGATCCGCATAATGTGGGTGCATTGCTGCGAGTAGCGGAAGCTGTTGGTATAAAGGGTGTGGTAATTCCAAGAGACAGGTCAGCAGGCATTACATCTACTGTAAGAAGGGTTTCTGCCGGAGCAGCGGAATGGTTATCTGTGATTCAAGTAACTAATTTGGCTCGAACTGTAGAGCTTTTCCAGGAGCAGGGATTTTGGATCTATGGGGCGGAAGAAAAAGGAAGCATTCCTTATTGCAGGGTGGATTGGAAAAGACGGATAGGGCTTGTTTTGGGATCCGAGGGGCGGGGAGTAACCCGGTTGGTCCAAAAAAAATGCGATCAGCTAATAAGTATACCTATGGCCGGTAATATAAATTCCTTGAATGTAGCTGTGGCGGGAGGTATTTTTGCTTACGAATTTTTCAGGCAAAAATATAATTTATAAAGTTCCCCTTACCAGTTCCCCTTACAAAAGTATTTTTCGTAATCAATGTCTTGACCTCTCTTACTTGTTAAGATATAATATGCAAAGTGAATGTCCCTTAAAAATTAAACGGAGGCGATGTCTGTGAGTCTCTCTGCTCAAGAAATGTATGCGGCGGGAGTTGAGTCAGCAGGGTTTGAGAGTATGTCGGATGAGGAAGTGGCTACGGAGGCTAAAGGTGGAAATGATATTGCTTTAGAGTTTTTACTTAATAAGTATCGTAATTTCGTTAAGGCTAAAGCCAAATCGTATTTTTTAATTGGAGCAGACAGAGAAGACATCATACAAGAAGGCATGATTGGCCTTTATAAGGCTATCAGAGATTTTAAAGGTGATAAGCTCTCCTCTTTCAGGGCTTTTGCCGAACTTTGTATTACTCGCCAAATAATTACGGCTATTAAAACCGCAACCAGGCAAAAGCATATTCCTCTTAACTCTTACGTTTCTTTGAACAAACCCATTTACGATGAAGATTCAGATCGTACTTTATTAGATATTCTTTCGGGTAACAAAATAACGGATCCGGAAGAATTAATGATCAACAGAGAAGAATATAATGATATTGAATTTAAAATGGGAGAAATTTTGAGTGAATTGGAACTTAAAGTATTAACCCTCTATTTAGAAGGAAAATCGTACTTGGAAATAGCAGAAGAGTTAAACCGCCATGTAAAGTCTATAGATAATGCTTTGCAAAGAGTGAAGCGCAAATTAGAGCGATATTTGGAAATACGTAAAATTTAGGTTCATAATGCATAACTTTTAGGGGTAAAATTTTCAAAGATTCCATTAGCATCCAATAGAAAAAATTTTTTAATAAAAAAAGATCAGGAAAATTATAATTGTCCGGGTCTTTGCTCTTTGAAAAGATCGGTTAATTTGACAATTAAGAGGGCAATGTGTATAATCATTTATGCACTAGTGGATGCTGATGTAGCTCAATGGTAGATCACTGGCTTCACAAGCCA
>CAZWVJ010000062.1:0-5438 GCA_964636865.1 uncultured Syntrophomonadaceae bacterium
ATCGCACTGTATATACGAGTAGGCTAGCTGTTGATGCCGGTGAACGTATCGTTAAATGTTCACTGCAATTGTTAGACCGGCTGTGGTAAAAAATCATGAACAGGAGGGATTACGCGACTAAATTGCTCAACGAAACGGAAATAATTGATGCTGTTACCAGTATGGGTAAATATTTGTTCAACAAACAAGTAATTGCTAAAAATATGATGTTTACTTTAAATGAAGGAGAAGAAAAGGAATTCGAGTATTATTTTACTCGAGAGAACCCGGGGCCGTATCTTTTTAAAATAAAAAAAGAGGGTGAAACTTATAAGATTAAACCGGCAGATGGAGAAGAGGGTGAACTGACAGTTAGGGCAGGCGAATTTTTTCGACTATATCCGGGCGAGGGTGTGAGGGACCCCGGTAAGGGGGAAGGTGGTATAACTTATTATATTGCTTGCGGAAATGATGAAGGGAATTTCTGTGAGAGAAGGAACTTCAACAATGTTAAAGAAAGCAATATGTATCTTATTGCCTATGACCGGGGTGGAATATGGGAGGACTATGTTAACATGGAAGCCTTCAGGTATGAGCCGCAGGTGGCCGGGACATACTATGCCGATGCCTATTCTGCATATACTTTTGCCTGGATGGCAGCCAGTGGCTACGGTGATGACTACTGGCATGCTGCTGCACTGGCCCTTGACTTTGTAAAGAATATCTACCCCCGTTATGAAGCTACCTATCTTGACGGGATGCCCCACTGCGATTTTAAAAACCCGGCTTACATGGAAACCGTTGAAGAACTGATGGTTAAAAAGTATAGCCCGGAAGAACTTTCACGCTGGAGAGAACTGTATCCCAAGCTTACAATCAACGAAGAATACTCTCCTACAAACGTATACGCTTTGCGCTATCACTGGTGGTCTGCTTATAACCATTACTGTGCAAAGCTTTCTTTAAGTGACTGTTTCAACAAGTATGAACCCGAAGAACTACTTCCCAGGCTTAAAGAAGATCAAACCCCTGACGGGCTTATACAGGACAATCACTATTCAGAGATCTCTTTTGGCGGTTACAGCGATGCTTTCGACCTGACATACCATCTTTATGCGCTGTCATGGTTAGCACGGGGCTACGATTATATGCCGCTGGAGGATGTGTGGAATATACTCAAAAAGGGGGCCGCTTTTAGCCTTTCTTTAGTTACTCCGGGTGGTGAGGCATCATATCTGGGACGTTCGGCAAACAATATATATCATTTGATATCAGGAATTTATGTATTTCTGAGAGTGGCCAGGGAAGACCAAAAATTGGCCCCTCGCTACTACAGGGCGGCACGCAAAATATTTGACTATTTTAATCCTTTCCGGATGCCGGAAGGAAATTATCCTGTTGCTCTTAATGATTATCCTCAGGAACTAATGGGATGGAGCCATTGCCAAACTCCTTATAATGCCACTAATGCATATTTCCTTATTCGCTGCCTTCCCCTTCTCCCTGCGCAAGGCCAAAAAGAAGAACCCCTGGAACTGGAAGCAGAGGCTTTGCTTTTTTATCCCGATTCAAGACATGCAGCTCTTAGCAACAGTAGTATATATGCAGTAATTTTTGCCGGAAGTGATATCTCCCCTTACCCACACTCCGGAGTGCATAATACAGGTGTTGCCGGGCTGGCAGTACTGGGTTTGCAGCAGATGCCGTCTTTATTGCCTATATTGGAGCAGTCGCTCAGAGAAGAAGAATGGTCAACATCGGATTTGCCCGACATCGTTAATGAAGACGATGAAATTGAAGTGCCGATAAACCGTGGCAACTTGATATTAAAAGAAGATAAACGAGCCGAGAATGGCATTATAGTAAATCTGGAGTACGGCGGATTTAACATAAAACAGGAATATTATCTTGAAGGGTCCACTATAAAACTGCAAACAAGGCTGGTTTGCCTTCGAGAAGGACGCTACCGGCTGGTAGGAGCGCCCGGACTTTCTGTGCGGACCGATGAAGGCCATGCGTATGAGCTAAATAATGACGGATTTAATTACCGGGGCCCCCATGGCGCTTTCGAATTTAAGTTTCTTAAAACCACACTGCCACAGGGCGAGTGGGAAGTAATGGATGAATCCAGCACCGGCCGGGGTTGGCACCAAAAGATTGCCTGGTGTGTGGAGCATTACTTTGAAAAGGGTGAGGAATATACCTATGTTTCCAAAATTAAATTATTTCGATAGATAGTGTTATAAAAATCATAAAAAATTAGGAGTGATAAACATGGAAATACCTCCGTTCATGCTTAAAAAATTATATGTAAAAGGTTCACTTAAGAAAACGAGTAACGGAGTTTCTTTTACGCTGAAAAATGCCATAGCATCAGCGCACCTTGTGGGTATAGACTCCCTTACCATCGGAGGGATATCCTGTGCGGATAAATGCCGTTTAAAGGTAGGCGATAAGGAGGTGAACAGAGAAGACATTAAACCAGATAATCCGTTATATTTTGATGTTAAAGACAAAGCCGATATTATTGTGGAAGATGTTGATCTGCAAGAAGGGGAGCATGAGATAAACGTAGCAATCCAAACCAAAGAAGTCGGGCCTTTAACGATTACAGCAACCGATGCTTTAAAATAAAAATACGTTTTTACAAGTGAAAGAAATCGACCAGGAATTGACTTTAAAAGCTTTTTGCTAATTATTGAATTGACCTGCAATTTTCGGTTATGGTATTCTTTAATCATTAATGAGCAAATTTTTCCCGTTCCTTTCTATATTTCCTATTTTCTTCTATATAGGGAGTGTTTCCAATGGAAAAATCACCTGAAAATGCTACATCAGAGAATATTGAAAAAAAGAACCTAAAGAGCCGGCGGAAGGCCATGATTTTCAAACTCGCGGTAGCATTGATTGCTTTGCTTATCCTGGTTGTGCTGACATTGTTCTTCACAGTCCGCATAATGATCATCCCGGATACGGTGGTTGAATATGCTCCCGAAGACGATATGCGCTATCTGCGGGGCGACCTTCCTGTTGAATTCTCTGTTGCTACTTACAATATACAGGGCCGTCCCATATTAGATGACACTAAAGGGAAATTTCCCGAAATTGGGCAGCGCCTTGAAGAGTTTGACATAATCGGCTTTCAGGAATGCTTTGTCCACCATGATTATCTTTGGGAACCTATGGAGCATCCTGTGAAGGTATTTGATGGGAAGCTGCGTAACCCATCCAAGCTTGTCGGTTCGGGGTTGAGCACAGCTAGTCGTTTTCCTCTCGAGGAAAATTTCCGGATGCATTTTACCACAAAGGGCGAATTCCAGAATCGGGTTGCCTCCAAGGGGATTTTGCTTACACGGTTTGACGTCCATGGTCATACAGTTGATGTATACAATACACACATGGAAGCAGGACGCAGTGATGAAGCTGTAAAGGCAAGGTTTATTCAGGTAGAAGAGTTAGCTGAATTCGTGCACGATAATTCACCACCCGAGCATAGCGTGATTTTCATGGGCGACTTTAATTTGCGCCCCCTACGCGAACATCACATGCTTGCATATCACATTGATGAAAATATTGACTCAAAGCGCCTGGGTTTTCATTACATGATGGAAGAACTCGGCGACGATTTTCGTGATGCCTCGGACGAAATACACGGCGTTCCCGGGCCTATGTCTCCCGACAATATTGATGCCCTTTGGCGAAAATATCCTCTCGGCACTGATGGAGCAAACTATAACTTAAACGAAGATATTGACCGTATCATCTTTCGGTCAGGCGAGGGAGTGAATCTCGAGCCTTTAAACTGGGAAAAGCACATTGAAGATTTTCGCGCTGACAGCGGTGGATTTTTGAGCGACCACCACCCCGTAAGCGTGCAGTTTCGCTTAGAGGAAAGGTAACATATTTACAGATTTTTTTATAAAGGCAACGTCAAAAATAGTTCAGTTTGATATCTTCACTAATAAAGCTAATTGAGAATATCTATCAATCAATTTAAGAGTAATAAGATGGAGATGATTCATTGAATCCGGACCTTTTCACCATAGGTGAGATTACCATTTCGCCCTACCGATTGGCCATTATAATTGCTCTCATAGTGGGTATATCCCTTTCAGTTTTAGCTGCCAGGAAAGAAGAAGGGCTGAAACCTTACCTGGTTTTGGAAGGTTGCATAATTATTGGCTTTTCGGGATTGGTGGGTGCTCGCATCCTTTTTGTCTTATTAAATTTTCATGATTACATGGCCAATCCGGAATTGATTTTCATGTTTCGCTTTGCCGGGCTTTCTTTTTATGGTTCCATTATTGGTGGAGTGCTTGCCAATTTTTTTTGGACCCGCCTGCGGAGGATCAATCATCTACAGGTAGCTGATTTGTTGGCGCCCTACTTTGCCATGGGTTATGCCATTACCCGTGCAATGGGGTGTTTTGTCGCGGGTTGTTGCTATGGCAAAGTTGCCGATGTGCCCTGGGCAGTGGCAATGGTTAGGGTAGATGATTTGCCCCGCCATCCGGTGCAGCTTTATGCTGCCCTGGGGGCAGTGATAATTTTTTTCATCCTTAAACTCTTGCACCGGCGCCGCCTTCCTGAGGGCTTTATTATAATTTTTTTCATATTCCTCTACGGAGCGCTTCGATTTGCCACCGAGTTTTTCCGGGAAGGGGAAATTTTGTGGTTGGGACTCACTAATGCTCAGCTGGGAAGTATTGTTGCTGTTTGTGGCACAGCCACAATTATCATTATGATGCTTAAAAGGAAGGCCGATTACCGGGAAAAAGTAAAAAAAGGTTTTATGGGGTAGTCAATTACTACTCTATAATGCTTTATTTCCCAGATGCTTTTCCTTCGAGAGGATCAGGCGTGGAATTATTCATTACCGACTGCGTAAGTTTGCTCCGGATATTAATTATTTTCCGTTTTAGTTCAGCAGGGTTTAGCATAAGATATTGCACTTTAGGAGAGTTTTTATAATCTTCTGACGAAATTGACATAAAATTCGATAGCTGTTACAATAGTTACAGCTATGTATAAAATTTTTTCCTGTTTCTGAGTATGAAGGGGGTGGTGTAAAAAAAATATATAAAGGATAAACAAAGAATAAAGGCTGAAAAGTCTATATTTGTGGCTTTAACTTTAGCTTGTTACAAAGAAATAGTAAATTAGACAGTTTATTTTTATAAACTGCTTTTTAATATGCCCGCGAAAGGCAAAAAGTATGAAAAAAAGGGTTGGTTTAAAGCAAGGCTTAATTAAAGGAAAAGTTTTACTGATTACATATGTAACATTTGTGTTAATTTTTAGTCCCTTAATAGAAGGTGTTGCTCCGGTATTGACTGCAGAGGCTTCAGAGATGGAAGGCGAAACGGATGCCGGTTCATCTGTTGATATCATGGGCAATGCCTCCTCCTATTTCGGGGCTTTTTTAGATCCTGAAGAGCCAGATGATTCTTCTATTGATA
>CAZWVJ010000063.1:0-5080 GCA_964636865.1 uncultured Syntrophomonadaceae bacterium
ATGATAATGGAAGAAAGATAAATTAGGATAAATTATTTTCTATAGAAAGACAAAAAATCAGGAGTACTTACCTCCACCATATAGTAAAGTGCCCTCCGACTTAAACGAAGGGCACTTTAGTTACAAACTGCATACTCTCTCTATTCTATTCAAAGGGAGGCAAGTCCCTCTTTAACGAGCTGTTTCCTTTTTTGAAATTCAACGGTTCATTGCCAGTAATATTGTCCGGTAGTCACTGGCTCTTTCTTGTTAAAGGTTAGCCGTGCATCCCCTTCATTTTCTTCCACATCTACTTCCACGGTATCTCCGGACTGAAGATTTCCGCTAACCATCTTTTCGGACAACCCGTCTTCCAGCCGCTTCTGGATGACCCGACGTAAGGGACGGGCTCCGTAGGCGGGATCGTATCCCTCCCGGGCCAGAAGCTCCCGGGCTGCAGAGCTGACTTGCAGCTCCAGACCAAACTGTCCGAGACGCTGAGAAAGCTCCTCTAACATGAGGTGGACAATTTGCCCCAGATCCTCTTTTGTGAGGCCACGGAAGACCACAACATCGTCCAAACGGTTCAGAAACTCGGGTCGGAACGTTTGCCGCAGTTCTTCCAGCATATTCGTCTTCATATCCTGGTAACTTCCATCTTCGCTTTCTGTGCGGAAACCAACCGAGGGTTGCTTTTTCAAATGATTGGCGCCCACGTTGGAAGTCATGATGATCACGGTGTTGCGGAAGTCTACCGTTTTACCTTTACCGTCGGTGAGGCGTCCATCCTCCAGCACTTGCAAAAGCACGTTAAATACTTCCGGATGGGCCTTCTCTATCTCGTCCAGAAGAATCACACTGTAAGGTTTACGGCGCACCTGCTCCGTCAGCTGTCCACCTTCGTCGTATCCCACGTAACCGGGAGGCGAGCCGATAAGGCGGGCTGTGGCATGCTTCTCCATATACTCGGACATGTCCAACCGGTGCATGGCCTGGGGATCTCCGAAAAGTACTTCCGCCAGGCGGCGGGCCAGTTCGGTCTTACCCACTCCCGTGGGCCCCATGAACATGAAGCTTCCGGTGGGTCGTTTGGGATCCTTTAAGTCCGTTCGACCGCGGCGGATAGCCCTGGACACCGTCTTCACAGCTTCCTGCTGTCCTATGACTTTCTCCTGCAAGATCTCTTCTAAGCGGAGCAGGGTGGCAGATTCCTCTTCGGTGAGCTTTTGCACCGGAATGCCGGTCCATTCAGAAACTACCCGCGCGATGTCTTCGGCGTTGACCACGGGAGCCGCCGGCCCAGTTTCTTTCTTATCTGGCACCTCTCCCGTTTCTGACTGGCTGGTTTCTTGCAGTTCGGCTTCCAGTTTTTCCTCCTGATCCCGAAGTTCAGCTGCTTTTTCGAAATTCTGCTGGTTGATTGCTTCTTCCTTCTCCTGCCTTATCGTTTTCAGCTTCTGCTCACTTACTCTTTGCTCCGGGGAAGGTGCCAGCTGCCTCAAGCGCACCAGGGCACCGGCCTCATCCACCAGGTCGATAGCCTTGTCGGGCAAGTAGCGATCCTGGATGTAGCGGGAACTGAGTTTCACCGCTTGTTCCAGGGCCTCCTCAGAAAACTCTACCCGGTGATGGGCTTCATAGCGCTTCTGCAAACCTTGCAGAATACGGATACTATCTTCTTCTGATGGTTCTTCTACGGTAACCGGCTGGAAGCGCCTTTCCAGGGCGGCGTCACTCTCAATGTGTTTTCGGTATTCATCCAGAGTGGTGGCACCGATGGCCTGTAATTCTCCCCTCGAAAGGGCCGGCTTTAGGATGTTAGAAGCATCCATACCCCCTTCGGCGGCTCCGGCGCCGATAACCGTGTGAATCTCGTCGATGAAGACGATAACCTTTCCATCCTGCTGCAATTCCTGCACCAGCTGATGCAGCCGCTCTTCAAATTCACCCCGGTGTTTCGTCCCCGCAACCAGGGAGGAAAGCTCCAACTGCACTACTCGCTTATCCTGCAACAGGTCGGGAACCTCTTGGCGTACGATTTTCTGGGCCAATCCCTCGGCTATGGCCGTCTTGCCCACGCCGGCTTCCCCTATCAGACAGGGGTTGTTTTTGGTCCTTCGGCAGAGTATCTGGAGAATCCTTTCCACTTCCTGTTCCCTGCCTATGGTGGGCTCTAATTTATCCTCCCGGGCCAAGGCAGTCAAATCGATACCAAATTTATCCAGCAATGACTCTTGGGAAGCACCCTGGTAACCGGGGCAGCCGCCGGACTGGGAGGAAAAACTCTCCTGCCCAAAGGCATCTTCCGGATGACCCGATTTACCCGGATGGGCGTCCATGAGGCTTATGATCTCCTTGTAAACTTCTTCAGGAGCCAATCCCAGGTGATTTAAAACCTGTGCGGCCACATCGCCACGTCGCAGTAATCCTAACAGGAGGTGCTCCGTGTCTACGTACCCCTCTCCTGATTGGTAGCCTCCCAAGGCAGCCAGTTCGATAGTTTCCCGGGCCCGGGTGTTGAAAACCGGTTTACTGGAAATTACCTGGTCCTGTGAAGCATTGAAATCATCTACAACAGACCGGGTTTTCTCCAAATCCATTCCTTGGTTCTGCAGGGCTTGGGAAGCCAATCCAGTGTTCTCCCGGAGCAACCCTAACAATATATGTTCCATACCTATATGTCCATGCTGCAACCAGATAGCCTCTTCTTGCGCGTACCGGGTGACCTTTTGTGCATTTTTAGTAAAAAGGACGTAATTCATTTGCCACACTCCTTTTTCAAGCTAACTTCAAGTTTCTCTTACCACTACACTGCTACTATTAAACTACTACAAAAACACCTATCAATAGTTACAATAGGTAAGATGCTTATGCTATCTTGCTTGTAGGTTCCTTTTAGATGATTAAATGTTTGACCATTACTGACCTTCAATTACTATAATAACACCTCTTACCTCCTAACGCAATGCCATTTTTGTAGAAAATTTTTTAGAAATTATACCCTGAATACTCCATCAGGATGGAAACTATCACTATGCGATCACCCTGATTTCCTTATATCTTATTGCAAAATGAATAAATAACTGGTATTATTTAATTAAAGGTCAGAGAAAGTCAAAGTATGTTTGAATGTTTGTAAGTAAAGAGACCTTTTGAAAATAAACCCGGCTTTCTCTATTACGTTAGGGAAATGCATAAAATTAAGATACTATGAGAAGGGGGTGGGGGAAGAGGTTTATTAAATAACTGAATCATTTGAAAAGGTGAAGCCTTAAAATTGAAAGGAGTTTCTATATGAGAACAAAGAAAGAATACCTTGATGGTTTAAGTAAAATGAAGCGAAATTTGTATGCAAATGGTGAAAAGATAGACAGGCTGGACGAAAGACAGCAGAAATGCCTTAATGTTATTGGAGTAACCTTTGATGCGGCTTTGGATGAAGAGACTAAAGATCTATGTACGGCAACTTCTCATATAACCGGGGAAACCATAAACAGGTTCAACCACATACACCAGAATCCAGAAGACCTGCATAAAAAACAGGACATGACGCGGGTATTGTGCCAGAAAGTAGGGGGTTGTATCCAGAGGTGCATGGGAATAGACGCCTCCAATGCTATACACACGGTTTCATACGAAGCCCAGAAGGCACCTGATGCCAAGACTGCTTATCACGACAACTGGCTCAAGTGGCTGGAGCGTTTTCAGAAAGAAGACCTGGTTGGCTGCTGTGCTCAGACTGATGTGAAGGGTGAACGATTAAAGCGTCCTTCGGAGCAGACTGATCCCGATGCATACCTTCGCGTAGTTGAGGAAAGAAGTGATGGTATAGTGGTTCGCGGTTCCAAGGTACATATATCGGAAGCTTCCGTGGCCGATGAAATCCTGGTGGTTCCCACTCGTGCGCTGAAAGAAAACGAGGAAGAATACGCGCTCAGTTTTGCTGTTCCGGGGGATCATGAAGGGGTTAAGCAGGTGGTTCATTTCCACAATACCAGGGATAGACAGCATTTTGAGAGTGGATTAAAAACAGGGGCAACTGATTCCTATGTTATATTTGACGACTGTTTTGTCCCCTGGGAAAGGGTTTTCCTCTATGGAGATCCCCAGCTGGGCGGAGTAAACGCCCTGCTTTTTGCCCTGTTTCACCGGCACTCTTACTCCGGCTGTAAACCGGCCATGTTTGACAGTGTTATAGGCATGGCGGCCATGGCGGCGGAAATAAATGGTATAGCTAAAGCTCCTCATGTTCGGGAGATGCTGGCGGAATTAATCATGCACGCCGAGCTGGGTTACGCTGCTGGCTATACCGCTTCCGATTTGGGCAAAGCCGAGGTTTATATGCCTGGTCACGGTTTTGTGCCTTTTGGACCCGGCAACTGCATTCCCCACTCCATCTATGCTAACGTAGGCAGGTACCTTTCCGGCGAAGGAGTGTTCCGGGAAGAGGAGATACTATGCAATATAGCAGGAGGACTTCCGGCGACTTTTCCCTATGAAGCAGACCTGGTTAACCCGGAAACCAAGGAATTGCTTGAAAAGTACATTAACCGGAATCACGATATTCCCATTGAAGACCAGATCAAGTTCTGGCTGCTGTTTATAGACCAGCACCTTTCTGGGCAGTCAGGCTCAGTAACCTACGGGGCTTACCACGGCGGAGGCTCTCCTATCATGGAGCAGATTGCCATTACTACCCAGTATGACATAGAATCCAGGAAAGACCTGATTCGAGAACACGCCGGGATGTCACTCAAGAAGAAAAAAAGAAACAAATAAAAGAGATCTGCTTACCATTAAAGTGTCAAACCGAACCAACCGGTCTTGTTTAAGCATGCAAAATATTTAGGCTGCAATGATTGAAGGTCTATGAAAAACAGAGACGTGGTGATGAAAATGGTGCGATATAGTAAAAGTCTTCAAGATACCTTATTAAAAATGCTCAAAAAAAGAAATTTTTGATTTTAAGTGAAGTTTAGGTTTAATTTAAAAAGAGAGAAGTCAAAAGATGTTACCATAAAAAAAAAGCTATTTTTGGCCGCATGTATTTTTGTTTTACTTAGGAGGTGAGTGAGCTAATCACTCACCTCCTACTAGATTA
>CAZWVJ010000064.1:0-5057 GCA_964636865.1 uncultured Syntrophomonadaceae bacterium
ATCAAATGTGCTGGTTCCCCGCCCTATTTCATCCAGCACTACCAACGTTTGCGGGGTAGCTTCTTTTAAAATGGTGGCTGTTTCATTCATCTCCACCATGAATGTGCTCTGCCCCGCGCTGAGATCATCACTGGCCCCTACCCGGGCAAAAATACGATCGAACACGGGTAAGGTAGCGTTGTTGGCCGGAACAAAACTTCCTATTTGGGCCAATAAACCAACAAGGGCGACACTGCGGCAATAAGTGCTTTTACCCGCCATATTGGGCCCCGTTATTATAAGCATCTTCTGAGAATGATCAAGATAGGCGTCATTGGGGACAAACCTTTCCTCTAAGTTCATATTTTCAATGACCGGGTGCCGGCATTGGGCAATATGAAGAGGGTTTTCCGGCGATATATGAGGCCGGCTGTACCTGTTAATAATGGCAACTTCCCCCAAACTTTGCAGGCAGTCCAGTTTGGCAAGCAGCTGAGCGCAAAACTGCAACTGGGAAGTATAGGCTAACACTTCTTCCCGGACCTCTTCAAAAATGCGGTATTCCAGGTTAACCAGTTTTTCCGTGGCGCCGGTTATTTCATCTTCCAGTTCTTTTAACTTTTCCGTAATATAACGCTCGGCATTTACCAGGGTTTGTTTGCGATGGTATTCCTGGGGGACCAGATGGATGTTGTTTTTCGTTACTTCCAGATAATAACCGTAAACCCGGTTATAAGATATTTTGAGGGATTTAATGCCGGTGCGTTCTCTTTCCTGCTTTTCCATTTCCAAAAGCCAGTCTTTGCTTTCCCGGCAAACTTTGCGCAAACGATCTACTTCTTCATTATACCCGTCTTTGATTATGCCTCCATCCCGCAAGTTCAAAGGAGGTTCCTCTACCAGCGCACTTTCCAATAAAGTGATGAGGGTTTCAAATGTAGGTAACTGCTGCGAGATTTCCCTTAAATGATCCGATTGCGCGTTGGGAATAAGGCTTTTAATCTGGGGGAGAAGGTTAAGGGTCTTTTTAAGGGCTATTAAATCCCGGGCATTCACGTTTCCATAATTAATACGGCTGCATAACCTCTCCAGGTCAAATATATTTTTTAAACTGCTCTTCAAATCATCTTTTAAGGAAACATTATCCGACAGTTCCTGGACCGCTTCGATTCTTCGATTTATGTGGTTTATATCTTTCAGGGGCTGCTCGATCCACCGTTTGAGGAGCCTGCCTCCCATGGAAGTGGAGGTATGATCCATGACCCCCAGGAGGGATCCTTTTTTCTTCCCCTCCCTCATGGTTTGGGTGAGTTCCAGGTTCCGGCGGGTAATGCCGTCTAAAACCATATACTCCCCGGGGAAATATAATTCCACCGGTTGAAGGTGATCGAGCCTGCTTTTTTGCAATGATTTCAGATACATGATGAGGGCGCCGCCGGCAGCAACTGCCAGTGGATATTTGCCAAATAAAAATTCGTCAATGTCTTTACTATCCCACTGATCTTTGATAGTTTGCAGGGCGTTTTCGTGGAAAAAATATTCTTCCGGGACTTCTTCCACCATGGCTTGATCCCACAGGTTAAAACATTCATAAAGAACTTTGTCTTCCCGCATCCAGGAAGTGCAAATAGCTTCTGCCGGGGTAATCCTTTGCCACTCCGCTTTAATTAAATTAATAGCGTTTTCCCCCGATATTTCCGTGGCCCAAAAACTACCCGTGGAGACATCTACCACCGCCATGCCATAATAATTATCGCTGTCCTTGAGGAGGGAAATAAGGTAATTGTTCCGGGTTTCCTGCAGCATGGCTTCGTCTGTGACTGTCCCCGGGGTTACTATGCGCGTTACTTCTCTTTTTACCAAACCCTTTACTTGAGAAGCATCTTCCACTTGATCGCAGATAGCAACCTTATAGCCTTTTTCCAGCAAGCGATGCAAATAATTATCTACGGCGTGCATGGGAACGCCCGCCAGAGGAACGGGGTTTTCCTTGTCGCTGTCCCGGGTAGTTAAAATGAGATCGAGATCGCGAGAAGCGATGCGGGCATCTTCATAAAACAATTCGTAGAAATCTCCTACCTGGAAAAGGAGTATTTTATCCCGGTGTTCGTCTTTTATCCTTGCATACTGCTCCATCATGGGGCTGGAATTATTCAACAGACTGCCGACCTCCCCCGTTAGTAATTGTAGGCACAGATGCTTCATCCAGTTCTCCGGAAAGATGCCAGGTTTTCGCCTTTACAATTTTTACCCGGCAAAAATGCCCTTCCTTTACCCGCTCCCCGGGAAAATGAACAAGTTTATTCGTCCCGGTTCTGCCGGTAAGTTTTTCCGGATCACTCTTGCTTACTCCTTCCACCAAAACTTCCACGGATTTTCCGATTAATTCCCGGTTAATTTCCAGGCCTATTTCCTGTTGCCGCTTGATTAAGTGGGAGATGCGTTCTTTTTTTGTTTCAGGCGGCACTTTGGAAGGCATCCGGGCAGCAGGGGTTCCTTTTCTGTCTGAGTAAACAAAAGTATAGGCAGCATCAAATCTTATTTCCTCCACCATCTCCATGGTTTGCCAGAAATCTTCTTCAGTTTCTCCGGGAAATCCCACAATTAAATCAGTAGTAAGAGAAGCCTGCGGGAGTAATTGTCTTATATTATGTGCCAGATCTTTATAATGCTCCGCGGTATATCCCCTGTTCATCATTTCTAATATGCGGTTGCTGCCTGATTGAAGGGGTAAATGTATATGTTCGCAAATTTTAGGGCAGCGGGCCATAACCTCAACGATATTAAGAGTGAAATCGTAAGGGTGGGAAGTAAGAAAACGGATGCGCTTGATTTCATCAATTTCGGATAGTTTTTCCATTAATAAAGCAAACTCGCTTTTACCGTTTATATCTTTGCCATAAGCATTTACATTTTGCCCCAGGAGGGTGATCTCTTGATATCCTTGCCGGGCAAGCCCTTCTACCTCTTCAATAACATTGCTCATAGGGCGGCTGCGCTCCGGGCCCCGGACAAAAGGCACTATACAATAGGAGCAGAAATTAGTGCAGCCGTAAATTATAGGGACCCATGCATGGAAACGGGAGCTCCTGGTGATGGGGAGGCCTTCTCTACTGCTGTTTCCTCTGTCTTCAATATCTATGACCGGTTGCGGGGAAATTTGCGCTTCCTGGATTAAAGCCGGCAAATAGGGCAGAGAGTGGGTGCCAAAGATGATATCGATATGGTCGAAACTTTTGCCCAGGTAATTAAGCACATCCCCGCCCTGTTGAGGCATGCAGCCTCCTAAAGCCAATAACCTGCCCGGACGTTCTTTCTTCCATCTCCGCATTTCCCCCAAAAAAGCAGTGGCTTTATCTTCCGCTTTTTGGCGGACAGCGCATGTATTGACGATTAAGAGATCCGCGTCTGCGTAATGGTGGCATGGAACAAAGCCTTCATTTTCCAGCAGGCCGCGCATTACTTCCGTATCATGCTCGTTCATCTGGCATCCGAGGGTGAGTATATAATATTTTTTTCCGCCGGTGGTCGCAGAATTCATGATTTTTCTCACTTCGCCTCTCAGTTCGTTAATATACATTTTAGTTTAACCATTTCTTACTTTTTCTATTATAACAAATAAAAGAAGGCAAAGAAATCTTGCCCCGGAGGGAGATCCTGCCGGGGCTGAGGGCTGATGGGATATTTTAATTACCTAATCAATTATTAATAAACTGATCATTAATAAAAGTGTAAGCAATCAGGCTTGTTTTGCTGTGTCGCTGGCTTGTTCCGCTGTGTCGCTGGCTTCAGTATTAATAAAACTATCTTAATTTGTAGCTACTTTGGCTTATTACGCTGTGTCAGAGGGGACGGTTCCATTGTCTCCCCTCAGTCGCTTCGCTTCCTTCGGCCCTTCGCTGCGCTTCGGGGACAATGAATAACCGTCCCCGTTGACACAGCTTATTTCAATCTATCCTTATCGTTGACACAGCTTATTTCAATCCAAACTTATCGGTAGCACAGCTTATCTGAATCTATCCTTATCGTTGACACATCTTAACTGAACCCAAAATTATCGGTGGCACAGCTTGCTTCGATCTAATCTCATACGTGACACTGCTTGCCTCAATCTAACCTTAGCAGTAGCACAGTTTTTCTGAATCTATCCTTATCGTTGACACAGCTTGCTTCAAGCTTAATCCGGTCTGAGTAATTACAGATCTATAATTTTTGATGTGTCCCGAAATTTATGCGAAATTTAAAAGATATCGCTTTTTACCCTAAATGCTGAAAGTTTTCTCTTCCCGGACTAATTCGGCTTGAGCAAATGCTGATTTGGCTTCTTTTAAAGAAACCTCTGCGTCTTTTTCGGCGGAGAGGTGGGTAAGAAGTAATTTTTTTACTTCCCCTTTTTGGGCAATTTCGGCGGCCTGCCTTGCTGAAAGGTGGTTTCTGCCAGATGCTTCAATATCTTCATCTTGAAAATTAGCTTCGCATAAAAATAGATCGCACCCTGCGGCGAACTGTTCTAATTGGGGAAAGTATTCTGTATCACCGCTGTAAACCAAAGTTTTATCTACGCATTTTATTTTCATAGCCAGGCAGTCCAACGGATGAACCGTGGGTAAAAAGGTAATATGGAAAGGGCCGATGGTAATATCTTCTTCCGGATCAAGGTAATTCATTTGATAGACTTCTTTATAGGGAATCCTTTGCGATTCCTCTACCGGTTCCTTCGGCAAATAAAGCTTCACCCCATCAGATATGATCTGTTTGCCCCGGGCCATGTCCAGGGCATATTTAAGGATAAAAAGATCGGAAATATGATCTGCGTGTAAATGGGATAATAAAATCGCCTCCACTTCCCAGGGTTTAATGTATTTTTGCAGCCGGCTTAAAACCCCGTTCCCACAATCCAGTAGTATTTTACTTCCTTCATGTTCTAAAAGATAACCGGAGCAAGCACCCCCGGGAGCGGGATAAGGCCCATAAGAGCCTAATACGGTCAACTGCATAAAGAATCCTCCTTTTTTCCGAAATACAGTATTAATAAAACTATCTTAATTCGTAGCTACTTTGGCTTATTACGCTGTGTC
>CAZWVJ010000065.1:0-4975 GCA_964636865.1 uncultured Syntrophomonadaceae bacterium
TTATATGATTTTACCTACTAAAGCTTGCCCCAAACTATTCAGTATTAAGTCGACCTACTATTTTTGATTTTAATATATCATCACTATTAAAAGGCAAATACTAATCTGTTCTATTCATCTGTTAGCAGGGAGGGTATACCCTGGTGAACTTATCCAGTTATGTGGCCGAACAAAACAAGAGGATGGTAGTACCTCTTATGGGTTCTGTAGGAGCAAGGCTATCAGGAAAAAATCCGGAGCTTTGCCTTGAAAATGCGGAATTACACTTCCAGGCCTTGAAAGTCCTGGAAGATGTTTTTTCTCCGGATATCCTGTTTCCAATTATGGACCTGACCCTGGAGGCTGAAGCGCTGGGTTTACCCATCATGTATCTGGAAGGGGTGCCTGCGGTGGCTAAACATCCCGTGACTTCTTCCGGGGATATAGCCGACCTAAAGGAAAGAGACCTTTTTAACAGGGGAAGAATACCCCTTTTTGTTGAGTTGGCCGGGAAAATGAGGGAAATAACCAACTCTCTGGTCGGTGCTTACATGATAGGCCCCTTTACTCTGGCTGCGGAACTAGTTGGAACGGAGGAGCTGGCTGTCCGGACAATATTAGATGTTGATTTTATTCGAGAAATCCTGGAATTTGCCAACGAGGTAGTATCGCTTTATGCTGCTGCTCTGGCTGAAAGGGTGGACCTGGTGATGATTCTGGAGCCCACGCCGGTAATTCTTTCCCCGTCTCACTTTGCCGCATATGTTAATCCCTTGCTTGCTCGGTTGTCCGATGTAATCAGAAACTCCGGGGCTTTTCCGGTATTACATATCTGCGGCGATGCCACCCACCTGCTCGATGAGATGCCCGGCTCCGGGGTTGATGGTTTCAGCTTGGATTCCCCTGTGGACCTGAAAGAGGCCGCGCTTAAGATGGGTAAAAAGCATGTGGTTATAGGAAATATTGCTACAGTGGAGGTCATGCTGGAAAAAAATGCGGAGGAAGTAAGAAATACTTGCAACAGCTTGTTGCGAAAGATGGAAGGGGTTCCCAATTTTATATTGGCCACGGGATGCGATTTGCCCCCGAGGACTCCAGAAGAAAATATAAGAGCTTTTCTGGAATCAAGCCTGCAGGACTAGCACTACAGCGTAACTTTTAAAGCCACGTGGACGGTTCGAGCGTCCCGTAGCGAAGCAAAGGCCGAAGGGAAGGCAACGGAACCGTCCCCGTGCCTTTGCTCATTCTAATCTTTCGTTGCAGTACTAGGGTAAAAGAAAGGAGGCATTTTTATGATCCGAGAAAGATTGCCGGCTCCTCTTGATGTATTGACGGCTGTTGGCCGGAGCCGGACGCTCAGGCCCATGCATAGGCCTATTGGAAGAATTTTGCCTTGGGTGGTGGGGAAGGTGAACAGAAAACATGTTGCCAGTATGGCGGGCCTGGCAGGAAGAAGAGCCATTGCTATCTCGCTGGGAGCACCTGCTACCCAGCTCACGGGCACAACTCTTAAAGAGAACCTGCAGGATGGATACACCATGTTTCGGACAATAGAAAAAGCCGTGGTTACCTGGAAGCTTGATGCCGACTTTATTATTTCTGATGTAACGGTTGAAGCCGAGGCCTGCGGTTGTGAAATTGAGATGCCGGAAGATTCCCAGCCTTACATAATTTCAAGGCCGATACGGCAAGCTGCGGATTTACGTTCAAAAAAGGTGCCGGATCCATACCGGCACGGCAGAATGCCTGTTTTTCTTGAATGCGTGAGGCATTTATCACGCAGATTCACCCTTCCCACTGGCGCTGGATGCATTGGTCCTTTTGCCCTGGCTTCCCAACTAATGGGGACTGAAGAAGCGGCTATAGCCACCATTGAAGATCCGGAGTTCCTTGATGAATTACTGGAATATTGCCTGGAAGTAAGCCTGGCCTACCTTAAAGCTTTTGAAAAGGAAGGGGCCGAAGTCATCGTTATTGCGGATGCCATTGCCTCAGTCTTGTCTCCCAAAGCTTTCCGTCGTTTTAGCGGCCGTTATATAAAAAGAATAGTAGAGCAATTAAATCGCCCGGTGGCCTTACATATATGCGGAGACGCTTCTCACTTGATAGAAGAAATGTGCGATACGGGCGCTTATTCTATAAGCCTTGATAGTCCCGTGGACATGGAAGATGCTTTAGAAAGAGCTCCTGCCGATGTAATGGTTGCCGGCAACCTGGATCCGGTAGAAGTTTTTCTGGAGTTGAACGGGGATGGCGTGGCAGCCAAAACCAGGGAGCAGCTTTTTCAGATGCGGAATTATCACAACTATTTACCCTGCCCGGGCTGCGAGCTTTCTCCTCTGACTCCTCTGGAAAATATAAGGGCCTATGTAGAAACGGTAAGGTCATTCCGTTAAAGGCCAAATATCTTGTTGTTAAGCTATGAAAATGAGGTGATATGTATGGATAATACCGAATCCATTAAGAAAGACCTGGAGCAGGCCATAATTGATGGCAAAATGCATGAAACACCCGGTATTACCCAGGAAGCCCTGGATTTAGGCCTTGCTCCCCGCGAAATTATGGATGAAGTCTTGACACCTGCTATGGAGGTGGTAGGAGAAAAATTTGAAGAGCGGGAGTATTATGTGCCGGAGGTTCTCGTATCTGCCAGGGCCATGCAGGCTTGCCTGGATATAATCCGTCCCCTTTTATTTGAGGAAAATGAACAGGCAGAAGCAACTATAGCGGTAGGGACGGTAAAAGGGGATATACATGAAATTGGGAAAGGCATGGTTTGCATGGTACTGGAAGGTGCGGGTTTTAATGTCATTGATCTGGGAGTAGATGTAGCTCCGGAAAAGTTTGTGGAAGTTGTACAACAGAACGTAGATATTATAGCGATGTCAAGCTTGATGACTACTACCCGGGATTACATGGGAGACACCATCCTTGCCCTCTCAGAGGCAAATTTGCGTCAAAAGGTAAAAGTGATGGTAGGAGGGGCTGCTGTTACACCCGGCTTTGCCCAAGAAATTGGCGCAGATGCTTATGGAGTTGACTGTAATGAAGCACTGAAGATTGTTAAAGAAATGATTGCTAACTAAAATTATATTTTGAAGAAAGAAAATATAGCTATGATAACTATGGTTGCTAAATTTATAGGAAAGGAGGGAGGTACAAGAAGGAAATAAATTCTATGTGAAGGGTAAGTTGTTAGGGGAGAGGGTGAAAATGTATCTTCAGGTTGATATAAGGATAAATGAAAGGAGGTAAGGATGGCTAATTTTGAGGAAGCAATAAGGGAAATAGCTGTCTTACATGATATTGACCTGGTTGGGTTTGCAAGGGTTGACGGAATCCAATGGGGTTATCCTCCCCGCCCGGCAGAGGATCTTCTTCCTGGGGCGAAAACAGTAGTGGTGTTTGCTGCTGCACTTCTTCAGGGCGCCCTCGAATGCCCTCGGGGCACAAAAGGAGCTATTAAAGATTCACAGGTGGCTTACGACCGAGTTCAAAATGCTGGTGCAGCAGTAGGAAGGTATTTGGAAAGGAATAATTATCCCAGTTACTTTCCACCGGCATCCCTGCCGACAGATGCATATAAACAGAAGGAAGGCGATCGCTTTGCCGGTGAATTCTCACACCGCCAGGCGGCAATTGCAGCGGGTGTTGGCGTCAAGGGATGGAACAATCTTCTGGTTACACCGGAATATGGTCCTCGGGTCCGGATTGGATCATTGTTAACCACGGCTGAATTTGATTTTGAAATCCGGGAATTGCCTCCGGATTTATGCACCGGTTGTGGCAGATGCGTAGAGGCTTGCCCGGTGAAAGCACTAGATCCCCATCGTGAACTCTACCTTGATCAGCCAAAATGTAAGAGTCATTATATCAGGCCGTACTTGGACCATACTACGTGGCAAACGTTGAAAAATGCCTTCACGGTAAAATTTTTCTTTTTCACGGCCCTGCAGATGTTGCTGGAGGGATATTATTTCAGCTGCGCAGAATGTCAGCGGGTTTGCCCTGTAGGTAAAAAGTAAGATTGAGATTGAGTTCGATTGCCAGATTTGGGGATGATGGGATCAGTCTATGTGATATTTTAAGGAATTAAAAATTTATTGCCATGTGTATTCTCGTGATAGGGTTTTTACTGGTTATTAGCAGTGAGCATTAGTTTTTGAATACCAGGCAATGATAGAGGGGCTTGTAGGGTAATTGTCTGTCGTGATTCAAAGGAGGTTATGGAAGATGGAAAATTTGTGTCAGCAGGGAAAGGCGGTTCCCAATTTGGACTTTGTCACCTTGGATGGGGAACAAAAAAATTTGAGTGATTTCCATGGTAAATGGGTATTTTTGCTATTCCGGCGTTACCTTGGTTGCCCTATTTGCCGCATGGATGTGGATCGTTTGACACTGGACAAGGCAAAACCCGGTCAAGGAGATTTATTCTTAAATAGAGGGTTGCCCGACGATGTGGAGGTTATTATTGTTATCCAATCCGGTGAGAATGTTCTGCGGGAAGCTTTAGAAGGACAACTCCCAGGCGGGATGACCGCGGTGCCGGATCCGAATGGGGTTATTTTTAAGCGTTTTGGTATTGGTAAAGCCGGCCTGACCCAATATGCCGGACCGCGGGTAATGTTACAGGTGGCCAGGGCAATCCGTGAAGGGTATCGCCGTGGGAGACGTGAAGGAGAAGAACGCCAGTTGCCGGCGGATCTAATTATTGATCCGAAGGGAATAATCCGCTTCGTGCATCTTGCCGCAGATATATCCGATACGACTTCCCTGGAAGAACTTTTCAGAATAAAAGAAAGAGTTTCTTCCTAAGAATATTATATGATAGTAAAGAATGGAGGATTTGTATGCCTTCTTACGAACTGTTTTCTCGTTACCCCGACCTTGAAAGTTCGTTGCCGCGCAAGGCCCTGGGTAATTGGCCCACACCATTGGAACCGCTTGAACATCTTTCAGACAAGCTACAAACAAAAACGCTGATCAAGCGTGATGA
>CAZWVJ010000066.1:0-4911 GCA_964636865.1 uncultured Syntrophomonadaceae bacterium
TCTCCCTATTGATAAATTCCCTTTTCTCTCAGTCCATTGACGGCGGCCATCTGTAAGGGAGTAGGCAAAAAATAGGCATGCAAAAGCCTCTTGCCCAGTTCTTCACCCCATTTACCTCCATTCTTAACCAGCTCTTCAAGTAATTCTGAAGATGTGCCTTCTTCATCCTGAGTATCAAAAATAAAAGTCAGTAACATCATGCAGTAGGCAGTGTCTTCTAATACATTTTCTAACTTCAATTTTCCCCGGCTCAGGTCTTCTAACTTTTGATTTATTTCTTCTGGGCGGGGGATAAGGTAATGCAGGGAAAAGGGGGGGATGACATCTTTTTCCACCAACCTGGTTACTTCTGTAAACGAATTTGCTGGTGACCAATATTTACCCACTTCTTTCCAGAGCGAAATTGCCTGTTGATATCTGCCCAGGTTAAAACTGGCTACTGCAGCCAAATAATGATTTTCCCAGCTGACATGTTCTTTTTCCCAGTAATAATATAGGTCTATTACCTGGCGATGGTCTTCCAGGTAAGCGGCAGCCCTCATTAACTGGACCGTATATTCTCTCCATCCTGTTAGTTTTTGCGAGGGAAATTCACGCTTCAACTCGCCAAAAGTCTTCTCAAAAAGCCAGACAGCTGTGTCCAGGTATGCCTGACCTTCTTCGGGAAGATTCCGAGTTGCACATAACTGGGCAGCTAAGGCATAGGTATATGGAGAACCCTCTATTTCTCTATTATCGGGATCCAAGAGTGGAGCCAGCGCCTCAAAACTTTTTTCGAACTCCCCCTTTAAAAAAAATGTTGTAGCTAGATTGTTGCGCAAAACGGTATCCTCGTATTCTTTTAGCTCGCGGACAAAAAACTTTTCTGCTTCCTCCAGGTTTCTCTGCTCAAGCAGTTCAGACCCTCTGCGGTTTATCTCAAATAATTTATCTCCCGAATCATTTTGGGCATTATCTGCTTTACTTGGGAAAAAACTTTCTTTTACCGGCTGTTTGGTGTGTGCCCCTCCGTCTATTACCTGAAAATTCCGGTTTTGCTCATTCAAACAGCACTTCTTATATTTCTTGCCACTGCCGCAGGGGCAAGGGTCATTTCTGCCCACTTTAGCCAAGAAAACCGCCTCCCCTTTTCTCATGTTATTTGTGTCCCAAAAAACTTCTACCATTAATTTTATAATTCCTTTTGGAAAAATGGAAGACTTTTGGGGAAAAACACCTCTACCTCTACAACAGAAAGCTAGGCATTTCTTTATCTAATGTTGCAAAGGCTAGCTTCCTATCCTGTTTATTTATTTAAAATAATCAAAGTTATCATCGGCCTAACATCGGCGTAAGCTGCAATGTGACAATTTTGCTCCGTCCCCACTGTCACATAGTTTTTCTTGTTTCTTTGTATTACAAATGTTATAATGTCAATGAGGTGATGATAATGAAAACTGTTAAATTAAGAAAAATAGGAAATAGCTATGGATTTGCAATTCCTAAAGAACTGCTGGAAAAGTATAACCTCAAAGAAGGTGAAGAGCTGCATGTTATTGAAACTAACGAAGGTATTATCCTTACTCCCTATGATCCAGAGTTTGAGGAATGGGCATCTAGTTTTGAAAATACCAACTCAAAATACAAAAATACCTTGAAGGCTCTTTCAGAATGAATGATATTGTCTTTATTCCCAAAAAAATAGTAATTTATTTCCATGAGCAATTAATACGAACTTATGGTGGTCTCCATGGTATTAGTGATGAAAGCCTCCTTGATTCAGCTCTAGAACAACCTAAAGCAACATTTGGTGAAAAGTATTTGCACGATTCAATCATGAAGATGGCTGCTGCTTATGGTTATTTCTTATGTAAAAATCATCCTTTTGTTGATGGAAATAAAAGAATTGCTTTGGTGGCAATGGATATATTTTTACAAAGAAATGGCTTTGAAATTGTAGCTAATGAAAAAGATACCTATAATATAATTATGGAATTGGCATCAGGTAAGCTTTCCAAAGAATCTTTAGCTGAGTGGATAGAAAACAATACTGCTGCATTAAAAGATAGGTAGTCATAATAGTCATAGCAGTAATAGCAGTCATATAGGTAGATTTATCGCAATTTTTAGTGTCTATTTTATCGGGTACAGATCAACAGCTCATACAGATCAGTGTGACAATTTTGCCCCGTCCCCACTGTCACACATTATAATTTTTTAAAAACCTCTTCTCTTCAAATTGCTAACCTAAAGATTATGTTAAAATAATACGGGAAAAGAGAAACTTTCATAAACGTTCGAAGCATCCAGACTTATATTTAGAGGGGAGAGAAAATGCAAGGTAGAAAAGAAGTTTGCCGACAGCCCCGTTCGGGAAGCTCCTTTTTATTCAGGTTGGCAGCCGGTTTGGTCCTATCTGCACTGGGAGCGATCATGTTTACCCTGGCCTTTCCTCCCTATGATCTCTGGTTCCTGGCTTATTTCTGGATGGTCCCGGTCATGGTGTCTCTGCACCGCGTTATGCCGGAGCGTCTGTCGGGTTTGGCCATGGGAGTTGGGGTAGGAGGCTTTTTTTGGGGTTACTTCGCCGGTATGTTTGAAGGATACCCGTTTATGCAGTGGCTTCCCCTTTTAATCGGCATCATAGCAACTATTATTGGCTTCAGGGAGCGCCCCTTTCACCGGCGCACCGGTTACCGATGGTTTGTGTTACAGGGAGCGGCTCTCTGGGTCGGGATCGAAATGATCCGCGGCTGGATTCCGATGGTGGGAACGTGGGGCTTTGCCGCCTACACCCTGTATCAGCATCCCTGGTTTATTCAGCCGATAAGCATTTTCGGCATTTACGGCTTGAGCTTGCTGATCATGCTCGTCAACTTCGCCTTGGCCCAGCTGGTTTTGGCCTTGATAGACAAATACCGGTATGGAGGGGGAAAAGAGATTATCTCTCCGGACCGGGCCATAAAATGGACAGCCGTTGCCGGAGTGCTTTTGCTGGCCTGGGGAGTGGGCAGCTTCCACATGCATGAGATTCCTGAGCCGGATCTACCGGTAGCCGCCGTTCAGCCGGCTGCTCATATTAGCAGGGAAGCGGGAGAGGAAGGGATAGAAAAGGGACTGCATATAATTGAGGAAAAAACCCGGGAGGCTTCCGCACGGGGTGCGCGCTTTATTGTATGGCCGGAAGGTTATCTGCCCTTTGATCCTCAGGAAAAAGAGACTCCTTTTTTTAAAGAGTTGGCCGGGGAGACGGAGGCTTATCTGGCGATAGGCTATGTGCTGGAAACGGAAAAGGGCTTTCGCAACGAAGCTACGGTTCTTTCTCCCGGGGGAGAATTTTTGGGAGTTTATGGGAAAGATCACCCGGTTACCTTTGCCGGAGAAACCAGCATTACCCGCGGCACTTACCCGGTTTATTCCACCGAACTGGGCAACCTGGGCACCATAATCTGCTACGATCTTGATTTCACGGATACGGCGCGTAAGATTGCTGCCAACGGCGCTCAGGTTATCGGGGTTCCTTCTTTTGACTGGCCGGCTATAGCCCACAAGCACTACACGCATGTAATTTTCAGGGCGGTGGAAAATCGGGTATCAATGATCAAAGCCGATGTGGCTTATAATTCGGCCATCATAGATGCTTACGGCAATATAGTGGACCTTTACATCTCACGGGAACCGGAAGAGGCAGTTCTGGTGGGAAAGGTTCCAAGAGGCAGCTCTCACAGTTTGCAAATTAAACTGGGGGATTGGATTGGCTGGATAAGCCTGGCGTTCATGATATCTTTCCTTGGTTTGGACGTTTATTCTTCCTTGCGGGAAAAAAGATAAAGAATTAAAAGAAATTGACGGCCCAAAAAGCCTGATAAATGTGCAAATATTTAGCATATTGACAATTGTTGTAATCTTGCTATAATAAATACAGATATTTATCTTGCAGAGAAAGTTATGGCGTTTTCCACAGGAAAGCCATAATTATAGCCTAAAATAAGGAGGTGAAACCAATGCGAGAGATACCCACCCACAAGCCTGGAAAAATATTCCTTGCAGTCATGTTTATCTCCTTGTTCCTCTTAACTTTCGTAGCACCTTTTCTCTACACAGACCGGCTTTATTTGGGATGGATGTCAGGACCTTTCTTTTACGGGGCTATTGTCACCATCATTTGGGGAGTAGCTTTGTACATTTACTCTTTCTATTATTGGCCATACCGCTAGATAAACTAACAATACTGGGGGTGAGAAAGAATGACTCTGAACATTGTGGTTTTAATTATTTTTGCCATAGTAATTATTTACATTGGTGCGTATGGATATAAGATATCGGCCAAGACTGCAGAAGATTTTATGCTGGCCAGTCGGGCTCTGGGAGTCCTGGTTATGTTTTTCTTCGTTTTATTTGCAATATCCAGCGCCTGGACATTTTATGGTTACCCTGGATATATGCACATACATGGACCGGGGTACGTGTATTTTATCTGGGGGGCAGTTACTGGCTTTACTTGCTTGTTTTTCTTTGTAGGCCCGCGTTTATGGGCTGTAACCAGGATGAACAGATATATTTCCCCCTTGGAAGCCTTGGGAGAAAGATATGAAATGCCCGCCTTAAGGTTTGTCTTAGCAGTAATTTTATTGATTTATATTGTCCCCTATATCTGTGTTCAGCTACTGGGCATAGGCGTGGGATTAGAGGCCTTAACGGGTTTTCCCGTTCTTTATGGAGCCTTGTATTTTACGGCAATCATGCTCGCTTTTATTATCCTGGGCGGCATGAGAACTGTAGCCTGGGCAAACGTGCTTTTTGGCTTGCTGTATGCTCTTACTTTTTTTGGAGCTCTGGTGGGAGTAATAATAGTAGGCCTGCCTGAGGGAGGAATTATGCAGGCAGTAGATATCCTTAAAGAAACTAACCCCGAACAATTGAGCGTGCCCG
>CAZWVJ010000067.1:0-4802 GCA_964636865.1 uncultured Syntrophomonadaceae bacterium
CCCAGTCCAGCCTCCTGGGGATGAACCTGTTCAAGGCTTTCCCCAACTCCACCAAAATAGCTTTTACCGGGACGCCCCTTATTACCAAACGCCACCAGAAAAGGACCCACGAGACTTTCGGCTCCTACATCGATACCTACAAGCTGCAGGACGCGGTTAACGACGGGGCTACCGTGCAAATACTGTACCAAGGCAAGACCGCCGACACGGCCATCAGCGAAAAGTCCGAGTTTGACGAAAAGTTTGAAGACCTCTTCCGGGAGCGAAGCGAAGAAGAAATGATGCAGATCAAGAAAAAATACGGCACCCTGGGGGATATCTTCGAGGCGGAGAAGCGCATCGAGGCCATTGCCCGGGACCTGGTCAACCACTACGTGGACAACATCCTGCCCAACGGCTTTAAAGCACAGGTGGTGGCCAGCTCCAAGCTGGCGGCCATCCGCTACCAGAAGGCTATAGACCGGGCAATTAAAGAGCGCATAGAAGTAGAAGAAGCCCGGGAGCCCCCCGACATGGAACTTATCAGGCTGCTAAAATTTATCAAGACCGCCGTGGTTATCTCATCGGAAGGCGTCAATGAAGACCCTGAAGTAACCAGGGTGCGCCGGCAGGCCCGCTCCATGGATGCCATCAACAACTTCAAGAAGAGCTTCGATTACGAAAAGCCTAATACCGGCATTGCCTTCCTGATCGTCTGCGATATGCTGTTGACGGGCTTCGACGCCCCCATCGAGCAGATCATGTACGTGGACAAGAAGATGGTGGAGCACAACCTGCTGCAGGCCATCGCCCGGGTAAACCGGACCGCCCGGGGCAAGAGCCGGGGCTACATTGTGGATTACGTTGGCATCGGCAACCACCTCCACGAAGCCCTGCAGATATACGAGGGCGAAGAACAGGAGGACGTATACGGCACCATGCAGGACATCTCCTCGGAGCTTCCCATCCTGAGGGACCGCTATCACCGCCTCCTGGCCCTGTTCCGGGACGGGGGGATAGACCGCATCCAGGATCTGGTGGAATACCGGATTCAAGACCCCGAAGAACAGCACCGCATCCTGGAAAGCTGTATCCAGTTGCTGGAGGACGTTAACCTGCGGGCCAGCTTTGACGTCCACTTTAAGAAATTCCTGCAGAGCATGGACATTATCCTGCCCAACCCCGCCGCAGCGGATTACATTCAGCCTATGAAGGCTTTCGGGCACCTGCAGAACCGGGTGCGCCACCGCTACAAAGATGATACCGTCAACATCGCCGGGGCGGGCAACAAGGTTAAAAAGCTTATTAACGAGCACCTGGTATCACTTGGGGTAGACCCTAAAATACCCCCGGTGGAGCTCTTCTCCAATGAATTTAAAAAAGAGCTGGATAAAAACAAAACCCAGAAAGCCAAGGCCAGCGAAATGGAGCACGCTGTCCGCAAGCACATCAAGGTCAACCTGGAAGAAGACCCCGTCCTTTACAAAAAGTTCAGCGAGAAGCTGAAGAAGATTATCGAGCAGTACGAGCAGGACGTGGAGGAGCGCTACCGGCAGCTCCAGATCCTTTTTGAAGAGATGGAGCGGGGCCGGCAGGGAGAACAGGGAGTGGCCGGCCTGGACCCCGAAAAAGAAGCCCCCTTCTACGACCTGCTGGTAAAGCAGGCCTTTGGAGATAAAGAACTTTCGGAGAACAAGCAGGAGCAGTTAAAAGAAGTGACCAGGGAAATAGTTTCGCTGATCCGGTCTCGCATCAAAATTGTGGACTTCTGGCGCAAGGGCAAAGAGCAAAACAACCTCCGGGCGGAAATTGACGACATGCTCCTTTTCACCGGGATTGATGCAGTTATAGAAACCAAAGAGCAGATAGCCACCGATTTCCTGGAACTGGCCAAAAGAAAGCACCGGGAGCTGATCCAGTGATGCCCAGATACCGGGACATAGAATACCACCTGCGGCAGAGCAAGCGCAAAACCATGAGTATCTACATTGAGCCCGACGGCAGCGTAAGCGTGCTGGCGCCGGAAAGCCTCTCCATGGAGGAAATTGAAAAGGTAATTGAAGGAAAGCGTTACTGGATCTACTCCAAATTAACCGAGTGGCAGGAGCTCAACCGCTCCCGCATAGAGAGGGAATTTGTTAGCGGGCAGGGCTTTCCCTACCTGGGCAGGTCCTACCAGCTAAAAATAGTGGAGGACCAGGACGTTCCCTTGAAACTTTACCAGGGATACTTCTGCCTTCGCAAATCAGACCTGCCCCGGGCCGAAGAAGCCTTTATAAACTTCTACCGGGAAAAAGGTATGAAGAAAATACCCGGGCGGGTGGAATATTACCGGGAGATGATGGGCGTTAAACCCCGGGAGATCCGGGTAATGGACCTCAAAACTCGCTGGGCCTCCTGCTCGGAAAGCGGAGCCTTGAACTTCCACTGGAAATGCATGATGGCCCCCCTCACGGTCATTGACTATATCGTAGTCCACGAACTCTCCCACCTGTATTACCCCCACCACACGCATGACTTCTGGAACCTCGTAGACAAAATACTACCCGATTACCTGGAACGCAAAAAATGGCTTAGGGAAAACGGCGCGGGGCTGGAGTTATAATATAATATTTTAGAGAGGCGAAAAGGCAAGTATGTACAAGTTCCTATCTGCTTTAATATTATTTAATGTGGTGTTTAGAGTAGCTGTGCAATTCCAGTAATAACTGTAAGTCAGAACTAAAAGGCGTTATAAATAAAAAGGAAATAATAGTGCTTAAAGTTTTGGCATCAATTGATACCAAAAATATTGTCAATTAATAGCTGGGGTGCTATAATGAAAAATAAAGGCGGGCGTGACTATAAAAAAATTGAGGAACAGCATGAGGTAATGGTGTTTTTAGATAAAATAAAATATGTTCTTGCTTCTGGTCATGTTCGAATTACCTTTCAGCACAATCGGCGGGTGGATCAACAAAGAAGTGTTAAATATACGAATAGATATACAGTACAGACTTTATTTCCCGACGAAAATGTTGTTGAAGCCTTGAAACGAGAATTAGCAACTATAACCGTTGAAGAATACATTGAAACAGTTAAAGATATGAGATTCCCCAACCAAACAGAACTGCGAGTTTTTGGTAAAAAGTATACGATGGGGGAAGTTTACATTAAAGTCAGGGTTGAATTGTTGAACATTGCGTCTGCAGGTACTCATACCATTTTTGTAATGTCCTTTCATTTTGCTGAAAATGATTTTGATGAGGAAGATTTCCCTTACAGGAAAACCAGAGGTGAATGAAATGAAAATTTTGCAAAGTGAACAAAAGCTTTGTTTTGGATGCATGGAGGAGCATCAGGTAGATGTGGTAGAGGTAGAAGAAAAAACGATTTTTAAAGATATAGAAGTTGATTTTGTTGCCGTCTATGAGTATTGTTCGAATACAGATACTTTATTGGAAACAGAAGAGATTATGCAAGCCAATGATCTTGCTGTAAAGGATGCCTACCGAAGAAAAGTAGGACTGTTAACTTCGGAGGACATAAAAAAGATCCGGGAAGCTTATAAAATGAGCCAAAAGGACTTTTCCGAAGTCCTGGATTGGGGCAAGGCGACTATTACCCGCTATGAGAACTATCAGGTGCAAGACCGGGTCCACGATGATGTGTTGCGGAAAATTAACGACGACCCGAAATGGTTCTTGGATAAAATAAACAATGCTAAAGAACGTCTATCTCCTAAAGCTTTCGCCAAATATTATCAAGAGGCAAAAAAGCAGTACAGTTGGCATAAAGATCAATACCTGGTTGATGCCATACATGCTATTTATGCATATTTTGACGAGCATGAACTATCAGGCAGGCTGGACTTGGAAAAAATTATTGAAGCAATTAATTACTTTGCTGCAAGGGTAGAAAACCTTCACAAGGTAAAATTAATGAAAATGCTATGGTATGCAGATGCCCTTCATTATAAAAGACATGAGCGTTCTATTACTGGCCTGGTATACAGCGCATTACCTCTGGGGGCTGTGCCGGAAGGGTATGAGGAAATTATTCTTTTAGAGGGTGTACATTTCGACACGGTGTTGTACGATGATGTAGCGTACCGCTTTAAGCCTGCGCCGGATTTCGAGGTTCAATCCCTTACAGACCAAGAGATCGGTTCACTGGAAAGGGTTATTGAAGAGCTGGGTAGTCTGAACACAACCCAGGTAGTAAAGAAAATGCATAAGGAAACGGCGTACCAGAACACCGGTAAAAATCAGGTAATTTCTTATGACTTGGCAAAAACATTGTCAATAGATTAAGTGGAGTTGACAGGTGACAGGGGAAGGTTCCTTGTCACCTAAGCTAGTAATTGTGCTGGAATGGAGGTCCTTATATTATGCCTCAAAGGGAAGACACTTTAAAAGAAATATTAACGGAAGCTAAGCTAAGAAAATATTAATTGACTGTAAATGGAACCAGCAAAGCATAGAAGCCCTGTTTGCCAGAAAAGGGGATATATTTAACGAAAGTCCAGTGTTGAATATTGAGAGAGAAAAATTAGTTTTGCATGATTTAAGTGAGAATGTTTTTGCTATTGTGCTCAATTTAAAATAAAATTAACTTATATTACAAGTACAACTTCATGTCTGTTTTTGAGGAAGTATCAATTGATGTTGTATTTTTTATTAGAATTGGTCATTAAGGAGTATAGCATATGCCTTCAACCTTCTCCTGGGTGGATTTTACCGAGAAAGACAGACAGAAGATGATGGAGATTATTAAAATGGGCCGGGATAGGGATACCCGGGACGAGCTGGGGTTAGGAAGCATCCGTGATTCCATCTCTGATA
>CAZWVJ010000068.1:0-4752 GCA_964636865.1 uncultured Syntrophomonadaceae bacterium
GTGTGGAAGTATGCCCGGTAGGGGCTCTGGTGGAAAAAGGACGGCTGTGGCAGGGCCGCGAATGGGAGTTTGAGGAAGTTACCGGTGTATGTAACCACTGTGGAGTAGGCTGTATGCTGAATTATAAAGTGAAAGATAATCGGGTAGTTAAGATAAATGCTGATGAAGAAAGCAATAATTCCGGCATACGGATTTGTGTGAAGGGGAAATTTGGTTTTGATTATTTGCAGAGCGAAGAACGAATTACTGCCCCGATGATCCGGAAAGGTGATAGAGAAAAAGGGGAACTTCAGGAAGTTACCTGGGAAGAAGCCCTGGAATATGCAGCCCGACGTTTTAAAGAAATAAAAGATAAGAGCGGTGGGCAATCTCTGGCTGTATTAAGTTCCGGACGTCTTACCAATGAAGAAAGCTACCTTCTGCAAAAACTTGCCAGGGCTGTTATGGGCACTAATAACCTGGAAATTGGAGTTTATGGCGGATTTGAAAATGCCAGTTTGGCCCTTGATGATATTTTAGGAGTAGGCGGTTCTACCAGTGATCTGGAGGCTATTAGTTTGGCTGATACTTTAGTGTTATGGGGATCTGATATAACCAAAACTCATCCTGTAGCTGCCATGGATGTGCAGTCGGCAGTTCGCTACAGGGGGGCGCGGTTGGTAGTTATAAATACTGCAGAAACCGAGATTAATCAAGATGCTCATCTCAACTTACAGCCCAAGGCCGGAACTTATAATACTCTGGTTAAAGGCCTGTTAAGGATGGTATTGGAAGGGAAATCAGGAGAACTTGACGGTGATCTGAAAAAGGCGGGGGAAGAACTAAGTAGTTTCACCCTTGATAAAGTTGCTGCTGAAACCGGTGTCTCGGAAGAAGATATAAAAGAAGCTGCTTCATACATTATGCAAGCTCGGAAAGCATTAACCCTTGTAGGTGAAGATTTTGTAGCTGATCAAGGTTATGAAAATACGGCAGCTCTGGCCAAAATTCATCTTGCTGTCCATCAAATAGAAGATGATAATGCCGGTATTCTTCTTATGCATGAAAAGAGCAATAATCAGGGAGGCCTTGATTTGGGTGGTATTCCCGAGCTTTTGCCCGGCTTTAATCGCATGGATGATGCGGAAGCCCGTAAGAATTTTGCGGAAATGTGGCAGGTGGAAATGCCATCTGCGGAAGGGTATAATGCGGAAAAAATATATAAGGGTGCCGCTGAAGGTGAAATTAAAGGATTATATATGGTAGGGGACAATCGGCATATAAGTAATGAAAAACAGGGGCGTGATGCTTATTCCGGCTTGGAATTCCTGGTAGTTCAGGAGCTTTTTCTTACTCCCGCTACCCGTTATGCTGATGTGGTCTTACCCGGCGCAAGTTTTCTGGAGACAGAAGGCACATTTACCAACCTGGAAGGAGTCTTGCAGCAACATGATTGTGCTTTAGATCCACCGGCTCAGGCACTTCCCGATTGGAAAATCATTGCTGCTCTTTCCTCAGCCATGGGATATGAAATGGATTACAAGTCTCCCGTGGAAGTTGACGATGAGATTATGGGAGCTATACGTTTAGAAGGTGTTTCATAAACATTAAGATCAAAATAATATCTAAGGAGGTTATTGTTTTATGACGGCTGAATTAATAAAAGGACCGGATGTAGCCAAACAGATAAGAGCGGAAATTGCCGAGGAAATGGAACAAATAAAAAAGAAGACGGACAAAGTGCCCGGTTTGGCAGTAGTTATTTTAGGTGATGATCCGGCTTCCCATAAATATGTAAATAATAAAGAGAAAACAAGCCATAAGCTGGGATTTTATTCCGAGATACATCGCCTGCCGGACACAACCACCCAGGAAGAACTTATGAACCTGGTGCATCGCCTCAACAATGATGAAAATATTCATGGTGTTTTGGTGCAGCTTCCCTTGCCTGATCATATCAAAGATGAAGAAGTTATTCACGCTATTTCTCCGGAAAAAGACGTAGATGGCTTTCATCCAATTAATATTGGCAACCTTTTGATTGGGGAAGAATGTTATATACCGTGTACACCTCATGGTTGTATAAAAATGTTGGAGTACATAAACTACGATCTTAAAGGTAAAAATGCTGTAGTAATAGGCCGCAGCAACATAGTAGGTAAACCGGTTGCGCTTTTGTTGTTGGAGCGCCATGCCACCGTAACTATTTGTCATTCTCGTACTGCTGACCTGCCGGCGGTGTGTCGTGAAGCCGATGTGCTTATTGCAGCAGCGGGACGTGCTGAAATGGTGAAGGGTGATTGGATTAAGCCCGGTGCAGTTGTAATTGATGTTGGTATCAACTTTGTAGATGAAAAAATGGTAGGAGACGTGGAATTTGAAAGTGCGGAAAAAGTAGCCGGTTATATTTCTCCCGTTCCCGGTGGCGTGGGTCCTATGACTATTACCATGCTTATGTTAAACACTTTGCAAGCTTTCAAGATTAAGCACGGTCTACAGTAATAAAATTATGCTAGAATATGTGGGACAAGTTGGGCAAAATACTTGCCTCCTTGTCCCACTCTTATTTTATCTGCGGTTTGTATTGATCATGGAGGGAACAGATGGAGCCATCGGTAATTTCTGTGACAGAATTAACTCGCTATATTAAGGGTTTTTTTGACCATGATCCCTTTCTGCAGAATTTGTGGGTAGAGGGGGAGCTGTCGAATTTTAAATTTCATCGATCCGGTCATATGTACTTTACCCTTAAGGATGAACGATCATTATTACGCTGCGTTTTTTTTAAAGGAAACAATCGTTATTGTAAATTTCTTCCCTCTGACGGAATGAATGTATGGGTGCGGGGAAATGTTTCTGTTTATGAAAAAGAGGGGATGTACCAATTTTATGTGCGCGAAATGGAACCTGCAGGATTGGGAGCCCTATATCTGGCTTATGAACAGTTAAAAAAGAAATTTGAGGCGGAAGGCCTCTTTGATGCGCGCTACAAACAGGAATTGCCACGATTTCCTCGTTGTATAGGTTTAGTAACTTCTCCTACAGGTGCGGCACTCCAGGATATATTGAGCACTGCCGAACAAAGATACCCGCATGTAACTTTCTTAGTGGTGGAAACCCTTGTCCAGGGAACCGGTGCGCCGGCTGATATTGTCAGTTCTATTGATTATCTGAACAAGCGATCTGATGTTGATGTTATTGTGTTAGCCCGCGGTGGAGGATCTTTGGAGGATTTATGGGCTTTCAATAGTGAAGAAGTGGCGCGGGAAATATTTAATTCACGCATCCCCGTGGTTTCGGCAGTAGGACATGAAACAGATTTTACCATAGCTGATTTTGTGGCGGATTTGCGGGCACCCACCCCTACAGGGGCAGTTTCCCATATACTTCCTGATATTCATGAATTGCTTAACTATATCTATGGCTTAACAGAGCGCGGTGGCAAAGCCCTGGCAAATAAGATTGATCGGGAAAAGCAAAAATTGGATCATATCATTCGCCGTCGCTTTTATCAACTTCCCTTACAGGAGATTAAAAAAAAGCGGGAACAACAGAGTAACCTGGAACAGCACCTCAAAAATGCCATGATTAACCTGTTAAAAGAGAGAGCTTACCGTTTTGATAATGCCCAAACCAGGCTGAACTCCTTGAGTCCTTTTAAAATAATGCAGAGGGGATACAGCTATTGTGAAAATGAATCAGGTAACCTGGTTAACTCTGTTAAAGATTTAAAGATCCGGCAGCTTTTAAAGTTGAACTTTATTGATGGGCATGCTTGGTCTCGGGTAGAAGACATTTTTATGACGGAAGAATCCTGCGGAGGTGAAAATATTGAAGGAAAATAACACCGGAAAGGATCAAGAGAGTGAAATGCATGAACATCATGAAAAATTGGAGCTTTCATTTGAGGAAGCTTTAAAAAAACTGGAAGAAGTGGTGCAGCATTTAGAAGAGGGAAAACTTTCCCTGGAAGATTCCCTCCAATATTTTCAGGAGGGGATAAGGCTGTCCCGCACCTGTCGTGAAATCTTGGCGGAAGCTGAATACAAGGTGGAATATTTATTAAAAGAAGTGGAAAACGAAACAAATGAAAAAGATGCTTTTATTTCTTCGCCTGAGGAAAGCGAAGATGAGCTTGGAAGTCAAAACGGAGAAGATGAAGGCGATGATCTAAATGGGCGGTAAGGATATAAATATTTACCTGGAGGAAAAAAGAGAATTTATAGATAACTGGTTAACTGAAATTTTGCGAACTTATCCTAAATACCCTCGGGTTATTCATGATGCTATGGAATATACAGTAATGGCCGGAGGAAAGCGTATTAGGCCGATATTGTTTTTAGCTACGGCTGAAATGTTGGAAACCGGCATAGAAGAAAGTTTAGGGAAAATTGGCTGTACATTGGAGCTGGTACATACTTATTCCTTAATCCACGACGATCTTCCCGCCCTTGATAATGATGACATGCGGCGTAACCAGCCTACCTGTCATATTGCATATGATGAAGCTACGGCTATATTAACCGGAAATGCTTTACTGTCTTTGGCCTTTGAAGTTATTGCCGATTATGGGCAGGCGCAAAATTGCCCCGGTAAATCTCTTGCCCTGGTTGGTGAATTGGCCCGAGCTTCAGGGACTAAAGGTATGATTGGGGGGCAGGTCTTGGATTTATGGGCAGAAGGCAGAGAAGTTTCCTGGGAAGAGGTAGAAGAGATAAATAACCGAAAAACCGGAGCGTTAATAAAAGCAGCGGTAAGAATGGGTGGTTTAGT
>CAZWVJ010000069.1:0-4642 GCA_964636865.1 uncultured Syntrophomonadaceae bacterium
TCCCATCGCCAGGTTTTTTAGCAGGTAACCGTTCATAAAGGTAAGCGATGTGACAAGTGACCAGTCCCCACAGTCCCACACCTTTTAGACATAGTTCACCTGCCACACCCGCATGGGCGGTGCTTTTCCCTCCTGTCACCTCTGAATAGTTACCATTCAGAGTTTATTCCTCGATAATTACCAGAAGCTCCTGTTTTCCCCACTCCAGAGCTTTTTCTCTACTTTCTGTAACTATATCTATATCATCAGGGCCGATATTCCCTCCCCGGTCATTAACAATATGCCAACCCAACCCTTCAACGTATATGCGGGTGCCAAAAGGTATATTGGGCCCGGCGGCTGCTGTTTTGCCGGGAATGGGCTTCTCTCCGCTTGCTGTCACTGCAGGATCACCTTCGAAACTCAAATCTAAGACCGCTTCTTCATCTAAAGGCGCATACTTGGTAACATTCATTTCCATCACCTCGTATTCTTCAGCCTCCTCGTAAGCGGCTAATTCAGCTTTCATTTGAGCTAGGCGCCGATCCAGTTTGGTATTTACTTGATACAAATAGAAAATAAAAACTAATAAAAAAACCATGATAAAAAACCATGCCAGAGGCTTTAAGAGATTATTAAGATGCTCCTCTTTGATTATTCTTTGCCAAAGCCGCTGCGAGTGGTCAATCAAAAATTCTATTATATCTCGACAGGATTCTATTATATTGCGGATTTGGAAGCGGAAGAAATGTTTAATTTTTCCACCTCCCCCTCTTAAAGATCGCCTTTCAGCCCAAGTTCTTCCGCTACGTTTTGCATGCCCCGAATAGTTTCCTCAATGATTTCGGTCAATTCCATTTCCAGCATTTGGGCTCCTTCTTCAATAACTTCCCGTTTTACCCCTGCCGCAAAGCCTTTTTGCTTCCACTTTTTCTTAACTGACTTGGCAGTAAGGTCCATGATGCTGCGGCTGGGACGCATGAGGGCTGTAGCCACTATAAGCCCTGTAAGCTCATCTATGGTATAAAGAACCTTCTCCATCCGCTCCACCGGCTCCACATCGGTACATATTTTCCACCCATGGCTCAACACCGCCCTGATATAATCTTCCGGCCAGCCCTCTTCTTCCAGAATTTCCTGCGTTTTCCGGCAGTGCTCCTCAGGATACATTTCGTAATCTAAATCATGAATGAGCCCTATTACCCGCCATTTTTCCGGGTCTTCTTCCCGGAATTTTTCTGCAAAATGATGCATCACAGCTTCCACTGCCAGAGCGTGTTTAAGCACGGTCTCATCTTTATTGTATTTTTGCAGAAGAGCCCAGGCTTCATCCCGCGTGGGCCTTTCCTCGGCCATTTTTAATCCCTCTTTCCCAAAATTAATTTGCGCTACCTTACTTATAGGCTAAGAAGCGTCCTCTCCCGGTTCATATAGCTAATAAAGCCATCATGCAACCAATAGCCTCCCCGGCTTGATTCAATGCTTATACTTCTATAATATATTTAGCAACCGCATTTGACATACTCCCACAGCTAAAGCAGTGGGCTTTCTGCTTGTTTTTCTCGTAAATAAGATTAGAAGGAAATTAATTTACTGCGTGAACAAGCACCGGTAAAGTTCTTCGTGCGATAGGACGTTTCCTTCCTTATCCATCACTCGCATGGAATCGCCCGAAACCTCGTCAATGATTATAACCTCTTTATCGCTTTCATTGCTGATGCCAAATTCAAGTTTGATATCCACCAGGTAGAGGCCTTTCTGCAGCAGTTCATTTTCGATTATTTGGGTGGCCCGGCGGGTTATTTCTTTGGCCTTTTCCAATTGTTCCCGGTTTAAAACCCCTAGAGCCAAAAGGGCATCATCATTAATAAGGGGATCTCCCCTTTCATCATCCTTGAGGGTAATCTCTACCAGGTAATGCAAATTTTGCAGTTTTTCTTTGACAAAATTCTGGTAGCGCCTGGTAAAACTACCGTAGGCCTTGCAGCGGCAAATAAACTCCAGCCCTGCGGGAGCATCCAAATCTTTACCGGGAAATTGCGCCTCTTTAACCTCCATTGTCTTTTCATTTAGATCTGCGGCAATGAAATGAGTTGGTATTCCTTCTTGCTGCAGCAGGTTGAAAAAATGTTGGCTCATCTCCAGTGACATCTTTCCTTTACCTTTAATCTGCCCCATCACAGAATTGGCGCCGGGATCAACCACTCCGTCCTCTCCCGTTACATCGTCTTTAAAAGAAAAAAGCAGATTTCCGTTCGGTTGCCGATAAACATCTTTGGTTTTTCCTGCATATACTTTTTCCAATGTCAATTTATTTCTCCCTTCCGTAATAATTTTGACTCACATTTATTTAGCAATTTAATGCAGGCGGAGAATACTCCGGCAAATAACCGGGGCATTCCCGTCCTTTATTCCTTTTTATAGGAACCCCATTGGGTTTAAAGCAAATTTTTTCTTCAGCCAAACGCGATCCGAATGCGCCGGCGATAAGCTGTAATAGTGGCTTAAGGCTGTGCCCCATTTCGAATGTTTTAATTATCAGCTACGCGCTTTAGCTGTAAGCCGAAAATCCTTTGCCCAGGATGGAATAGCCGGTGATAAGCTTCATGATCTCCGTGGTGCCGTCGGGTATGGTCATTACCCGGGCGTCCCTGTAATACCTTTCCAACGGCATTTCGGTGGAGAGTCCCATCCCTCCGTGAATCTGAATAGCCTTATCGGTTACCTTTTGTGCCACTTCACCCCCGTACGCCTTGGCCATAGCCGAAAACTTCCGGGCCTCAGGATCTCCATTAACAATTAAGTTCATGGCCTTATAACTTAAAAGCCTGGCAGTTTCGATCATCACATTCATTTCATAAAGCATCTCCTGAATGAGCTGGAATCTGCCGATGGGCTTGCCAAACTGAACTCTTTCCCGGGCATATTTAACCGAAGCATCAAAGGCTGCCTGGGCAATACCCACCGAAGACAACCCCATTCCCGCCCGGGGAATGGTCAACATAGCGGTTATGGGAGTCATGGTAGTCAGCAGTTTCATAAAACCGTCGGGAATGACAAGGGCATCGGAGGCAAAAGCGCTTCCCAACAGGGTGGTTAATTCGTTTTCTTTGGGAACACGGCATTCATCAAAAAAGAGCTCGCCGGTGGGAGAAGCCTTCCAGCCTAACTTGGGTGATTCGGTGGCCTCAAACGGTGAAATCTCTTTTTCAATGAGGAAAAACAAGGGATTTCCCGTCTCTACGTCTAAAGCGCCCACATAAGCTGTATCCGCTATGGTAGCATTGCTGATCCAGCTTTTATTTCCGTTAATGACGTAGTAATCCCCTTCCAGGCGGGCCTTGGTAGATAGGTTAGAAGTATCGCAACCGGCCTCCGGCTCTGTCTCGGCAAAGCAACCGATAAACTCTCCCTTTTCCAAACGGGGGAGCAACCTGCTTTTGACATCTTCTGAAGCGGCGGGGACGAATATAGCCGGGATAGCCCCCATGCCAAAAAGCGTTAAAATACTGGGCCAAACTCTACCAATTTCTTCGGCAATTATACCGAACATTACCGGGTCAAGAAGATCCTCTATGCTTTCCGGATCAAGCCCCACCCCTACCTGTTTAAGTTTTTTCATGATATCAATAGCTTCTTCCCGCGTTAACGGCCCCTGTTTGTCCCTTTCATCAACTATGGGGGCAAACTCTTTTTCCAAAAGCTCCCGCAAACTTTGCTGAAACATCTTGTGCTCTTCGCTTAACTCAAAGTTCATTTCCCCTTCCTCCTCCTCCTTATTTTAGATTTATCATGCTTTGCTTTATAAAAATAAAATTTTTCCAAATACTACAACTATTATTATAATTATTGTAAAATTACTGCCGTAGAAAATCAACATATTTTTGTTTCTCGCTGTGCTTGCTTATTTGTACTTCAGTATTGTATCAATGTAATGTGAATGTATTTTTCATTTAGCTTTTGCTCAGCTCCGACCTGTTTGTTTTTATCTTTTTTTCTTTGTTCTTTCTTTTTCTAACTTTCGAAGTCTACGGGCTCTTTGAGCTTCCTGTTTACGCAGCGCTTTCTTCAAGTTAAATTTCCGCCGCGGACGCAGTAAGAAATACCAGAAAGGTTTTCTTTTGCTTCTTTTCGCCCCTGAAAGAAAATATTTTTTCTTTGTTCTTTCTTTATTTAGCTTTCGGAGGCTACGGACTCTTTGGGCTTCCTGTTTACGCAACGCTTTCTTCAAGTTAAATTTCCGTCGCGGGCGAAGTATGAAATACCAAAAAGGTCTTTTTTTGCTTCTTTTTACCTCTGCTTCTGACTCTACCTCTATCTCAGCTTCTTCCTTTGTCCCTACCTCTACTTCTGCCTCTCCTTCTACTTTTTCCTCTGCTTCTAGTTCTGTATCTGCCTCTGAAGAGATTTCCTTTTTTCCTTCCTCCAGAGCAGATTCACTAATACGACTTTTATCCAATTCTTCCTCATCATCAGGTGTAAACACCGTTTCCCCCTTGTCCAAGTAACCAAAATATTCCGAAAACAATTCCTTCAATTTGTCTTCATCTCCAGCGATATAGGTTGAGTCCTTCTTTTGGGCAAATCCAGATTCTTCTTCATCAGTGCACTCCATAGCTTCCTTCTTTTTTCCGGGCTCGCTATTTATCAGTTGGCCAATCTC
>CAZWVJ010000070.1:0-870 GCA_964636865.1 uncultured Syntrophomonadaceae bacterium
ATTACGGAATTAAGGAGGTTTTATAAATGAAAGAAGCTGTCATTGTTTCTTGTGTGCGTACCGCAATTGGCAGGGCTCCCCGCGGAACGTTACGCTATACTCGCCCCGAAGATCTGGCCACGGCAGTAGTTAACGAAGCAGTCTCCCGTGCCAAAGGGCTTGACCCTGCCGAGATAGATGATTTTGTACTGGGATGCGCCTTTCCGGAAGCGGAACAAGGTATGAATATGGGCCGCCTGGTTGCCCTGCAGGCTGGTTTACCGGAAGAAGTATCCGGGCAAACTGTTAACCGCTTTTGCGCCTCCGGGTTGCAAGCAATCGCCACCGCTGCCGAACGCGTCATGCTTGGCTATGCCGATGTCATGCTGGGAGGCGGCGCAGAAAGCATGAGCATAGTTCCCATGGGAGGCAACATCCAAAAACCCAGCCCCAATTTAGTAGAAAGCAAGGTAGAAGCATATACCCCTATGGGCATCACGGCAGAAAATGTAGCCCAACGCTTCAATATTAGCCGGGAAGACCAGGACAAATTTGCAGTGAGCAGTCACGCAAAAGCTACGAGTGCCATCAAAGAAGGGCGGTTTAAGGAAGAAATCCATCCCATAGATGTAATCGACCGTTATGTGGATGAAAACAACCAGGTGCAAGAAAAAGTAGTTACCTTTGATACCGATGAAGGGGTCCGCCCGGGCACTACCGAAGAAGCCCTGGCTAATCTGCGCCCCGTTTTTGCCCACAACGGCTCGGTTACCGCGGGAAACTCTTCCCAAACTAACGACGGAGCCGCAGCAGCGGTAATTATGTCCCGGGAAAAAGCCGAATCATTAGGCCTGGAACCTCTGGCTTACTTCCGCGGCTTCACCGCGGCAG
>CAZWVJ010000070.1:880-4620 GCA_964636865.1 uncultured Syntrophomonadaceae bacterium
TGTCCCCCCGACATCATGGGCGTTGGCCCGGCATACGCTATACCCACGCTGAGGAAGTTAACGGGAATTTCGATAGATGATGTAGATCTGTTTGAACTCAACGAAGCGTTTGCCTCTCAGGCCATCTACTGCATGCGGGAACTGGGCATCGAAAATGACGAAAGGGTAAACGTCAATGGAGGAGCCATTGCCCTGGGCCACCCACTGGGCTGCACCGGAGCCAAGTTAACTGCCACAATACTGCACGAAATGAAAAGGCGCAATGCCAAATACGGCGTTGTTTCCATGTGCATAGGCGGCGGTATGGGCGCAGCAGGGCTTTTTGAAAGGCCATAGCTTACAGCTCTATGCGAGCGCCGCTTAAAACTTAGCTTAAACAAAGACTTAGAGTAAAATCGAAAAGAGGGAGAAAGTTATCATGCTTTCTCCCTCTTTATTAATCGCAAATACACACTAGCCTCTTCATTAATCAAAAACACTCTATACGTCTCGCTGTCGTTTTTGGGGAAAAGATTTTCCTTCTGCCTTCTCCCTCTTCGTTTTCTTCTTATTTATTTGCTAAACCTTTACCGGCTATTCCGGCCTCTCAGCTATTTTCTCCTCCTTGATTGTCCAAGTTCTTACTTTCTGCTTTTTATTTATCGCGCTCCCTTTATGGCTTTCCACTCCCGCATCGGACTACTTAATATCGGGCTCTCCCCTTATTCCACATCATCCACATCCAGCAGGCGGATTCCGGGATAGTAGTGCTCGATTATTTCTGCGTAGTCAAAGCCTCTTTCCGCCATATTACGGGCGCCGTACTGGCTCAAGCCCACGCCGTGGCCAAATCCTCCACCTTTAACAGTTATTTCTCGGACCGCTTCACCCTCGCCTCTTTCAATTTCAAAACAGGCAAAACCGCTGGGCAAACTGTTAAAGTTATCAATCTCACTACCGTCGGCAAGTTCCAGGACTACAGGAGATTCGTCTTCCTCGTACTGGATGGGGCGAAGGGTAAACCGCACGTTTTGCTCGCCTATTAACCGGTAAACTCCTTCGGTTCCTTCTATTTCCAACACCATGATATTACCACCCTCACCTCTTTCCAGCACACTTATATTTAAAAGATCACCGAGGGGAGTATCCGGAATTTCCCGGGAAATAAAATCATCTCCGTCCCGGGTGAGAACGGTGTTAGGACGCTGTCCATAAGTTATTTCCAGATTATGCTCTATTGATCTTTCCATTTCTTCCGCGCTCATATTAGCTTGCCAGCGAAAATAAGGAGAATCGGCATCGTAAGCGTCCCGGTAAAATGTATCTAAAAACTCCCGCACTGCTTCTTCTTCATGCAGCGTAAACTCTTCGCCGGGGACCTGTGAGCGAGCTTGCAAGTAAGGGACTTCCTCCGCGGTAAAAGTTCCGGTGGCAAGATCAGGCCATATTTCCTCCATATTAGCCGTATGCCCCGCAGAAGTAGAAAAATAGAACGCTTCTATGGGCTCATCATCATATAGAGGCATCACGCCCGCGGTTCCCTCTACAGCTTGAGCGGTGATATCACTCTCCGGTATATTGTTATAAACCTGGGTGTTTTGACTATCGTCCATGTGGGCGCCATAAGCATGGAAACGGCTGGACAAAATACCCCGATAGGCATAAGAACGGGCAATTACAGCCTGCGCCTTCATGGCCTCCAGGCCAAACCCCTGAGGCATTTCGCTGGAAACTACCGCCGGAAGGTATTCTTCCAGGGGCAGTTCGTTTGCTAAATATAAACCGTTGTCAGCGGGAGTAATGTCTATTCTCCCCCCGTATGAAGTTTCTCCTTCACCCCATCCATCGCGGGATATGTCGGGAAACTCTATCCTTCCCTCACCTTCTTCCACCGGTTCGATTTTTATGCGGCGGGGAAAAATATTTTCTTCCCCTCCCATTTCTTCTTCCCGGCCTTCTACCTCAACTTGCATTCCTTCCGCTGTGTGATGAACATTGATTTCCTCATGGGAAGCAATTTCATAAACCTCCCCACTACTTTTATCCGTTATATTTAACGGGGTTGTCCCCTTGAGGCGGATTGACTGGTGCGCCAAAGTATCAAAGTCGGTAGCATGTAATAATACCCGAATATTTTCAATTTCGTAATCTTCTTCCAAGACTATAGCCGTTATTTCTTCTTCGTGCAGATGAAAAGTAACGCCGGAACGCCCCACTATTAAATCGCTCATTCCTCCGGGGGCAGGAATTTCATCGGAGACATTTATTTTTTTATATACCGGGGGTGTTGCCTCGTAGAGATCAAAATAGCCTTCTTCCTCTCCCTCCATATATTCATCCGTCCTGGCTAACAAGCGTGATATAGTTTGCTTTTCAGTTTCACTTGCGTCTAAAACCAATTCATCAAGGACAATCATAAATACTATTTGTCCCCGCTCCACACCCAGGCTTTCTTCCAGCTCATAAGTGTATTCTTCCTCACCCTCAAGCACCGTTAAGCTCAAGGAATCTTCCTCCATAACGTATGCCCCGGAAATAATCTTCAGGGGAGGCAGATTAGATACACCCCATTCCCCGTCCCGGCGCATAAATTCTAACTTGAGGGGGTAACTTTCATCATGCCGGGAAAAAATTACCTCCGCTTCCCCCCGGACAATACCCAGCAAGCTCGCAGACTCAACCCCTTCAAAAATCAAATGGCCGTTGCTCAGTATTTGATGAAAATCCTCGAACCCGTTTTCTTCCGCATACAGCATCTCTTCGGCTGCAGCCACTTCCCCGGCTTCCAACTTTTCTACGAAAAGTTGGGCATTGTTAGCTATGAGGGAAGTTTCCTGCTGCACATAATAAAAAATCAGCCCCGCAGCGACTATGATTATAAGCAGGATAATAAATAATAAATTTCCCCCACCACGGGAGGGCTTGGATTTTCTTTTCTTTCTTTTTTTACTTCTCTGAGAGCTTTTTCGACGAGAACTTCCGGGCATAATTATTCCTTTCCACCTTTCTTAATAAGTGTTAAATAAACTGCTTTGCGAGCAATAAGATTCCCCGGCAAATCTCCGGCAACTTTTACCGAAAGCTGACAAATGGGTATCTTTTAGTTATTTTGTTATTTAGTTATTATATTATTTAGCTATTAGGAAAAAACCTTTCCTAAATTAATACCATTATTTCCGCCGAGAAGCAAAACATTTCATTATTATCTTATCACATTTTATGTTTTTTCAAACTCTATCTTTTCTGATTGACTTCTGATTGATGATAATTTTATCGTAAATTACCTTTCATTTAAAAGGTAATTTAAAATTTTTCAAGAATATATATTAAAGATTTCTTCCATAAGTTACATTACTCTCTAATCATTCAATAAGAATTAAGGAGGAATGCTAAATGAAAGAATGTGTGGTAGTAGACGGTTTGAGGTCGGCTAACACCAGGGCTCACGGAGAAAAAGGGTGGTTTAAAAATAAAAGGCCCGATGAGCTTCTAACCGCAGTTTATGATGCTTTGTTTGCAAGAAATACCAAGATAAAACCCGAGGATGTAGAGGCGGTATTTGTGGGAACGGCAAACCAAACAGGAATGGCCCATGATATTGCCAGGCTGGGTTGGCTGGCAGGAGGATATCCCGAACAAACCCCCACTAACGGGATTTGCCAGCAATGTCCATCGGGCATGTCTGCCATTGAACACGCGGCCAGGGCCATAATGTGCGATGAAGGCGACATCTTTATTGCCGGTGGGGTGGAAGACATGCT
>CAZWVJ010000071.1:0-4557 GCA_964636865.1 uncultured Syntrophomonadaceae bacterium
ACCGGATATTATATCTCCCATAATATTATTCCACAAAGAGATAGGAGCAGTGAGAATTCGTTCATAGGTTTTCATCATGCGTTCCCAGGGAGAAATCAAAGGGCCTACCGCAGATGCGGTAAATAAGACCGCCACTCCTAAAATACTTGGGGTAAGCTGCGCCGGTTCTAATCCCCTGCCTATGATAAAGGCCAAAAACATTACCGAGGGAAACAACAAACCGAAAATTATTACGGGAGGCTTCATATAATAAATTTTGGTATTTTTTTTAGAAATAGCTATAGTCCTTTTTATCGATGCTTGTAGGGCTGTGGCTTTACTCATTGGTTACGCTCCTTTCCGGTAAGTCTCTTCATTGTTTATAAAATGTAAAAACACCTCTTCTAAAGAAGGTTCCTGAGTATGCAGAGAAATCAATTCTAAATCCTGTTTTTCAATCAGTTTGCCCAAAGAAGGTATGACTTTTCCGGGGTGGGAAGAGTAAAGAATAAAGCTATGGCCACTTTTTTTCACCTGTTCCACCCCATCCAGCTCCGCAAACTCTTCTTCTTCGGGTACCCTTCCGTCAAAGGTTACTTCTAACCAATTGAGTTTTTGTATAGATTGTTTTAGGTTAGCGGGACGATCAATAACGGCAATTCTGCCCTGGTTTATGATGGCTATTTCGTGGCAAAGCATATTTGCTTCTTCAATATCGTGAGTGCTCAAAAAGATTGTTTTGCCTTGCTCATGGAATCTGCGGATTACATCTCTAATGATCTGCTTGCTCTCCACGTCCAGTCCGGTGGTAGGTTCATCTAAAAATAATATCTTGGGATCGCTCAGTAAAGCCATACAAAGAAGTAAGCGCTGTTTCATGCCCTTAGAAAATCCTTTAGCTTTAAAGTTCCTTTTTTCATAGAGGGTAAAAAGATTCAATAGTTCTGCCGCCCTTTTTTCAGCTTCATTTTTATTCATACAGTAAATTTCGGCAATAAACATAAGATTTTCCCAGGCAGTTAGATCTCCATAGACATTTGCCTGTTCGGGAACTACACCAATCTCCTGTTTGGCCTCAGTGGGTTGTTCAAAAAGGGAGTAGCCCATGATTTCTACACTTCCTGCCTCCGGAATTACAACTCCGGTTAAAATACGCTGGGTAGTACTTTTTCCGGCACCGTTAGGGCCTAAAAAACCGAAAATGCTCTGCTCTTTGACATCAAAGCTAATATTGTTTACAGCTTCGACTCTTCCATAAGTTTTTACTAAATTTCGGGCACTAATTGCATTCACTGATAAATCACCCCTGTCTAATGAGATTGCTTTCTTTTTAAATTGCCTGATTAGGAATTATTATCTTCTGAAGTTTTTTTAGAGTAAATCCCTTCCATCATATGCAAAAAACCGTCCAAAGCCTCTCTTTGCGCCCTGACTACGGGAACCCAACCTTCCAGATAAGCCTCTCCTTCTTCCGTAAGTGTATATACCTTGCGGGCCGGTCCCCCAGAACCCGCTTCCAGCTTAGATTTTATAAAGCCGTCCTCTTCTAAGCAGCGCAGGCGGCGGTATACTACCGCCGGATCGGGAACATTGGAGAAAAAAAGGAGATGGCTAAGCCTTTCCATTAAGTGATAACCGTGGGAAGGCCCTTCCTTTAGCAACAGTAGCAGGCAGGGAATTAAAAATCCCTCCAGTTTTAGGCTTTGGTCCCGGCAACTGCATCTTTTATTTTCAGATTCATGGTTGCAATGGTGATTACTTTCGCACATTGCTTTATTCCTCCTGAGGTAATTTTTTAAAGAGACAAATTAGCCCTAAAAATAATGGAAAGATTAAAAAGAACAAAATAAAGGCCCCAGGAAGACTCGCCGGTCTTGACTGGAGCCTCTTTATAAGGCTTGCCTGTTTTATTCTTGCAGGCTTCGAAGATGTTCTTCGGCAGCAGCAATTTCCTTTTTAAGCTCAGAGATGTAATTTTTAATTTCTTCGATTCTTTCCTCTTTGCTTAAAAAACTTCTGACACGGGGAGAACAACAGCATCCAGAAGTATGCTCGTGTTGAGCAGGTTTCTCGCAACACATTATAAATATTTCACCTCCTTATGATTTTTCAAAAACTAAATAGTCCTAAATAAAACGATTTAATCAATACTTGTTTTGCCGAATAATTAAGTTTAATCTTTTATAATTATAATATACTATTTGTTTTATGTCACTACTTATTTTAATCCTTTAAGGATTTATAGTCAATAGTAGAGCAAAAAAAAATTAATAAATATCACCCATGTCTTTTGTTAAAAAAAGAGACCTCCGTTTCTTGATGCAGTTATAAAAACTGTCACAGTGACGGCAACGGTGGTAAATCACTTATACTAACAAACCTATCTCTTACTGCAGCTGTTCGGGGCAGCGGGTGAGTTCCTCATTCAGGTTACCCCAGGCCCAAATCCGGCCATCACCGGTAAGGGCTATATTATAAAGATCTCCGGTTTGTAGAGCCCGCCCCGGATAACTAATGCGAACAGTAGATATTTCTAAAACCTCCTGGCCTTCCCAGTCAGTGGTTTCTATTCTTTCCGGCGTCATACGGTCTTCTTCGTCATCGAAGCCCATCTCACCCTTGTAGTTCCGGCCCCAGGCCCATACGTGCCCGTCTTCAGTTAGCGCATTCATGTGCACATGGCCTGCCGCTATTTCGGTAACCTTGTTACCGTCCCAGTTTGTGTCGGTTATTTGTTCCGGAACAGGTCTGTCTTCGGCATCACCATGACCCAGCACCGACCAGCTGGCATCCTCGCCCTGACCGGCAGAACTTCTGCCCCAGGTCCAAACATGGCCGTCTTCAGTAAGAGCGGCACCATAGCCGTTCCCAGCAGCAACTGTCGAGACATTGCTACCACCCCAGTCCGTAGATTCCATCAGCGTAGGTCGATCCATAGTATTGTGAGAAGTCCCGTGCCCCAGTTGGAAAGCACCCGTCCCCCAGGTCCAGATATTACCGTCGGTGGTAACAGCGATATTCAACGACGTCCCTACATCTACAAAAGCCACGTTTTCTCCATTCCAGTCTTCCGAAGTCGTAATTAAATCACCGGAGCCATGCACATACCGGGTCTGCTCGATCCTGGTAGGAACAGTTATCGCAAATTCCTCTTCCGGCGCAGGAAGGCCCGTGTGGCGGAAGTGACCCCACGACCATAAACTGCCGTCTTCAGTAATGGCCAGAACATGGTTGGCATAATTGCCCGCATGCACCGAAACAACGTCAAACCCGTCCCAATTCGTGGAAGTTATCTCCACGGGGTCATCCAGTTCCTGCTCCGCCTCGCCGTGTCCAAGCTGGCCATAATTACAGCTTCCCCAGGACCACACGCTGCCGTCTTCCACCAACACAAAAACGTATTCGTATTCCCGGCAGTAGCTGTTGCCCGTAGAAACATCCACCGCTTCCTGTCCGCCCCAGAGATCACGGGAATACTCCTGCGGCTCTCCATCCCGCCATCCCCAGACATTGCCGTCTTCGTCGATGGCATAACTGGTTACCCCCGCGCTTATAGACGAAGTATCAAAGGTAAAAAGCCGCAGCCGGAAATTAGCCGTCAGGTTACGGTGATCCTCCACGGTAAACGTATACGCTTCATCACGGCTTACCTCTTCACCGTCTTCGGTCCAATTATGAAAGTAGTAATCAGGATGGGGTTCCGCCTCCACGGTGACCGACTCGCCCGGGTCAAAATTGCCATCACCCGAAACCGTTCCCCCTTCTTCAGGATTGGCCTCCAGCTCTATATTATATCCCCCGCAAGTAACATAAATAGCTGTTGTATAAACATCTTCAGGGCCTTCTGCGTACAGCCAGTAGTAGTGATCCCCTCCATCAGAGGGGAAAGTAATTTCATCCGTCCACTCCTCTGTATCACCGACTCCCAGGTTCACCTCTTCATCAAACACTGTATCATGCATGTTCCCACGGAAAATACGCACCCTCACGTCCCCGCTGCTGGCGGCCCAGTATTCTATCTCCAGCGGTAGCGCCTCTCCCGGGTCCACTCCGTGGATGACACTGCCCACCATTTCCCCGTCCAGCCGGAAGTTGCCGAAGGAACCATCGCTGGATACAGTGGTAATGCCTTCATAAAGGGAGCCGTCAATGGCTGCTTTCTTCTGGTAATAATTGTAGCTGTCCCATGGATCCGGCACATAAACCCAGGTAACCCACTCCCGGAAAATTTCCAGGGGGTAGCCGTGAAAATCAGTACCGGTGCGCGCCGAAGGAACGGAGCCACCTTCATTGATGATGTAATCCTGCAGTCGCCCCATTTCGCTGCGCCACCTAGAAACGTGGCCGGAGTTAAGACTTGTCCCGCCGTGCAACAAGGGAACTCCTCCCACCATAATTTCAATACCCTGGTAACCGAAAACATCAAAGTAATCCCAAGCAAAAAATTCACACTCGGGGTGGGCAATAGCCGTAGAAGTGGGAACATCCGGGTTGTTGGCCACTCCCTCATCGATCATCTCCTGGGGATTTTTTAGGTTTTCCTCCAGGCCCATAATAGTGTCATTGGTTCCGTACACC
>CAZWVJ010000072.1:0-4500 GCA_964636865.1 uncultured Syntrophomonadaceae bacterium
CAGCGCCGATGGTACTCGGGGCGAAAGCCCCCGGGAGAGTAGGTCCCCGCCGGATCCCTATTTCATAAAAAAAGGAGTTCCACCTTAAATAAACAGGTGCGAAACTCCTTTTTTTATGTTTGAAAGGAAAAAGTATACTTTTAGCAAATTAATCAGGAAAGGCAAAAATATTTGTGAGAAAGGATGAAATAATTTATGGCGGAAAAGAACTGCTGTGAAGAGTTAAAAAGAAAATATTATGAAGAAGACAAATATCCGGTAAACCTTGGCATTGAAATAGTTAAATTAGTCCCCGGCTATAGTGTGGTGGAGATGAAAGCTACAGAGGAAATGAATAATTTTCATCAAATTACGCATGGAGGTGCGGTATATTCGCTTGCTGATACTGCTTTTGGCTTGGCCAGTAATTCCCGCGGGCCGGCTGTTGCTATGCAAGTGAGTATGAATTATTTGGCACCGGCTTTTTCAGGGCAAGTTCTTTTTGCCATTGCCCGGGAAGAAAATATTACAAGGTCAACCGGAACTTATAGTGTAACCGTACAGAATGAAAAAGAAGAAAACATTGCCCTTTTCCGGGGCGTGGTTTATCGTAAAAAAAGCAAGTAATTTTTTTTGCTTATTATAGACTCGGTTTTAAAAACTATCAAATTTATGTTAATATTTGGTATGTTTCGGAAAGTATTTTTAAGTTCCCCGGGGCAGGAAATGCCTGCCGGAAAATTTTATTGGAGCAATTTTAGTAAAATGAGATGCCTTTGGAGTTAGGTGATATAATTTGAAGTACTCAATTATTTAACAGAGTTCATAAATTTTTAAGAAAGATTGGGAAGTAAGGGTGGGTAGGATAAAAAATGGAGCATGTTTTTTTTGAATGGGGCCCTTTTGAAGTTACTGCATACAGCTTTTTCTTTACAGTTTCAGTTATTGTAGGGTTATTACTGTATTACCATGAAGGAATGCGTAAAGGCATTAATGCGGATCAGGTAATATCAGTAGCCATAGCATCTTTGGTGGGAGGCATGGTTGGTGCACGAGTTGCTTATATTGTATTTGTAGATATAGATTATTATAGGCAAAACCTTGAGGAGGTTTTTTCATTTCAGGATGGAGGACTTTCTTTCCTTGGCGGCCTTTTGGGCGCTTTGCTGGCAGCAAAAATATTTTCAACAATAGCGGGATTTTCCCTAAAGCAATTGATGGATGCAGCTGCACCGGCGCTGGCTTTGAGTGGCGCTATATCTCTTATCGGATTTTCTTCCAAAGGCGAAATTACTTTTTCTACTTTGCCATGGGCCATAGAAAGCAACGGTTATTATACACATCCGGAGCAGGCCTATATGATTATTTTGTTCTACTTGTTATTTTTAGTTTTATGGCAAAAAAGAACGGCTCTTGAGTATCATGGGCAACTATTTACCTGGTTTTTGATCGGCTATGGGGGCAGTGCTTTTATAGTAGATTTTTTCAAAATGACTCAAGAATTTATTTATATTTTTTCTTTTAGTCAGATATTTTGTTTGGTAATCGTGGTGGCGGGTGTTTTTTATATGGTAGTAGTTGAAAAATCAATGATAGATGCTCAATATCGTTTTACAGAAGAACTTACCTTTAGTTTGCCCAAAATAATTTTTAAATCGTTTGTGTTTGCCGTGCTCATAGTTGTTTCGGTTTATATCCATTTTTTCTTACATCAGTAAGAAGTTTGAAGAGTAATAGTTTCTATGTTATTTAAGCAGTTTTCAATTAACGCGGAAACATCTAAATTATTTTCTATCTGTTCAGTATAGTTTAGATCAGGTTTTATTGCAGGATGGCGAGGTAAAAAAACCGTACAACAATCTTCATAGGGACGGATGGATATGTTATAAGTACCTATTTGTTTAGCATTATTGATTATCTCTTGCTTGTCCAATCCAATAAGCGGACGAAATATGGGAAGTTCGGTAACAGCACTGATGACAGATATGCTTTCTAATGTTTGACTTGCTACTTGTCCCAGGCTTTCACCGGAAATAAGTGCGCCACATTCCCTTTTTCTTGCCAATTTGTCAGCTATCCGAAACATCATTCTCCGCATTATGGTAATCCCCATGGATTGAGGACATGAAGTATGAATGGCCTTTTGAATTTCGGTGAAACCGGCAATATGCAAGGTGATTTTAGGATGGTAACCGGTGAGGGATTGAGCAATATCGATTACTTTTTCCCGCGAACGTTCGCTGGTAAAAGGAAAACTATGAAAATGCAGTGCTTCAACCTCTAATCCTCTTTTCATACCCATCCATCCAGCTACAGGGCTATCGATGCCTCCGGATAAAAGCATCAGTGCTTTACCGCTAACTCCTACCGGTAATCCCTTCGCGCCGGGGTAAAAGTGGTGGAAAATATATGCTTCTTCTTCACGAATTTCAATATATAGAATCAAATCAGGGTTATGTACATCTACTTTACTGGCCGGTATTTGGTTCAAAATGTACCCCCCTATTTCTTGATTGATTTCCGGGGAGGTTAAAGGGAAATTTTTGTTGGCGCGGCGAGCTTCTACCTTAAAAGAAAAAGGTGTGCTTATAGATTGCAGTAGTACTTTGACAGCTTTTTCTTGGATTTTTGCCGGGTCTAATGGGACATTCTCTACCGGACTTATGGATACAATGCCAAAAATTTTTTGCAGCCTTTCTATTGCTGTGTAAAAATGCTCTTCATCGTATAAGTAGACAAAGAATCTCCCATAAATTTTTTTTATATCAACAGATAGATCATGGAGAGCGCGGTGCATATTGCGGCTCAAAGCATTTTCAAAAGTGCGGCGGTTATTCCCTTTTAATGCAACTTCACCTATACGTATTAGTAATAATTTCATATAATTTATTGTTATCCCCCTCGGCCCATTAGTTCTTGCAGTTCTTGCACACAAGTGATAACAGCTTGAGATGCATGTTCAACTTCTGCGAAAGTATTAAAGCTGGAAAAACTGAATCTCAGAGAAGCTTCTGTTTCTTCCTTGTCCAAGCCCAGGGCTGTTAAGACATGGCTGGGTTCCGGTCTTCGTGAATGGCATGCAGAACCTGTGGAAACAAAAACCCCTTTTTCTTCCAAGGAATGAAGTAATATTTCTCCTTTGATGCCCGGAAATAAAATGTTAAGAATATGAGGAGCACTTTCTTCTATAGGTGGTCCGTTTATTTTTATTTCTAAAGAATCTTTTAAGTTTGCATATAGCATATTTTTTAACTGGCTTATATGATCTGCATGTTCTTTTATGTTAGTAAAATAAAGAGAAACAGCTTTGCCAAATCCGGCAATGCCGGCAACATTTTCTGTTCCCGGGCGCATTTTCATTTCCTGATCTCCACCTTGAAAAAGAGGATGCAGATCAATTCCTTTTTTAATCCAAAGCGCCCCGACTCCTTTCGGACCGTGTAATTTATGGGCGCTTAAGGATAAAAGATCTATATTGCTTTCCAAAAGGTCTATTTTCACTTTACCCAGAGCTTGAACGCCGTCTACATGGAAAATTGCTTGTGAACTGTGTTTGCGAATTATCTTTCCTATATGGGAAAGATTTTGTATGGTCCCTATTTCGTTATTCACATGATTGATGCTTATCAAAATCGTGTGAGTTCTTATCAAGTTTTCCAGGTGGGTTAAATCCAGGGTTCCATCTTCGTTAATGTTTACAAAGGAAATTTCATATCCTTCCGACTGAAGCTGCCTTATAGAAGTAAGTGCTGAGGGATGTTCAATGGGTGTTGTTATAATATGATTTCCCTTTCGGTTATAACGATATACTGCCCCTTTGATAGCCATGTTGTTTGATTCCGTGCCACCGGAGGTGAAAATGATTTCTTCAGGCGCGGCACCCAACGCATGGGCAATGTTATTGCGGGCATGTTTAATATCTTTTTCTGCTTCAAGCCCCTTGCGATGTAAAGAAGAAGGATTTCCATAAACACGGGTTTGGATAGATGACATGAACTCAATAACTTCTTTGTACATGGGAGTAGTGGCGCTGTTATCCAGATATACTTCTTGCATAGAATACTTCCCCCGAAAAAACAAACAAAAACCCGGCTTAACCGGGCTTTTGTTTAGATTTTTGCAAAATAACTTAAACTGATACTACTTCGGTTACCTCAGGAACTTCTTTTTTTACAAACCTTTCAATGCCGTTTTTAAGAGTTTGATCGGCCATAGGGCAACCACCGCAAGCACCGGTAAGCTTTACTTTCACTACCCCACTTTGCTCATCAACGTCTATAAGGTCAACGCCGCCTCCGTCTGCTTGCAAGCTGGGGCGAATTTGCTCAATTGCCTTTTCTACCTGCTCTCTCATATTTCATACCCTCCTTTTGAATGGACTTTTTAAAAGCTTTTACATTATATCACAAGAAATGTTTATTTGAAACTACCTTAATCTTATTGATTATTTTATGTTTAGTTTTGGTTAATTGACAAAGTAAATGCAACCCTACCGGGAGAATTGGTTGCATTTAGTCTTAC
>CAZWVJ010000073.1:0-4415 GCA_964636865.1 uncultured Syntrophomonadaceae bacterium
GGTTTTCGGCGATATGCATGGCGTAGGCGAGGCCGTCGGGTGGTTTCCTGATGATTTTATAAGTCCGCTGGACCGGGTCTTCTTCCTTAACCGTACTCATCATGCTGACTGTATTCGGACCATGGGAAGTAAGTTCATCAAGAAAAGTCACAATTACAGTAGGAGCCCCCAGCGCCGAGATAGCCTCCATCATACGCTCGCTGAGGGTGAGCGCGTCGGAAAGCGTTGTGGAAGCGAAAACCTCGTTGATGATAATAATGCTCCGGCTTGTAGCTTTAGAGAGCAGCTCATAGAGCCGCACAAGATCGTCCTGTAATTTGCCGTCCAGTGTGGACAAATCTTCCTCCTGTCCAAAATGGGTAAAAATGTTGTCGAACAGGTACAGCGCCCCCTCGCGGCCCGGCACACACAGGCCCAGGGAGGCAAGATAATGGATCTGACCAAAGGCGCGGGCAAAGGTAGTCTTGCCGCCTTGATTGGGGCCGGTTACAACGATGATACGCTCCGGAGATTTTAGCACGAAGTCGTTGGTTACGATCTTTTCTGGTGCAATGCTGGCAAGAGCGAGATCGTACCCGTTAGAAACATAAAGGTGCTCTGCCGTATCGCAGAGCTTTGGATAATTAAACGGCAGACCCGCCTCTCGAAGTGGGCGAATATAATCGAGCCATGAAAGATAAAATTGTATCTCGCGGGAAAAACGTAAAATCGTTTCGTCTTCAAAGTGAAAATACTTAGAACAAAAGCTATTGAGGTTAGCAAAAATATCTTTGTAGAGTTTAGCGACCCTATTCAGCACGGCGGCCTCCACGTGACCTGCATGGGGTTCCTCCGGGAGGTCTTTCCGGTAATCCTTTACATTTCCCTGCCTAAATTTTTCAAAGGTGGCTAGTATCTGTGGGGAGTGGTCAACCTGTCCCTCATATTTTCGAACGCGGATGGTTCCGTTTTTAATGAGCATACAGTATTCCACCGTAGAAAGCTCCTCACGGAGCCGCATCACATCCTGCCGGTAGACAATGATCTCCGGGTCATGTAACGTGGTGTAGAAGAAACTCTCCAGCTTAAATTCTTTTTTTGCTTTCAGGATTGGTGCGAATACTTGGTCAAGGTTCAAGTCCTAAAAGCATGCCGGTGTTTCTGTTTGTCGTGGTGCCTCGTGATGTTCTCGCGCAGGAAACAAAATACTGTAAAACATATAAACACCTTTCTCAGAAAAATAATAACTGACACTTCTGCCTAAAATTGGTAGCCATCAACGCTCATATCCCGTCTTTTTTTACAGGTTACATTCGAGTTCTTGCAATATATCAACAATTTGTTTTCGTTGTTCTTGCAGCTCCCGATAAGCCCTTTGGTAATACTCAGAATTACTCTTACGCTGATGCCGGGCCCACTCCAAGGAGTTGGCAATATTGGCAGCCATAGCTTCCAGGGCGTTTTCCAGGTTGCGGGCAAAGTTTCTTGTCCCCATATGGAATCTTTGGCTTAAATCTTCCCGGAGGCGTCCGTAGTTGCGGTCTACCTGCTCGAAGACGATGGCTTTCATCTCTTGAAGCACCAACCTGCGTCCCAAGAAGGGAGGCAGCAAGCGAAAAATCAGCTTCTTTTCTTTGACAAAAAAATCGGGGTCATGAGGAAGAAAATCCTTTAGCGTTCCCACCAGGAAGCGAAATTCTTCCCTCTCGGGAAGCAATTCCCATTCTTTAACTTCAGGCAGATCAACCTGGAATATGTTTGCCGTCTCTTTTTCTACGCGCTCTAAAAGTTCCTTTGCATGTTCTTCATGGGCTGAAATGAGGGCCCGCATTCTTTTTTCCAGTTCATTTTCCCACTCTTGCTTCTTTTTTTCAAAGAAAGAGGTCAAATGCTGGTAAAGATGGTAGTTCCACCTCCGGATAAGTTCGCCGGTAGACAGGTGCGCATTATTGAGATACCATTCCTCCGCTTGCCTTTTCTGATCATGTATCTCTTCTTCTCGTTGCTTATTAAGTTCCTCCAGAACCTCCCGGAGTAACTCACGACTTTCACCTTCTAAAACATGCCGCTGCTGACGGTTTTCCCGGCGTATCCTCTCCATAAAATTATTCAACTTTGTTTCCTTTTCTTGCAATTCCTTTAATGGCATCATCAAAGCTTTCTCTTCCAGATCCAGCTGGAACTTTAACTTTGCAGCATTATTTTTAGTTTTTACCGCTGCCGATGAGACGGCAACACGGAATTTATCTTCTTCCAGGAAGCGCAGGATTTCCTTTTCCAGCGCGGGCAACCGGCTTTGTTGAAGAAGTTTGGTGTCGTCATTTTGCCTGGCTTCCAGAGCCATTTTGGAAGATATAGGGAATATGTTAACCTCTTCTTCTTCAAAATACTCACCCAGTGTCCGGTTAGTAAACTGCATCGATTCCTCCAACTCCCCGGGAGATACGTTGTCGATCTTATTCAAGGCAAAATAAATGCGGGGCACATGTTCCCTGACTTCTTGCAAAAATGAATACTCTGCCTGGCTCAAAGGATGGTCCACGGTGAGTAGAAATATGGCCGCATCAACTTTAGGAACAAACTCATAAGTAGCCAGGGTGTTGTGATCGAAAATGGAACCGATACCCGGGGTATCTACCAGCACAGTTCCCCGGGCCAACAGAGGGGAGGGGTGAAAGATCTCCAGGCAGCTTACTTGTTTTTTGTTTTCCGGGTTACCTTTTTCCGTGATATACGCCTCAATTTCATCCAAAGCTACCTCCCGGCTATCGCCGTTTAAAAAGTTTACTACTGCCGACGGAGAATCACCGTAAGAAATCTTGGTAACTGCAGCGGTAAGAGGCACTACCGCAGCAGGAAGGATGCTTTCCCCCAACAGAGCATTAATAAATGTAGATTTTCCCCTTTTGAACTCCCCCAAGACTACCAGATAAAAAATATCCTCTTGTAATTTTTTTAAGCTATCCCCAAGGGAAAGACTTATTTCCTTCTGCTTTTTGCTTTCTGCCAGTTGCAGCAGCTTTTTTAGATACGTTACGAGAGTACTTCTTGCAATGGCATAGCCTTGCATCTGTTCCATGTTTAACTTCCCCCTTTCTTTCCAATAAAACGCAAAAAACTCCTGCAGAAAATCTGCAGGAGCCATCAGTTGACGCATTTTGGATTTAAATAAATCCCGGTGAGCTCCATCACCTCAAATATTTATATTTCGAGGATATTATAATTTAGTTTTTTGAAGTTGTCAAGGCAGGCGCTGAAGGTAGGTGTAGTTGCAGGTAGTGTAGTTGCAGGTAGTGTAGTTGCAGGTAGGCGTTTGCTTACAGGGTAAGCGTTTGCTCGACTGTTTGCTTGACATACTCCCACAGCTAAAGCAGTGGGCTCTCTGCTTGTTTTTCTCGTAAACGCGCCCTTAATGATGTGAATACGTCTTAGTCGGTCGATATTAATAGGTCAATATTTCTTTAATGGATCAATGCGCTGACCTCGTGGTGATAAGCGAATATCCTTCTGGTTATCTGGTAATGTTAATTTTTTTGGGAGCAAACAATAATCAAAAAAATCAACCTGTCATAAACAACTTAGCGGCGGGGGTTTTTGGGACTCATCGTTAAAATAAAACAAATGTCTAAGGGAAGATTTAGGGAAAAATTTCTATAAAAACTGTCTAAAAATTTGCTAATCATATCATAACTAGGGTGAAAGGTTTTAATCAAAAAAAAATTTAGGAGGGAATAACTTTGCAAGAACTGCTTCGCTTGATTGAAAAGGCGAGAAGAAACGACAGCGGTTTTACGCTGGTGGAATTATTAATTGTTGTCGCTATTATCGGGGTTTTGGTGGCAATTATCGTGCCGGTGATGGGGGGACAGATTGAAGCTGCGGAAAGAAGAGCTTGCCACGCCAACCAAAGGACGATTGAAAGTGCCGCAGCTGCATACAAAGCAAGTGAAGGAGAATGGCCTAGTAATGGTAATAATGATGAGATTGATGATTTAGAAGCTGAGGGTTTCTTAGATGAAATCCCAGACTGTCCAGCAGATGATGGGGAAGGTTACGAACTTACTGCTTCGGATGAGGAGATAAAAGCAACATGTACTAATGATGATCATGCCCATTATACTGAGGATAATGAGGATTAAGTCGATAATTTTGTTAGTTAAATAACACCTACCAAGTTTATAAAACACCCGCCCGAAACTTTTGAGCGGGTGTTTTCTTTATGTCCGATAAGTTGAAATTATATAATACGACTATATAAATGTAATAAATTATTAAAGTAGTGTAACAAATCCACTTCTCACCCATGACCCTGTATAAACTGACTGGATTTTAGGAGTATCGAGGTGAGGCCTGCAGGGTGAAATTGCCTAAAGCAGGGAAGAATCTTTTGTTGCGCTTCACATGACAGGAAAACGCTCCATACACCAAAAATCCCG
>CAZWVJ010000074.1:0-4409 GCA_964636865.1 uncultured Syntrophomonadaceae bacterium
TTATTTTTCGGATCCAAAAGCATATATAGTATTTCTCGGCATTCATTATCATTCATTATTTTAGGTACCGGATAATTCGGGTGAGCTTCACCCAATATTTTTTTGGCAATAAGCGGGATGTCATCTTCTTTAATCTCTTTAATAAAAGTTGGGATATTCATTTTCTCATTAAGAGATTTAATATGCGAGATAAAACGGCTTGACAACTCGGAAGATGATTCGCCACTTTTACCGATTCCACCTGCTACAGCCAAATCAGCTAATTTGTCTACAACGCTGTCGCCGTAAAATTCCAATATATAAGGCAGTATTACAGCGTTGGCCAAACCATGAGGAACACCGTAAAATACTCCTATATTATGGGCAAAAGCATGGACATAACCCACAGAAGTTCGGGTAAAAGCCGCACCTCCGTAATATGAAGCCATTGCCATATTCATTCTCGCTTGTATATTTTCACCGTTACTATACACTAACTCCAAATTTTCAAAAATTAACTTTACTGCTTTCTCAGCATATTCATCAGTTATCTCACTGCCAAGCAGCCCTAAATAGGATTCCACGGCATGGGTAAGGGCATCCATCCCGGTTATTGAGGTTATATGTGGAGGCAGACCTACCATCAACTCCGGATCCAATACCGCAATTTGCGGAACAAGTTTCGCATTACTAATAACGAATTTTTCATGTTTATCGAGATCGGTAATTACAGCAACCACAGTAGTTTCTGATCCTGTTCCTGCAGTGGTGGGTATGCAGAAAAACGGCGGGATGGGCACAAATACTTTGAAAGGTCCTTTCATCATCCGAACCTTCATGAAAGGATTAGCAACCCGGGCTCCGATAATTTTGGCGCAGTCTATCGGAGAACCACCACCAAAAGCCACTATTGCAGTGCATTTATTATCCCGGTAAACTCTGAGGCCTTCCTCTACATTTTCAATAGTTGGATTAGGCTGCACATTATCAAATATGGTATATTTAATACCCTGTTCTTCCAGTGAATTTAAAAAGGTAGAAGTGAGTTTAAGCTTTGTCAGGGTTTCATCGGTCACTACTAATACATTTCCAATTCCCTGTTCTCTAATTTTCTCCGCCAGCATATTAACGGTGCCCGGACCGGTTAAAAGGACAGGATCCGGAATTTTCACGATTTTTGAGGCATTTTTCATTACCATGGTATACAGTCGGAAGATTTTTTTCTTTGCAAACCAGATCATTTTTACACTCCGTTATATTGTACTTTTTATTAACACTTACTTAAAAGCTGATATAACTATACTTTTAACGGATAGTATCCGTATTCTTCCACAGCTTCTTTTACAGCCATGATGTTGATCAAGGAAGAGCCCCACATAGCACTGCAAGTCGGGAGTATCATTAGTTTATTGGTATGCCCTAACTTGGCTATGTTTTCCTTCACCCGGTTCTTTACATCTTCAGGAGTCCCGGATACTATTTCATTGTTAACGTATATTGAAGCACCGGCAATTAAGAGTTCAGGATATTTTTTATTAAATTCGACCCAGTAATCCAAATCCAGGGGATGGCTACCGTTAACCCCGACTATAGGAACTCCCTCTTCTCTCATTCTGTCCACCATCTCTTCCCAATAGGGCTCAAAACCGCAGTTATGGACCATCAGGGGGAGCTGTGTCTCCTTGCAAAACTTTGCTACATACTGACCTTCAAACTTCCAGGCATCCTCAAAGCTTAACATATGTTTGTTGAATGCATACTGACAATTAAAAATAACAAAAGGCTTTCCTACGGCATCCACAAATGCCTTATAAAAATCCATCTGTGATTCATATATTTTGTCACATAGTTTCAGTAGCAAATCAGGATTTTTTACCACGTCTATATATGCTCTGCTACCGCGCAGCAGTTGCACGTTTGACCAGGTTAGACTGGGAGAAAACATGGTTCTCGGTCCGGACATTTCTTCAATATATTTATATGCCTCAAGCAATGTGGGCCAGGGTTCTACTTTCCGGTGGTCCGGAATCTCAAGTTTTTCAATATCCTCTTCTGTCTCACAAATTTTACCTTCATGGATAAAAGGCGTGTCGTAGTCCTTATATTCCACCAAATGCCCCTTGCCGTTAGCTTTGGCAAAGGCAATCGCCTCAAAGGGGGCCATATACCCGCCACCCGGCGCAACCGGTACTACAATGTCAGAGCCTAAAAAATCACAAGTTTCAATACTGGCTTTTGCCAGTTTCTTACCGCTGGTTAGCATCTCGCCGATAGTTAAACCGGAAATCCTTGCTCCCAATGCTTCGGTTGCATTCATATAGTAAGGAATACGATCCGGTTGGTTTCCCACAACCACATCAACCATCCTCTGATTAGTCCTAATCCATTCTTCTTTTGTTTTCATAATATATTCTCCCTTCAAAAATTTTAATGGCTTATTATTGCTTTTTCAGACCGTTTTTAATCACCCCGATTGCCTGCCAAGCATCAGTAGCAAAAAGATCAGCACCAACGCTTTCAGCAACCTGCTTGTTTACCACTGCCCCGCCGATTATAGTGAGAGCATCAACATTTTCACTCTTTAGGTGATGGATAGTTTCCGTCAGCTTTGAGATTCCGGTGGAAAGAAGGCAGGAGACAGCCACTAAATTTGCATTTACCGCTTTTGCCTCTCTGGCAAATGTCTCAGGAGGAACATCCACGCCAACATCGGTTACCTCGAAACCACTCGCTTCTAATAAAGCGCCCACAATAGCTTTTCCTATATCATGGATATCACCCTGAACCGTGCCCAGAACAACTCTACCTTCAGAATCAGCCGAATCATTAGCGGCTATCTCGGGCTTCAATATAACCATCACCTGATTCATCACGTCAGCACTCATCATTAATTCCGGCAGAAAAAACTCTCTTTTCTCAAACTTCTCACCCACGTACTGCAGCCCCTCAATTAGACCCCCTGACAAAATCTCTTTTCCGGAAATACCTTTTTCCAAGGCCTCCTTTACAGTACTAATCAACTTGTCCGTCTCAAAATTGACCATAAGTTCTTTAATCTGTTCGAGCATTGCCTCTTTCTCTGTCATTTTATTACCTCCCTTGTTTATTAATATTTATTTTTATTGCTTAAAAAAGTCTGTAATTACCTCTTTTAGTTTTTCTGCATCACCGGATTCATGACAGGTTGTATCTATTAAACTCGCATCGGGGTTAACTTTCTTAACCTCCTGCACAGCTTCCCGCAGCATTTCCGGCGGTACCAAATCTTTTTTATTTACTAGCAAAAGGTCACAATATGCAATCTGTCTCTCAATTAATCTCACAGGCCCATTTTCACCTGAAAGCAACTCCAACCTGGAAGCATCAAAAACTGTTACAGTCATAATCTGACCATTAAAACCTGCAAGTTCAAGGTTTTTCACTATTAATTCAGGAACCGCTACTCCCGTTGCCTCAACAAGAATTAAGTCAAGGGCTAAATCATCATTCATGGTTCTCAGGGTTGAGGATAATTCACCGGAAAGTTGACAGCAGACGCAACCCCCGGCAATTTCTTTAACCTTCAGCCCGTATTCGTTCATCACAAAACCATCTACTCCAACCTCACCAACTTCGTTTACAATTACCCCTATGCCAGGCCGCGATAAAGTCTCTACAAGTTTAATTATTATAGTACTTTTACCTGCCCCCAAAAAACCCCCGAAAAGAACAACCTTCATCTATATCACTACCGTTTCCCCAATTAATTAATCCGCCGGCATAAAACCTAAAATACTTTCAAGAACAGCTCTTTTAACCTGATCATGAGAAACCCCATAGACAATTATATTCAGGGCAATCCGGCAATCTACCGCGTTATGCGGAAGTATCCCCTTGACTGATGGCTCCTGCTCAAATGAAGTAAGATCAAAGAATAATGAAACACTTTCATCTGTCTCGATTAAGCCTTTAATATGTCCAATTACCTTGCAACCCTCTTTTTTAAGATTGAGGGCTAACTTGGAAAGAAAGCTTTCAATATTTTCCCGGAGCTGAGTTCCTGAATCAAAAGGAAATTTTCCTTCATATGTAAAAACAGTTGGGATTTCTTCATGCTTACTCATTGAGAACTCGGTCACCACTTTCACCTCTGCCTTTCCGGATGAGTATATACGTTACATTTCATCTAACCCTAAGTCAGCAACAGTTTCTTTTAGAGGTATCCCGCTCTTTTCGTCCCAACCTATAGCTTTCCAGTAGCGTGACATCATCTCATCTATAGGAACCTTTAAACCTTTAAGCGGACCGTCTTTTAAAGGAACATCTCCGCTTAAACGGCGGTTCAATTTAAAGTCTGCCGGATTAATTCCTTCACGGATATTAAATAACTGGCGCAGAGTTTGGATGCGTTTGCCGATTTCCATATATTCGTCTGCAGTTTTATCCCATCC
>CAZWVJ010000075.1:0-4380 GCA_964636865.1 uncultured Syntrophomonadaceae bacterium
AGTTCTGCGCCCACATCCAGGGCTATTACCGCCCAGGGCTGCGCTGCCTCTGTATAATCTTCGAATTCACCGCTGTCCTTTTGCAAAGCAGACAATTCTTGAAACAGGTTTATCCCATCCCATGCACTGGAAGGGTCTTTCTCTGCCACCAGCAACTTAAAGATATAATGAATTTGCCAGTGGGCGCCTTTTTCGGGTTCATAATTGCTATCACGCCAATCCTGGGTCGTTTCCCAGGGATCGGCATTTAAATTTTCCCCGGCGCCCCAAAGCCCAGGCATCCCCTTCCAGGTGTCAGGGGGATTATTATTTTCTTCATACCAGGATACAGCATCATCCATGGCTAAAGACAAATCTGTGTTTACTTCTATAGTATTGCTGGCCGAATCCCCTCCCAGGGAATCTTTTTGGGCCTGTATGCTTATTCTTCCCGAAGAAATACCTTCAAACTCCATACTAATCTCCTGGTCTCCCTGCTTTTGAATATCTTCTAAATCAAGTTCTGTATCGCCCGTATCAACCTCCCAGTTATCAAGCTCTTCAGCACCCTCTGTAAATTCATCGCCGATAAGCTCTACTTCAATTTGCGGATCTTCTTCTCCATAAGAAAGTTCGGCCTGCGTGGATATCTCGGGCCACCTGTTGTAATAAAAGAGTATTTCATCTTCATCCTCAAGGATATACGCATCAGCGCCCACTTCGGGCGACTTATCGTTTACTTCATACATCCATCCATCCGAACCGCCGAAAGTTCCTCCTTGTTCACCATCAATCGAACTAATCATAACTCCCCAGTCATAATGCTCAAATTCATAATCTATATTTTCATCCATTAGCCCCTGCTCCAAAGCATCCAAAGCTGAAGGTTCTCCGTTTTCATCTTCTAAAGCAACCTCCGTAGCGGGCAGGATGGTGTCGTTTATTCCTTCCACCTGTAATTCTACATGTAATTCCTCATCATCATCATCTTTATCATCTTCTTTTGCTTCTTCTATCTTATTGCTCACTGAAGTCTCTACTTCGGCGCTCACTGCAGCAGTGCCACCCATTATCTTTATCCGGCTGTTAGCAGTAATTACGTTATCAAGGTAATCTTCTACCACTTCCGGAATGCTCTGCACATATAAAATGGGCAACTTGTAAATGCTGGCTCCGATGGCATCCACCAGAGAACCATCCGCCCCCCCGCTTAAGATCAGGTCTTCTTCGTCGGCAAACATTTTTTCGGCAACTGCCACACTCGTATGATAGCGGTCTTTTCCGGCCAAGCGCGTTTCAACCTCAACCACTTTTTCCAGGTTTTCTGCCAGTTCAGCGCTGATTACCGCCTGGCCGCCTACCAGATAAACCCTTTCTAATCCCAGCTCACCGATAACTTCTTCGGTTACTTCCGGCAGGTCATTATGCCTAACCTGTAGAATCGGGGCAACATCTCTAAACGCCGCCGTCCCAGAAACCAGTGCATCAGCGGTGGCAGTGCCGTTTACAATGAAGGCATGTTCGGCCATGTTGCCTCTATCCGCAACCTCCTCGGCTATGCGCGCCGCCGTTTCAAAACGATCGGCTCCACTAACCCGCTTTACTTCCAGATCCATCTCTTCTATCTCTTCTGCTACATCTGCCGAAATCGCGTTAGTGCCACCAAGCATTACTGCTTTTGTTGCGCCCAGTTCCTCTATTGCCTGCACAGTATTATCCGGAAGTGAATCCGGTTCCACAAGCAACACGGGAGAGTCTTCCACCCCGGCCAAGACACTGGCAGCCAAGCCGTCGGCAAAGTTACCTTCTTCATCGCCGCGGGCAATGATTACTTGCTCCGCCGTACTGTACTCATCCAAAGCAATCATTGCTGCAGTTTCATAACGGTTTTCTCCTCCTACTCTTGATACACTGTCCGCTGATTCTCCTACTGCCACTGATAATACTGAAACCACAAAAAATACCAATGCTAACGATAAAACTATGGGCATTTTTTCTACTTTCCGAAAGATACTCATTTGTAACCTCCCATTTCAAATTATTTAACCATAAACTCCTTCAACCTGATAAACTCCTTCAACCTGTCTGCTTAATTTGCCACTTACCTGATTTCTCAATTCCTTCTCGCATTTTATGGGATAATCCTGATAGGCCCATAAAAAAAGCCTCAGTCCTTCCGTGAGGAAAGAACTGAAGCATTTACCAGGCATTTATATAACTTATCCCAGCTTACACCCCCTTTCCTGCGAAGAAGGTAAATAAGCAAAATGCAGCGAGTAGGTCTCCTGGCTTGCGGATCTTAGCTTGTTTTCGCCTTCCCAGGCTGTTAATATGCCCAGTGGCATCTATGAAAACTTGCTCTCCGCTTACAGTGGCGCGACCGCCCAGGACTTTCACCTGGTTCCCTTTTATTGATCTTTAATAAATTGATCAATACTCGCCACACAAGCAATTATTTAAGTTTTCTATATGGAAGGTTATCATCAGCTATATGTTTCGTCAATCCTTTCCTGAGGTAATTATTCTCGATTTCCCCATAGTTTGGCTTAAAATTATTCTTTTTCCCGGGTTTTTCTTTTGCTCTTTCTACTTCCTTGTTTATTTCTTTCAGATTCAGATTAATGAAATTGTAAGCAATTTGAGAGGACACAGGGTATCAAGGGAGATTATCTAAAGGATAAGGAATGTGACAAAATTGCCCCGTCCCCACTGTCACACCAGCACCACACTATCTAAAGTGTGCTCGTGGCACACCCCCGTCCCCACTGTCACATAAATAATGTGAAAAAATTGCCTCGACACTGCTTTTATGCTATTTCCGCTATCACCATGTTTTTGAATCTTTTCAAAAGCTTCATGGTATAATAATATAAAAAGAGAAGATAAAGGAGGAAAAAGCTAAATGGATATTTTTATTACGATCATCCTGATAGCAATTATTTTATTTATTAAGTTTGCTATTTTAAATAATATAGTAATAAAAATGACCGGAGCTATGCCTCTCCCGGAAAAAGAAGCTCCGGAAGTTCATGCCATTTTAAAGCAGTTAAGTAAAGAGGCATCAATCCCCACTCCTGATATTTATTTTATGCCCTCGCAACAGCCTAATGCCTTCGCCATCGGCCAGAGCCAATCAACTGCGGCAATTACTCTAACCGAGAAATTAATGGAGATCCTGGACAAAAAAGAAATAGAGGGTGTTATTGCCCATGAACTGGCACATATAAAAAATAACGATACTCTAATCAGCACAGCGGCAGCAGTAATGGCAGGAGCACCCAATTACATTGCGCGGATAATTTTAGGAAAGAGTATGGGTGGATTTGGAATTCTTTCACACCTGATCACTATGATCTTTGCTCCACTGACAGCCTTGCTTATTCGGACTGCAATCTCGAGGTCCCGGGAATTTACTGCCGATAAGACAGGTGCCCGGATATGTAAGAGTCCGGAGAGCCTGGCCAATGCCCTTCTAAAAATGCAAAAACATCCCAAATCTTCCCCAATGAAAGTTACCCCGGCAACATCTCATCTGTTTATCATAAATCCCAATACTGCTCTTAGCCTGGGCAGGCTCTTTAATACCCATCCACCAGTTAACGAACGGGTAAAAAGATTAAAAGAGATGAAGTAACACTCCTTCATAGGGACAGCGGGGACAGGTCCCTTGTCCCACCCCATTGCAGTTGATAAAAATAAAAAGTAATTGTTCTTTATTGAAAAGTGGGACAATGGAGCTGTCCCCTCTTTTAGCAATTACAAATCGGAAAACACGATTTATCACACAGACTCCTGTCCCCGAAAACCCGGCAATGATATAATAAAAAAGATAAATAAAGGTGTATCATGAGATAATAACTGCTTAACACTTGAGGCGTTTGGGATGAACTTTAGAATAAACTGGAGGATGTAGTTTCTTGGAAATTTTGGCCCTGGTAATAACAATATTGTTGTTTTTATTAGGTATAGTTTTTACCATACTGCCTCCGCTGCCAGGAGCAGTGGTGGTTTGGACGGGGATGCTAGTTTACGGCCTGTTTACCGGGTTTGCCGATCTACCGGCATGGTTTCTGGTGGTTCAGGGAGTTTTGGCCTTAGGCATAACAGGAATTGACTATTTAGCTTCGGCCTTGGGGAGCAAGTATTTTGGTGGCTCCAGGGGTGCTTTTTGGGGAGCAATTATTGGGCTTTTCTGCGGCTTGCTAATCGGCAACTTGCCGGGCATGATTTTGGGACTTTTCCTGGGGGCTTTTGCTGGTGAATTAATAAAACTAAAAGACCCGCAACAAGCTGCGCGGGCTGGCATGGGTGCCCTGGTTGGGTTTTTAGGAGGCATCCCTTTGAAAATCACCCTGGAGATTATTATGATTGTCTGGTTTGTGGTGCAAATTGTTTGAGGTT
>CAZWVJ010000076.1:0-4316 GCA_964636865.1 uncultured Syntrophomonadaceae bacterium
AGCACCCACTTGGCGCGGCCATTGTTGAAAAAGCCCGGGCTGAAGGTTTTGTCCTAGAAGACGTTGATGAATTTTCAGCTCTGAGCGGCAAAGGGGTCGAAGGTGTGGTAAATACAAAGCGTGTCCTGGTTGGAAGCCATAAATTAATGGCTGAAAAGAAAATTACTCATAAACAATTTATAAGTGAAATGGAAAAACTCGAAAACGAAGCAAAAACAGCGATGCTGGTCGCTGTTGAGGGAGAAATAGCCGGCATTGTCGCCGTAGCCGACACCCTGAAAGAAGATTCAAAGCAGGCAATCGCCGAGATAGAAGCGATGGGCATCAGGACAGCCATGATCACCGGAGACAACCAGGGAACGGCAAATGCCATTGCTCGAAAGGTCGGTATTAGCAGAGTGATAGCAGATGTTTTACCTGATGGGAAAGTAGATGAAGTCAAGAAATTACAAGCAGAGTATGACACGGTGGCAATGGTAGGAGACGGCATCAACGACGCTCCCGCCTTGAAACAGGCCGATATTGGAATAGCTATTGGAACTGGAACCGATATTGCTATTGAAGCAGCCGATATCACCCTGGTAAGGGGCGAACTAAGCGCAGTCATATCAGCAATTAAGTTGTCGAACGCTACTTTTGGAAAGATCAAGCAAAACTATTTCTGGGCCTGGTTCTATAATGCTGTGGCCATACCGGCAGCCTTTTTCGGGCTTATTCACCCAATTATTGGTGCGGCTGCCATGGCTGCGAGCTCTATTAGTGTGGTTTTAAATTCGACGTTGCTTAAAAAAGCAAGGATTGAGCCATCTTACAAAAATCACAAACATCTTGTGCAGCAAGGTGAGGTCGAAAAAACTGCTTCTGCATGATAAAGCCTCTTATGCTATTAATCATGCTGGTAGCTCTACTTAAAGGTATTTCGGAAACACAGCTAAAGCAGGACAGAATCACTCAAAAGAAAAATTTGAAGGAACTACTGGGCAAACTATTAAAAAAGGAGAAGTATAATGAATTGCCTTTAGCTGTTCATTATACAGGGTATTTATGAGCATTCCTGAGCAGTTATTAAAACTTTTGAAGAATTTAAAATTGTGTATTTTGGCAACTAGCTATTGTGATTATCCTCATTTATCGTTAATGAATTTTACATATGTAGCTGAAGAAGGGGTCATTATTCTTAGCAGCAGATCAAATACAACTAAAGTTGAAAACATAAAGAGGAACCCCAGGGTTGCATTATTATTTAAAGGGCTTGATGAGCATGATCAACTCCCACTCAGCTGTACAATTTATGGTACAGCAAATGTAGTATCCAAAGAAGAGGATTTGATTTACCGGAATAAGCACCATAAAAAAAACCATGACATGTCTCAATTCATAAATGGCGAGCATATATCAGTGATCAAAGTAAATATAGAATCTGCTGCACTTTCAGATTCAAATGACAAGGTAAAAACATGGACAAACAAATAAATATTTAGAAAATAGAAGAATGGTTATCGCTCTACACTGATGGTGTAACCCAGGTCCTGTGTTTTTTCCACTTTTATTTTCATTTTAGTTCGTCTCCTTATATTATCTTTTTATTTTACTACAAGTGAATCTTTCATCAATAAATAGCAGGTATTGTCGAATCATCATAGAAACTTATATAAGATTGATGTAACAATAAGAGTCATTAAGAAGAATCTGTATGTAAGTAAAAAGCACTAGTTAACTAATTTCTGCAATTTGCACCTTAATTTTTCTTTCTTTATTAATTACATTTAGACTCAAGAAAATGTGAAAACTTTGGAAAAAGTTACGAAACAGCGAGAACCGAATACCATACTTTCATTTTTCAATGAAATAAAGACCCAAAATCCCCCTGTGTCGCTTGAAACCTAAAAAATTGTGTGTTCTAACTTAAAAAATCCATCAAGAAATATCAGCAAAATCAGAATCTAAAAAATTATAAAAAGAGGTGAACAATTATTAGTATAAAGATACATGGCTATAAAGTATTAATGCTTCTATTGATCGGGTCAGTATTAATGGCACTGTTTGCCGGAGATGTGTGTGCCAAAATTTCTCCTGTAAATAGGGTTGCCGGAGAGGACCGCTATGAGACCTCCTCAGAATCAGCCTTGGAAGCTTACGATACTGCTAAAACAGTTATTGTTGCCCGGGGTAATGATGAGGGAGGGTTTGCCGACGGGCTGGCTGCCGGGGTTCTTTCCGGAGTTCTGGATGCTCCTATTCTGCTAACCGCCCCGGATCGCTTGCCTGATACAATTAATACGGCCCTGGTAGAACTGGAAGCGAGGGAAGCGGTCATCCTGGGTGGAGAAGAAGCTATCTCTGCAGAGGTAAAGGAGGCCCTGAAAGAAAAGGGGCTGGATGTGCAGCGGATTTCCGGGAAAACTCGGATGGGTACGGCGTCGCTGATTGCTGGAGAAGCGCAGGATGCCGGAGATGGAGAGATAGAGTCTCATGCTTACGTGGTAAACGGATATGCTCCTGCTGACTCTTTGATTGCCGCTCCGGCTGCTTTTGCCGAGAACGTGCCTGTTCTACAAGTAACCAGTGAGAGAGTGCCCGGTGTAACCGCAGAGGCAATCCAGGAGCTGAATATCGAGCAACTCTATGTTATAGGCGGCCCCGATGTAGTGAGTAAAGAAGTTTATGATGAACTTTCTCGCCTTGCGCCGGTAGAGCGCCTGGCTGGAGACAACCGTTTTAGCACCAGTGCGGAAGTGGCTGAAAAAAGGTTTCTTAACGCCAAAGATTTTGTGGTAGTTGGTGGTTATAATTACGCTGATGCCATAGGAGCAGCAGTATTCGGTAAACCTGTGCTATATCTTCATTCCGACCCGCCTGTGCCACCAACGATAAATGCTTACTTGGACAAGATGTTAACCGGTGATTCTCGGGTAACTGCCTTTGGAGGAGCAGCGGCGTTAAACGAAGTCGTAATTGACCTTCTCCGGTTAAAGTTTGCCGAGGAAATTGATGTTGAAATTTTTGTTAATGGCGAAGAACTGGAGTTAGAGGAAAAAGGAATGATAATCGAAGGCGAGCTTCTTCTTCCAGCCTCATTTATATTTGAAGAAATGGGTGCGGAGGTGTGGCGGGAGGAGAACACAAGGATCCTCGAGGGGATATTCGGTAGATTCCGTTTAGAATTGCACGTGGGCACCAATGAAGTAACAGTTAGCGACAACACAGAAAATTGGGAAACCCCTGTGGATTATTTTGACGATATAGCATATGCACCGGCCAAACCATTGATAGAGGCTGTGGGAGGCTTCGTGGATTGGGATGCTCAGTCTAACAGGCTGGAAATATTTACGCCGGAAAGCTTCGATCCCGCAGAGTGGGAGGAAAAAGAAGGTCCGCCACTTCATGTTGCTTATCCCCCCGCCGATTCATACAGTATATACAACAGTCCTTTATTTGTTTACGGAACCACCCGGTCCTATGCCGGGGTGGATATAAAAGTAAACGGAAAACCGGTAGAAGAAATGGATTCAAGAACCGGGAATTTTTTAGCCATGGTAGATGTTACCCGCGGCGAAGAGTTTGATATTAAAGTGGAAGCAACCCATGGGGAAGAGACCACCACGATTGAAAGGTCGGTCTTTTATCCCGAAGGCTTACAGACTATACCTGAGAAACCTTTAGAGCTTGATGACACCCATTTCATACCTGAGCAGGACCAGGTTTTAAAGCCGGGAGACACTTTAAGAATAGTAGCTCGAGGAAGTCCCGGAGCTGTAGCACACTGCCGCATTGGCGAGGGTACTTATATTGAAATGACTGAACTAGCCTACCCCAATGGCCCTCCGGGAAGAGGTGGTATTTATACCGCTACATACACAGTAAGTAGTGACGATGCTCCGGTTTCAGGATTATCTGACGCCATGCCCCTTAGCGTAATATTAGAAAAAGATGGAGAAAGGGTAAGCCGTGAACTGCCGGGTAAAGTCTCCTTCCTGGCGGATACTCCTTATAAAGTTGTCGAAGTCAAGGAACAGTCTGAGCTAAATTACTGGGGCTGGTTTCGAAATATCGACCACAGTTATTATCAGCTTTATGCTAATACACATGGTGGAACCGGTTATCCTGCCCATGTGGCCGGTTATCTCAATGAAGGAACTCGTTTTGAAACTGTAGGTGTCTCCGGAGATTATTACCGGGTGAGGCTGGAAGAAGAGGAGACCTATTTACTCCCTAAAGAAGCTGTACGAGTATTGGAAAGCCAAAATTCTCTTGAGCCAACCCTGAAAGGAATTGATTTATCAGAAACCGGTGAGGAGGTAAACCTAAAACTGAAC
>CAZWVJ010000077.1:0-4194 GCA_964636865.1 uncultured Syntrophomonadaceae bacterium
GGTAAGTAACGAAGTTTTCGGCCAGTTCGGGAGTCTCACCTTCTAGCGGCTCTAGTTCAAGTTCTTCACCTACTCCACATCCTGCAACAGGCAAAAAAACTATAACTAACAATAATACTGCCCAAACTGCTAAATACCTGGTCAAATTCTCACCCGCTTTCTATAAAATAATGCTCCCCGGGACACAGAGACCCGGGACGGGGGGACAGGTCCCTTGTCCCTAAATATAGAATCCTGACCTAAGCTCTCTAATATCAAATTTTTGGGACAAGGGACCTGTCCCCTCGTCCCGGATTTATTTTACTTCTTCCACAGGGAAGGCCAATCAACTGCTTCGGCCATCAAACGGTAGCCTTCACGGCTGGGATGCACCCCATCGGTGGTAGTTCCTGGATGCGGGCGGCCTGTATCCTCATCCAACAGAGCGCTGTAAAAATCTATTACGCCCATGTCGTTTTCGTGGGCAAGTTGTTTTATCCAGCGGCGGCATTCCGCCAGGACAGCTTCCGGTTCCTGATGTTCCACCGGCGTGGGCAGGGCCAAAACCACCTCAATGCCTTCATCCCAGGCCAGTCGGCACATTTTCTCCAGGTTCTCGCATATGTGGCCCGCTTCCAGCCCGCTGTAAACGTCATTGTAGCCTCCCAGAATAATTACCCCTGCCGGGCTTTCATCAATCACATCTCGCTGAAAACGGCTGAGCATACCGGCAGTAAAATCTCCGCAGATTCCCTTGTTAATAATCATTGCCTTATATCGAGCAGCCACCTGAGCCACCCACGATTCCCGGGGGCTGTAAGGGAATCCATCGGTTATAGAATCACCCAGGGCAATCACCATCTTACTCAACAGGCGCCCTCCTTAATAAGAATAGAAACTGAACGGGGGTGGCAAATATTCCCCCTGTCCCACATCTAGAGGATTGCCGGTTTTTGAAAGGAAACCATCCAGAATTTATCATCCAGAAGGTTGTACTCCCTGATATCAAGCATACCGTCCGGTATAAATTTAAAAGGGGGCGCAAATACTTCTCTTTCAGGCAAAAACCGGTCCATAATATTTGCTGCTATACTCTTTTCATCTCTCACCGAATCGCTTTCATCCAAAATATACAATTTCGCGCCGGGTTTTGCCACGCGGACCATTTCTCCAATGGCCTTTTTCTTGTCGTTAAAAAAGTTAAATCCCCCTACATGATAAACCACATCAAATATTTCCTCTGCAAAAGGAAGATTCTCGGCGTTGCCCTGAACCAGGCCGGCATCAATCTTCCACTTTTTCAGGTTTCTCCGGCACCGGCGGAGCATCCCAAAAGAGATGTCATTGCCATAAAAGTGGCCTTCAACCCCTTGCTTTTTTAAGTTTAACAGCTGCTGCCCGGTTCCCACAGAAGTCTCCAGGACGTAATCACCGGTATTCACTTCCATGATTTCGGCAATTTCCGAAAGCCATCGCTTCGCCAGGTTAAACTTGTAAAGCAGGTCATACAATCTGCTGCCCCAATCGTATCCTCTTTGCTGCTTGCGGTTCCAACCAAACACATCGTCCTTCCGCAAAATAACCGGTATCCCCTTCCTGATCATAAAACGCTCGCCGGTTACTTTATCAGCCAGAAATCCGTTTTGCCAAACCAGGGGGTTACCGGTATCCGGGTTGCACAGCAAAGAAATTATACCTTCCTGTTTGTTACCGCCTCGAGCCAATTAAATCTCCTCCTTACATTTTTCCGACATCCGCAAGACTCCACAAAACCCTTTCGATCTATAAGGGACAGGGGGACAGGTCCCTTGTCCCTGATTTCGAAAACCTGACTAATCTTTCTAATATCAAATTTCAATTTTTATGGGACAAGGGACCTGTCCCCCTGTCCCGCCCTGTTTCACTATAACGTCTGCTGCGGGTTTTCCAGATCCAGATATATTTTGCCGTCTTTTAATTCTATGATGCGGTTAGTTTTCTCGGCAATCTTTTTATCATGGGTAATAACAATGAGAGTAGACTGCATTTCCTCATTGATGTCTTTCAGCAGTTTGTATATCCTTTCGGTGGTTTCCGAATCCAGGTTGCCAGTTGGCTCATCTGCGAGGATTACCTGGGGCTGGTTGAATAACGCCCGAGCAATGGCTGCTCGCTGCTGTTGACCTCCGGACATTTCTCCGGCCAGGTTGTTTTTAACCTTTTCCAATCCCACCATTTCGATAAGTTTGTCCGCTACTTTTTGCATTCTCCTTTTGCTATGTGTCTTTCCCTGGATGAAGTAAGGCATCATTATATTCTCGAGGGTAGTATACTCCGGCAGCAGATAATGAAACTGGAAGATAAACCCCAAAGTTTCGTTCCTTAGAACGGCCAATTGCTTTTTGTTCAGGCTAACCGTATCCACCCCGTTAATATAAACTTTTCCCCGCGTAGGTTTATCCAGAGTGCCCATAATATTCAGCAAAGTGCTCTTCCCGCTTCCTGACTCTCCTATGATAGAGTTAAAAGACCCGGGGGGAAAACTCATATTTAAGTTAAACAGCACCTGTGTTTGTATTTTGGTTCCATATACTTTATCTATGTTTTCCAGGCGCATAATGTTATCCACCGCGTATCACCTCAATGGGTTCTAATTTAGAAGACCGCCTCGCCGGAATTAATGCCGCTATAGTGGAAGCCGCCACTGCTATTAAGAAGGAGAAAGCCAGGAAACGGTAGTTCAAAGCTATCTCCACAATAGGTTCGCCTTCCGGGCCGGTAGCAAACTCCATAAAGGCATACGAGAGCCCCAATCCTAAAGCTATACCCAGCAATCCACCTATGACACCCAGAATTAACCCCTGGAAAAGGAAGATAAGACTGGAGGCCCGGTCATTAACTCCCATGGCTTTCAGTATGCCAATCTGCTTAGAACGCTGGATCACCGAGATAGCAAGAACACTGGCTATACCCAGCACTACCGCTACTACCACAAAAATCTGGATCATAAAGTTCGAAACTTCCAACTGGGGATCGTCTAACAGGGTAGAAATATCTGTAGCAAGAGTATCGGCTTCAAATACATCTTCTATCTGCATTTCCAGGGCAGTGACGGTATTTTCCCGTTCGAAAACTCCCTGGGCGGTATTCAGGGTGCCCACCACCCAGGACTCGTTAATGCTGGCAACTTTTAAATCAAAAAATCCGCTCACAATTACTTCGCTTCTATTGCCGTCAAAGTCGAACACTTCCAGGGTATCTCCTGTCTGCAGCTCGAGGTTCTCTCCCATCGTTTTCCCGACTATTACTTCTTCTTCCCCGGGAAGTTCGCCTTCCACAATACTCTCCTCGAAGCCATAAATATCTTCGGCCTCCTCTAAGCTAAAGCCCCGAAACACCGATGATTCAGTATTATCATCAAAATCAACGAAGGCAGGAAGCGTCAATGTGGGCGAAATGTAACGTATCTCTCCCACTTCATCTTCTATCTTGTCTTTCTTGGTTTCCCAATCTTCAATCTCCCCGTAACTTTCCTCAGATTCCACAGTAATCTGGGAAGAGTTTCCGATAGTAGAATCCACCAAACTCGTTTGTAAGCCTTCGATAAGCAGCCCGATAAATACCTGAACGGAAATGCCGATAATAATACCGGCCAAAATTAGGAGGGTTTGCCCTTTGCCAGATTTTAAAAAGCGCCAGGCCACACTAAGAGGAAATTTCATCGAATTCCCCCCTCCCCAAGCGGACAATATCATCATAAGATTGTAGGTATAGGTCTGCGTTAATCTTTTCTTTCAAATCTGAGTTTCCTTGCAAAGCGTATCCACCTATAATAATAATGGGGGAATAGGAGAGGGAATTTTGGATATCTTTAATTGTCCTCTCCGCAGCAAGCAGGTTATAGTAATTAGATACACTCATAGCCAGGTATTTCGGTTTCCATTCTTCTAGCAGTAAAAGTAAATCGTCCCGGGGAGTATTCCCTCCCATAAAAAAAGCGTGGTAGCCATTTAAAGTAAAAAAATCTTCCACCATACGGGGGCCAACCTCGTGGTTTTCCTCGGCGGGACAAAAAATGAGAACTTTTTCTTCCCGCAAACTTTCATATTTATGGTCCCGTTCTTTAATAACGTATGGATAGCAGCATTCAATAATGGTCCGCACTATAGCCGTTCGCATATGCTCCTGGGCAACAGTAATAGTCTGCTTTTTCTGGTGATTGGCTACATCGTAAAG
>CAZWVJ010000078.1:0-4131 GCA_964636865.1 uncultured Syntrophomonadaceae bacterium
CACCCTGCATTTTTTCCCCCGTTTTCCGATTACAGTCATCTTTTGGCAGGGTGACGAGGAATTAGCTGCTTCTGCTAACCTTTTATTTGATCAAAAAGCAAATCACTATATGCATACAGAGGATATTGCAGTTGCCGGCAATCTGGTAGTGCATTTTCTAAGTGAATTGTGCCGGTAATTTAATTTCCGATTTGCCGGGCAATTTGCCCCGGTATTATTTTGCAGATTAAACATTGGCCTTAAAAAAGGCCAACACAACCTGCACAAAATCGATGTGTTAGCCTTCCCAAGAAAAATATATTCTATGTAGTGGTGTCGGGGATGGGAGTCGAACCCACACGGATTTCTCCACACGGCCCTCAACCGTGCGCGTCTGCCTATTCCGCCACCCCGACATATTCTATTACCTTATTACCGTATAAGTATAATAGCAAATTATTTATAGTATTTCAAGAGCAACCTTGACTCCTCTGCTCAATAAAATGAGGCTAACAAGAATATCTGGAAAAAGATAAAAAATGTAGAAAAAGAAGCCCGCTTAATAACGGGCTTCTTAATTACTCAAATTATTTATGGTTGATAAAACTAGCCAATAAGCGCTTGCAGTTTCATCGCGAGAGACATATCGCCTTTTACTTTTAATTTCCCGGCCATGAATGCGGAAGTAGCATTAAGTTCGCCGCTCATAAGCTGCTCAAAGTCACCTGCGTCCATAATGATGGTTACGTTCGGGCTATCATGCGCACCCTCCACGATTTCTGCGTTTCCTTCTGTTACGTTTGCGTGGAATGTTCCGCCATCATCACCTGTAAGTTCAAACTGAAATACTGCTTCAACCCCCTTAATTTTTGATGGATCGGCTTCGGCGACCTTTCCTTTAATAGTGCTTACCAAGTCTTCAAATGCCATAAGTATTACCTCCTCCATGATTTTTTGTAAGTAAACCATATTTACTTGATTTACTTAAGCAGTTTAATTATTCGAGATAAATTATAATAGATTCCCATTTTTTTGTCAACTAACAAAGAACTAAATTTATTTATAAATTTTTAACCGCACAAAGGGCTGTTCAGAGATTTCTCAGTTGATAATTTGTAATCCTGCTTTTTGGACCAGCTTTTTTGCTTTTAAAAATTCTTGCCTGCCAGTTCTTCGGGAAACATGCGGATATTTTTCGGCCAGGAAAGATGGATAATATTGGTCCATTACATTAATAGCGCATTGCGGGGAGATTTCATTTGCAAGAAATCTGATAATTTCTTCTGTGCCGGCAATTTCGTTGGGAAGAACTAGATGTCTCGTCAATAATCCACGGTAAGCTATGCCATTTTTATCTGTTTGCAAATCTCCCACCTGACGCTGCATTTCTTTTAAAGAGAGCTTCATGAATTCCGTATAGTTCGGAACTCCTGAATATTCAAAAGCAATTTCCGAATTTCCATATTTACAATCGGGCATGTAGATATCAATAATTCCATCAAGCAGCGTTAAAACTTCTGGGCTTTCATAACCGCCGCAGTTGTAAACAATGGGAAGCTCCAACCCCTCTTCGACGGCCTGCCCAATTGCGGACAATATTAGAGGAATGTGCGGCGTTGGGGTTACCAGATTAATATTGTGACATCCCATTGTTTGAAGGGTAAGCATTATATGGGCTAATTTTTCTGCAGATACAGTTTCCCCTTTTTCTTTTCCCCGGCTTATGGTCCAATTTTGACAGAAAATACAGTAAAGATTGCAGTATACAAAAAATATAGTTCCAGACCCCCTATTACCTACTAAAACGCTTTCTTCCCCATAATGGGGCCCATAGTTGGCAATAACTAACCTGTGATCGGCGCCGCATTCTCCCGTTTCTCCGCTAAAACGGTTTGCACCACAGCTGCGGGGACAAAGAGCGCATTTTTCCCATATTTCTAATGCTTTTTTATATTTCTGAAATATTTTTTTAACCCCGAGCTGTTTATAAAGAGGTGGGGATGGAAAAGAATTTTTCATTTTTTATCACCTGCAATAGCTTGTTTAGTTAATAAACCAAAAATTTTGGAATTCAAAAAAACTCAGGTACCTTTTTAATAACTGCTTGAACCTTGTGGTAAAAAAAAAAAAATCTTTTAAATGTATCTCTTTAATTCTATGATACAATATTACAGTATAGATTCAACAGAAATAATTTGTTCTATAGAATTGACAACGGGCAGCAGCTATTATATTCTATAATCAAATTGACTAATTATTTTAAAAGTTGCGTATAATATCAGTGAAGCTAATTTTTTCAGGTATTTCTTATTTCTTGAAGAAGAAAATTCGTTACTTCCAAATTTGTTACAGAAGAAAGGGTGAAAAAAATTTTAAAGCAGATTTCACAAAGAATGTTGGTAGGAATATATGACGATGTAAAGGAAGCCGAGGAGAAACTAAGAAACTCGGATATTCCTTTTAATGAGGTTGGTATCGACAATTATGGCATCTCTATTAACCATCTTAAAGCGCTTTATCCGGTAATAAAATTACTTTATCGGCATTATTTTCAGATAAAATGTTTCGGTATTGAGAATGTTCCTGATAGAGGGCGGGCAATGCTTGTGGGCAATCATTCCGGCGGTCTTCCCGTCGATGGTACCATGGTGGCTGCTTCAATGATACTAGACCACGATCCACCTCGATTTGCCATTGGAATGGTAGATAAATTTGCCCAAAAAATGCCTGTAGTTTCTTCTATGTTGTCACGAACCGGGCAGGTGACAGGTTTAAGAGAGCAAGCCACCCGGCTTCTTGAAGAAGAAAGGTTGTTAATGATATTCCCTGAAGGAATAAAGGGGATAGGTAAGCTTTACAAGGATCGTTATAATATGGCGGAATTTACTCATGGATTTATGCACCTGGCTATCAAAACCAAAGCTCCCATAATTCCATTTGCCTTTATCGGAGGAGAGGAAGCTATTCCTACTGTTTATCACGCTAAGAAACTGGGGAATCTTTTAGGTGCTCCCTATTTTCCGGTTACTCCTTATGTATTGCCTTTACCCAGGCCTATTTCCTGTCGGATATATTTTGGCGAGCCCATGTTATACGAAAGCGGAGAGAGTTATGAAGAAATTGATAACCAGGTAATGGAAGTTAAAAACAAGGTTGATGAATTAATTAAAAGAGGGCTGGAAGAACGGCAAAAGGAGGAGCAATAATAATGAAAGTTGTTATTACCGGTATTTCCACTATACTGGGCCGTATGTTAGCAGAGAGATTACTAAGTTTGGGGTATTCCGTTTATGGGATAGATATGCGGCCCTGGAAAAACGCTCCCAAAGATATAGAAATAGTACAAAGTGACGTTCGAAAGAAGCCGGCAGAAGAAGTTTTTAGGACCAAAAGGCCCGATGCTGTCGTCCATATGGCTTCTGTAGCGCATTTTTTTCAAAAGTTTGAAGAACGGTATCGGGTTAATTTAGAAAGTACCCGCGCTGTTTTTCAGTACTGTTATAATTACAAAGTTAAACGAGCTGTTTTTACCGGGCGTCATACAGTTTACGGCGCCGATCCTGATTCTTCGCTTTATCGAACAGAATTAGATCCGCCTCTCGGCGGTTTAACTTTTCCGGAATTAAATGATCTCATAACTGCAGATTTATATGCCTCATCAGCTTTGTGGCGTTATCCGGAAATAACTACCACTATCCTGCGAATAGTATATACCCTGGGGCCTTCTCGCCGGGGCACGCTGGCTAATTTTATAAAAGGTCCTGTGGTTCCCTCTGTTCTGGGGTTTGATCCTATGTTTCAATTTATACATGAAGATGATGCCATAAATGCTATTATAATAGCTCTGGAAAATAATTTACACGGAATTTATAATATTGCCGGGCCTCAGCCTGTCCCCTTGTCTACTTTAATCGGAAAAACCGGTAGAATAGAAATGCCGGTACCCCAGAAATGGTATCCAAAAGTTTTGGGGCGCTTTGGGCTACCCAAACTTTTTCCCGGTTCGCTTAATCATATAAAATTTTCTGTGGTAGTGGATGACAAAAATTTTAGAGATGCTACCGGTTTTATGCACAAGTATGATGAGCTTGAAAGCATGAAAGCGTTTCGTTACATGGAATAAAAGTTTAGTCCAGGTTCTGCAAAAAAGCA
>CAZWVJ010000079.1:0-3826 GCA_964636865.1 uncultured Syntrophomonadaceae bacterium
GAAGAAAACCGCAGCTTTATTGCTGCGGTTTCGTTATTTGTGCATGTGACAGTGGGGACGGGGCAATTTTGTCACATGGAGGTGACAGTAGGGACGGGGCAATTTTGTCACACTCTCGTTCTGCAACTTCTCCCGTGAAAGTGGTAGACTGGTGAAAATAGGAATAGAAAATTTTATCACACTGCTCCTCCAGACTCGCGAGCAAACAGGGCATAACCAACCTTCCTCACCCAAACCAAAAAACAATCTGAAAAAGGTGCAAAAAGGAACCGTCCCCTTTTGCACCTATCTCGCAAGGTCAAAAAAAGGTGCCAAAAGAAACAGTCTCCTTTGGCACATGTGACAAAATTGCCCCGTCCCCACTGTCACAAGAGGTTATTTGGTGACGCGGGGGGCTTTCAGCCTGTAGGCCCGCAGCCATTCAGAGCCAAGCAAGGGGGTTACATATTCACGGAAGGCGGGAGTTACGTCATTGCCTTCTTGGCTGATAAATTCATCGGGCATGTATTTGGTTTTGCCCGCAATTTCTTCCAGGGTAGCATACCCATAATCCACGGAATATTCTCCGGTTCTGTTGATGGTTACGGAACCGTCTTCATCATTTCCCAGGGCAAATTGAACTGCTTTTTCCCCTACTTCCCGGGCTTCTTCTCTATCTACATCGGAGACACAACCCCAAAAGGATCTCTGCAGGTAGCCAAATGTATCCGAACGCACTCTTTTGATTTTGAGATTATCTTTTACAACCTGGGCCAAGAGGTCTCCCAGGGCTCCTGTTCCGGAAAGCTGGATGTTGCCATGGGCGTCTGTTTCCACCTTATCCTGCAATTGAGTAATCATGGGATTACCGGCACTGTCCTGAATGCCTTCCGAAACGGCTATCACGCAGCGGCCGAATTTTTCATAAACTCTTTTTACATCCTCCAGATAGCTATCTGTGTCAAAAACTCTTTCCGGAAGGTAGATAAGGTGGGGACCATCATCGGGATATTGCCTGCCCGCCGATGATGCCGCCGTTAGGAATCCGGCATGCCTCCCCATAACTACTCCGATATACACGCCGGGCAGGGACCTGTTGTCAAGGTTCGCCCCCATAAAGGCCTGGGCTACGAATTTGGCCGCCGAACCATAGCCGGGGGTGTGGTCGTTTTTAACCAGGTCGTTGTCAATAGTTTTGGGGATATGCACTGCCCTAAAATCATAGTTTTCTTGCAGGGCAAAGTTTTTAATGATATGGAGGGCATCGGAAGAATCATTACCGCCGATGTAAAAGAAACTACGGACGTTATAGGCTTTCAAAACATCGAATATTTCCCGGCAGTACTTCTCATCCGGTTTGTCGCGAGTAGAGGAAAGCGCCGCAGCAGGCATATCGGCTACTTTTTCCAGGTTGGAAGGAGATTCCTGCGTTAAATCAAGGAATTCCTCGTTCACTATGCCCGCAACTCCTCTTATAGCCCCATAAATTCGATTTACCTGGGGAAAACCCATGGCCTGGCGGACAGCGCCAACCAGAGAGTGGTTAATGACCACGGTAGGGCCACCACCCTGCGCAATAACCATGTTGCCTTCCTGCTTCATAAATCATTCCCCCTCCTTAATAATTATTCTATGCATTTAGTTTTTTTCGCATCGCTAACCGGGCATCTGCTTTATGTAACTTTTATACTTCACTTAAGCACCGATTATGCACTGATTATGAACCGCCGTCGGGCCGGGATTGCTCGCGGAAAAGGTCCGTCAATCCCGGTTAAAACGGGGTTCTCTCTTTTCCATAAAGGCGTTAACACCTTCGGCAAAATCGGAACTTTCACCCGCCGACATGATACCGTTCCTTTCCAGCTCAAGCTGTTCGATGAAGCCGGACCACAATGACCGGTTCACCAATTCCTTGCTGCGGGCAAATGCCTGCAGTGATTTGGAAAGGGCGGTTTCGGCAAGCTCACGCGCTTTCTCCATTAAGTTATCGGGTGAAACCACATAGTTAACCAGTCCCCAGTTTAAGGCTTCTTCCGCCGTGATGACCGGATCCAGTAAAAGCAGCTCGGAAGCTTTGGCCGCGCCGACCTGCCTGGCCACGGACAGGGTCCATCCGCCATCCGGCACCAGCCCCACGGAAGTATAAGCTTGCTTGAACACCGCCTTTGTGGAAGCAACCCGCAGATCACATGCCATGGCCAGGCTGAACCCGGCACCGGATGCCACACCGTTAACGGCAGCTATCGCCGGTTTGGGCATCGTCCTGAGATCCATAACTATGCGGTTAAGCCGGTGTGTTAGCAAGCCGAATGCCTCTCGCTTGGACCCTTTCCAGTTCAGCACAAACTGCAAATCACCGCCGGCGCAGAAGGCCCGCCCGGCACCGGAAAATATTACTGCTTTAACGGCGGGATCGTTCCTTGCTTCCTCCATCAGGGCAAGCAGTTCATCCCCCAGTTCTAAATTTAAAGCGTTCAAATTCTGGGGAGTATTTAGGCAAATTTCTAAAATGCCCCGATAATTTTCTACATCGATAAGTTTTTCCGCCATAAGCCCATTTCCTCAAATTCCTGTGAGTTTAATCATAAGCTTGCCTGTGTTTGCCCGTGATTTTGACTGGATTTTGACTGACTGTGTGTTTGGCTGTGTTTGTATTTTTTCTACACTTTCCCTATAAATCCCTTTAAAAACAAAAGCAATAATAGTAAGATTATTTCTGAGAGAAATGATCGTCGAGAAATGATCGCCTGAGAACATCCGGGGAAGGAGGAAGTTGCTATGACCGGACAAAAGATAACTGTGGTATACGGAAGCTCTCCCCGGGAAATGACCCATAAAGCCCTGGAGGCGACGGATCCTTTCGCCGAATTGCCGCCGGGCAACCGCATTGGCTTAAAGCCCAATCTGGTTAAACCAAAGCCTTCGTCCAGCGGAGCTACTACGTCCCCGGAAATAATCCGGGCCATAATTGAGCATTTAAACGAACGCGGGCATTATGATATCGTTATTTTGGAGGGATCATGGACCGGTAATAGAACCGAAGAGGCGTTCCGGGCGTGCGGTTATGAAGAAATATCCGCTACCTTTGATGTTCCCCTGATAAATTTGCAAAATGATCCGGCTAAAAAGATAAAGTGCCACCGGAAACTTTCCCTTAATGTTTCCGAAAAAGCCCTTGCTTTGGATTGCCTGGTTAACGTACCCGTTCTCAAAGCCCACTGCCAGACCAAGCTGACCTGTGCCCTGAAAAACCTAAAAGGTTGCATACCCGATAAAGAAAAGAAACGGTTTCATTCCCTGGGTTTGCACGAGCCAATTGCTTACTTGAACCGGATTCTAAAGAACTACCTGATAATAGTGGACGGTATTATGGGCGACTTGACCCATGAAGGGGGCGGGGATCCCGTGGAGATGGGAAGAATACTGGCCGGCAGAGACCCTGTTTTGATTGATTCCTACGCCGCAAGCCTTATCGGCTACCGAGTTGAAGATATCCCCTATATTAAAATGGCCCATGAATTAGGCGTAGGCGAACTTTTCCACAAAAACATCCCCCGGGAGGAATTGGATAAAGATAAAATGCCGGCAGTGAGTATTGAGGCCAGCGACAAGGCAGCTTATCTGGCACAATGGATTGAAGAAAGCGAGGCGTGCTCTCCCTGCTACGGAAGTTTAGTTCATGCTTTGCAAAGGCTGGAAGAGTCAGGAGAACTGAAGAAATTGAAGGAGAGCATTTTTATAGGCAGAGGGTTCAAGAATACCCCCAATGACGGGTGGGGAATAGGCAGCTGCACCCAGGATTGCACCTACAACCTGCCGGGATGCCCCCCCGATAGCCGGGACCTAG
>CAZWVJ010000080.1:0-3721 GCA_964636865.1 uncultured Syntrophomonadaceae bacterium
CGCTTGAACATCTTTCAGACAAGCTACAAACAAAAACGCTGATCAAGCGTGATGAACTTTCCCACCCTTTGTACGGGGGAAACAGTGTTTAAAAGGAATTATAATTTCACTAATAGAAAAGAATAATTGATATTATCTAATTTGTAACCCGGATGAGCAATATCCACATGAGTTTGTAAGTTGGTGTAGTTATCTACCGTTAATAAGGGGGTTTTGTGGTGAAAATATTGCTGTTGGGTGGTTCTGCTGATATGGCAGTTCCGCTGCTTGCAAAGATTGCCGAAGATGATTCTATCAAAGCACTTACTATAGCTGATTTAAACGAACAAGGGGCAAAGAAAGCCGCTGCCCAAAGTCCGAAATTTACTGCTGCTTATGTAAACGCAAAAGACCACCATATGGTGGTTGAATTAATGAAAGAGCATGATTTTTCTATATGCTACATAGGTCCTTTCTATTATTTTGAAAAGTTAATGGTAAAAGCCGCTCTTGAAGCGGGGCGTGATTACATTTCTATTTGTGATGATTACGATGCATACCTTGAGATCTTGGAGTATGAAGAAGAAGCTCGTGAAAAGGGTGTAAAAATACTTACCGGCTTCGGCAACTCCCCCGGATTGACCCAGATATTGGCAAAAAAGGGATACATGTCTGTATCCACGCCCAGGCGTATTAACGTTCACTGGTGTGCCGGTTCAGACGAAGCTGTAGGGCAGTCTAATCTAGCTCACCTATTTCATATATTTACCGGCACTACCCTGCAATGGATTGATGGCAAGGAAGTACGGGTAAAGACCGGAAACGGTAAAAAAGTAGTCGAGTTTCCGGAACCAATTGGCAAGAACCCTGTTTACTACACCGGACATGCCGAATCGGTTTCTCTGCCCCGAAACTTACCCGGTCTGTCTGAAGTTACCCTGCACGGGGGCGTAAAGCCTCCCTATATAGTGATTCTGCTTAAGCTTCTTGCATCCTTTCGTTTAACTGCCAATCACAAAAGAAGGCAAACTGCTGCCCATTTATTTCATCGCATTGAAGGCTGGTTTGCTTCATCAGGCAACAATAAATCAGTGGGGCGCATTGATGTTTCCGGGTTTTCTGCCCGGGGTGAACCGATGCAGCGCACTTACAGTTATGTAGGCCATATAGCTGAAATAACTTCTTTCCCCTGTTATGTGGCCGCAAAATGGTTAGGTAAAGGGGTTTGGAAAGACAAACCCGGTGGTATTTATGCTGCGGAAAGGATTGTAGACGATCCCGATAATTTTTTGGCAGAGTTAACAGCCCTTGGAATAGAGATAAAGCAGGATTAGCGGTTATATAAGCAGAAAAAGAATATTTAACTTAAAGATATAAAAGTAAATATAATACAATTTGTCGGAGAGGCTGTGGCTTTAATGGATAAAAAAACTCCGGGGATTAAAGATTATTTAAGATGGTTATTCCGTAAAAAAAGCGGTAAGCCCTTTTATGCCGGGGAAATATCGGCAGGAGTAAAAAGTCCTGTTAAGATATATTACGATGATTTTGGGTTTATGCACATTTATGCCGACAATGAAAATGACCTGTTTTTTGCGCAGGGCTATGCCCATGCAAATGATCGGCTTTTTCAGATGGAATTGTTAAGGCGGCATGCATCGGGGCGTTTGGCAGAGATAGCCGGCAAAAGAATGTTGGACAGTGATATTTTTAATCGTTCTGTAGGGTTGCGCCGTGCCGCTGAATTAAATATAAGATATTATGCATCTGAAACTGTTTCTGTTATGGAATCTTATGCCGAAGGTGTAAATACCTATATAGAAAATCACCGAAGTGAGCTGCCGCCGGAATTTTTGCTTTTTAATTATATGCCCGAGCCATGGACGCCTGTGGATTCACTATGTATTGCTAAATTTGTAGCCCTCCGTACCGGCGGAAATATGAATACTGAACTGCTTTTTTATAACGCGGCCCGGGAGTTGGGGAAAGACAGTGAACGCCTTGCAGAACTGTTACCTGAATATCCCTTTTACGGCCCCACCTTTATGGGGGCGGCTATGCATGAGAATGATTTAGAGGGGGCAACGCGCATTATTAATGCATACAGAAACGGGGCCACCGATGGACCTATCGGTGGTTCGGGCTCTAATAATTGGGTTATCAGAGGTGAGCATACTAAAAGCGGTGGTACTTTGTTGGCGAGTGATATGCATTTACCTCTGGATCTTCCTAATATTTTTATTGTCAACCACCTGGTTGTTCCAGATAATTTACGCGCTTACGGAGTTATCTTCCCGGGTATTCCGGGAGTGATATCGGGTTTTAATGAGCACATAGCGTGGTCTGAAACAACACTTCCTGCCGATACCATGGATCTTTACCAGATAGAATTCAATCAGGAGGACCCGAGTTTATATAGGTATAATGATGGCTGGCTGGAAGCAGAACAAGTTACCGAGAAAATTTTGGTAAGGGGCGCAGAAGACATTGAGCTTCAGGTGGCAGTGACACATCACGGACCGGTCATCTCTAATGCCCTTGGAATGGATACCCCACTGGCCTTGCGTTGGGTGGAAATTGACCCTGATATTATGGAGAGAAATTTGGGTGTGGAAGCCATGATGATGTTTATGCGCGCTACTTCCTTTGACGAGTTTCGGGGGGCGCTCCAAAAGTTTTCTTCTCCACCCCATAACTTTATTTATGCCGATGTGAAAGGAAATATCGGTCTTCTGGCCAACGGCCTCTTTCCCATACGTTCGGAAGCCCACCGTGAAGCAGGAAACGGCTTATTTCCAGTCCCCGGCTGGAGTGATGAATATGAGTGGAAGGGTTTTGTTCCCTGGGAAGAGATACCTTGCATCTATAATCCACCTACAGGCATAATTGTTTCAGCGAACCATAAAGTAGTCGAAGATGATTACCCTTACTTCATTTCTTATGAGTGGCACCACCCGGCCAGAGCCATAACAATACTCAAAAACCTGCAAAAGAGAAATAATCTTACTGTAGAAGACATGAAATCATTACAAAATAATTATGATAATAGCCAGGCTAAAATAGTTGTGCCTTATATGGTGAATCACCTTGAATACAATGCGGACAAATTAAAACCTTTGGAGCTTAGGGTTCTTGAGATTTTAAAGCATTGGGGGCAGGCACCTATTGATAAAGCTGATGCTGCAGGACCGGCAGTATATTTCCGTCTGCTTACCCTCTTAATGCACAACCTTTATTTGGAACGGGTATCCGAAAAGTTGGCTGAAATGCTGGTTGATTACAGAAACCTCTATATAGTTGTTGAGAAAGCGATTATTAAAGGTGGGTCAGCATGGACTGATGATTTCTGTGGTGTTATGCTAAATTGCTTTAAAGAAGCTGTTGAAGACCTTGTTTCTTCTATGGGCAGTAACCCCGCAAACTGGAGATGGGGTAAAATACATAAGGTTACTTTAAAACACCATATAGGTGATGATGTAAGCAAAGGGACATATAACCGGGGGCCTTTTACAATTGGCGGTAGTGGTGGTGGTCCTTGCATGCAGGAGTTTCAACTAACTAAAAAACTTCCCTATCAGGTTCACATGGGAGCTCCCCACCGTCTGGTTTTAGATCTTTATACAAAAGAGGCATGGGAAGTAATGACAGCAGGAAATTCAGGCCATACCGCCAGCCCCCATTACGATGATATGGTGAAAATGTGGCTTAATGGGGAATATAGGCGAACCATACTTGATGACAA
>CAZWVJ010000081.1:0-3688 GCA_964636865.1 uncultured Syntrophomonadaceae bacterium
GGCTTTAAATAAAGTTCCGGATCCTACCCAATATGGGGTAGTGCTGGTGTACAATAAGGTCTATATCACTGATTTTCAAGAAAAGCCTGCTTGGGGAGACGCAATTAGCAAACTGGCCAATACCGGTATTTATTTATTTGAGCCAGATGTATTCCGCTATATTCCTGAAGGCGAAATTGTGGATTTTGGCAAGCAAGTTTTTCCTGAAATTCTGGAGCAGGGTGACAAATTGGGCGGTTATATCATGCGGGGCTACTGGTGTGATATAGGTAATTTGGAAGTTTATCGGGAAGCCCATTATGATATGCTTACCGGCCTGGTGGAGGTGGATATACCGGGCAAACGCTTTGAATCTAATATATGGATAGGGGAGAGGCCGGTAATTCATCCGGATACAGTTATCGTAGGGCCGGTAGTTATCGGTGATGACAGCTATATAGGGAAAGGCGCCCAGATTTATGGCCCGGTGGTATTAGACAGGAAAACTACCGTAAGCGAAGATGTAGTTATTAAAAGGGGTATATTTTGGGAAAATGTATATATCGGCCCCGGGAGCCAGTTGAATGATTGTATAGTTGGTGAAGGTTGCCAGTTAAAACCGGACCTTTTTGTAGAAAAGCAGATTATTGGCGGAGAGCAGCATGAGTACTTGATTAAGGAAGAAGAAGATAGAAAGAGGGAAACTTTATAACAATATGGCGGGAGATTTATGTCTGAAATAATTAGAAATACAATAGAAGCTTTACAAAAACGTAATATAGAAGCTTTATATGCCAGTGACAGGAATGTTGCCCGCGAAGAGCTTATAAAAATTGTTGCTTCCGATGATACGGTGGGTATAGGCGGATCTATGACCATACAAGAGCTTGATGTGGTAGAGGAATTGGAAAAGCAGGGCTCTAAAGTTATTTGGCATTGGATGTGCCCGCCGGAAGATATGATGGAAGTTAGGAAAGAAGCTACCCGGGCCAAATATTTTTGCTGCAGCACCAATGCCTTAACCTATGACGGACGTTTGGTTAATATTGACGGCATCGGGAACCGGGCTTCTGCTATGTTTTATGGGCCTGAAACAGTGGTGGTAGTGGCAGGCCACAATAAATTGACAGCAGATTTGGATTCTGCCCTGGAAAGGATTAAAAATGTTGCCTGCCCCTTGAATGCCCGGAGGTTAAACCTTGATACCCCCTGTGCCCGTGAAGGCAAGTGTATAGATTGTAATCATGCAGCCCGCATGTGCAATATAATCACTATTATAGAACGGAAACCTTTACTTACTGATCTAAAGGTGATTCTGGTTGATGACGAATTGGGTTTTTAGTAAGTGAAAAAAATAACTTAAAAGGTCTTCTATAGTAAGTTTTCCTTAATGACAAAGTAGCGGGGTGGCTGAAATTGCTTGCCTCGCTTTATTTAGATCAACCGAGGTTTAATGTGGCTTTTTCTCTTCCGGGGTGAATGTAATATAATTATTTTATTTTCAGAAATAATTTTGTTAATGTACATAGTAAATTAGGTTGATAAAGAAGAGCAAAACATGTTAAGGAAAAGCTTAATAAGGTTGAGAATATAACGCAGTTAAGTTATACTTTAATGTAATTACAGGGAGGGAAGGAGGTTGCCCATTGAGCGAAGCTACAACTTTCGAACAAGGTCCCATCAGGCCTCCTAATGAAGCGGGGAGCTTGTTGATTCGTGTTAGCAGAAACTGTCCTTGGAATCGCTGCTTGTTTTGTCCGGTATATAAATTTGACAAGTTTAGTCGACGTTCTACCGAAGAAATAAAGGAAGATGTCGACATAATGGCTCGTTCTGTAGAAGATGTTAAGGAACTGGCCAGGCAAAGTAACAAGGACGGTGATGTTAACCAGAATACATTGGGTTATGTTTATAACCAAAAGCCAGACTTATTTCCTGTTGCGCATTGGCTTTATCACGGAGAGCAATCGGTTTTTTTGCAGGATGCCGACAATATAGTTTATAAAGGAGATAAGCTGGCGGAAATAGTCAGATATATTAAAGAAAAAATACCGGGTGTTAGCCGTATAACAACGTATGCGAGGGCTAAGTCTTTGGCAAAAAGAAGCGTGGAAGAATTGCAGGAAGTTAAAGATGCCGGGCTTAGCAGGGTGCATGTAGGTTTGGAGTCCGGGTCTGATCAAGTTTTGGAGTTTATGCAAAAGGGAGTGACAGCTGCAGAACAAATAGAGGCAGGGCAAAAAGTAATAGATGCAGGATTGATTTTAAGTGAATATGTTATTTTAGGCTTGGGAGGACGTGATTATTGGCAAGAACATGCCGAGGAAACCGCCAGGGTTTTAAACGCAATTAACCCGCATTATATCAGGCTGCGCACCCTTGCTATTCATCCTGCGTCTCCATTGGCGGAAGAGTGGAAAAACGGTACTTTTGAACCCTTAAGTGATGAGGAAATCTTAAAAGAAGAAAGATTATTATTGGAACAATTGGAAGGTATTCACAGCGCTCTTTACAGTGACCATATTTTAAATTTATTGGAAGAAGTGCAGGGGACACTTCCCAACGATAAAAAGTTTATGCTGCAAGTTATAGATAATTATTTTAATTTAAAGGAGAAAGAAAGAAACCTGTTCCGTCTTGGCCGAAGAGCAGGGTTACTGCGCAACTTAAGTGAGCTTAACAATATTCCTCGACGGAGCAGAGTTGAAGGAATTTATAAAGACTTACAAAAAAAGGGTTTAACAGTTGATCAATTCATAGAAGAAATCAGGACAAAATACCTGTAAGTTAGGTAAATAGAAAGGAGCGGGTCTACCTGATGATACCTGTAAAAGTTAAGGAAATAGTACTGGATGAGGAAAATAATCCTCTTTTATTATTGGTTGATTTGGAAGAAAGTAATGTGCTGGTGATAGGTATTGGTTTTTGGGAGGCTCAATCTATCCTCATGAAAATTCAAGGGAATGTGCTTCCCCGCCCCATGACTCACGACTTGATGAATTCGCTGTTTCGTAACCTGGGGGCCATGCTTGATAAAGTTGTCATTACTGATATTATAGAAGACACATATTATGCGGAAATGTACTTACATCAAAACGGTAAAGAAAAAGTAGTAGATGCAAGACCCAGTGATGCTGTTGCCATGGCTTTGACTTCCGGTACAACTATATATATTACCGAAAAAATATTTGGGCAAACAATTTCCATAGAGGAAATGGCAGAAGATGGGAATATATATAATTTTGATGATTCTTCCGATGAGGAAGGTCCTCAGATTCATTAAGTTGATCTAAGTTGATCTTCAAAAAGTAATAAACGCAGCAAAGGGAGTGGAGCATATGGTGGGAATTTGTTTGTTGGAAATGCACCTGGTAGACTCCTATTCTTTGAAAGATAAAAGAAAGGTTTTAAAGAGCTTAACCCAGCGTATCAGGCAGCGTTTTAATGCTTCGGTTCATGAAATAAATTACCATGATAAATGGCAGTGGACCGAACTGGAAATAGCGGTGGCATCCGGCAATAAGGCCGGAGCGGAGAAAGTTATTCAGGAAATATTAAAATTTGCGGAAACCGACGGCAGGGCAGAAATTATCAGCCAGGATATCCAATATGTATAATCTTTAAGGGGTAATCAAAAAGAAAATTGTAAAAAAAGGGATGTAGCAGGTACCCCGTCCCCTTGCTACATGTAGCAAGGGGACGGGGTACC
>CAZWVJ010000082.1:0-3684 GCA_964636865.1 uncultured Syntrophomonadaceae bacterium
GATATCAGGGATCGCTTTTGGAAGTAAAAAGATGCTTATTAGTTTGTCTTTATGAGCCGTTTCCCTCCTTTGTAAGAAAATTGCACGGTAAGAAAAAGCGTTCTTCCAAAGGCCGACGAAGAATCGACCATGAAAATATTTATCAAGAAACTTTAAGGCAGGTGATTGCAAAAGAAGCGGATCATTTAGATGACTTGGACTATGATCCGATAATACTATAATTGCATATATGGCAAAATGTGGATAAGGACTACCCTCTATGTGGTTGTTCTTTTGAACCTCATGCCAGAAAGTAGATGTAAAATTATTGAAATTATGTTATATAATACCACCTGCCTTTCAGGCAAAATATATGCCTTGACTTTGATTAAAATTTTTTATGCAACACTACTGAATTGAGATGGAAAAGTTATAATTGACATCCAGGTGGGGGATTATTATAATAATATAAAAATAATTGGAGAAGAGGTGCCGGTTTATCAATATTGCCTTTATTAGTAAAAATTTCAATGTATGAGGGATTTGAGGTCTGCTTTTTATGTTGATAAGCGGACCTTTATAATAAATAATATTTTATAAACAAAATATACAATGGAGGAATGTCTTTGATGGCTAAAGAAGAATTCATCTTGACCCAGGATGGACTTGACAAAATTGAGAAAGAACTTGCTTATTTAAAAAATGAAAAAAGAAAGGAAGTGGCGGCAAGAATTAAAGAAGCTATTTCTTATGGTGACATCTCGGAAAACTCAGAATATGAAGATGCCAAAAATGAGCAAGCTTTTATTGAAGGGCGTATTGCTACTCTGGAAAAATGGTTAAAAAATGCACGGCTACTAAAAGAAGAAGATCAAGAAAGTGATGTGGTTTCGTTGGGGGATACGGTAACTATTATGGATATGGATAGTGGTGAAGAGTTTGAATATACTATAGTAGGAACGGCCGAAGTAAATCCTTCCGAATATAAAATCTCCAATGAGTCACCTGTAGGCAAGGCTCTTCTCTCTAAAAAAATTGGTGATGTTGTGGAAGTACAGGTTCCTGCGGGTTTATTGAAATTCAAAATATTAGACATTCAACAAGCTAATCTTGGGAGAAAATAAATGGAGCAAGACAATGAATTAATTCGCATTAGGTATGAAAAACTCAATGAATTGGTAAAACAAGGCGTAGATCCTTATAATCAGAAGTTTGAAGTTACACATACCTCTACAGAGGTATTTGAGAACTATGAAGAGTTGAAGGATGCTGTTGTGGCTGTAGCCGGGCGTATCATAAGCATTAGAGAGCATGGCAAGGCTTGTTTTGGACACTTGCAAGATGGTAAGGGCAACATTCAATTCTATTTAAATGTTGATGGAATCGGACCGGAACTATTTGAACAGTTTAAGTTATGTGATATAGGAGATATAATTGGCGTTAAAGGAAAAGTTTTTTGTACCAGGCGTGGCGAAATTACCATTCAGGCCCAGGAGTATTTTGTGCTTGCCAAATCATTGCGGCCTTTGCCGGAAAAATGGCATGGCTTAAAAGATGTAGAACTGCGTTATCGCCAAAGGTACCTGGATTTAATTGTAAATAAAGAAGTAAAAGAAACTTTTATACTAAGAAGCAAAATAATTCAGGGTATTAGGGACATATTAAATGAAAGAGATTTTCTAGAAGTAGAAACTCCTATGATGTCTACAATAGCAGGTGGTGCTAGCGCGCGTCCATTTAGAACTTATCACAATGCGTTGGATGTTAATCTTTTTTTGAGAATTGCCACAGAGCTTCATTTAAAGCGCCTTTTGGTAGGAGAAATGGAAAAAGTGTATGAATTGGGCAAAGTTTTTCGCAATGAAGGTATTTCTACTATACATAATCCCGAATTTACGTCTTTGGAAATATATCAAACTTACGCTGATTATCATGATATGATGGAGCTTACCGAACAGCTTATTTCAGAATTATGCCGGCGGCTTTTTGGAGAAAAGAAAATTGAATATGAGGGAAAAGTTTTTGATTTAACCCCACCCTGGCCCCGTGTAAGTATGTTAGAGTTAGTAAAGGATTACACGGGTGTTGATTTTAACAGTTTTGAAGATAACCAAAGGGCTCATAAGGAAGCGGAATTTTTGGGTTTAGAGACTGATAAAAACGACAAATGGGGAAATATTTTAACTAATGCCTTCGAAACATTTTGTGAGGATAAACTTGAACAACCTATTTTTGTGAAAGACTTTCCCGTAGAGGTATCTCCATTAGCTAAAACAAAAAGAGAAGATCCTCGCTTTACTGAGCGGTTTGAGGCTTTTGTAGGAGGAAAGGAAATTGCCAATGCTTTTTCTGAATTAAATGATCCTCTTGAACAACGCAAAAGGTTTGAATATCAATTAACACTTCGCCAAAAAGGTGATGAAGAAGCTCATATGATGGATGAAGATTTTTTAACTTCTTTGGAATATGGAATGCCGCCTGCAGGCGGTCTAGGGATTGGTGTAGACCGCCTGGTAATGTTTCTTTGTGGTGAAACCTCTATTCGTGATGTTATACTATTCCCTACATTGAAACCAAGGGATTAACTTCTTTAAAAAAAGGACTCCTTTTTAAGTATTAATATTTGGCCTTAAAGAAAGTAAAAAAAAATCCATTTATAGTTGTTGACAAAAAAAATGGGCCATGTTAGGATATTAAAGTCCCTCAGAGGGCAAGCTAACATTGCCGAGGGTCACAACGCTCTTTGAAAACTGAACAGGGCAAGCCGATTTGTGAAATGGTTCCCAATTTGAGTTTTAAAGAATTGGGATTTTTAGAGTTTAGGATATCAAACTGGAGAGTTTGATCCTGGCTCAGGACGAACGCTGGCGGCGTGCTTAACACATGCAAGTCGAACGAAGCAGAAGTCGGTCATCAGAGGTCAGAAGTTGGAGAGGAGGGTTTTTCAGCCCGATTTTCCGTATTTTTGAGTGCATGGGGGTGGATTAAGGAGGATGATCTACTTCAATGTGCGGATTATTTCTGACATCTGACTTCCGATGACCGACTTCTGACTTAGTGGCGGACGGGTGAGTAACACGTGGGTAACCTACCTGAAAGACCGGGATAACAGCTCGAAAGGGCTGCTAATACCGGATAAAGTAAGAGATTGCTATGATTTCTTACCAAAGGCGTTATGTAGTGCTTTCAGATGGGCCCGCGGCTCATTAGTTAGTTGGTGGGGTAAAGGCCTACCAAGGCGATGATGGGTAGCCGGTCTGAGAGGATGGTCGGCCACACTGGGACTGAGAACGGCCCAGACTCCTACGGGAGGCAGCAGTGGGGAATATTGCGCAATGGGGGCAACCCTGACGCAGCGACGCCGCGTGAGTGAAGAAGGCCTTCGGGTTGTAAAGCTCTGTCTGGGGGGAAGAAGGAGACGGTACCCCCGGAGGAAGCCCCGGCTAACTACGTGCCAGCAGCCGCGGTAAGACGTAGGGGGCGAGCGTTGTCCGGAATTACTGGGCGTAAAGGGCGTGTAGGCGGCCTATCAAGTCGATGGTGAAAGCCCTCGGCTCAACCGAGGAATTGCCATTGAAACTGGTGGGCTTGAGTACAGGAGAGGAGAGCGGAATTCCCGGTGTAGCGGTGAAATGCGTAGATATCGGGAAGAACACCAGTGGCGAAGGCGGCTCTCTGGCCTGTTACTGACGCTGAGGCGCGAAA
>CAZWVJ010000083.1:0-3443 GCA_964636865.1 uncultured Syntrophomonadaceae bacterium
TCCACTGCTGGTCAATATGGCTGCCGGAATTGCAGCAACAAATCTTTCACCCCCCAAGCTTGCCCTGCACGTTTTCGAAGATATAGAAATTTTTCTTTATGCCATATTTTTCTTTCTGGCCGGAGCCGATCTGCGCCTGGAAGTTATGGGGTATGCATGGTTGGGAATAATGGGTTATATCGTTTTCAGGGCTGTAGGTAAGGTAGGGGGAACCTATCTTGGTGCCAAGTTAGCCGGGGCAAGTGAGCATGTGCAAAAATTTATGGGCTATCCCCTCATTACCAAAGCCGGGTTAAGTGTAGGCCTGGCTCTTATGGTGCAAAAATCCTTCCCGCAAATATCCGAAGTGGTAGTAGCCATAATATTGGGAGCAGTAGTAGTGTGTGAATTGATTGGGCCTTTAGCTACCAAGTATGCACTCGTTTCTGCGGGTGAGTGCCAGAAAAAACCTTAATCGGCTTTACCAGGTTATATTCAATAACCATCACCAGAAGCTGCATCCGTTTCAGGCTGTTGAGATAGTGGAGGTATCTTCCCTTCCCTCATCAAGCTCAGCTTTTCCAAAACCTCATCGTGATATTTTCCGTTTAGCTTGTATAGCTTTAAATATAAAATAGTAGCCGGAATAGCAAAGAAAATGGGCAGAGTCAATAAAACAAAAGTAATAATCAGCTTTCCTGATTCAGTTACGACCCCGGTAAACTCTCCGGTGGGGCCTATGGTGGGAATATCGCCTATTTGAATAGCCACTCCCATAAGCAACAATGCCACTGCTGCAGAAGCCTTATAAAGGAAGCACTGCATGGAAAAGGTGACGTTTTCGGTTCTGTTTCCGGATTTTAACTCACCGTAATCTACCACGTCGGCAAGCATTACCGTGGAGCCGACCATGGCAATACCCTGAGCAAAAAACATAAGCCAGCCCCCGAAGAATATGCCGTAAAGAACAAATTCTGCGGTACCAAAAACATAGGAAAAGAAGGACATAATGGCGAAGCCTGCTATCGTTGCAAACATGGCAAATATATAAAGATTTCGCCGCCCAAACCTTTTGGCCAAGTATGGATACAATATCATAGACAAGCCGGCGCCGCCAACACCACCTAATATTAGGAATACGGTCATCAATTCTTCCCGATCCAGAACCACTTTAAAATAGTAGATACCCGAAGTATTTAATATAGTTCCGGCTACCGCATACAGGCCAAAAGCCAAAATATAGGCAACTAACTGGTCATTTTCTCTAACTATTTTTATGATGTGGCTTAATTTGACTTTTTCCCCCAACACTACTATTTTCTCTTTCGTGTTGGCAGCAGTAAGAGATATTGAGAGCAAGAAAACGAAGGCTATCACCATAGCCATGGTTAAAAATACATCATTGGCATACCCATAAGTGCCCAGAATTACGGGGACTCCCCCGGTGATAATAGCCCCGCCCGCGGAGGCGCATATCCTGGCAATGGAAGAAATAGAATTTCTCTGTTCTTTGGTAACGGAAATGGCCGGGACCATCGACCAATATGGAATATCCACAATGGTATAGGTTATCCCCCAGAGGACGTAAAGGGAGAGGTAAAACACGTATTCCCCCGTATTGCCTAAATTAAAGTCCATGTGCATCAAAATTAATACGACACAGTTAGTAATAGTGCCTATCATGAGCCAGGGGCGAAATTTTCCCCATTTGCTTCTGGTATTATCTACAATAGAACCCATAACCGGATCATTTACCGCATCGAAAACACGGGAAAGGGCAAAAACCACCCCCACTATCATAGGGTGCAAACCCACTACCAGGGTAAGATACAACATATAAAACGCGGATATAATATTGAAGGCCATGTCTTTGCCAACTGCGCCAGCACCAAAAGAAAACTTTTCTTTAAATGTGAGGGGAGTTATTTTCTCCATTGATTTCCTGCTTCCATTAGATTTGCATGTCAACTATATGAAAATTTCTATGTCCGTTTTTATTTTCCTTTTTATAAAAAAAGGGGTCACGAGCATGGGGTCAGGTCTTGCGAGCATGGGGTCAGGTCTTGAAATATTAAAATTAAAAAAAGGGGTCAGGTCTTGAAATATTATATTTTATTTTTGCCCCATTTTTTGAATTACTTTGCTGACTGTCGTGTAATGAATACCCAGGAAATCCGATACCTCTTTCAAGGTGTATCCATATTTAACGTGCGCATCATAAATCTTTTCATTTCTAATACTTTTTGTTTGATTACCGGTTTCAGCAAAAATCTCTTCAAGACAGGGCCGGGTAGCGAAGCGTTGACGCCGTGGTATTTCTTTTATGCTCTCTTTTTCCTGAAACAAATCTTTAAACTGCTCTACAAACTCCTTACTACCCAGCAATACTTGTCCCTCCAAATTATCCCAGGGTGATTCTTTGCTCATACCGCTGCGGACAAATTTCCGGTATTCCTTTTGAGCATCTTGCCGGTTGGTTCCAAACAAACCAAGAATCCAATCCACCGTAAGAAATTCAGGCACCTTGCTAAGTCCGGCTGTAGATTGGTAGCTTCCCCAATGCCAGTGTTCAGGAAGTTTCACTAGCCCGGCCCTTAGCGGGTTGAGCACAACATAACGGCACAATTCTAAAAGATAGTTTTCTTTATCTACTAAAATAGCCTTATATCGACCTTGGAAAATATGTCCTACCTGCTTATGTTTCTTATTATAACGCTGGGTATAGACACCATTGAGTTGTCTCATTCCCAAGGAAAGATTGGCTTCAGGAGTCTCTATGAGAATATGATAATGGGTATCCATAAGGCAATAGGCATGACAAAGCCAATTGTACCTCTTGACAGTGTCGCTGAGGATATCGAAAAAGTTTTCACGATCCCCGTTATTACCGAATATAACATTCCGGGCATTCCCACGTGTTGTTATGTGATATACCGCTCCAGGATATTCAATGCGTAATGGTCTGGTCATAATAGATATATAATAATATAATTATAGTTATAATTCAACCTAACCTCTGATTTCATTATAGTTATAATTCAAGACCTGACCCCTGATTTTTTGATTTTTTTCTTTTGTTTAGTAAAGTACTTTAATGGCTTTTTGATGAGCTATCTTACCCCAATAGACAAATATCACAATAAACATTATCAATACAAAGTAAGAAAGGGAGATATTAATAAAATTTCCTTCTCCCGTACTCCAGCGAAATAAATCTACCGCATAAGTAAGAGGAGAAATATATGAGACTATTTGTGCCCATTCAGGAAGTTCCTGTAAAGGGAGGAAAACACCGCTCATAAAAATCAGGGGAAAGCGAATCAAATTCGCCAACATCATTGCATTTGTGGGCAACTCAGTAGGCAATGCCGAGATCAAGGATCCTAATGCCGAAAAACAGAAAACAGCAAGGCATAAAGCTATAATTAAAGGGATAATATGCGTAAATTGGGTGCCAAAAATTA
>CAZWVJ010000084.1:0-3400 GCA_964636865.1 uncultured Syntrophomonadaceae bacterium
CCCTCTACCGCTAAAGTATTCTTGAAAGACGGCAGAGCTCCAGAGCCTGGCGAAATACTTACTCAGCCTGATCTTGCAAATAGTTTTCGTGCAATAGCTGAAGGCGGACGCGATGCTTTCTATGAAGGAGAAATAGCTGAAAAGATTGCCACCTTTGCTCGTGAGAATGGAAGTCCCCTCTCTGAAGAGGACTTTAAAGAACACCGTTCAGATTGGGACGAGCCTATTAAAACTATTATAGAGGATATACGATTTATGAAACTCCCCCAAGCACGCAGGGGATTCAAGCTTTAATGAAATTTAACATCATGGAAGGCTTTGATGTGCAAGCAATGGGACACAATTCGGTAGATCTTCTACACCACATGTGTGAAGCCAAAAAATTGTCTTTTGCCGATCGTGCCCGATACATTACAGATCCTGATTTCTTTGATATTCCCGTTGAAAAACTGCTAGACAAAAATTATGCGGCAGAAAGGCGTAAGCAAATTAAGCCTGACAAAACATTGCCTGATACAATTAGCGACCCAAGAGGGGATACTATCTATTTTACAGTCGCAGATAATGAAGGAAATATGGTTTCTTGCATTCAAAGTATATACTTTCCGTTTGGCTCGGCAGTAGTGGCAGAAGGTACTGGCATTTTATTGCAGAATAGAGGGGCGTATTTTTCTCTTAACCCCGATCATGTTAATACACTTGAGCCGCGCAAACGTACTATGCATACACTAATAGCTTCTATGGTTTTAGATGAAGAAGGAGATCCTTATTTGGTGTTTGGTACCATGGGCGGCGATGGCCAGCCTCAAACCCATCTTGCTGTAATTTCAAATGTATTGGATTTCGGTATGAATATTCAGCAGGCAATTGAGGCTCCAAGGTGGATCCATGGCAGCGTACTGATAGATGAGCCAACAGCTAAATTCAATATTGAGGGTAGAGTGCCAAAGGAAACAATTGAGGAACTCAGAAAGCGAGGACATGACATTAATCATATGGAGGACTGGACGTGGAATGTTGGTCATGCCCAGGGAATTCTTATTGATAAAAAGACAGGGGTACTCCAAGGAGGAGCTGATCCTAGGGGTAATGGTTACGCCATAGGATGGTAGATATTTCGCTCGTCCACAAGCAGCAGCTAAGCCTCAAACCTGCTTTGGCTAATTCTTAAACTCGTTACGATATTCATTGGGGGAATCCCTAAACCTCCATAGATTACCCAAGGGCATAGATTATGGGGGCTTTTATCAGCAGGAGATTTCAGATTACTTTTTTATCCCTACTTGTAACATGGTTTGACAGGAACCTTATCCCGTTTAAAGTTTTACTTTGTCCAGGGTATGTAAATTATAGCGGTTAATAATATCGATTAGTTTTAATGGATATTGAGAATCGGTTGCATATCCGGCTCGCTTTAAGGCCCATGCACCTTGAACGCTGTTATGCATTACTTCCCGGAAAGGTGCGTATCTACTAGAGGTTAAAAGGTGTTGTTTATGGTCTTTCCAGCTTTCTGAAACGCTGTTATAAGCGCGGAACTGTGCATCTACTTCAAAAATGTTGCCGTTGTATTCTTCCCAGGTATTATGTGTTACTGTACCGGCCGGGCCTTCACCTTTAATACCGAAAAGATTATAAGACATTTTTCCTGTGTACTTATCCACCGGTATACTTTGCCCCCATCCCGTTTCTAAGATTGCCTGGGCTGTTTGTAAAGCTGCTGACATTTCTGTTTCCTTATATGATTCCTGTGCCAGCTCTGCGGCAAAGTCTAAAAATCTATCTTTTTCAACAATGGGTTTTGGCTGGTATAATTCTCCCGTGTATATTTCAACCGGAACAGCCCTGCTGGTTACCTGCCTGCCGGAGGGCATTGTACCAACTGCTTGTATCTGCCGGTTACCGGAATCATTTTCAGCGGGTGTCCATGAGTATTCTTGGTCTTCGTTTTTTCCTTTTGCAATAACTTTTTCGGTATTTGTTTCAGGATTTATAAGCCTAAACTCAATTTTATCCAGGGGTGTATTTGCAGCTGCAGTCAACTGTACGGTATTCGCGAGTACCTGGTCCGGGCCGATATCTTTAAGCAGTACTAACGGTTCGCTTGGAACGTTGATTTTTACGGGCTTTGTGGAATGAGTCTCGCCGCTGCTGTCCTCAACTTTAGCAAATACTTCCCATCCTCCGCTGCTTTCTGGTCCAGGAAACCACTCATAGCTAGAGTAACCGTCAGCTTTAAGTAATGATTTTTCTTTTCCCGTATGTGTGTTTTTTAACATGTACTTCGTATTGTCAACTTCAAAATTGCGCGACAGCCACAGTGTTACGGGGATTTTTATATCAGAGCCTTCGGATACTCCGCGCAGTTCAACATTTTTGTCCACGTTAACATTGACTTCAACTGGTGAACTTTCATAGCAGCTGCCGGAAGCATCGCAAGCAGCAGCGCGGATAGTGACTTTTCCATTATCTTCTGCTTGAGGGCTCCAGGTGAAGCTGCCTTTGGGATCTGCCTTTTCACTGAATATTTCTCTTCCGTCATCATTAACTGCGGTATACTTTACATATGCTGCTGGAAAATTAATGCTGCTAGAGAGGGAAACTGCGCTGTTTATTTCGCTTTTTCCCTTTAAGCCTTCATCTAATCCTTGAATAGAAACTTGCGGTTCAGGGGCTATATTAACAGGTTTAACTTTACCGGCTATAAAGCTGCCGCTGTCGTCATGAACTGCCGCGGCGGAGGATTTGTGAACCTTCATAAGCAGAATCAGGGAGCCAGGTATATGTATCGTTTATGCTGCTGCCCCGGGCGATAATAGGGCCCTTACCTGTTTCTGGGTCCAAAAGCAGAAATTTGACCCGGGCAGCATTTTCAGGTGTTTTCCCTTCAAAATTTATTCTCAGCTGTTTTTCACCTTTTATAGTTTCTCCTTTTTCCACTGTAGATATTTCCAGATCGAATGCAGGATTAAATGTTCCGCTTTGGTTTGAATTTATGTAAACTGTTTTATTTGAACTTTCCCAATCAACGCCGATGTCAAACGCGCTGCTAACAAAGCGAAGCGGGACAAACGTATGCCCCTCGATTATTTGCGGTGCTACCTCAGTTACATCATAATTTACGCTTTCATTTTTGTGTCTAATTAAACGGTTATCGATCATAAGTTTAAGGCTGGATTTATCGTCATTTACGTAAACAAATTTATTTTCTGAATCCCATTTAACTTCTGCTCCTAAATTTTCAGATATTAGTCGGGCTGGAACGAGAGTACGCCCGTTTATAATTTCGGGCTGTGGGGAAGCTGTTATTTCCGATCCGTTAATTACTAAATTAACATTTTTCTCTGCGTTAACAGGTAGAGCAATTAAAAAGAGCAGGGCAAACATTGAGGCCGAAAGC
>CAZWVJ010000085.1:0-3353 GCA_964636865.1 uncultured Syntrophomonadaceae bacterium
TTCCGGGGATCGGTCCCAGCCCGGACAAGATGCTGCTTGCCCGCTTGGTTTCCTATGCCGACGCTCACCGGGCACGCCTGGGCGTCAACTATAAACAGATTCCAGTTAACCGGCCGAAGAGCCCGGTGCACAGCTACAGCAAGGGTGGCACGATGCGAATTAATAAAGTCTCCGATCCGGTCTATGCACCCAACTCCAAAGGCGGTCCCGAGGCCGACTCGGAGAAGTATCCGGAGGAGGCCGTCTGGAGTGCCGATGGGGAGTTTATCCGTGCCGCTTACACCAAGCGCAAGGACGATGACGATTTCGGTCAAGCCGGCACCCTGGTGCGCAAGGTCATGGACGATGCCCAGCGTGAACGCCTGGTGTCTAATGTGGTCGGTCACTTGAAAAATGGCGTGTCTGAGCCTGTTTTACAGCGGGTTTTCGAATACTGGCGCAACATCGACAAGGAGATCGGCGATCGCATTGCCAGGGGCATGCAGAAGGGTTAATCTTGGCATGCTTGTAAGTGCAGTCCATTCCACCTTCAACTAAGTTGTCAAAAAAAAAGAAGATATTAACTTTATTTCAATGATCGTATTTTATTAGAGCACATATTTCCTTTGTAGGTAAGGAAGAATTTAGTGAGTATAGTGAAAAAGTAATTGAGTTAACGGAAGAACGAATGTTAGAAATAGGAAGTTATTTTGAAGAATTAATATTGGAAATAGAAACAGAGATAGAAGAGGACTGATGTAGATTCATGTGCTGTAAATTGGTAGTTTAATTGCTATCGCTTTATTAATTTTATCCAAATCAATAACAAACTTTAACAGAGCCTTTTGAAAAAACAAAAACAAACACAGGTCAAACAGTTTCTGCGTAATTTACCGGACTTGATTACGGAGTATATCGGACATATTCTGCAGGTGGATAGTGATTCCTGCAGTGACTCCGGTAATTTAGCGTTTTTTCCTGTGTTCGTAACTATCCATTTTCATCTTTTTACGAGCCATGCTGTCAAAGAGCTCGGGGGCCATCCGTTCACTGTCCCGGCTTAATTTTTCCATCTCTTCCTTAACTTCATCGTCATTGGTGTCCCGGTAAATCTTCCGGAGCCTTTCTACCTGATCACTGAGCTTTTGCCGGGCTTTATCATAATTGCCCGCATCGGAATCTTGCATGGCATCTTCCTGGACTTCGGATGTGCGGAATATTTCCACCTCTTTCATAACCTGCAGGTTGGGGCCCGATTCCAGGCAGGCCGGGTCGTCAGTGACCTCTATTTCTGCGGATATGTCGTATTTGATAGTGGTTAAATCGCCTGTTACATCCGTGTAATTAAAGTTTATGTCCGCCAGGGGCATCTTGCCTTTATCTGTGGGGTAAACTATGGTTTCTATGAGAACGGTTTTAGTGTCTCCGTTATACATATCCGGCAAATTTATGTGCAAAGTCCCGTCCACCATTTGGGCCGGATAACCCAGAAACCTGGTTACCTCCACGTTATTGCGGGGGGCCATGCTTAAGCTTAAATTCTGGCCGGTAACGCTTAGGAGGCCGGAAAGTTCTTGTTCAAATATGCCGGGTATTTCATCAGGTGAAGCGATGTAGTAAAAGTTGCCGTTGCCGGCTTCGGCCATATCTACCAGGAGATCTTCGGCAAAACCTTCTCCCACACCCATGGCGGATACCGAAATATTTTGGGATTTAATCTCCTTTACCATCTTTACCAGTTTGGTGGGTTCCGTTACTCCCTGGTTGGCCAATCCATCAGTGAGAAGAATGACCCGGTTGACCCTGTCTTCTCCGGCCACATCCTTTACAAGCTCCATTCCTTTCAGCAGGCCGCCGCTAAGATTGGTAGTTCCGCGGGCGAAAACCTGCCGAATTAACTGGATAATGCTGTCCTTGTGGGTGACTTTGCTGTGAGGGGCAAGCACGTCGATATCATCGTCGAACAAAACAACCGAGGCGTAGTCGTCGGGGTCGAGGTGAGAGATGGCAAATTCCACTGCCTGCTTGGTATATTGCAGTTTGCCACCTCCCATGGAACCGGAACGATCAAGAACAAAGCTGGTGTTAATGGGCATCCGGGTTCCCTTCAAGTCTATTTTGGGCTGGTGCAAGCGCACCATGAGATAAACTGTGGAAGGTTCTCCCGGAGGCAGGTATTGCTCACTAAAAGATAATTCCACCTTAATTTTTTCATTACTCATGATAAAACCTCCTTTAAATTTGGGGCCAAGCCGGGTTGGGGCTTGCTATGGAAAAAGGCACCCGATTATTATGTTTTTTTGGCCCATTATACTTTATTTCCCCTGTGGCGGGATCTTTCGTCTTTTTTGAGTCAATTGTCGGGTTTTGTGCTGGCGAGTTTTGGCAAGAAATATCTGTATGTTTTATTAGTGTTTAAATTAGTATAGCAAATTTAATGTGACATAGGTGTGTCACTTTGATGCAAAAAAGGGTGGATGGGAGTGGGGTGAGGGTAATAAAGGAGTGAAATGGAGGAAAACGGACCGAAATATAGAAATAGGAGCTATAATTACTTGAAAGGACTGGAATCACCTATAGTTTTTCTCACCGGGGTCCAGCCGGATACCCGCGCTTGCACCATGGCCGATGTTTTGTGGGGGTTTTCCGCACCCTGTTCCTTCTGTATGTTTTTTATCATCAGGATTTTTTGTGGGAGGGGAAATAATTTATTCCCAAGGGGCGATTAAGGAGCAGCCTGACGGGGCAATAGCTACACTCTGCTTATTTAGTTAGCATTTTATTATTATTTCCTTCTGGGATTAACCGGGATTAAATTTATTTTTAAACCGTATATTCCAATTAATTTATGATAGATTCCGGTTACAACTTTTACTCTCGGATTCCTCGGCATTTTACCAGCCCTTATTTATACATAAGATATTATATTGTTTATATGTAGCAGGTACCCCGTCCCCTTGCTACATATGTAGCAGGTACCCCGTCCCCTTGCTACAAAATTTAATGAAAAATTTAGTTTCTTTAAACTTTCTATGAGGCAATACTTCCCTCATGTTAAACAGAACAAAATTCATGAATAGCCTTTAGAGTGAATACCCAAAGAAACCCGGCGATCTTCGGAAGTAGCTTCCCAGGTAATCTCTTCAGCTTCTGCTTTGCTATTAAATGTTTCCCAAACTAATTTTTATACTTAAAGAAGGAATCAATAGTGCAAAGTAGAACTACATGCTTATGTAAAGTGGATTAACCTGATAAATCAGATTAATGATAAATAAAAAATGAAAGAGAAGGTGATTAGTAATGAGTTTTGAAACAATTGTTGTAGAAAAGGCAGATTATATTGCAAAGATTACCCTAAACCGCCCTCAACGTTT
>CAZWVJ010000086.1:0-3318 GCA_964636865.1 uncultured Syntrophomonadaceae bacterium
TTTCCATCCCCAACATTTCACAAAGTGTGAGAAAAGAATTAAGCCAAAACACACCTACAAAAATAATTGCCAGGAAAATATGACAGTCGGGATTTTTATCCCATAAATAATTCTTATACAGGTAGCCCGACAAAAGTCCCAATACAATCATTAAGGGTATATCCAAGACACTGAGAAGCAATTAAATCAATCCTTTCTACTTACACCAGGTTATATAATCCCACAAACCACGTCGGGGATCCGGATAAATAAATTCAAACCCCAAATCTTTAATTTTTTGGTTGGAAAACCACATATTACCGGTCAAGTACTGCGTTGCAGCCGCATCTAATTTGGGCCTTACCCCTTTTTTGCGGGCTTTCTCTTCCGCCCGGGGAGCAATTCTTTGCACCAGTTTTGCCGCAGATTTGTAGCAAACCCAGGGAACTATCAGTCTGGTCTTTTTTTCCATTCCCAGATAATCAGCTAAAAACTCTAAAAGTTCGTCCTGGCCAATGGTATCGCTCAAAATGTTATAAGCTTCGCCGATGCTCTCCTCTTTCTTTTCATGAAGAAAAACAGCTGCCCTGAGCAAGTCAAACACATGCACACTGGGAAAGACCAGCTGGTTCTTTCGGGGATAAATCCTGGGAATTATCCCCTTTCCCAGCTTCCGGAGCCGGAGAAATATGTTATAAACCCCGTATTTATGTCCGGGGCCATAAATAGGCGCCGGTCTAATAATGGTAACGGGAAAGCCCTCTTCCCGATAAAGTTCCCACAGCAACTTTTCTTGTTCCACTTTTGACCTACAGTAGCGATTGTGAGGGTTGTATTCATCTTCTTCGCATTTGGGCTTATCAAAACCAGCATCTCCTAAAACCCCTTCGGTGCTCCAGTGAATGAAATGAGGAACTTTGTGCTTCATTGCAAGTTCGGCGATATTCCTACCTCCTTCCACATTTACCTTATACAAATCTTCCCAGGTTGCGAAGTAATCAAATAGGGAAGCAATGTGAAAAATTACGTCATACTCATATTCAAAGAGGGGCTCAAGAGATTCTTTCCGGGTGAGATCAGCGGGGATAAACTTGACGTTAACTTTATTAATTATGTCTTCGAAATATACAGGAGCGGCATCGCCCTCTTCATTATAATAAATTTCTCTCTGAGATTTTTCCAGGTCGGTGGCAACAATTTCCCATCCCTTATCACTTAAGTATTCCAGCATATTTGAACCCGTAAAGCCACAAGCTCCGGTTATCAGCGCTCTTTTAGCCAATATAATCTTCCCCTTTATATCATTTATTTCACTTACCTGGCTATATATTAAAAATATCTTAAGTTACTTAGGCTAATATATGGTTTAAATACTATTATTATGGCAGTTGTTTTGTTTTATAGTGGCTGCATTAATTATTATGTCAATTGCGTAAACTAATATGGTAAATTTTTAACTTTTTCATTTTGTTTTAACTAGTTAATTTAACTAGGTTCCACGTCAAGTACAAAATTCCTTCTCTTTGAAATTTTTTGTAATAATACCCGGAAATCCTTCAAAAAATCTATTTTTATCAGTACCTATCCCAAATAAACTTCCTCCCCAAATGGCATAAAATAAGCTTGGCAGGGGTTTTAGTAATTCCGCAAAAAGTTACAGCAAATATGTAATTTAATGTTGACAACCTGGTAAAAGTAAAATAAAATTAAGTACAAAATAAAGTTGTTATTTTTACAGATTTGTAATTATTACAACATGATTTGGGAGGAAATAACCATCAAAGATATTCAGGAGCTACTGGAAGCAAAAGGAATAAAGCCGTCCATTACCAGGTTGAAAATTTTGGATTACCTGCAAAGATACAGAAGTCACCCCTCCGTGGACGAAATTTACAGAAGTCTGGTGCAGGAAATTCCCACCCTTTCCAAAACTACCGTTTATAACTCGCTGGAATTGTTTGTGGAAAACCATTTAGCGCAGGTTTTGCATGTGGGTGATAACGAAAGCAGATATGATGCAGATGTAAGCAGCCATGGACATTTTAAATGCCTCTCATGTGGAATAATTTATGATTTTGGGATTGATTTCGAAAATATAAAAGTAGAAGGTCTGGAAGGTTTCCGGGTATACGATAAAAGCATTTATTGCCAGGGTATTTGCCCCCATTGCAAAGTCAATGAAAAAAAGAAGTAACTAACGGTAAATATGGGAAAAGGAGGAATGCGTATCGACATAATTAAGGAAGTAAGCTGACAAGAATATTAATTTATAACATCTTGGAGGTCACAGACAACCTGGTTTGAAACTTGAGTATTTTAAAATTAATTTTTAAAAGAGGTGATAAGAATGACTGAAAGAATGCAAGTTTATAAATGCAACATTTGTGGGAACATAGTAGAAGTTTTACACTCCGGCAAAGGGCAGCTGGTATGCTGTGGAGAGGCTATGCAGTTGATGACCGAGAATACGGTGGATGCAGCCAAAGAAAAACATGTTCCGGTAGTCGAAAAAGAAAACGGCAAGGTAGTGGTTAAGGTTGGCAGCGCTCCTCACCCCATGGAAGAAAAACATTATATAGAATGGGTAGAAATAATATCAGGAGATAAAATTTATCGCCGCTTTTTGTCACCGGGAGAAGAACCGGAGGTAGTATTTACCGGGCTTGAAAATGCTGGAGAGGTTAGCGCAAGGGAATACTGCAACTTGCATGGATTATGGAAAGGTTAAGTTCTGAAGTAAATATAGATGATATGTTTATTTTTATTGATTAATTTATAATTTGAATAGAGGAAGGTGATAGTAAATATGAGTGCAGTAGAAATTAAGCCGGGCATTTACTGGGTGGGAGCAGTAGATTGGAACCTGAGGTACTTTCACGGTTATTTGACTCCCAGGGGCACTTCCTACAACGCTTACTTAATTGTGGATGATAAAGTAACCCTGGTGGATACTGTCAAAGATTACCTTGGGGACGATCTGCTCAGCAACATCAAAGAAATAATTGACCCTTCCCGGATAGATTACCTGGTAGTTAACCACGTGGAAATGGACCATTCCGGAAGTGTGCCGGAAATTATGAAAGTAGCCCCCCAAGCCCAAATAGTTACCTCCAAAAAAGGGCAAAAAGGGTTGGAGCGCCACTTTAAAACCACAGCGGAATGGGACTATCACATTGTAGAGTCTGGATCCAAGTTGTCTACGGGAAAATATAACCTAAACTTTGTCCAAACTCCCATGGTCCACTGGCCTGATTCTATGGTTACCTACATACCCGAGGCAAGCTTGCTTCTTCCCAATGATGCTTTTGGCCAGCATATAGCTTCCTACCAGCGGTTTGA
>CAZWVJ010000087.1:0-3310 GCA_964636865.1 uncultured Syntrophomonadaceae bacterium
TGTAAATTATCATTTTGTTACCTCAAAAAAAGAGCAAATATTTTCAAATTAAATTTCGCCGACAGGGATTTCTCCTCCTCTATAATTTGATAAAATTTACTCAAATTATAGCCGGGAGGAGAATTATTATGCAGTTAATACATGACTTTGGAATTTCACCCACCGAATACGAAAAAAGGGGCATGGATAACGAATTTCCAGAAGTGGAATCATGTCCGAAATGTTCGTATCCCGGGCCTTTTCCCAAGCACGGCTTTTACTGGCGAAACGCAGTGTTTTCTAAAAGAAGCCTTAGAATCCCAATTTGCAGATACAAGTGTCCTTCCTGTCAGAAAACCATCTCAATCCTACCGGATTTTTTGCTTCCCCATTACCAGCATGCCCTGGTGCTTATCCTGTGGGTACTTGAAGAGTACTTAAAAAGTTCTTGCAAGAAAACCTACCGCCAGTTGCTTCAGTTTTATCTGAAAAGATATTACAAAAACTTAAACCGGATAAAAGCATTTTTACGAGAACTGGGGTTTTACGAAAAGATCCCCAAAAAAGAAAAAGCCATAAAATTGCTGGAAATGATCCACAGCGCCTTCCCCAAGGCAAAAACCTTTGCAAAAAGATTTCAGGAACATTTCCACCGCAATTTTATGGCAAATTAATTTTACCATAAGATTTTAGCTTAGCTCAAGGTTACCCAAAACCACATAACTTTTGCCTGCAAAACTTACTTCCCTCGTTTTACAATGAAGTTAACACCGGATGAGGGGGGATAAAACTTGAAAGAAAAAGATCGGCAGGACATAGCTCTTTTCAGGTACGGGCTCATAGCTCCCATCTTAAACGGCCAGGTGGAAAATCAGAGGCGGTACTTTGAAGAAATCTGCAGCCAGGTGCACAAGGTGCCCTACTGGGGAGCAAAGGAATATACTCCCAAGACCCTGGAGGAGTGGCTCAGGTTTTACAGAAAGTACGGTTTTGAAGGGCTTAAACCAAAAACACGTTCCGACAAGGGAGACATACGAAGCATGTCTCCAGCTCTTAAGAAAAAGATCTTGGAAGAAAGAGAAAACAAACGGGATATGCCGGTAACTCTTTTCTACGAAAAGCTGGTGGAAGCAGGTATCATAAAAGAATCAGAGTTCTCTTATGCTACAATCCAGCGTTTTTTAAAGAAACACGACATGGCCGGTAGGGAAAAGAGAAAAGAACCCGACCGGAAAAGATTTGAGCATGACACGGTAAACGTTCTCTGGCAGTCCGACGTTACTTCTGGGCCATATCTTAAAGCAGGATCTAAAAAGAAGCCTACTTACTTGATTGCCTTTTTGGATGACTGCAGCAGGATTGTGCCGGCTGCAAGGTTTTCTTTTGCAGAAAACACGGAAAATCTTCTCAAAGTTTTTGAACAAGCGTTGATTAAAAGGGGAACCCCAAAAATAGTCTATGCCGACAATGGCAAAATCTATCACTCCGAACAGTTTCAGCTGGCATGTGCATCCCTCGGCATTAGTCTCGTAAATACGCAGGTTGCAGATCCTCAAGCTCGGGGTAAAATAGAAAGGTTTTTCGGCAGCGTAAAAACACGCTTTTTTCCTCTTTTAAGAGAGAAGAAAATAGAAGATATAGGCGAGCTTAACGATTTTTTCTGGCAGTGGCTTGAACAGGAGTATCACAGAAAAGTCCATTCTGCCCTGGGGATTACTCCCCTGGACAAGTATCTTTCCCAAATGGACCAGGTCAGGATGGTAGAAGACCCGGAGTCACTTGAGATACTTTTTATGAAAAGGGTATACCGCAAGGTACGCCATGACGGAACCATATCGCTAAAAAGCCACCTATTTGAATTGCCACCTGACTACATAGGCCAGAAGGTAGAGATAAGATTCGATGAAGAGCTAAAAAAAGTTCTGGTTTTTGAAGATGGAAAAGAAGTAGCCCGGGCTAAACCGGTAAACCTGGCCGACAATGCCAGGGTGAAAAGAAAAAGGCACGGGCTTTCCTTTAGAAAGCTAAATCAGGAGGATGATAAGGATGTATGAAGCTTTCTATTCCCTTACCAAAAAACCTTTCTCCAAGGAAAATGACACCGTCTTTGAATCAAAAAGTTTCAAAGAAGCAAGGGCCCGCCTTAATTACCTGGAAAAGGCGCGGGGAATGGGCCTTTTGGTAGGCGAGCCCGGCTCCGGCAAGACTTTCGTTTTAAAAAATTTTAGCAGTGCACTTAATTCTTCTCTTTACAAAACAATCTATTACCCTCTATCTACCGGTACGGTAATGGATTTTTACCGGGGCCTTGTAGGGGGCTTGAATGAAGAACCCGCAAACCGCAAGGTTGATTTGTTTAAGCAGTTTCAAAACAGGGTGCTATCTCTTTACAAGGATAAAAAGATAACCCCCGTTTTTATCCTCGATGAGATGCACCTTGCCCCGGCAAAGATGTTAACTGACCTGTCTTTATTATTTAACTTCTATATCGATTCTTTAAATCCTTTCGTTTTAATATTATCAGGGCAGCCAAATTTACTATCCAGGCTGGAGATAACCAGCGCACAATCACTTAACCAGCGGATTATAATGCGCTATTCCATGGAGCCATTGGATAAAGAAGAGGTAAAAAGCTATGTGGAAAATAATTTAAAAGATGCAGGGGCTAGCTACCCTATCTTTGAGGAAGAGGCCATAGAAGCCGTCTTTTCCATCTCCCAGGGCTGGCCCAGGTTGATAAACAACCTGTGCGTGGGATGTTTATTGATAGGAGCCCAAGCTAAGAAGGATACCATTAATGCCGAAATTGTCAGGCAGGCAGCAGAAGAAGTGGGGAGGTGATCAAATTGAGCTTTAAAGAAGATGAAAACTTCAAAGATGATGACTGCTGCCATGAACCACTTGAGGAACAAGAAGCTATTCTCTTGATTAAGGACCTTTTTGAGTATACAGAGAAGTTGGAAAGGATGGTAGTCGAGTTAAGAGTCAGAATAAACCGGCTGGAAGCTGATAAGAAAAGACTACCTTTTCCTGATATACATGAAAACATTTATGAATCCTTTTGTGATTATCCGGCTTATCAAAGATTCAGAGAGTATTTTGAAGATTGGCTGTAAAAAAGAATATGCTAAAATAGCAGCACTAGTCGGAATTTAGTTCCGGTAAGTGCTGCTATTTTTGAGCTCTGGTTTAATTTGCAAAACTTTAAAACTGTGATAATCTGAAAATAGCTTTATCATAACCTGGAATAATCTGATGATTTTGCAGATTATTCACTCTAGATGTACTGTTACAATTTGAAAAAACAGGGCCGGAATAATTTAAAAAGTGA
>CAZWVJ010000088.1:0-3301 GCA_964636865.1 uncultured Syntrophomonadaceae bacterium
ATAATTTCTGGTTTAAGGCGGTTAAGCTCCTCCACCATAGTTAAATGTCCTAACAACTGGCGGGGGGTAAACATGTCGCACCAGCGGTTAACTCCCACTCTTAAAGGTTCCATAGTTTTGTGCCCCTGGGGAATACTTTCCGTGGGAATGAGCCCCCGGCGTTCCCACTCAGGCCAGAGCTCATGGAGTCGTTCTTCCGCTCTTTTGAGGGCCTGCAAGTCCTGTTCATTGGGGGAGCGGAAAAAGCGGACTTTTTCAGTTTTTATCTCCCCGGCCCTTTCTCCGCTTTTATAGCGTTGAGGCTGCCCCTGGTTATCGAGTTTGGGCTGGTAGCGAACAGAAGCTACGCAGTAGAGGCGATCGGTCCAGGTGCCGTTGGGAGATTCCCCGCGAGCCTGAGCTTTTATTTCATCGGCGGAAATAGCCTGCCGGCAATGGATGCAGGTGCCCACTGCATTGCTTACAGTGGCAAAACTAGGATCTTCGCCACGCGGGCCTTTTCCATCGCTCCCTACCCGGTAGGTTTCAAAGGAAACACCACCATTATTACCATCGGGCAAAATACTTACCCCCCACCGCTGACCTTCCTTGGCCAGCCAGCAGGTATTGAGCAGAGGGGCATCCCCACCGCAGTGCGGGCAGGTTACCTGGCGGCAGTAAATCAATCCAGTTTGATCGTATTCTTTACTTGAATAATATTCAATTAACTCCGGACACTGCTTACAATGATCTTTCAAAGCATTAACTTCTTGTTGAGGTAAAAAAGAAAAAGGTGTAAAAACTTCCATTTTACTTTCAATGTTTGAAACAACTGCCATTCCCCATTTTTTTAATTCATCCAATAATTGTATTCCAAATCTTGCAGGAAAATCTATTGTAGCTTTTAAAATAACAGAAGCAACTGGATTTAATTCATTCGCAATAACTGAACTCCCCATACGTAATGCTTCAAATGGTATTGAACCACCACCGGCTGTAGGATCTAAAACATTCACATCATTTACATTATAGGTAGGTGACTTCATATAAGCCCGCTGATAACCATATAAGTCTTCATCGTCCCATTTAATTTGTCTGCCCAATATCTTTTTAACTTTTTCTGATTTGGCAAATTCAATCCGTTCATTAACATGAGCCGGGTCAGCGGCTATTCTTTGTACTGGCAAAACTTCGCCTTTTTGCGGATAAGGTTCCGGCAATGGCCGGGATTCTTCTTTCCACCTTGTAACTACATGATGATTTGATAGCCCATGGTCAGCCTCACATAATTTATTTATTATTTCCAGGTTTTTGCGGCGACGATTTTGTTCGTTCTCCAGAGCATTCAAAACCGTATTATCAACAGGCAAAACTTCCTTGCCGTCTTCATCTTCTTTCACTTTCTCCACCAAACGCCCCGTTAGGGTCCACGGCACATCGTTGACCAATACCTGCACCTTTTCAATCCCTAGCTGACGCAGAAACCAGTCAGGATCGGTATTAGCTGGCAGAAGAGATGCCAGAACGGCTGCACGGCTGGGTGTCAGCGGGCGCCGGGCCCACCAGACATGCAAATAATACAAAGGAGGCAGCGCAGAACTTGCACCACGTTCCCGCTGCGTTTCCGCCCCCACCTGGTGGCAGGGAAAGCCCGCCTCAATGAGGCGCAAATCATCTGTAACCCGGTCATCCCGGCTCATCTATATACCAGCTCCTTTAGTTCTCTTAATTTGGCTACCTGCGCAACTGTTCCAGCATTTGCTGAATACCCCGGTCCCCGGGTTGGCCTCCCAGCATAATACGCATGCCGGCCTGAGCCCAGCGACTGGCTGCCTGGTTATACTGGGTGACCCGGGTCAACCAGTAAACAGCCTCCTCACGGGTGAAGCGCTGTATGCGCCAGGCCATTAACTCCACCCGGTCCATATCCCTGATCCGCTCCTGTAGCTTAAACAGCAGAGCCAGTTTGGGCCCTGCCGAATCATCCAGGGGTAAATTTCCCCGGAAGGTTATCCGTCCTTTGTTTAAGACATGTTGAAGCTCCAGCGGTATTCCCGCCGGGTTTGCAACTTCACTGATAATGTAACGCAGTACCGGCAGGCAGCGGCGCAAGGGTTGGCCGTGCAAATAACCCCGTTCTTTTAAGTAACTGCGCCCCGTTGTTTTATTTTCCTTTTCCTGTTCCTCTTCTTCAGTAATGCGCTCTTTGGCAATCAGTACCGGTGCAGGCTTATCGCAGTGTTCGGTAAAGCGTAATACCCACGGTGCTTGCGGCAATAAGGGTTTAACTTTTGTTTGTATTTCCAGGTCCTGTTTGCTTTGATTCTCGTAGCTCATCTTTTATCCCTCATCTTCTTCTGATTTAAGTTCTTTTATTAAGCGGCATTCTTCATCAGAATCTCCCGCTACCAGGAATATTTCTGTATCGCTCTCTTTCTCGGCAATGTTGCCCAGCACCTCAAAGAATTCAGCCAGGGCTTTCATGGTCTCCGGGCCAGCATCCACAAGATGGATATTCAACCTTCCCCCGCCCGGCATTTTTAACTCAGTCAACTCCAGGTTATTAATATGAGTAGTAGCACCCCTGTTATAAAGGCTGCCTAGCTGCGCAAGCTTGGGAAAAAGTTTTTCAATAGCTTCCTCTCCCGACATTTTTAATTCAGCAGGCTTCTCGGATAACCATCCTTTCTCCGCAGCCCGGGAAGGCGTAACCAGATAATCACCAGGCATGGGCACGTAAAGCGTGGCTCCGGTACCATAAATTAGTTCAGGCTTTTCTTCACTTTTGAGAGAACCTTTTACTGCATATACACGCCCCTTCTTGAGCAGTTTGCTTACTGTATCATGCAACTGCGAACCATCAACTTCCCCGTATTCTTCACCCACTTCTTTGGCTATTTCTTCTACAGTAGCCATCCCTTTTTTGCGCATCGTTTCAGCTACACTTTCCTGTATTTTTACCGGGTCAAGCTGCTCCGGTTCCATCCAGTCACGTTGATTGGCCCCCTGCACTGTAATCAAGGAATAACCCTGTTCCTGTAAATTTGTGCCCATGGGAATTTCATTATCCCGGTGATACAATTCTTCAGGCCTGGTGTTAGTTTCGTTACCCATCCGGAAAATACACCACATTCCTTTTTGGACCCCTGTCCGCAAAATTTGTTCGAGTACACCGGGATTCTCTAAAACCGGCCAGCCTCGTTTGCAACAGAAGTTGCTCCTCAATTGTTCCAGGGTAACCGTATCACCCTGGGCGAAGAAAATTTTTGATAAATTGATTAAATCAGATTGGGTGGTATTTTCAGCAGTAAGTAACTGGTTA
>CAZWVJ010000089.1:0-3270 GCA_964636865.1 uncultured Syntrophomonadaceae bacterium
CCCGCTTTCTTGCGGAGCTACCGTATTTATTTATGAGGGAACCCCCGATTACCCGGCACGGGATCGTTTCTGGGAATTGATTGAAAAGTATAAGATCACCATCTTATATACAGCGCCGACTGCTATCCGCACATTTATGCGCTGGGGCGAAGATCTCCCGGCGGCGAGAGATCTTTCCAGCTTGCGACTGCTTGGTTCCGTGGGAGAACCCATAAACCCCGAGGCCTGGCTGTGGTTCTACAAGCATATAGGAAACGAAAGATGTCCCATCGTTGACACCTGGTGGCAAACGGAAACGGGTATGATTATTATTTCACCATTACCGGGAGTTACCCCGATGAAGCCGGGGTCTGCAACCTTTCCCTTCCCCGGCGTAGAAGTCGATGTAGTTGATGATGACGGAAACTCTGCGCCCCCGGAGCAAAGAGGTTACCTGGTAATTAAAACGCCTTGGCCGTCCATGCTGCGCACACTCTACAATGACAATGAACGTTATGAGCAAACATACTGGAGTCAATTCCCCGGACTATATTTTACAGGGGATGGTGCCATGAAGGATTCAGACGATTACATCTGGATCATGGGACGGGTGGACGATATCTTAAATATCTCGGGACATCGTATCGGAACCATGGAAGTGGAAAGCGCCCTGGTGGACCACCCTGCCGTTGCGGAGTCGGCGGTAATTGGCAAAGAAGATCCCGTTAAAGGACAATCTATAAGCGCTTTTGTTACCTTAAAAGAAAAATATGAAGGCAGCGATGATCTGGTTGACCAGTTGAAGCAGCATGTGGTGAAAAAGATCGGAGCCATTGCGCGCCCCGGGGAAGTCTTTTTTACCGTGGAACTTCCCAAAACACGCAGTGGCAAAATAATGCGCCGCCTTTTGCGAGATATTGCGGAAGGCAGAAGCCTTGGTGATGTAACTACCCTTATGGATCCCAACGTTATTGAGGAGATAAAAAACAAATATAGCAGTTAATTTTCCGCATGATCGAGTTTTACATTCTTTACCGGCGGAAAGTATAAATACCCTTAGGAGCTCAAGCGCAAGGCTTTTTTAATGAGAGAAAGCTTATTTTCGCTATATGGTGGATGCAAAAGAGACTGGGCATCAAGGGGGAGAAAGTTTTTGGAGATACTTTTATAATGGGTAAAAGTGTCAAAACTTGCTTTGCCGTGGTAAGCCCCCATTCCGCTATTTCCTACCCCTCCGAAGGGAAGGTTGAGAGAGGTAAAATGGGTAAAGACATTATTAATTGTGCCTCCTCCGAAAGATAATTCGCGTAATATTGTGTTTTCGGCTTTGGAATCGTTGGTAAACAGATATAAAGCCAGGGGCTTTCCGGAGCTTTTAACCCCTCTGATCACCTCATTAATTTTTTCGTATTCAATAATGGGTAAAATTGGCCCAAATATTTCTTCCTGCATTATGAGGTCTTCCCAACTAACATTATCCATAAGTGTAGGCGCTATATATAGATCTGCGCTGTCAAACTCTCCTCCGTGGACAATAAGCTCCTCCCGCATTAACTGTGTTAACCGCTCAAAATGCCTTTGGTTGATAATTCTGGGGTAATCACGGCTCTTTTGAGGGTTATCACCGTAAAATTTTTCGATGCTTTTTTGAAGGGCGTCCACCATTTGAGATTTGATTTCCTTGTGTACATAGAGGTAATCGGGGGCAATGCAAGTTTGTCCGGCATTTACGAACTTACCCCAGGTAATTTTAGGGGCTGCTTGCTCCACTTCTATATCTTTGTTTACTATACAGGGGCTTTTGCCTCCCAGTTCTAAAGTAACCGGAGTGAGGTTTTCTGCAGCATACTTCATTACTATTTTGCCTACCTGGGTGCTTCCCGTAAAAAAGATATAATCAAAATTTTCCTCCAGCAGAAATTGACTTGTCTCTATCTCGCCCTCAATTACAGAGATAAAATTGCTTGGGAAGTATTTTTCCCCAAGTTCTTTAATTAAAGAGCTTGTATGGGGGGTAAACTCCGAGGGTTTAACTACTGCACAGTTGCCGGCGGCAATAGCCCCTACCAGGGGGGCAAAAATAAGGTGAAACGGGTAGTTCCAGGGCCCCATGATTAATACAGTTCCGTAAGGTTCAGGTAAAATGTAATTTTGGGCAAAACCTTGCAATAATGAGGTTTTAACTTTTTGGGCTTTGCTCCATGAACGAATGTGATTTAAGGAATGTTTTATCTCCTCCAAAACGGGAACTAATTCTGTGAGATAGCCTTCCTGATAGGTTTTCCCCATATCACTCTTTAAAGCTTCTAAAATACTATCCTCATTTTCCGTTATAAGTTTTTGCAGTTTTTTTAATTGGTTAATTCTAAAAGAAATATCCTTAGTTTTACCTTGTTCAAAAAACTGTTGTTGTTCCCTTATGGTTTCCTTGATCTGCTCTTTATTATGATCCAAATTCATCAACTCCAGTATAATATTTTTCATGTTTTAATAATTACCGGTGGTAGCTAGTGCCTCTATTCTTGCATAAAAAAATTACTCAATTGGTTATCTCTTAATCTTTATTTATTCCGGATATGTTGCATGAGAAGTGCGACTAAAATTTTTAGAGCAACTACCGTTTTCGTTAGTATGCCAGAAGACAGCTAAATAAGCAAATGGGGTGTCTTAGCCAGTTACTGTTGCGGTTGGGCCTCTTCTGTGGGTGGATGAAGAGGCAAACCTTGGATTTTGTTAACGCAGGTGTAATAATACTGTCCGAATTGACGGTTGAAAAGTTTTGTTCCGATTTACTAATCTGAAAAATACCTTTATTTTTCCGGGGCATTTAAATCCCGTATTGCTTACAATGCCTTAAAGATGATCGATTATTTCCGGAAACATTGATTGATAAAAACGGAACAAGTTATGGATTTCACCAGCGGAATACGTATTCAAAGCTCCTTTAATAAAGCATCTCGCAATTGGCTATTTGCTATAACCCTTAGAGGCATTGCAGGATTTATTATCCACCTGAAGAATATATACAGTAAATACCAAATCACTCCAGAAAAAAGAAAAGCTAATTAATATTACCAGTGTTGTTTCAATATTTTTTTAATCAAGCGGTTTGGGGTTATGGCGCATGTTGGCCGGGCTAAAAGCCAGCTTCACAGAAATGCTAATTGTAAAGTGTCAAGCAGAAAAGGGATATATGAATACAGGACAGTTGAAATACATAGGACTGGACAATACTGTTACTGTAAACAGGATTATTGCTAACATAAGCCCTTAATCAGCCCCCTTAAAAAA
>CAZWVJ010000090.1:0-3136 GCA_964636865.1 uncultured Syntrophomonadaceae bacterium
ATCACCCTGGAGATTATTATGATTGTCTGGTTTGTGGTGCAAATTGTTTGAGGTTTAAGTAACTTTTTGCAGGAAACTGATAATAGCAACTGGGGGCACCAATTACCTATAGTCGTAATCTTTCATTGACAAGTTTATGTGACAAAATTGCCCCGTCCCTACTGTCCCATCGTCCCATTGTCCTACTGCAGCTAAGCTTTTTTTCGTTTTCTGCGTTCTTGTTTGGACAGTAATACGTTATCCAAAAACTGCTCAACTTCTTCCTTAATAATACTCATGGGAGTAATGGAAGAAATCCAGCAATCACCATGCAGTCCCAGCGTAGGCACACCCGTCCTGTTCAAAATTTCTTTACGTGTCGCAGAAAATACACTCCAGGTTTGTTTACAGGAGTGATGTCCGCAGAAAACTGCGCCGTCAATCTTCAACTCCTTGATCACATAGGTAAGGTCGTCCACCCAGGTAACGAACATGGAACTGCCGCCCATCTGCCTTGTCATGAAAGCATTCCAGCTGTTTTCTACTATCCCGTCAATAATTGATTCCGTTGAAGTTAAGTCCAGAGCCTGTGTAAAATGAATCTGCACCATATCACCCAGATTGGCCACTCCTTTTTGTTCCATCCATTCGCATAAAGCGGCAACATCGTAATAATAACTCAGGTAGGTCCAGAAGACCCGGGCCACCTCTTTGCGTGACTTATACTCTTCACTTTCCATGATTTGCCGGGAAACTTTGATCATTTTTTCCAGTACTTCCACGGACTCATCCCGCCCCCACATGGCAAAGCGCACACCGAGAATTAGAGCGGAAAAAACAGCAGGCACGGGGCAGGGCACCGCTTTTTTAAGTTCCCACAGGTCATAATACAACTCAGTGCACCGGTTGGACTTTTCAGCCACTTCCCTTAATCTTTCCTCCTTAAGTTTTTCCCCGGCAAACTCTTCCAGTTCGGCTATTAGCCGGTAATAACTCTTTTTAAACTGGCTAAGCCCATGCTGGCTATTATCGGGAGGTTTTTCCACCACAAACTGGGGAATATCAAGGTATACAGCCAGAAATTCATGGATTTTGGCGTTAAGGTCACATGCGCCCGGTGCGGCAGATATAATAGCATCAGGTTCAAAATCCATGCCAGACAACACCGAACCGACTTCAATAGTATTGGCCGAACATAAATCGTCGGGTAAACCCAGTCCCATGGCATACTCCCAGTAGCGATCCGCCTGTCCGTCCAGGGTCAGTGTTCCTATTGTACTTAATACCTCACTTGTCACCGGAAAGAGGTTTTCAAAGGAGTGAATGAGTTCGGGATAAAAGTTAAAAGGCACCAGTACTACTTTTTTCCCTGCTTTTTTGGCTTCTTTGGCTTCATTCATCCATTTATATAATAAATTAAAAGAAGCAAGAGATGCTTCCTGGATAGTAGGATTCAAAAGAATACGGAAAGTATTACCAATATTGGCAGGCAAAACCTTTACCAGCCCTTCTATCTCATCCTCCGTCATCCTCTCCGGCAGCCTTGGCAGCACCTTAAATAGGGAGTATACCCGTTCAAACAAACCATTTTTTACTTCTGTTTTCTTGTTTGCCGCTGTTAATGCCTCCATACTTCACACACTCAACCTTTCCGCCTGTTATGTGATGCTAAAGAGTTTCACAGTCAAAATAATAACGCGCTGCTTCCATCTGACAGAGTTGTTTGCCCCCCAGCCATAACTGGGCCATCTTGATATCCCGCCAGTGTTTTTCAATATCCCAGGCCCGGTCACTGCCATAACCCTCCATGAGGTTCATGGCTTTACCCAGGTCCTTAACGGCCTGATCGGCAGCAAACCACTTATAGACCCTTCCCTTGGCCATAATCTCATCATCCCAGCGCTCCCCGTAAAAATTCGGCCGATCAAGCATACGGGCATACTGGTAACCCACAACCCTTATTATGTCAATATCCCTGACAATATCCGCTAGCACGCCCGCCACCGCATCATTTTCTTTGAGGGGTTTGCCCCTGAAATAATGAGTTTCACAAAACTCTTTTAATATCTCATAAACATTCATCATGGAGCCGCAGACCAGGGCAACGCTTCCCATATTACCAAAGCTGATAACTTCCTTAAAATACTTGTAATCGTCCCCCGGCCCCAAAGCCCGGTAATAGGCCGGAACCCGGACATTTTCAAACCAGATATCACTGTTTTTATCCGCTGCCATACCTGCTTTCTGATAAGGTCTTCCCTGGGTAACCCCCGGCAGGTCTCCCGGAACATAAATAAAAGTAAAATCGTTAAGATCAGTGGAACCGGGATTTGTAGTGCATACCACACCCAACAGCTTTGCCGCCCCTCCGCTGTTGGACGGCCATAACTTGTGACCATTGATAACCCATTCATCTCCATCCAGCACCGCCGTAGTTCTTATGGTACTTCCTTTTAAAAGATCCAGATTTTCGATATCGGCGCCTCCCTGGGGTTCAGTCATGGCATTGGCGGCAAAAACCGCCTTATTGCTATTGCAAAACAGGGGAGCAAACTCTGCACAAAGCCGGTGATTGATATGAGGTTCCCGGCAAATCATCATCATGGGCCAGAAGACCACGCCAAAGGCCACCCCCACTCCGGAATCGGCCCGGGCAATTTCCTCGTGTATCTTAAAAGCAGTGGTTCCAAGATAGCTTGACTGCCCCAGCCCCCATCCTCCATATTCCCGAGGAAACAAAACCCGCTGAAGGCCCATTTCCCCTAAAAGCACATCCATGGCAGGTTCTATCAGCTCATGACCTTCCCAGTCCTCATCATATTTGCGCCTGTGGGGCATAATGTGCTTCTCCGCCCAATCCCTCATGATCTTACCGATAAAATCGTCCATGGGAGATATATACTCTATCGGCCTTGTAAACTCCACTGTAGAACGCATTACCTAACCCTCCCTTTCAAGTAGTTTTCCAATTGACGTTTTCCTCCGCTTCCTCGTTACGGATCAGAAAGAACGCGCGATCTGCAGGCAGAAAGTTCCAACTCACGCACATTTAAGAACCGTAATTCGCCTCATAAATGCTCCCATGATCTGCCTTCTTAATTTTAAAAACTAACCGGTAATTTTGTATTCTGCCCGTTCGATGAGTTCTTTTTGCATT
>CAZWVJ010000091.1:0-3087 GCA_964636865.1 uncultured Syntrophomonadaceae bacterium
AGGAAGCGAAGCGACTGAGGGGAGACTATGGAACCGTCCCCTGAAATACAGCGAAATAATCCTTTAGTAGTTATATTTAAATTTAGAAGGAATTTAAAAAATGTTTGGTGAATAATTAAAATCATAATATAATCTAGGAAAAGAAATAGCAAAAACAAAAGTGGTTAAACTACCAATTAGTTAAAAATTAGGAAAACCCTGATTTTTTCTATTTAAGAAGATGTGAGTAACTGACTCAGTCGAGAGTTAAAGCATTCAAGCATTGAAGAATTTTAAAAAGGGAAGGTGTTATAGCATGGAAGAAAAAAAGATTGTATACCTTTTTGAAGAAGGCAATAAGCAGATGAGAGATTTACTGGGGGGTAAGGGCGCCAACCTGGCAGAGATGAGCCGCTTAGGGCTTCCCGTGCCTCCCGGATTTATAATTACCACGGAAGCTTGCATTAATTATTACCGGGAAGGGCGAGTTATAACCGAACATTTAAAGGAAAAAGTGGAAGAGTCCCTCTCTATCCTGGAAGAAAAAATGGGGAGAGAGTTAGGAGACCCCGAGAAACCCTTATTGTTGTCAGTGCGTTCCGGTGCGGTAATTTCCATGCCCGGCATGATGGATACCGTCCTAAACTTGGGATTGAATGAGGAAACGGTGGAAGGCCTGGCTAAGATGGTGGGGGACAGAAGGTTTGCCCTGGACTGTTACCGCCGGTTTATTCAGATGTACGGGGATGTTGTCCTCAAAGTAGAAGGTAGCAAATTCGAACATATTATAGAAGAAGAAAAAGAAAAAAGAGGAGTTAGCACCGACGTAGAACTTGATGAAGAAGCCTTGAAAGTCCTTATTGATAAATTCAAAAATAAAGTAGAAGAAGAGACCGGGGCGCAATTTCCCCAGGATCCCCGTGAGCAGTTATTTATGGCTATCCGGGCGGTTTTTGATTCCTGGCATACCCCGCGGGCTCAGACTTACCGCGATGCGCACAATATTTCAGATGATCTGGGAACAGCGGTTAATGTGCAGACTATGGTTTTTGGCAACCAGGGAAACGAAAGCGGCACCGGGGTTGTTTTTACGCGCAGCCCTTCCACGGGGGAAAACGAGATGTACGGCGAATATCTGCTTAATGCCCAGGGGGAAGACGTAGTAGCCGGTATCCGCACACCGGAATCCATAGGGCGTTTGCGGGAAACCTTGCCTCAAGTGTATGATGATCTGGTAGAAATTTGCCGCAAATTAGAAAATCATTACCAGGAAATGCAGGACATCGAGTTTACCATCGAAGGGGGCAAACTTTATCTCTTGCAGACCCGTAGCGGAAAACGGGCGGCAGCTGCGGCTGTAAAAATTGCGGTAGATATGGCCCGGGAAGGCATCATCGATGAAGAAGAAGCCGTTCGGCGCGTTAAGCCGGAAAACCTGGAGCAGTTGCTGCACCGTCAGATAGATCCGTCGGCGGAAATCGAATCTGTGGCCGTGGGGCTGCCGGCTTCTCCCGGGGCTGCTTGCGGCGAAGCGGTTTTTGATGCCGATTCTGCCGCAGAAGCCGGCAACGAAGGGCGCAGAGTAATTTTGGTAAGGACGGAGACAACTCCCGATGATATTCACGGCATGATTGCCTCGGAAGGCGTTTTGACAAGCAGGGGCGGAATGACCAGTCATGCGGCTGTGGTTGCCCGCGGTATGGGCAAACCTTGTGTCAGTGGTTGTGAAGCCCTGCGGGTAGACGAAGGGCAGGAAAAGTTTGAAGTAAATGGGCATAAAGTTTCCCGGGGAGATATAATTACCATAAATGGATCTTCCGGAGAGGTCATTCTGGGAGAAGTCCCCATGAAAGATCCGGAAATAGGCGGCGATTTTCAAGACATCCTTGAGTGGGCTGACCGCTTCCGCACCCTGAAAGTAAGGGCTAATGCCGATACCCCTGAAGATGCCCGCCAGTCCATAGAACTGGGGGCGGAGGGCATTGGATTATGCCGCACCGAGCACATGTTCTTCTCCTCGGATCGGCTCCCCGTGGTGCAGGAGATGATCCTGGCCGACAAGGAAGAAGATCGGAAAGCAGCGCTGGAAAAACTACTTCCCTACCAGCGGGAAGATTTCAAAGGCATATTTAGAGAAATGGCCGGCTATCCCGTGACCATCAGGTTGCTGGATCCCCCCTTGCATGAATTCTTACCGGATCGGGACAATTTGCTTGCGGAGCTATATGACTTGAGGCAGCGCAGCAAGAAATATTCCCCCCATAAACCTTTTGAAAACAATGTACATGCGGAATCTGAGGATCTACAGCAGCAGAATATTGAGGAAAATCTTAAATCCAAAGAAGATCTTTGGGAAAAAGTTAATTCTATGCATGAGTTCAACCCCATGCTCGGGCAGCGGGGATGCCGGCTGGGGCTTGTTTACCCGGAAATATATCAAATGCAGGTTAGAGCCATCCTGCAGGCCGGAGCGGAACTGGTGCAAGAAAACATGAACCCGAAAGACATTCAACCCGAAATAATGATTCCCCTGGTGGGGCATGAAGAAGAGCTGAGGATTATGAAAGAATTGATCTCTCAGGTAGTGGAGGATGTTAAAAAAGAAAACGATACTGACTTACCCTTCCTGGTGGGCACCATGATTGAGTTGCCTCGCTCCTGCATAGCTGCAGGGGAGATTTCCAATTATGCCGACTTTTTCTCCTTCGGCACCAATGATTTGACTCAAACCACGTTTGGCTTTAGCCGGGACGACGCCGAGGGTAAGTTTTTGCCGTATTACCTGGAGCAAGGCATTTTGCCGCAAAACCCCTTTATGCAAATAGATCAAGAAGGAGTGGGCAAATTGGTGCAGATGGCTGTGGAAAGAAGCCAGGCTCAAAAGCCCGACATAAAACTGGGCATCTGCGGCGAACACGGCGGAGACCCCGAGTCAATCCACTTTTTCCATAATGCCGGGCTTGAATATGTAAGCTGCTCACCTTTCCGCATCCCGGTAGCCCGCCTGGCTGCCGCCCAGGCTACCTTCAAATGACCACCCCACGGGGTGTTAAAAGGGACGGTTCCTTTTGACACCTCGTTTTTTTTGTGTCAATCGGGACGTGTGTC
>CAZWVJ010000092.1:0-3047 GCA_964636865.1 uncultured Syntrophomonadaceae bacterium
AAAGATATTTAGTCTGATTTTAATCACTGCTTTGTTTGGTAGTTTTAGCTTTTTAGTGTACTCTCTAGGTGATACTAATTTTGTTTATATTCACGGGATGCATATCCCCGTGATACTATCAGCTATCACTTTTAAAACAAAAGGAGGCTTGATAGCAGGAATTTTTGCCGGATTCGTGCTAGCTCCCTTTACCCCCTTTGCTCCTTTAAACTTAAGCACTTCTATAGAAATGCTACAAAGTTCGTTTATCTGGTTGATCAGGGCAGGTTTTTTTATTTTAACCGGAGTGATTACAGGTACTACTGTAGAACTTGTACATTCTCACCTTAATGCATTAGAACGTTCTACTTTGTTTGATCCGGGAACACAACTTCCCAACAAAGAAAACCTATATAACAAAATAGAACAATTAATCAAGAGCAAAGACACAGAAATGTTAGCCCTTATGTTAATTAATATCGAAAACTATATAGAGATTATAAATAATATAGGACATAGTTATTCTAACGATTTTTTACGAACCATAGGTTTTGAAATAGAAAAAAGGCTCCCGCTAAACGGGGAAGTCTATAAAGTTTATCACAATAAATTTGCCCTGTTAGTTAAAAATATCAATAAAAAAGAACTGGGGCATTTTGCCGAAAATTTGTCCGTAAAACTAGGAGAACCATGGGAATTTAATAACATTCCTATATATCTTGATACACAAGTAGGAGTTGCTGTTTATCCAGAAGATGCTTATGATGAAAATACACTTTTTCAAAATGCACATCTTGCTATGTATAAAGCAGAAGAAAAAAGGCAATCATTTACTTTTTATAATGAGTCTTTCAATGAAGCCGGTAGTAATAATATCTTTTTGCTTGGTGAAACTAAATCAGCACTTGAAAATAATGAATTTGTTATTTACTATCAACCCAAAATAACCTTAAAAGATGGAAGTGTTAATGGAGCCGAGGCCCTGATACGATGGAAACATCCAAAAAAGGGAATGATACCTCCGGGAGAATTTATCCCGCAGATTGAACAGACCGCCTTGATTCATAACTTGACGTATTGGTTGTTAGAAAAAGCCGCACTTGACATACTTGAAATGTCAAAAGAAGGAATTGATATAAATGTTTCAGTCAATATTACTCCCCGCAACCTCTTTGAAGAAAATTTTCCTGAGAAAATAAAAAGCTTACTTACAAGCTACGGGGTTAGTCCAGGACGCATTGAATTAGAACTTACCGAAACGGATATCATGCAAGAATTTACATTGGCTCAAGAAGCACTAGATACCTTAGCAGATTTAGGATTTGAAATAACTCTTGACGATTTTGGGACAGGGTATTCATCTCTGGCTTATTTAAAAAATCTTCCCATTAATAATATAAAAATAGACCAGAGCTTTGTCAGGGATATAATTGACGATCCCAAAGACAAAGAGATTGTTAATACTGCTATTAAAATGGGAGATGTCTTGGATATGAAAACAGTAGCTGAAGGAGTGGAATCTAAAGAAGCCCTTTTTAATCGGTTAAGAATTCTACTTTTAAAATTAAATCCGATGTTTCGTCGGGTATTCCCCGACCGTCCAGATCATTGGTTGCCACATATAAGTTTCCCTCGTGGTATCGCACTGTCCGCAGTCTTCCCCAGTTGGTCAAAATTGGTTCCTGATCCAGGATGTTGCCTTCATCGTCTAAGGCAATGCGCTTGACCATGTTTCCCCTTAAACCACCGATGAAAAGCTGGTCAGGGTATTCTCCCTGCCCGGGGAAAAAGTCCATCCCCGAAGGGGCGAGGGTAAACTCGGTGTAGCAAATGATGGGATCTTCAAAATCGGATTCTCCCTCACCGCACTCCACTATGGGCCAGCCGTAATTTTTGCCAGGAAGAATAACATTGACCTCGTCCTGCCGAGTCGGACCGTGTTCGCTGGAGTAAAGAATGTCTTTGTCAGGGTCCCACGCGATTCCCTGTGGGTTCCTGTGTCCGTAAGAATAAACAGGGCTGTCGGGAAAAGGATTGTTTTCGGGGATGCTGCCGTCAGGGTTTATTCGAAGAATTTTTCCTGCTAGCGAAGACAGATCCTGCGGCAAGCTTGTGTCAGATGCGTCCCCGGTAGTGATGAAGAGGGCTCCCTTAGGCCCAAATCGGATTCGTCCTCCGTTGTGGAACCGACTTCCAGGGATATTATCCAGCAGCACCTTTTCCTCCTCAAGGCTGTCCTCCTGAAAAACAAACCGTGAAACCCTGTTATAGACTTCGCCCCCATCCTCGTAAGAATAGTACAGGTACAAAAAGCTGTTTTCTTCGAAATCCGGATCAATCTCCGCTCCCATAAGCCCTCCTTCTCCTATGTGTCGAACGTCATGAATGGTGGCGATGTTCCCTTCTCCCACAATAGTAACCCTGCCGGGCCTTTCTGTGACCAACAAGCGTCCATCAGGAAGGGGTAAGATCTCCCATGGAATCTCCAGATCTTCTGCCACTACCGTAACGGTATAGTCCAGGGGTGGAATTCGCTCTGAAGAATAAAGTCCCTCACCTTCATGTCCTGTAATTTCTTTGTCTCTAGATTCATTTATTTCCTCTCTTTTTGGTTCTCCTATTTTTTCGTCGTTAATTTCTTCGTGGTCAGGGGCGAAAATAACCCGGGCAATGAGGTAATCCACAGCTCCCAACTGACATGCTGCAACAAGCGATGAGGACAATAATACTATAATGATTAGCAATTTTCTAATTTTTCCGCTCACGAGTCTCCCAGACATCCTCAACAACTCCTTTTTATGTCCCGCAATATGTCTGGTAAGGCTTGCTGCCTGGTTTTGGCGGTGCGGCATATTCGACCTGTTCCGGGTCATGGGCATAAGGTTTTTCCAGGACAGCCAGCAAACGATACAGCGGGTTGAAGTCATTTTCCATCTCTGCAGCCTCTAACGCAGCTTCGACCTGGTGGTTGCGGGGAATGATGGCCGGGTTTTTATTGCGCATGAGCTTCTTTGAATCTGAGATTGACTGCTTTTGACTCGCCCGTCTCGCCTGCCACTTTTCCAGCC
>CAZWVJ010000093.1:0-3047 GCA_964636865.1 uncultured Syntrophomonadaceae bacterium
GATAACTGTTGACTGATAAACAAGCAAAAGACCCGGTTATTGATTTTCATCTTCATGTAGGTTCCCTGGACATGAACAAACCTTTTGTCTCTGAATGGGTGCAGGGGTTTATCGCCATGGGCTCGGGATTGGAAAAAGTAGCCACTGCCGAAGGGGAGATAGATCCCCACAAGTTGGAAATGCTTCTGGAGGAGAACGGGGTTGATTACGGCGTCTGCCTTGCGGAATCTTCTCCCATTACTACCGGTATTACTACCAACGAGTATGTGGCCGACTTTTGCAAAAATGCCTCCCGCCTAATACCTTTTGCCAATGTGAACCCTTATCTGGTAACTGATCCCAAAGAAGAACTTAAGTACTGCCTGGAGGAATTGGGTATGAAAGGGCTGAAACTTTATCCTTCTTATCAGCATTTTTACCCCAATGATGCCCGACTGTACCCTCTTTACGGATTGGCTCAGGAAAAGGGCATCCCGGTTATGTCTCACACCGGCAGTTCCATATTTCCCGGAGCCCGCCTTAAATACGGGGAGCCTCTTTGCTGGGATGATGTGGCGGTAGATTTTCCCCGCCTGAAAATTCTTCTGGTTCATAGCGGAAGAGGTTTTTGGTACCAACAGGCTTCTTTTTTGGCTCAACTCCATGCCAACATCTACCTGGAGGTAGCCGGCCTGCCACCGCAAAATTTACCGGAATATATCCCCAACCTGGAAAAGTTATCTTCCAAAGTAGTATTTGGAACCGACTGGCCTGCAGTACCCGGCATATCTGCCAACATCGATAAGATAAAGAGCCTTCCCATTTCTAAAGAGGCGCAAAATAAAATTCTCGGCAGAAATGCGGCAGAACTGCTGGGTTTAAAGCGAAGCTCCTGATCGAGGGGAAAATTCCGCCTTAATAAAGATGCCCGAAATTTTTGCCAGCATAATTATGGTCTTCAATTTGAAAAATTAAAAGGCTAAAAAAACATAGGCTTTAAAAAAATCATTGACAAGATGAAAGAGTTATTGTTAATATATAAATAAGACAAAAGGCATCTTATTTATCTTATTTATTCTGGAATGAATAATAAGCCAGTTATGTAAGGAGGGAAGTGAAATGCAATTTGGCAAATGCCCCGGTCAGGATACCCGTTACTGGACCCACGATGATATCTTTGAAGATTATTGCCCTTATTGCGATGAAGAGATGGAGTTTTGGAAAACAGATCTGCGGGTAAAATGTAGAAACTGCGGTAAAAAGGTAGTCAATCAGCGCTTTAATTTAAGTTGTGCCGCATGGTGTTCTTTTGCAGAGGAGTGCCTGGGAAGCGCAGCAGACAACTTAAAGCCGGAAAGTATCCGTAAAAAGATTGAAGATAGGGCTAAAGATATATTGCCTGCGCCGGAAATGGAAGAGCTCAAAAAAGAAACAGAAAAAGCCATTGATGAAGTGAAAACCGAAAAAGTAAATATGCCGGTAGAAATAGGTTCTATTTATTTTAATGCCATAGCGGGGGCAAAAGGTGAAGAAGAAGCCTTGGCAATTGTCGAGGAAATGCTTGAAGCAGGGGAACTTCCTCCGCAGATAGCAGATGGAATTAAAAAGAACTTAAAAAACAAATACGAATATACAGAAAGGAGTTAGATGATAATGAGTAAAACGCAAAAGAGAAAAATAATTCATATTGATGAAGAAAAGTGCGATGGCTGCGGTCTTTGTGTTCCGGCTTGTGCCGAAGGAGCTATTCAAATTATTGATGGCAAGGCGAAGCTTGTTAGCGAAGTTTACTGTGACGGACTGGGAGATTGCCTTGGTGAGTGCCCCCAGGGAGCTATTTCTATTGTAGAAAGAGAAGCGGCACCTTTTGATCAGGAAGCGGTGGAAAAACACCTGGCCAATATGAGTGAAAAAGAAGGTGCCTCCGGGGGAAATAGCAATAAAAAGGAGGAAAACAAAGAAGGAGTTGCCGTTTCTCCCTGTTGTCCCCCTCAGGAGCTTTCCCCTTCCGGAAAGACGGACGAAAAAGAAGTATATGAAGAGCATGAAGAACAGTATTCTGAGCTGTCTAATTGGCCGGTTCAGCTACACCTGGTTCCTACGGAAGCCTCTTTTTTACGCAACCCCGAGCTTCTGATTGCTGCTGACTGTGTTCCGTTTGCTTATGCCGGTTTTCACAGGCAAATATTAAAAGATAAAGCCCTCCTTGTCGGCTGTCCCAAGCTTGACGATACTTCAGCTTACCTGGAGAAGCTGACGGAGATATTTAAAAACAATGATATCCATTCGATTACCATGGCTGTTATGGAGGTTCCCTGCTGTGGAGGATTGGTTCGCCTGGTTCAGGAAGCAGTGCAAAATTCCGGAAAAAATATTAAACTTTATAAGATAGTAATAAGTGTGGATGGTTGTATTCGGGAACAAAGCGAAGTTTAATAATTATAGATATTAGTAGTAATTCATTAAACCAAAATGTATCTTTAAAAGAAGCGAATAATGTAAAATGAGGTAAATAATGTAAAATTGAGGAGGGGAGTTGATAAAGGTGCAGATAACAAGGCAATCCGAGTATGCTATTAAAATGGTCCTTGAGCTTTCTATCCACTATGGAGAAAATGTTTCGGCTAAAACTATCTCCAGACGGCAAGATATACCTGAATTCTTTCTAAAAAAGACCACGCAGGTCCTTGCCAGGGCCGGTATCGTGCAGAGCCAGAGAGGGGCTAAGGGCGGGGTTAAATTGTTAATCCCGCCGGAAAAAATTACTCTAGCGGATGTGATAGAGGCAATTGAGGGCAAAATAGCTTTAAATGTGTGCCTGGCAAATGGCTACGAATGCCCCAATCAAAATTTTTGCCGGGTGAGGAATATACTTTCCAGAGCGCAGGAGGGTTTGATGAAAGAATTGAGAAAAGATACATTTGCCGATCTTTTTAAAAAAGGTGTCAGGCCTTGACATTGACACAAATTATTGAGAGATATAAAGAAAACTTCCTTTATTATAAATTTGGAAGGGATGGGCGGAATGATTGCTATTTAGTTTTATAGTATAGGGAAAAAAGTGTGCT
>CAZWVJ010000094.1:0-2990 GCA_964636865.1 uncultured Syntrophomonadaceae bacterium
AGAAGTCACAGTTTTAAGACAAGCGTTCTTTGAAATTACTATAAATTCACCAGAGGCTGATGATGATCTTTTTGAAAATAAAGAGATCATGATTAATTACACCGTGACCAACGTCGGAGAGGTAGAAGATACTCAGAACATAACATTCTACATAGGTGACGAATTAATCGAGCCCAAAAAAGAAGTAACTTTAGGTGCTGGAGAAACTTATTCCGATGAGTTCAATTGGACGCTTGAAGAGAGAGGTGAATATACGCTAAGAATAACGAGTGAATCCGAGAATCATCAGGAGGCTATTCTTTCTCTTGATGTAAATCCGCCAGAAGAAGAAATGTATTTTGGTATTTGGTGGCCCCATTTGATAGTAATAATCACGGCCATTGTTGTTATTACTGGCGGTGGCTTGTACCTAAAACATTTAAGGAAAAAACGACCGGATATCGAGGAAGTATTTTTGATAAGCAAGAAAAATTCCGTGCTAATATTACACAACACCCGACGAATTAAACCGAGCAGAGATAGTGAAAAAATCTCTAGTATGTTCGAGGCTGTCCAGGACTACATTGAGGAATCCTTCAAGGACGATGAAGATTGGGAGGAGAATAAGTTGGAATACGGTGATAACAAAATCGTTATAGAGCAAGGTGAGCACATATATATGGCCGTTGTATATAAGGGACAGTTCAATGAGAAAAAAATACGAAAAATAAGAGATGTTATCGAAGGAATCGAGGATGAATACGGAGAAAAACTCAAAGAGTGGCATGGTGAAAGTAAAGAGTTAAGAGGTGTAAAGGATATGACCGAAGATCTTTTTTCCTAAACTATTTCTACGACTTTTTCGAATCCTCTTCATACTTTTCAAGCAATCTATTTACGGCGGAGGCGGATTCAACATCATCGTTTTCGTCGTACCATTTGATCAACCTATCTCCAAATTCTAAGGCTTGTTCTTCTGTAATCCCTTTGTCCATTGAAAACTTATCGATTCCGCTTTCCTCAAAGATATCTTCCATAGTTGAGTATGGCATATCTCCAAGATGTGAAGCGTAGGTGAGAAGACCTGATATCAATTTTTTTGGTGTATCTATCTTTTTATCCATCGTCACGATGTCTTCTGTATCTCTCATGGGTGAAGTATGACGGTACATGGTTCTGAACCCGAGTTCTTTGAACATATCATCTACGTTTTCTCCGGTCTTGGCGGAGGTGAAAAAGATGGTATCGAAATAGTGTAATACATTATCTACGACTTCTTCACGAGTGATATCTCTTTCCTCAAGATCAACTTTGTTTACTGCCAAAACAATAGGTGCGTTATGAACGGACGCCCTTCTATAAGTCGGTAGCCACTCATCTATCAATTTGTAAAGGGTCTCTTCTCTAGTAATGTCAGCAACAGCGATGGCGCCTGTAGATTTTTCAAACGCCATCTCTTGAACACTCTGAAAACCAGATTCTCCCATTGTATCGTACAAGACCAGCTTTACTTCGGAACCTGTGACGGGGACATTCTTGGTGTATACATTAGTGCCGATAGTTTTCAAATATTTCTCCCCAAAAACATCTTTGACAAACCGAAGTACTAAAGAAGTCTTACCAACAGCACGTTCCCCTATGAGGTTTACTTTCCTTTTTACATCACCATTCATCATTTACCTCCGATAAGTCATCCTCACTCTTTAGTATCTATAATAAATAAGTATAAATATTTAAAGTTTGGTGCGTATTGTTTCAGAAAAAGTAATTCAGATAATTAGATACTATAACTACTCAATCACTGGTATATAATTCACTTAAACCCTCTCAATAACTCGATTAATAGTTTTTAAATTCAGAAGGGATATACTATGATATAGGCAGATCTGACTAACTCATCTAGCTTTCACTACTGCGACAGTACAATCGGCATTCTTCACTACACGTTCCGTAGTGCTGCCAAACACTATCTCTGAGAAACCGGAAGCGCCGTGACTGCTCATGTATATTATATCTTTCTCGGTCGCGCTATCAACTATCCTTTCATGGGGTTTACCGAGAAGATTTTTAGTCTTTATTTCCACACCCATCTCATGAGCTTTCTTTCTCACTTCTGTAAGAGCTTTTTCACCGACATTTTTTATGCCTTTCCGGGCGTCATGCTGTTTTCCTCCGTCGAGTTCTTCAAGTGTAGAGATATCAATAACGTAAATACAGAGAGCCGGTATGTCTAAATTTTTCGCAAGATTCAAACCCTCTTCTACACCTATTTCTGCGATATCAGACCCATCAGTAGGAATGATCACTCTATCATACATCAATCCCGTATCCTGTTTAAACATATAAAAAATCTCTCACATAGGATGATCGTATCTTACACTAAATTATTTATTCTCTACACCTATTCAAAATCAGATGCAGTGGAGATTCGTTCCCAAGAAAAAGATCGGTCCCTACACAGCTATTGCTCTTGAAGAGATTTTAACCGACAGAGTCTCCAAGACTGGAATACCTATTATAAGATTCTGGGAATGGGAAAGTAAAGCGGTCACTATAGGAAGAAGCCAAAAGGTACGGAATGAAGTCGACTTGAAACTATGTAAAAAGCGGAACATAGCTGTGATCCGCAGACCCAGTGGGGGAGGAACCATGTATCACACTCCCGGAGGAGAACTCGTCTACAGTATTATCGCTCCTAGAGAATATTTCCCAGATGATATCACAAAAATATACAAAAATATATGCGGTCTATTAGTAAAGACACTTCAAGATTTGGATATCAGTGCTGAATTCGTAAAACCGAACAGTGTCTTCGTCGATGATAAAAAAGTCTCTGGGAGTTCTCAGAAGATCACAAAAAACGTAATACTTCAGAACGGAACTATACTTTATGAACCTAACGAGGAGGAAATGTTCTCTTTATTAAGAATGAATGATACTTCGGATAGATACATTCGATCCAACATCTATCCTGTGAGCGGAATCTCCAAAATAGCTGACTTTTCCTTCTT
>CAZWVJ010000095.1:0-2878 GCA_964636865.1 uncultured Syntrophomonadaceae bacterium
TCAGATAGATCTACACGTCCCATACCGGTTTGTATACCGTCCACATGCAATGTTGAGTTAAAACCGGCCGCATTTGCATAATCCTGTAATGTTTTTGAGCCAAGTTCAAGAGATATTTGGGCAAAAGTGGTATTGCAAGAAGTTGCCAGTGCTTGCTCTAAAGTGACTTCACCGCAAGGTGTAAGGCAACTTACTATATCTTCGCCTATTTGTATTTTTCCTTCACATTTATAAACTTTTTCTTTAACATGGGGAATATGATCAATTGCCGCCGCTGTGGTTACCAACTTAAATATGGAACCGGGAACATAAACAGGCGAAAGCAACCGGTTAATGTAAACACCTTCGTGCCTTGGATCATCAAACGGTATATTCCCGGGATGTGCCGGGTCAAATGAAGGAGTGCTAACCATGCAAATTATTTCTCCTGTTTCATAATTATAGATGCCCACCGCTCCCTTGTGCCCGACAAGTTCTCTGTATGCTGTGGCGCACAATTGGGCATCGAGATTAAGAGTGATATCATTACCGGATGTGTTCATATAATCAAATTCATATACTCCATTGAAGAAATTCCAACCGCTTAAGCGATCTCGGAAGGCTACCAGCGCCCCGGTTGCCACATTGTCATTCAGGTCTCCTGTTGCATGCATAACAGCAGTGCGAATTGTTGTATCTTCATGGAAATTTATATTTCCTTCTATCATTTCTAAAAGCAATCTGCCCGAACGGTCATAAATATTACCTGTGGTATTCAATTTGCCATCAGTATATAAGTGTCTGTTAGAAGAATGCTGCACCCATGTAGAAGCATTATTGATATAATTACCCAGAAATAATACAAGTCCCGTTAAAAGTAATAACGAGAAAATAAATAAAATGGCGGAACGCCTTATAATAAGCTTCATGATTTATCACCTTCTTTAATGTAATATTTTTTTGTTTTAGGTCTTAGGCGTTCATCAGCGGATTTGATAAGAGCAATAAGCCCCCATGAAGCAATCATGGAAGAGCCACCTCTTGAAATAAAAGGTATAGTTATTCCCGTGAGGGGAAGTATATCTACCGACCCCAGGACATTTAAAGCAGTTTGGATTAAAAAGATGGAAGCAGCTCCACACGCGGCAATTGCATAAAAGGAGGATCGGCAATTTTTGGTAAGAATCAGGGCATAAATAGAAAAAAATACAATAATAAAAACTGCAATAAACGCTATGAGAAGTCCCCATTCTTCGCATAGCATCCCGAAAACCAGATCAGTATCTGCAGCAGCGATACCGGAAAGATAGCCGTTGCCGCCTCCTACCCCTATAAGCCCTCCGCTGGCAGCGGCAATCATGGTTTGAGTTTGCTGGTAGCCGATAGTGTACGCATGATCCCAAACATTGCCCCATGCTTCCAAACGAGTAGCTATGTAAGGTATAAAAGAGGCTACTGCAATTGCTCCCAGTACAGCACCCGATGATGTTAAAGCAATAGTTCGCAAATCTCCGGAACGCATAAATGCGATGACAATAAAAGCCCCAAAAAAAACTACCACCATGCCGAAATCTCTCATAAGCACTAAAGAACCGATACATATTGCGGTGAACCCTATAAAAGCGGTCATGTTGCGGGCGGTAAGAAGCCTGTCCAGGGTTGCCGTGCCGGCCATTATGAATGCAATTTTTACGAATTCCGACGGTTGAAAGGTTATAAAACCAAGGTCTATCCAGCGTTTTGCGCCAAAACGAACTTCTCCTATCGTTAGGTTTAATACCAGCAGGGCTAAAGCAGATGCTACCAGTATATATTTTAGCCTGTTTGCGCGTCCCAGGTCTCTAATGATTGCTTCAATTGCCATATAAACGGCTATTCCGAAAATAAAGGCTAAAAGCTGGGTAATAAGGAAATGAGGCGCAGCAGAGGCTACAATAAATAAATTTAAACCACAAAGAAAGAAACAAAGTAGTTCCAGTTCAAAATATTTTCGGCTGTAGTGGCGCGTAATGAAAAAAAACAAGCATTCTACAAAAATGAACAAAAGAAAAACCTGAGGTATTATAGGATTTAAATTTTCTCCCATAGAAAGACAAATCTGCAGGCAGCCCAACGCCTGGAAAAGCAAAATTAGGAAGAAAGTTACACCTGTTTTCACCTGTTTGCTCGAGGAGATAAAACTAGAAATAATATCTAATTGAGGCATCCGTCCCGCTTCTTTTTCGCCCGGAAACAGTACCATCTCCTTTCCGCCTAAGGAAATAACATCTCCGGGTATTAATGATGCCGTTTTTTCGATTTTTTTCCCATTAACCTTTACTCCGTTTTTGGAATTCAAGTCGGTAATGAACCAGGTGTCATCACGAAAAGTAAGTACGGCATGGTTTTTGGAAACGTAAGGAAGATTTATTACAATATCGGAGGAGTTGCTTCGCCCGATGGAATTTTCCCAGTGTTTAATAGGAGTTTTGGCGCCGCCCCTTGAGTAAAGATATCCCCAAACAGCTTTTTGTTTTCTAACTTGCAAGAGCGGAAGGATGCAACGCCATAGTATGATAATTGCCAGTAGAGGCAAAATCCATCGAATTATCAATGTAAAAATTGCGGAAGGCAATTCCAAATTCATAAATTCCATAGTTGCAGAAATATCAGCAATGCTATTTATACACGAATCCCAAATCTGCTTCAAAGATTCACCCAAATTATTCATAAAATACCCTTTTTATAATGGAATTTTTACTTGATGAATTTAGCCTATGTCAATACTATTATACTAAATATTGGAGTTTATTATATTGGTAAATGAGAATTTTTATTATGTTTATTTTTTAACAAATTCTGATGTGTTTATGATAATCTAAAAGTATACCGGTATAATAATTGAAAATTCCCCCACCAT
>CAZWVJ010000096.1:0-2799 GCA_964636865.1 uncultured Syntrophomonadaceae bacterium
GGCAACAATATTTTTAATCCTGCTCTGGTAGGCAGAGCTGTAATTATGGCTTCATGGGGAGGCAAACTGGCAGACAACTGGTTTTACCCTCAACCGTTAGAATTTGGAGCAGATATAACCGCAATTACGGTAGCCACTCCCCTGGCGGGAGAGGAAGAGGCCTTGGGAGTAACAATGAGTCAGCTCTTTTTAGGCAACTTATCCGGTTCTTTAGGTGAAACTTCGGCGTTGGCCCTGTTGGTCGGCAGCTTCTGGTTATTTTACCGGAAACAGATTGAATGGAGTATTCCGGTGGGATTTGTGGCCACCGTCTTTATTATGGGAGCTATTTTAGGTGAGGGCATGTATCAGGATTACTTGACTACAGGTGTGTTCCATGTAATGGCAGGCGGTGTTCTGCTGGGGGCTCTGTTTATGGCCACGGATATGGTTACTTCCCCACTGGTTCCCAGTGGCAGGCTAGTTTTTGGGATTGGCTGCGGCCTTTTAACCATGCTGATTCGACTTTACGGCACTCTTCCGGAAGGTGTTTTTTTTGCCATACTCATCATGAATGCTGTGGTGCCTCTTATTGACCATTTTACCGTACCCAGGAAGTTTGGAGAGGTGAAGCGGAGTGCCTGATTATCTGAAATCTGCCCTGGTGTTTATATTTGCCGGTATTGTCGGCGGGATTTTTCTGACTGGGATGAACCTGTGGGCGGAGGAAACCATTGAGGAGAGAAAGCTGCAAGAGGACCTGGAAATGCTGGAGGACTATTTTCCAGGTGCCGCCGGCTACGAAGAAGAAGTAGTAGAAGGCATGAACGCGCAACTGGTTTACGGAAAAGAGAAAGAATTTTTGGGGGTATTGATTACCGCCCGGCAACAGGGCTACAGTGATTACATTGTTTATCAGCTGGCGGTGGACAGGCAGGGGAAAATAGTGGGTCTGAAAGTTTTAGAGCATGATGAAACAGAAGACATTGGGGGAGTGATAGAAGAGCCTGAGTTCCGGAAACAGTTTCCAGGGGTGACCTACCAGGACACCGTCTCTGAAAAAGTGGAGGTTGTCTCCGGGGCTACTGAGAGCACCCGGGCGGTCATAGATTCGGTGGAAGAAGTAATGGAGACAGTGAAAGAAGAGTACTTAGAACAGTAAGGGAAAAGGGGGGTAAAGGTTTGAACAGAGTGATTTTACAGGATATCTGGAGGGGAATATTCCAGGAAAATCCCGTATTTCGCATGTTCATGGGAATGTGTCCCCTGTTGGGAGCAAGCGCTTATCTCTTGAGCGGCCTCAGTATGGGGATAATCTTTACCGGAATTCTAATTTGCTGTAATATGATTTTCGTTCTGGTGCAGGGAGTCATCCCTGAGCAGGTGCGCTTACCTGTTTTCGGGATCATTTCAGCCACCCTGGTTACCGCAGTGGATATAATATTACAGGTATACTATCCCGGCATGCGGGAAGAACTGGGTATTTACCTTCTCCTATTGGCGGTTAACTGTGTGTTTTTTTCCCGGGTGGAAGTTTTCGTTTCCCGCCGCCCCCTGGTAAGGTCTGTTTTTGACCATCTGGGGACGGGGATGGGCTTCACTATTGCTATAGTTGTATTGGCGGGGGTTCGTGAGCTGTTAGGCACCGGTGCCCTTCTGGGAGCAGAAGTTTTCGGTCCTCATTTTGAACCTATCCGCATGCTTCGGGAGGCACCGGGAGCCTTTATGGCCCTGGGTTTGCTTATGGCTCTGGCTAACACTGTTTACCAAAAGTACTGCCGGTTGGATGAAGACATAGAAAATGAAACCGGGGAAGGAGGATCCTTGTGGAACAGCTAATTTCTATCCTCTTTGTTTATATATTGATAGAAAACTTCGTGCTGGAGCACTTTTTGGGCGTGTGTCCACTGCTGGATAGCTCTCGCAGTATAGTGAATGCTGCCGGAATGGGCATGGCCACGATAATGCTTATGACCCTGTCCACCCTGGGTGCCTGGCTTATATATACCCGGGTGCTATTACCACTGGGACTTTATTATCTACACCTCCTGGTCTTTATAATGGTCATCGCAGTATTCGGCAAAGCGGTAGAAACGTTATTTCGCGGATACTTTACCTACATACATCAACAGGTACGTTTTTTTCTGCCTTTCAACTGTGCAGTGCTGGCGGCAGCCCTGCTGGTGGTAGATAACAACTTTACCCTATTGGAAGCTGTAGTTTTCGGATTTGCTGCTTCGGTGGGTTTTTCCCTGGTCCTGCTGGTTATGGCCGGAGTGAGAGAGCGCCTGGCGGTATCGGGAGTACCTGCCGTGTTCCGGGGGGCAGCCATCACCCTCATCGTGGCAGGTATCCTTTCCTATGCTCTTACCACCGGACTGGTTGGTATCTACTCTCCCTAAAGTGATATTTTGTAATTGGTTTTAATTGGATCAATAAATAAAAATGAAAAAAATATTGAAATACTTGATGCTTTGTAAAGGTAAGTAGAAGCAATACCCCTCCTCTTTAAATCCTAAGGCTTATGGAATTGCACCAGTTGATGTTTCTCCTGTTTAGAATATGTTTAGACTCTACCTTTACAATAAAAATTAAATATTATATAGGAAAAAATTGAGATGCGTAAGATGGTTATTCAAAAGCGTTAAAGTTTAAAATCCTGGGGGGGGCTAACTTCTTCTAAAGAGCATAAAGTTGGCTTCCCTCCCAATCCATATAGATAATCCACAGAAATGAAAGGGGGGAAACCAATGTCCTCAGAAGTTAAATGTAACGTTGACAATTGTGGTTACAATCAAGGAATGAAATGTAGCGCAGAGA
>CAZWVJ010000097.1:0-2722 GCA_964636865.1 uncultured Syntrophomonadaceae bacterium
CAGTGGGGACGGGGCAATTTTGTCACATTGAAGTTTGCTGCCGATGATAATTTTGATCTTTTTTTGCTCACAGCTTGTTGCCCACAGCATAACTAAAGAACAAGCCAAAAAGAGACTAGTATTTAGCCACTAATAAAATTGGAAGCAAATTGAGAGGACATAGGCTACCAAGGGATATCTTAAGGATAAGGAATGTGACAAAATTGCCCCGTCCCCACTGACACACGGGAGGGGTTATTTTTGAATTCGGCGGAGAACTTGCTGATGAGGGAAGATCATGCCCTCTTTACTTTTACGCACTATATTTTTTCGAACCCGGGGTATCTTCATAATTACCTTCAATCCGGCGTTGGTAAAGCGAGACTTTATATTTTTTTGAGGGAAATCAAATAGGTTGTATTTGCGATAGAATCTATAATCTTCCTGAAAGATACCACTCATGTTGTAAATAAGGTCCCTGAAAACAAGGTGCCCGCCTCTTCCCCTGAAAGTTTGCGGTTTAACGCAATTATTTTCCATGAAGGTGGCAAATCTGGAAGTAAAGGTCTTTAACAAGCGAGTAATATCTTCGCCGGAAGAATACTCATCTGTTACAAACCCTACCAGGTTAGCCCGATTTATTTCTGCGTTGGCATGCAGTATTTCTCTCAGGTTGGGTATTTGCCGTAAAGGCCCGGATATAATGTAGCCTATCTGCTTTCCCATCAGGTAGGGGCGATGCCCGTTGCAAAAACATCGGTCAAAAAATAGTTTCCACCTGGAAGAGAGGAAGCGATCTACAACAGTTCCGGCATAGATTACTGCATCAGCTTCAATTATTTTTTGCCAGGCTTCCATAAAATCATCGCGGTAAATACAGGTCCCGTCATAGCCGCATCTGATACACCCCCGGCATCCTCCTTTCAGGTTTAATTCCTGTAATTTTATAATTTCTACCTCTGCCGGCATTAAAAGAGAAAAATTACGGACCATATTTGCCAGGTTGCAATCTTCACTGTGATGGTCGGTGAGCAGAGTTACTTTTTTAGCGCCGGAAGAGGGCACGTTATCCTCAAGTTCCGGCCGGTAATGGGGTGGAGAATAATTAACAGGCTCATATCTTTTTTCCAGAAAAGCTTCCTGCTGCACACAAGAGCAAAAATCTTCCCAAAAGCAGGAGAGGTTTTTTCTTTCGGCGGGTTTTGTAAGGTCGTTCATGGCCGCAGAAAAGCCTTCCAGGTAATTCATTCCCCAGTCGCATGATATTTGATGGATATAATTATGGGCGGTGTGATCATAAAAGTGAGCGGAAGTAGAAATAGAAGTAGCGTATTTGCCGGCAAAACAATTTGTTTCATTTTTTTCTTCCACCAACTCGATGAATCTTTTAAGTTGATAAGGAATTAAAAATGTGTATACGGGATAGCACCATACTAAGGCATCGGCCTCATTTATTGTATGCTTCACCCGGGAAAAATAATCATTGTTATTTTCCAGTTTTGCTATATCCTCCCCTATATTTATCACCTGAAAGTTTTGGGAGATAAATATTTTTTCCAGGTAGTGAATATATTGCCTGGTGACACTGAAATCACCTTTGGGGCTTCCGTTGAGGACCACAGTTTTCAAAGGTGAGTTCTCCTTTGGCAAAACTCTTTTGGTAGCCATTTAATTCCCTCCGTTTCCCGTTCCCCGGCATAATCCAAAATGAATGGAGACATGACAAAACTTGAATAACCCCGGAGTTTGCCGGAATCAATTTAAGAGTATAAATTGATTTTGAACAAAGCTTAACTCTAAACCTCTAAATATTATAAGTAGTTACCGAGGCGGTTGCCACGCCCTCTTTTAAACTAACGAGCTTTATATCTAAAAGCTATCACGAATTTTTAGCAAAGTAAACCTAATAAATATTATCTTTAATAATTCCGCGCCCATACTTGTCCTCTCATTATTACTATGAAAGAAATTTTGAGCAAGGAGTTATCTTATCTGTCTCTTATCTTTCCGGGATTTCCCATATCTGGGTAAATATATCCGTCTTTTAATTCTATAATGTTATTCTTAACTTCGAATACTTGACATATGCTTAAAACTTTTCTATAATTTATTTAAGATACAGAAAATAAGCTGTCTTTTCCATGATCGAGTATTCATGGACAACTCGTTATTAAAGCTTTTTAGGCTTTAAATTATATGCTAAGGAGGTGACAATGATGCCACGTGGAGATGGAACCGGTCCCATGGGAATGGGCCCTATGAGTGGTAGAGGTATGGGATTTTGCGCTGGCTTCGGAAGGCCTGGATATATGCACTGGGGTTTTGGCCCCCCATTTAGAGGTTATGCTCCAGGCTATGCTCCTGCTTATGCTCCTCCCTATTATCAGAGAAAAGCAGGACCTGTATATGATGAAAAAGCTTACCTCAAAAAAGAAGCAGAATTGATCAAAGAACAATTAAGCCAAATAGAAGCAAGAATAAATGAACTTGAAGCCTCAGAAGGCAAAGAGTAAGCAAATCTTTTTTCTTTAGAAGCAACGATTATTTTTCAAAAATCAGGTTTCGTTGAGCCGGGTGCTTTTTAACCCCCCTCATGGCCCACCCCATGAACATCCTCTTTTTTTCAGTTCAACAATGGCAACCGGCTTGATGAAATCTGCAATTTTTTTATCCTTCCCCAGGCGGGAAAAAAGTACAGGAAAATATTTGATTAATTAATTATGCATTTAAAATTATCATAGTA
>CAZWVJ010000098.1:0-2670 GCA_964636865.1 uncultured Syntrophomonadaceae bacterium
ATCTTTTTGTGCAGCTGTTTAATTCAAACGATTCTTCTAAAGGAAGGTCAGGGACGATAATTCCGCTTATACCAGCTTCCTTAGTATCCCTACAAAAAGAAGGAGGACTATACTGCAGAATTGGATTGTAGTAAGAAAGCATGACCAAGGGTATTGACTTTATTTCCTTGATCTCCTCTGCAACCTTTAAAATTCTCTTCATGGTAGCTCCGTTTTCAATAGCCTGGCCTGCCGCAACCTGAAGAATGGGTCCGTCAGCAAGAGGATCGGAAAAAGGCATTCCCAGCTCGACCACATCAGCACCAGCTTCACTAGCTGCGAAAACCAATTCCTTGCTCGTACCAAGATCCGGATAACCGCCACAAAGAAAAATTATAAGCGCTGTCCGCCCCTCTTTCCGAGACCTTAAAAATACTTCATCTAATGGAGAAGAATAATGCAGTCTCTCGTCATTTTTAATTTGGCTTTCCATCAGCGGTCCCTCCTAATATTTTTGATGCGGATTCAACATCTTTGTCTCCCCTGCCGGAAAGGGTAACCACAACGATTTTTTCTGAAGACAGCTTGGAAGCCAATTCTGCTGTATATGCCAGAGCATGAGCACTTTCTAGGGCAGGAATTATACCTTCAGTTTTGGAAAGCAGTTGAAAAGCCTCCAAGGCTTTTTTATCAGTTACCGTGCGGTATTCCGCCCGTCCGCTGTCTTTTAGAAAGCTGTGTTCAGGACCCACACCCGGGTAATCAAGACCTGCAGATACAGAATGAGCAGGCGCTATTTGCCCGTCTTCATTTTGCAAAAGGTACGTACACATACCGTGCATAACACCCCTTCTGCCAGCAGTTAAAGAAGCTGAATGCCTGCCGGTCTTCATTCCTTCCCCTTCTGCTTCAATTCCTATAAAATGTACGTCATCTTCAATAAAAGGGTAAAATGTCCCTATTGCATTACTTCCACCACCGACACAGGCGGTCAAATAATCGGGCAGCCTGCCAAACATTGTCATCGATTGCAATTTTATCTCTTCCCCTATAACGGACTGGAAATCACGCACAATCCTGGGATAGGGTGAAGGACCGACAACCGAGCCTATGATGTAGTGAGTGCAGCCCACGTTTTTCACCCAATCCCTTATAGCTTCATTACAGGCATCCTTTAATGTCTTCGTACCGCTGTTAACAGCTATTACCTCCGCACCCAGCAGTTCCATGCGGAAGACGTTCAGCCTCTGCCTTTCAATATCCTCCTGTCCCATATAAACGCAACACTCGAGACCAAGAAGAGCAGCTGCAGTAGCCGCAGCTACGCCATGCTGCCCCGCACCCGTTTCAGCGATTACACGCTTTTTATTCATCTGTTTGGCAAGCAGTGCCTGACCGATAGTATTGTTAATTTTGTGAGCTCCGGTATGGTTTAAGTCCTCTCTCTTTAAATAAATCTTGGCTCCATTTAAATATTTGCTTAAACCTTCTGCATAATACAAAGGTGAAGGACGACCAACGTAATAATTCAAATAATAATCCAGCTCCTCTATAAAGGAGTTGTCTTCGCAGGCTTTCGTATATTTTTTTTCCAGCTCTTTTAGGGCAGGCATAACCGTTTCCGGAACAAACTGGCCACCGTAATCTCCAAAATAATTCGAATCAAGTTGTCGCAAAGTTTACCCTCCTCACTTCGTTCATAAAATGAATTATTTTTCCTTTATCTTTTGAACTCCCCGTTTCGATGCCGCTGCTTATGTCCACCCCGTAAGGGCTAACGGTAGCTATCGCTTCACATATATTACCAGCATTCAGCCCTCCTGCCAAAATAACGTTTCTATATTTTCTACAGGCACTGGCAGCTATTTCCCAGTTAAAGGTTTTTCCCGTTCCGCCTTTTTTCCCCGGCGTGTAACTATCTAAAAGAAAAGCATCAACTTTTTTGTACCGCTCCATTTCCTTTAAAACGTCAAAAGCTTTTACCCTAAAGGCTTTAATCACTTGATAGGGAAGCTTTTCGCAAAACTCAGGTTCTTCACTTCCGTGAAGCTGTACTGCATCTAAACCGCAGAAATCAGCAGTTTTGCAAATATTTTCAAAGCTCTCGTCTACAAACACTCCGACCTTCACAACAAAAGGGGGTAAACTGCGAATTATTTCTCTTGCCATAAGCGGGTCGATATAACGGCGGCTGTCAGCAAATACAAAACCTAAAGCATCGGCACCGTACTGTACTGCTAAATCAGCATCTTTAAAACTTCTTATCCCACACATTTTTATTCTAACCACTAAGCTCAGCTCCTCTCTCCTAATAAATTTCTCAGCTCTTCTCCAGGGTTTTCGTTACACATCAGTGTCTCACCAACTAAAGCTGCATCTACCCCTAATGATTCCAGGTAACAAACATCACTTAGCCCGCGAATACCGCTCTCACTAACTTTTATACAATTTTTTGGCAGGAGTTTGTATAGTTTTTCTGTGTTTTTTAAATCTACAGTGAAACTGTTTAAATCACGATTGTTTATTCCTATAATTTCAAAATCTTTGCCACAAAGTTTTTCTATGTCTTCACGGCTATGAACTTCCAAAAGTACGTCCATGTTTAAATAGACAGAAAGATCATAGAACTCTTCAATTTCAGAGCGATTTAGTATCGCAGATATTAAAAGCACAGCATCTGCACCGTAAGCC
>CAZWVJ010000099.1:0-2602 GCA_964636865.1 uncultured Syntrophomonadaceae bacterium
GAGGGTGAGGCAGTTCCGGAAGAATATTCAATTATGCTTGAGCCACCTGAGCCTAAGCCACTGGATCTTCTCTTTGAGGGCAACTTGTTTGCAGGCGGCGAAACCGGTTTGAGGTTGAAAAATCTTACTACGGGCGAGATGGAGCTTCATAGCTTAGAAGTGCTCCCCGCGGATGTTCCTCTTACTTCTGTTTTTGTGAGGGAAAATGAGTTCCGGGAAAACCTCGATTCACTGGTTTTTGCGGATGCAATGGAGTTGGGGGAGGCTCTGGTAGTAGAAGATAATGATTTCTTCGGCGGCGATGCGACTGTGATTACTATGAATTATGTATTTGATGATACATGGGGGGCAGTCCTGGATCTTGACGCGTTTCTTGCGAACAACACTTACGATCCGCCCGGAGAAATTATTACTGGTGCCATAATCCCGTTTATCCCCTAAGAGTAAATTGGGGCTGGCGGGGTCTAGAGCAAAAGACGGGATTTTAACCTGTAACGCCAGGAATTCTTCCGGCTCTACAGGTGGGGGATGAATAGGTAAGGCTTTAGCAAAAACAAGCCGGAATCGGTCAGGTAGCTGACAGAATCGGGGTAGGAATTACCTTTAGAACCCGGGTAAGCTTGTGGTATTAGCCATACTGACCGGAAGGCTTCCATTGCTAAAGCGGGAGTGGTTTACTTGAAGGGGGCAATTTTTCACTGCCCTCTTCAAGTTATTTTGGGGTTTAATTTTTCCGGGTGAGGGTTTTGGGAGGTTTGAGTTTTTCCTTGATCAAAGCCGCGGAAAAAGATAGAAAAAAGCTTATTATATGGGAAATATATGGTAGGTGTGGACGTGTTTAAGAACGTATTTGATAAATGCAGGCGTTAGCAGTGCAAACCCGCTGTGTATCCTGTAGAAAATGCGATCTGCAGGTTGTATCCACCGGTGTAGGCACTAACGTCAATTACTTCTCCCGCGAAGAAGAGCCCCTGCACCAGCCGCGATTCCATGGTGGAGGGGTTTATTTCGCGCGTGTTTACTCCTCCCGAGGTGATTATTGCTTCTTCCAAGGGCCTAAATCCTTTAATATTTAATCGGAGGTCTTTCAGCAACAGGGCCAGCTTTTCCCTTTCTTCTTTGCTGATCTGGTTTACGGGCTTATCTCTGGGGATGCCCGAAAGATTAATTATTACCGGGATCAGTTTCTGGGGGAGCAGGTCACCCAGGGAATTGGCCAATATTTTACGGGAGTATTGAACGAAATCCCGCTGTATTCTTCTGTCTAATTGCTCAAACGATAATCCGGGCTTTAAGTCGATGCTGACGGTGTAAGATTCGTGATCAATGTTTTTCATGACGGTGCTGGCCGATAAAACCAGGGGACCCGAAATACCAAAATCGGTGAAGAGCATTTCTCCTTGATCATGGAAGATGTTTTGTTCCGCGTTGTTCCAAACTGTAAGAGAGACGTTGCGCAGGGAAAGCCCCTCCAGTTGGGCGACCCAGCTTTCTTTAGTTTCCAGGGGCACCAGCGAGGGATTCAGAGGAGTAATGGTGTGCCCTAACTGCCGGGCCATCTCATATCCGTCTCCGGTGGAGCCGGTTTGAGGGTAGCTGAGCCCGCCGGTGGCAATTATTATGCTGTCTGCCGTCAGGTAGGAGGAATCTTGCATTAATACTCCTTTGACAGTCTTTTCATCATTTTCCCCATCTTCTTCATCGTCATCTTCTTTCGGTTCGTCCTTGTCCTTACTCTCCTTTACTTTTTTGCTTTTCTTCTTTTCCGTTTCTATATCTTCGCGTACGTCCTCTGTCACATTTCTCCCTTTCTTTTCCTTTTCAATACTGTTTTCCCCACCTAACTCCATTTCTTTTTGGCCCTTTTCTTCATTTCCGTGGGTTTGTTGCTTATCATTTATCTCCTCGTTCAAATTTTCCTTATTTGTAATTATTTTTTGGGCCACGCCCCGGTGAATTTTTACTTGGTTTTCTTTGAGGTAATTTTGCATGGTATCCACTACATCCACTGCTTTATCTGAAGCGGGGAATACCCTTCCTCCCCGTTCCACCTTCGTTGGTAAGCCGCGTTCATGGAGCCAGGTGATCAGGTCATCGCTGGATAAATTGGTAAAAGCGCTGAAGAGGAAGGGCCCATTTTGGGTGACACCGGCGATTAAACCCTGGATATCGGTGTTGTTGGTGATATTACACCGGCCTTTGCCGGTGATCATAAGCTTGCGGCCGGGACGATAATTTTTTTCCACCAAAATGACCTCATGCCCGCGGCTGCCTGCTGTGCCGGCAGCCATCATGCCGGCAGGGCCGCCTCCGATAACTACAACTTTTCTTTTTGCTTCCGCCATAATTCCACCTCTTCTTGCTCAAATACTTCAGGAGTAAAATTACCTGCGTTCATAATTAAAAATTGTCGGCGGGTATTCTTTTATAGTCTAATACTCCTCAGCCTTTGTTTCAACCTTTTTCCCTTCTTGAAATAAAGCGAGGTGCAATAGGGGACGGTTCCTTTTGACACCTTTGAGGTGCAATAGGGGACGGTTCCTTTTGACACCTTTTACCAAAATATGGTTTTTAGGCTAATTATCACACAGCGTGACGGGAC
>CAZWVJ010000100.1:0-2584 GCA_964636865.1 uncultured Syntrophomonadaceae bacterium
ATCATGCAAGTAATTTTTGGGTTAGTGATTGTTCCTCTTGCCCTGGGAATGCTGGTAAAAAGAAAATGGCCGGAGGCGGCTCAGAAAGCCGTGCCTTATTTTTCCATACTGGGTATAATCGCCCTGTTTTTAATCATAGCCACTGGCATCTTGACCAATTTGGAAAAGCTGGCTGATACTGAAAGATATGGGCTTTGGGAATACGTAGTGCTTTTTGGGTTAATTATGATAGGTATGTTTCTGGGGGCAGTAGTTCCCAAGCTTTTCCGGGTAAGCAATTACCAATCGCGGGCTCTTTCCATGGAAATTGGTTTGCGCAATTCTATTTTGGCCATGACTATTGCCGTGTTGTTGCAAGATATAGTTGGGGATTTTTACAGTTCTATGTTTGCCGTTTCTGCTCTTTATGGGATTGCCATGTACCTGGTGGGCGGAATTGCCATCCCTGTTTTTAGGCGTTTTCTACCTTTAGAAGAAGGGGAAGTAGAGGAAGATGAAGCATTAGAAGGTTCTGTGCCCTTACCTCAAGCCCGTTCAGGTGAAACAGGGTGAGTTATCAAATATAGAAGTAATATTTGAATTATATAAAGCCCTGGTTACTGCGGATGTGGTTTTTTCCTTTCTTTTTTGGGGAATAAATGGTAAATGGTTTTGTTTTCATTGTAAAAGTTATATACGTACGGAAGGGAAAACACTTATTAAGTAATGTAAAGACTATCAGCAAGTGCTTGCACCTGGAGAAGACGGGCTATCTAAACCCTTTAAATCCAAATATATAGAGGAACAAAAGGGTTTTGTGGTGGATTATTATCTTAAACGCGGCAAGTGCTATCGGCAGACTATCAGGCAATTAGGTTACCCTACCCGAGGCACTTTAAGAAAAAGAATACAAGGAGGATATAAAAAATAAAACTAGTCCTTATAGCTATAATTTTAAAAACTATAGCTATAATAACAGCCACACTAGTTTTTTCTCTTTAGCTGAGAATGAATGTGAGTTTGAAAAAGAACTTAGAGAAATAGAGCAAGACTTTAAAAGACAACAGATGCAAATGAATTAAATCATCGATAAATTAGAAGAAATCGACACAAATCAACAAGAATGGCTTAACAAGTTTAATATAAATGGCAAAACTATAACTGCTAACGCCCCAACATGCTCTCAAGCTATTGAAAGAATTCTTCACAATTATGTTTAAATTATGACAGTTAGCAGGGAATATATTGTTAATTGTAGAATAATAACGACAAAATTTATTGATTTGCAAATGCATATAAAAATTTAAATAGGAGGTATTGACTTGTTAAACAAAAAAACAGGGTGGTATATGGTTATAATAGGGTGTTTTTTAGCGATTGGATTAATGGGGTGCTTAGGAAATAATTTATCTGAATTCAAAGAAAAGGCAGAAGAAGATTTAATTGATGCTAAAGAATATTATCAAGTAGTTATGGAAGATATTTCAGGAGAAGAAAAACAAGAATTTAAAAATGATGTGGAAGAATATTTAAAGGAAGTCATCAATTCCGTTAAAAATGATTTTAAAGATAATAATGTTACTGAGGAGGAAGCCAGAGATATTTTGAGTGATATAGATAAATTTGACATTATGAATAAAGAATTACTTGATGCAAGAAGATATATAAATAATCTATCTGATTCTAGAGATTCCTTTGAAGAAGGAAAGGAATACCTTGAAGGAGGTAGTTATATTAAAGCGATTGATAGTTTTTCGGGTGTAATCGAAAAAGACGAAAATTATGATAGGGCTAAAGAATTAATTGAAAAAACAGCACCAAAAGCAGAACAAAATATTGATGAACGGGTAGAGAATTATAAAGAGGATAATGAGTACGATTTAGCTTTGGAGGTTCTAAGAACGGCAAGCCAATATTTTCCTAATGGCGGTCAGTATGATGATGAAATAAAAAGAGTAGAAGATCTTAAAGAATTACAGAGAATTGAAAAACTTAAAGAAAAACAGAAAGTAGAAGTGGAATCCAAAAGAGTAGAGGAAAGAGGTTTTATTTACAATCATGCCTATATTACAGTAAGAAACAATCACGATGAAGTGGTAGAAAATATGAGAGTTGGCATTGTAATGTACGATCGCGATGGTTATCCTGTAAGCAAACGATATGATAATACTAATCTTCAATTTGGAAGAAGTGATTCTCCTAACATTCAACCTGGAGAAACTTGGGGGCATAATAATTATTGGCATGTTGAGATAGATACTGCAGAAGTAAGGGCTTGTGTTCAAGAAGTTGATTTTTATGATGGAAGTAGTTGGCAGAATGATTATTTTAATGAATGGAGAGAAAAGTATGAAAGAACACCTTTACATGAGATAGAATAGTGCTAAAGCTATACCTGTGTTGTGCTTGGCAAAATAAAATTTCATAGAATGGTGACGGGGAACGCATCCTAGGAGAACTCAGACCGCCAATATCAACTGCTCCTGGAAGCAAAAGGGACTCAAAGAATGCCGAGAAACCGTTAATGCAGTTTTAATGTCTAGACGGCATAACATCTTACCCAATATCATTTATTCTTGGCTTAAGCTTTTCGTAAGAGATGAAT
>CAZWVJ010000101.1:0-1062 GCA_964636865.1 uncultured Syntrophomonadaceae bacterium
ATTTTGGCCTTAACATCGCGGGCCACGTCGGCGTCAATCTGGTTCTCCAAGGCTGAGGGGATGATTATGTCGCAGTCCAGGCTGAAGAGTTCTTTGATGGTTTCTATGGGGGAGTCCTGGCTGTAACCACCTACACTGCCGGTATCTTTTTTATGTTGGAGAAGGCTGTTGGGGGCCAGGCCCTTTTCATCATAGGCGCTGCCCCGGGAGTCGGTAACGGCAATGATGCGGCATCCCTCATCGGCAAGGAAGCGGGCGCAGTTGTACCCCACGTTCCCATAGCCCTGTATGACCACGCGGGCTCCTTCGAGGGGGAGGTTGAGGTGGCGGGCAGCTTCCTTGGTGGCATGGAAAACGCCGCGGGAAGTTGCCGTCTCCCGGCCCACACATCCCCCAACGTCCAGGGGCTTGCCGGTAATTACCCCGAAGTCGTTGCGCTGGCGGATTTTGCAGTATTCATCCGCCATCCATGCCATAATCTGACCATCGGTGTTTACGTCGGGTGCCGGGATATCCGTATCCGGGCCAAGAACAAGGGCCACGGAGTTAATATATTGCCGGCTGAGCCTCTCCAATTCGCACCGGCTGAGTTCACGGGGATTACAAACCACCGCTCCCTTGCCGCCGCCATAGGGGATCCTCACCACGGCGCATTTGAAGGTCATCCACATGGAGAGGGCTTTTACTTCATTGGAGTCAACATCGGGATGGAAGCGGATTCCTCCCTTATAAGGGCCCAAGACGTTGTTGTGCTGAGATCTAAAGCCGGTGAAGGTGCGAATGCTGCCATCATCCATTTTTACCGGCAGGGCGGTTTCTATGATCCTATCAGGGGCTTTCAACCTTTCGTAAACGTCCATGGGGAGCTCTAGCTGCTCCACGGCATGCTTGATGCGGGATTTTGCTACTTCATAGGTATTTACTTTTTTGGTTTGCTGTTCGTCCATAAGAGGGCATCTCTCCTTATCATAATTTTTGTTGAGTTTCTTTGTAAAACTTCTTACCTAATTTACATTTACCTACTTTGCTGCCTACTGCTAACTGGTTAATAGGTGTCAGAGG
>CAZWVJ010000101.1:1162-2582 GCA_964636865.1 uncultured Syntrophomonadaceae bacterium
AACAAAACCACGCCGGTGGATCTTAAAGTGTATCTTAAAAAGGTGTCAAAAGGAACCGTCCCCTTTGGTACCCCAGTCCCTCCTGAGATCTCGCTCGCGCCTCACCCCAAAAAGGCGCTAAGGGGGGATCCTCGCTCTCACATCGTGAAAGTGTGACAAAATTGCCCCGTCCCTACTGACACGCTACTTCCAAATAATGCCAAAAGGTGTCAAAAGGAACCGTCCCCTTTGGTACCCTGCTTTCTTGGGGGTTACTGCCAGGCATCGGGGTTGTTTAGTCTTTCGGTTATATCTACCCCGTAGTGCTCTTCAATGGGCCTTAGGACCCAGGGGTTTTCCTCCCAAATTTGGGTGAGGGTGTTTTTTATTCTTTCCACGCCCTCGGGGATCACCCGGCCCAAAGGACGGCGGCAGTTACCTGCAGGCATGCCCAGCCCCCGCATTATTGTTTTTACCGGCACAGGGTTTCTAAATTTGTTTCGGCCACAGACGACGTTAACCATCCCAAACAAGGGGTCGAGGGCTTCTTTTATCTCCCGGGCCTCCTTCATGTCGCCGCGGAGGATGCTATCACACATTTTTTGGATGGCTCCCGGTGCCACATTTGCCATCACTGAAATGACGCCGTTAGCCCGAATATTTTCATCGGTCATCATGTCAAAAGTTTTGTCGTCATCTCCGGAGAAGATTTGAAATCCTTCCGGCATCATCTTGCGGGTTTCTTTCATCCTGTCTAAATCGCCGGTGGCTTCTTTTACAGCTTCTACGTTGGGATAATTTTCCGCCAGTTCTTTCAAGTCTTCCGGCAGCAAAGCGCATCCGGTTCTGCCGGGAATTACATAGGGGCAGATGGTAAGATCGGAAAACTTTTCCGCCGCCGGTTTGTAGTACTCTTCCCGCAGTTCCAGGGATGAAGGACCGTTATAGTAGCAATCTACCAGGAGGAGGCCCTGACAGCCGGCAGCCTTGGCTGCTTCCCCGTAATGGAGCATTTCTTCCGTGGAATTAGAACCGGCGCCGGCCAGGACGAATATATCTTCCTCGGCAAGACCGGCCACCTGGGAAATTACGTCGCTGTGCTCCTGGGGAGAAAGGGTGGGCGATTCACCGGTGGTTCCTACCGGTACCAAGCCCTTTACTTCTTCCTGAATTTGAAATTTAATATTTTTCTTGAATCCTTCCCAGTCAATAGATCCCTCGGCGTTAAAAGGGGTTACCATGGCGGTAAAGCATGTTCTATTTTTCATATTTTCCCTCCCCAAAGTGGGTTATGTCACCGGGCCCACTAAATATTATATTTGTTTATATTATATCTATTATCGCCACTGTTATCAGTAATTCATAAAATATTCTTTTTAAAATCCGGTCACATTTTCTTTCTATATAAAAACACATTTACATGAACATCGTCAACTAAAAG
>CAZWVJ010000102.1:0-2561 GCA_964636865.1 uncultured Syntrophomonadaceae bacterium
TTCTGAAGGATGCGTGACCTGTCCAAGTTGTGGATACAGTCAGTGTTGATGAAATATGACATCTATAAAAAAACTAGTTTTCTTTTTTTAAAGATGTCAAAAATTAGATATAGTTCTTCCTAAATGGGTGAAGTGGTGGTTAGATGGAAAAGAGAAAAAAGAGAGTAATTATAATGGGAGCAGCAGGAAGAGATTTCCACAATTTTAATACTGCTTTCAAAGACAATGAAGAGTTCGAAGTCGTCGCGTTCACTGCGACCCAAATACCCGATATAGAAGGTAGAAGATATCCTCCAGCATTAGCCGGAGACCAATATCCTGAAGGAATACCTATAATACCTGAAGATAAATTGGTTGAAACTATAAAAGAAGAAAGGATAGATGAGGTAGTTTTTGCATACAGCGATGTAACACATGAATACGTGATGCATAAAGGTTCAGCAGTGGTTGCTGCTGGAGCAGATTTCGTTCTACTAGGTAATAATGATACAATGTATGAACCTAGTATCCCTGTTATATCAGTTTGTGCTGGTAGAACCGGTTCTGGTAAAAGCCAGACTACAAGAGCTATCTGTGAGTACATGAATGAAAAGGGTACTAATCTTGTAGCTATTAGACATCCCATGCCGTATGGTGATCTTGAAAAACAGGCAGTACAAAGATTCGAAGACTATGAAGATCTAGATGAACATGATACTACTATAGAAGAGAGAGAGGAATATGAGCCATATATAGATAAAGGCATGGTTATTTATGCTGGTGTCGATTACGGAGCTATTATGGAAGAAGCCGAAAAAGAAGGAGATCTTTTGGTATGGGACGGAGGAAACAACGATACGCCATTCTATAGACCTGACCTTCATTTCGTAGTGTTAGATCCTCATAGGGTAGGACACGAGACCGAGTATCATCCCGGTGAAGTCAATCTAAACATGGCAGATGTTTGTATAATAAACAAATGCGATTCCGCTGATGAAGAAGATATAAAACAGTTGGAAGAGAACATCAAAAAGATCAATCCCGACTCTGAGATAATCAGAGCTAATTCACCGATAACAGTGGACAAACCGGATTTGATCGAAGGTAAAAAAGTCCTTGTGATAGAAGATGGTCCCACACTAACTCATGGTGAGATGTCTTTTGGTGCTGGAAAACTCGCCGCCGACAAATTTGGAGCTGGTGAAATAGTAGATCCCAAAAAACATGCTGTAGGCTCAATAAAGAAAACCTTCGAAAAACATCCTCACCTTGAAGATGTGTTGCCCGCTATGGGGTACTCAGACAAACAGATCGAAGATTTGAGACAAACAATAGAGAACTCTGATTGTGATGTTGTAGTTTCCGGTACACCGATAGACATAACCAGGGTTTTGGATACAGACAAACCCATCGCACATGTTAAGTACGAACTAGAGGTACAGGAAGAAGGAGAACTCGAGGCCATCCTAGATGGATTTAAAGAGGAATACCTATAAAAACCCTTTTCTTTTTACTATTTTTTCAAGACGTTCAGAAACCCTTAAAAGGAGCCTAATTCATAACTCATAATAGATGGATGTAGACTTGGCTGATGACGAACATTTTGTCCAATCCAGCAGGACCTGCGCCCGCTGCAGAGGATCAAAAAATCTCTGCGGTAGAAAACGCTGTCCCGTTGTTGTCAAGTATTATCATCGTATGAAATCCCAGCCTATGATAGAAGATACAGATATATCTGGTTCTTCACCTCCAGGCGTCTTCGTCGGCCGCTACGGATATCCTAAAGTGGATGTCGGCCCTCTCGTACCTCCTTTTCACGGAGATACTCAGGAACTCGATACACCTGAAACGTGGGTCGGTAGAGATATCGACGATATCGTCAGCAATAGAACTCAACTCATCAGAGGAAAACATCCTGTCAGGGTAGATAAATTCGAAGATTCCAACAGGCTGATAGATTATACCCGACAGATGGCTCTTTCTAAGGAGCCTGCAGAAGTGGAGGCTTTCTTTAAAAAGAAACCAGGTGGAAAGATATCTCTTTCAGATTCCGTCCAACCATACGGTCCTTCTGGACCATTAAAAAAGCTTGATCTTGGAACTATCAAATTCGATAATAGATTGGATAAAGTGTACTTTGATACGGACCTTAAAGCCACCAAAGGAGTGATGAAACTTTATCAAAAAGATGTTCTCATCTCCAAAATACAGAGAGCATTCAGCGTGGGATCTTTCGGTCTAGAGGAGAACCGCAAGTTCGTACCAACTCGATGGAGTATAACAGCTGTAGACGACACCATCGGTAAAAATTTAAGAGAAGAGGTCAAGAGTTACAGACCGATAGACGAATACCGTGTATACGAAACCTGGCAACTCGATAATAGATGGGAGATATTGATGCTGCCTCGAACATGGATTTATGAACTAGTCGAGGCATGGTATCCCGAGACGGCTTGGAATCCACACGGAAATAATATCGCTATAATATCCAGCCATGAAAAATACGAAGGCAGATCAGATTACGCCGAAATAGGAGGATGTTTTTATGCGGCTAGACTCGCTATAGCAGAAAAACTCTCTAG
>CAZWVJ010000103.1:0-2556 GCA_964636865.1 uncultured Syntrophomonadaceae bacterium
TCCTGTTTGGTGGGCGCCAATTTTCCCATACCCGGTTCAGAGGTGCGCAGCATAAAGTTGGCCGCTTTGTTAAAGTCCCCCCTCTACTCCAGCGTCCTGGGTTTCTGACCCAGGGCAAGGTTTAACATTATGGAAAGGTGGGAGATGCCGTGGACCTGTTCGAAGATATCTGTCTGAGCCTGGGAAATGCGGGGATTTATTTCCAGCAGATAGACTTCATCGGCAGTTTGGTCATAGAAAAATTCAATGTTAAAAGGGTAATTATCCAGGCATATCTGGGAAATTATGCGACGGGCTACATCGGACATGCGGAATTGAATTTCCTGGGGCAGGGCCGAAGGATACTCATAACGCGAGAAGGAAGGCCTCCCCCCTTCCCGCATGGAATCCACCACCCCGTAAGACACCACCCGCCCGTTAAGCACATAGCCTTCCAGTGTGCACTGGTGGCCGGTAATCAGGCTTTCTGCAATGCAAGTTTCTTCCATATTGGCAAACTCTTCCGGCATATTATACAGGTGCATTAACTCGGTAAAGGGCCCGGTAATAAAATCGATGTTGTCTCTTATTTCCGGCATAACTTCGTAAAACTGCGCTTCCCCGTTGATGCGAAAGGCCAGGTAAGAGCGGAAAGACTTGATGGGCTTGATCCAAAATGGCGGGATGATGCCAATCTTTTCATAAGCTTCAGGATCAAAGGGGTTAAAAACTTTATAATAGGGAATGTGCTCGCTTATGACCTTGCTTTGTTCCAGGCGGCTCCAGAATTTATGGTCACATTTTAATATACTTTCCAGGGAAGGACCGGGAACCTTGTAATCATGGGCAATAATGGGAACCAGGATGTTGCCGGGAAAATCGTAGTAACTGGCTACCGCATCAATGGTGCCGTGTTCATCTATCCTTTGCCGGCAAAGGTTGATGAGCTGTTGGATATCATAACTTTCCACGCCCCTTATCTCCGAAACATACAGGGCAGGCAGAAAATCACAGTAGGCCGCTTCCGGCAGCCTCTGAAGTTTTTTTAGGTTAAACTCATCCAGACCAATAATAAAGACCTGCTTTTGGGACATATATCAAACTCTCCTATCTTTGTATTTAATTAACAAACTTTATAATAAATCACGCTTCACCATTTCATCCCAGGTTTTGCTGTATATCCGCACATCGCCTTCATATGCGTCGAGGGTGGCCCTGATAATAAAGTGGGTTTTGGTAGAGGTGAGGATGGTGCGGGTTTTGGTATATACAGACCAGTCGTCACGTTCAAACCGCCTTTCACCGGTCACTTCCCCCCTCAAGGTATCGTAATTGTTGTTCCGGTATATATATTTTTCCTCCACGTTCTTTTCGGTGGTCCAGTTTATATCATCCAGCCGGGTTTTGGCGTCATTGTTTATCACGTGCAGGGTGACTTTATTGGTGCGTAAGTTATGAACTACTTCCCACTCTTTCACTTCGGGACGCAGGACCGTGGAAGGCCTCAGCGCTTGCAACCGGGGAAAACCGAGGTCACGCAGACCGGTATCTCCCTCACTGCTCAGGCGAGTCGGCAGCGTTATTTGTGAGTCCGCTGGGTAGATGGTTAGGCGAACCGGTTCCGGAGGCGGCCACACCAGTGGCCAGTAAGAAGTAGATAAGGAGAGCCTGATCTGGTGGCCGGCGGGGAAACGCTGCGCAATATAGTTTAAAGGCATGTAAATGTTATACACCTGCCCAGGTTCAAGCTCGGTAGGGTGTTCATCGCTTTCATGGTGTGTCAGGTTTAATACGCCGTAGGTCACACGGGTGGAACGACCGTTGGGGGCTACGTCGCATATGCGTGCCGCCAGCATCGCTACCGGTTTATTGCTGCTCAAGCGTATTTCCAGTTCGGGCATTCCCAGGATTTCCATGTCTTCCGGCAGGGGCGGGGTATCAAAAACCAGCGCGCCTCCGTCTTCTTCTCGCTGATCGCTGGGAAGATCCGTATCTGCAGCGTAAGAGCACCACTTTCCGGCAAACAGTCCCACACTCAGGGGACTCTGAATGGTAAGCTCCGGCATAAAATCCGGAATTCGGTCATCTATATCAAGAAGGCCGTGCTTCAAATAATACTTCTTCTGTTCCACATTGCTTGTGGGGTAACCGGATTCGGCCACCCAGCGACCGGGCCTGGTAGGAGATGTGGGGGAAACTGTATCCTGCATCCAAACGCGCAGAGCCGGCTCTTCATCGATGCCGTTTTTAACGCCTTTGAGCCAGCGATCCCACCACCTCACGGCTTCGCGGGGAAAATCAATGTTATCGCCCAGTTCGCTGTAATGGGGGTACTTATGGCCCCAAGCCCCGATTAACCCCTTTACCGGGGCTGTCAGGTTTTCCAGCAGCCGGAACACGGTATTGGAATAACCGTCAGTCCAGCCGCTGATGGCATAAACGGGGCACCTGATAGCTTCATAATCCATACAAACGGAGCCGTGCTTCCAGTAGTCGTCAAAACGCTGGTGTTCCAACCACTTTTTCAACCATAAGCCGCTTCCCTCCAGGCGCTCCAGCCACATTTCCCGCCATTTC
>CAZWVJ010000104.1:0-2493 GCA_964636865.1 uncultured Syntrophomonadaceae bacterium
AGGTATATACTGTGATTGCAGGAACTGTGGGAAATATGAGCCATATTCTGCAAACAGATATGCAGAATGCTCAATCAGGTATATTTTCTCCTTCGGATTTCCCCTTTTCGCGAGATGGGGTTGTAGGGGAAGGCAACCCGAATGTTGAAACTGTTGTAATAGGAGAAGTTGATCTGGAGACCCTACGCAGGCATCGTTCTACGGGAACGGTTACTCAGCTTAAGGATAGGCGAAGGGACTTGTATCAGCTTACCTCTTCCTAAAATTTAGGCGCAAAATTATCAGTTTGCGGATACCATATGTAGGATATCATGGAAGGTATTTGGTGCTGTTATGAAAGTTATTTTTCACGAGCATTTTTTACAATCTTACACCCACGATCCGGCTGCTTCACCCGGTCGCCTGGATCCTTCTTGCCGGGAAGTGGGGAATAAGTATGCTTTTTTAGAGCCTTCTCCGTGTGAAGAAGAAGATGTTTTGCTGGCGCATACAGATGAACATTATAACCGCGTGAAAAGAGAGGAGGCTGTTTTTACCTCTGCAAAGCTCGCCGTGGGAGCAACTATAGATGCTTCGTTATATGCGGCAAAAGGAGAACCTTCATTTGCCTTATGCCGTCCTCCCGGGCACCATGCCAGCCCCGATCATAGTTGGGGGTTTTGTTATTTTAATAATATAGCTATAGCAGTAAAAAAATATCTTCTTAATCATCCGGAGACGAAAGTGCTTATTGTAGACTTTGATCTTCATTATGGAGATGGAACCGATAATATTTTTCAAGGAAACCCGGCGGTAATTTTTTACGAATTACCGTCAGGTAAAGGTCAAAGAGCTATAAATGAATTGAAAAACTTTTTAAACGGGCAGAAAGTTGATATGGTAGCTTGTTCGGCAGGTTTTGATCGCCATGTGAACGATTGGGGTGGGATGTTGACTACAGGTGACTATGCGGATATAGGAAAAATTTTAGGAGAATATGCCCGCAAGTATTGTGAGAACCGGATTTTTGCCGCCCTGGAAGGCGGATATAATTCCCGGGCGCTGGCAGAGAGCATACTCGCTTTTCTGGAGGGAATTGAAGAGGGACGAAGGTAATAGAATCTTATTAAAAAACACTAACAGGAGAAATTATGCGCAAAATTTCTGTCACCCGAAGGCATGTTACTTTTGTGGCTCTTAACGCGGTGCTTTGGGGTCAGGTTGATATCCTCAAGAGAATAGTAAGTGAAGCGAGTGTACCGGTCCATGAAGGATTGCCTCCGCCTATTTTAAAAAAGTTAATTGGCCTTTCCCAAAAGCATGGTAAAGAAGCTGCATTATCTTTAAAAAATTTGGAAAAAAGCAATTATAAAAGAATTCATCGCCATGTTTTGGCCATACTGCCCGGACAACCTCAAAAATGGCCCCAATCTATTGATGAAGCTTTGAAAGAAGATTATACGCAGAAAGATATTATAAATTATATGCTTTTGGAAATCCAGGCAGTTTCTCTTTTTCCTGCCATGTTTCTTCTCAACAGTTATTTCGGCCAGGAAATACACGATGATTTTCAAAGGCAGTTGTTTTCATTTTACAAAACAAAAAAATGGAGTGCAGAAAACAGGGAAAATTATTATCAATTACTAGCCCGAAGACACCGGGAGTACTATCAATTGCTTACTTCAATCAATGAGAGCAGACAGCTAATTGTGGAACTGGGTAATATTACCGGCGCTAATATATTAGGAGAAGAGATTGTAAATAATAATTTTTCACGTACTGCCCTTTCCCTGGGTCAAAACATCCCCGATGTTTTAAAACATTACGGCGCAGTATTTGAAGAATACGTCTTGCAAGACTAACCTCAAGAATATAATAAAAAAAGCTTTATTTTTGCATTAACCTTAATGCAATTAAGTTAAATTGCTACGCAACTGGACCGGCCATATCTGTCTAAGTTTAAATGGAAACAGCTGGAAAATTGTTTATAAAGAAAGCTTTCCGGGCAAACCACTTTTTGTAGAAGAACCTCCCGAAGTAGAAACAGCTGCTGCCCAAGCCATGGAAAAACACCAATTATTCGAAATTTTGGTTAAAAAATAAAAAAAATTAAAGAAGGATTTATTTTTTCGGTAAAGAAATATATCACATACTATACAGTATAATTTAAAAAAAAGTATACTATACAGTATAGTTTGAAAAGTAATATTGAGAAAAACAGGCTCGGGCTTACTAGAACTATCTAATAATAAACTTCGCAATATTTTTATGGACAAACTAAAAAATTCTTTATTGTTATCAACATAATCCCAGACCCTTGCCAATGTCTCAACAGACTTGCTGCGAGAGCGGCTACACAAAGAGTCGTTAACAATGAAAATATTTACCCGGTCTTTACCGGTAAGGTTATACAAATAAAAAAAGGAGGGTTTTATAGCTAAAAATTTATAATATCAATGTTTTTAGCCTGTTTTTTTTAGTGCGAAATTAAGTCAATAATATGAGCAACATTCA
>CAZWVJ010000105.1:0-2418 GCA_964636865.1 uncultured Syntrophomonadaceae bacterium
CAGATCTGACGCATGAATTGAGGGACATAGGCAATCTGGGCATTCATAGAAGATAAAATAATTATTTTTTCGCAAAAAGGGCTGGACAAACGCAGCTGAGCATGAGATAATTAGTGTGGGCAATTATAAAGGGGGCCTGCACTATGGTTAAACACTTTGACGAAGGGGTTTTAGTAAGCGGCAGGTATTTCACGGAGCATGAATTGAATGATATTGTAGAAATGGTTCGTATGTTTACCAATTTAAGCCGTGATGAGCTAGTGAAGACCGTCTGTGAGAATTTAGAATGGGTAACACCAAATGGTAAGTACAAGAAAGCTTCCTGCCTTCAACTTTTTAACAAACTTGAAGCTCGAGGTTTGATCACCTTACCTTCAAAGCAAGAGCATAAGATACATGATAATAAGGAGCAGATACAATTTTTACCGCGTACAGATCCTGGCCTACTGTTAGAGGGTCAAGTAGCTGATCTGGGGCCTGTAAATCTGGAATTGGTGCGCAGCCGGGACGACCGGAAGTTGTGGAACGAGTACGTTCATCGTTATCATGTGCTGGGCTATAAGCGTCCTTTTGGGGCGCATCAGCGTTATTTTATTACCTCAGAGGCTGTGTCGGAACCGTTGGGATGTTTATTGTTTGCGGCGGCGTCCTGGGCGCTTTGGTCCCGGGATGAATGGATCGGGTGGAGTGAGGTAGACAAAAGTCTGCGTTTAAACCTTATCGTAAACAACTCCCGATTTTTAATCTTCCCCTGGGTCCGAGTGAATAATTTAGCCAGCCGAGTGTTATCCTTAACGGCGAAACGGATCGGTGATGACTGGCAAGAGCGCTATGGTTACCGCCCGGTATTACTGGAAACCTTTGTAGACCAAACCCAATACCGGGGCACCTGTTACCGGGCGGCCAACTGGCACTATTTAGGCCAAACTAGAGGGCGCGGCCGGATGGACCGGTACAAACAAAAGAGCTTAACTCCGAAAGATATTTATGTTTATCCGCTCCGTCCCGATTTCCGTGCTGTACTCCGCGGGGAAAGCGGGGGAGCGAAATGAAGCGCTATGAGCGGAGGCAGAAACAGCGGGAGTTAAAAGAACGGCAGAAAAAGCGCGGGCAGTATTATCCATCTTCTTTCACCCTGCCCAACCGCACGAGCAATCTAAAAACGGTGGAAGAAGAAAAAGAAGCCGACCAGAATAATGCCGAAGCTACCCTCGATGTATACCGTCAACTGCTACCGGGGCTTTTAAAGAAACTGTCGCGGATCCCTGACCCGCGCAATCCGAACAAAATCAAGCATAAAATGGACGTAATGATGTTCTACGGGATCTTGATGTATATTTTTCACATCCCTTCCAGGCGCAGTACCAACCGGGATATGACCACGCCGCAGCTATTTGAGAATCTCAGGGCTGTTTTCCCGGAACTTGAAGAGATGCCGCACCAGGACACCCTGTGCCGCCTGCTGGAGGCCATGGATGTAGAAAAGATTGAAACGGCCTACATAGAGCTATTAAAGCAAGTGATCAGTAAAAAGAAATTTCGAAAACTACTGCAAGAAAAGCGCTACCTTGTAGCGGTAGACGGAACGCAGAAATATGTCATGGACGAGTGCTGGGATGAACGTTATCTTCGCCGCAGGATCAAGGGCGAGGATGGCGAGTACTACTATTATGCCTTTGTGCTGGAAGCAGTTCTTGTTTTTGCAAACGGTATGGTCATACCGCTTTTGAGTGAATTTTTGGAGAACAGCCCGGAGCTGGAGGCGATCGAAGACGAGGAGAAGTGGAAACAGGACTGCGAATTAAAGGCATTTTACCGCCTATCGAAGCGGTTGAAAGAAACCTTTCCGAAACTTCCGCTTACCCTGTTGCTGGACGGGTTGTATGCGAACGGTCCCGTAATTGAGATATGCCGTAAAAACAAGTGGAAATTCATAATTGTTCTAAAAGACGGGTCACTGCCCTCTCTGTGGCAGGAAGTAAAAGGGTTGATGCGCCTGGATACCCGGGGCGAACACCGCTGTGAACGAAAGTGGAAGGGTCGTCATCAAGTGTTTAAATGGGTTAACGAAATAGAGTATACCTACGACTCGGATAAGAAAAAAACATATATTAACGTAGTAATCTGCGACGAAACCTGGAAAGGGGTGGACAAGAAAGGTAATATCGAGAATAAAAAAGCGCGCCACGCCTGGATTTCAAGCGAACCCATTACCCGGGGGAATGTCCATAAGCTCTGTAATTTAATGGGGCGCAAGCGATGGCTGCATGAGAATAACATCTTGAAGGAAAAACGTCAGGGTTATCAGTATGAGCACATTTTTTCTTATGACTTCGATGCCATGAAGGGGTATCATTATCTTATGCACATAGCACGGATGCTCAATGAGATGGCGATTCATTCCGTTTACCTGCAGGA
>CAZWVJ010000106.1:0-2388 GCA_964636865.1 uncultured Syntrophomonadaceae bacterium
TGCTGAGTATCCTTATAATGTCCTGGTTGCCATGTCGCTTATGGTGGTTTCTTTTGGGGTAAAATCAGCCCTTTTCCCACTCCACGTCTGGCTTCCCGACGCTCATGCTTCCGCCCCTTCTCCTTCCAGTGCGGTCCTTTCGGGGTTGGTGATTAAAATTTACGCAGTAGCCCTGGTGCACCTGATCTTCAGGGCGTTCCCGCTGGAGCTATTTGAAATGATACCCATGCTGGAGATTATTCTTTGGCTTTCTACTCTGGGTATTATCTTTGGTTCTATCTTTGCAATGGTACAGGATAATTTCAAAAAAATGCTGGCCTACTCCAGTATAGCCCAAATCGGATACGTTTTTATGGGGATAGGCTTGTTTACTCCCACCGCCTTGGTAGGGGGGATGCTTCACATTTTAAATCATGCGGTTATGAAGTCCATGCTATTTATGGTAGCAGGAATAATCATTTACAGTTCTGGGATCAAAAAACTTCCGTATTTTGACGGCATTGCTTCCAAGCTCAACTGGACCATTATTGCCTTTACCATTGGAGGCGCCTCCATGGTAGGAATTCCTATCACCGGGGGTTTTATCAGTAAGCTCTTTTTGGCTCAAGGTGCTTTAGAAGTAGAAAGACCTTTCTTCCTTTTAATAATTGTGATAAGCAGTCTCTTAAACGCAGTCTATTATTTTCCCATTTCCATCAACGCTTATCTCAACGACTTGAAAAAAGATGATATTACCTTTAAGCCGGTTTTAAAAAGTATGTTGGTACCGGTATTGATACTATTATTTCTGATTATATTTTTAGGACTCAGCCCACAACCTGTTTGTAATCTGCTGGAGCAGGCTGTGGACATGTTGTTTGCATATCAAAAATGATATAACACCATATCTAAAATTCAAAGCTTTACTTGATTTTAGTTTTTAATACGCAGAAGAAGCTTTAATCACTAGTGAAAGGGAGTTCAAGTATGAGTGAAGATCTGATAACCCTTATTATCATGTTCATTATCATGTTCCCCATTTTTATGACCGCAGTAATAATGTACGTGGGACAGGGCTCAGAAAGGATGCGCAATATTCTGTCTTTGTTCACTGCAGCGGTGACTTTTTTAGCCGTGATCATCCTTTACCCGGAAGCTGTAGGCGGAAACGTAGTAGAGTATTCTTTGTTTGAAGTTCTACCGGGTTTAGCCGTTTCTTTTCGTTTAGATATTCTCAGCTACAGCCTTGCCCTGTTGTCTTCTTTTGTATGGCTGCTGGCAGTTATATATTCCCTTGATTATATGGCTGGTGAACACGGATCAGAGCGGTATTATCCGGTGCTAATATTTACCATGGGCAGTTGCCAGGGAATTTTCTTGGCGGGAGATTTCTTTACTCTCTTTATATTTTTTGAGTTAATGTCTTTGATAGCTTATATCCTGGTAATCCATGAAGAAACCCCGCAAGCGCTCCAAGCTGGATATAAATACTTGATTGTAACCATTATTGGTGGTTTGGCCATATTTTTAGGGGTTATTATAATTTTTGAGGTCTCCGGAACCGTTAGTTTAGGAATGGGCCCTCTTTTTGAAGAACATTCGCCTCTATCGTTTATCACCTTTTTATCTTTCCTTATCGGGTTTGGTATTAAGGCTGGTATGTTTCCTTTGCATGTCTGGTTGCCTGATGCTCACCCGGTTGCCCCCTCCCCGGCCAGCGCTCTTCTTTCCGGTATAATGCTGAAAACTGGCGCATACGGACTATTAAGAATGATATTCGATGTATTCGGCGTAGAGTTTATTCGAGACGCAGGATGGAACTACATCATGGCCGCGTTAGGAATTATCACCATTCTTTTGGGTTCAGCAGTGGCCTTGACGCAGGATGACCTCAAGCGTCGACTGGCGTATTCCAGTGTTGGCCAGATGGGCTATATTATCCTGGGCATTTCTGTTTATAATGAATTTGCTATAACCGGCGGTATGTTCCATATATTCAGCCATGCTATTATGAAAAGCACCCTATTTTTGGCTGCAGGTGCCATTATATGGAAGACCGGAAATAAGAAAATAAGCCAAATGGGAGGAGTTGGGCGGCAAATGCCTGTAACCATGGGGGCTTTCACTTTAGCAGCATTTGCCATGATTGGGATACCTCCCTTGAACGGTTTTTTGAGTAAGTGGACTTTGTGCCTGGGTTTTTTGGAGGACGGGTATACCGGATACGTTTTGGTGCTGCTGGTGAGCAGTATGCTCAATGCCATGTACTATCTGCCTATTATTTTACCGGCATTTTTAGGCGGAGATCCAGACAAAGACGAAGAAGAAAACGATCAATTATCTCTTCCGGTCTTTAAGGTTAATGAGGTTCCGACGCGGATGTTAGTCCCCATGGCAATACTGGCTGCG
>CAZWVJ010000107.1:0-2339 GCA_964636865.1 uncultured Syntrophomonadaceae bacterium
GTTATATCAGGTATGTCCTCAGTATGGATTTCGCACTTTCCTATTTCGGGCGGCATCAAATGTTTGTCCTCTGTAGTTCTGCCGGCACCATGCGACCAACGGTTATCTGTAGTTTTTGGTTCTTCTCTATCTAAGAAAATATTTACTGTAGTGGTCTCCGAAGGACAATATTCTGTAGCCGAATACACATTTCCGTCATATAACAGGAGTTCCTCTTCGGTTATTCCTAGTTCCTCCAGGACCTTTTCCTGTTCATCTTCGCTCAGGTTTTCATATTCCTCTAAGACACCCAGGTGTTCGTAAGGGTTTTCTGCTGTGCATATTTCTTTAGCAACAAACATATCACATTCATCATCGGGTACTTCCCCTGCTGGGAAATAGTCGTAGGTGATATAATTATCGGGCGTATATTCACCTGGGCGTTTTCCTGAAGCTTCACTTAGCGAGACTGGTCCCACGATGCCATCGGGCTTACTAAAATCATCGGGGTTTTTGCCTTCCATGGCTCGTGTCATGATATCCTCAGTAACGCTTGTGGTATAATGGGTCCTATTATCCACAGCATAGGGGCCTTCGTCGTAACCTAACCATAAGGAAGCGACCACATGGGGCGTATAGGTTACCAGCCAGGCATCTCTCAAATCTTGGGAAGTCCCGGTTTTTGCAGCGGCCGGGAAGTCAAGGTTTAAAGCGGATGCTGTTCCGTGATTGATCACGTCAGAAAGTATATCCGTCATTAACCAGGCAGTCTCTTCTGAAACCACTGGTTGAGGATCCGGGTCGTGCTCATATATCACGTTGCCCCGCCGGTCTTCTATCTTTGTAATGGTGTGATGGTCAATATTTACACCTTGATTTGCCAGGGTACTATAGGCTTCAGTGATTTCAAAAGGTCTTACCCCTCGGTTGAGTCCGCCGATAGCTGCTGCTTGGTTATAGTAATCTTCTTCAACAAAGGTATTGATACCGAAATCTATGGCATAATTCAGTCCGATTTCCCGGTTTAATTCATCTTCAAAAACTTTAACAGCAGGGACGTTGTAAGAATGAACCAAAGCCTCTCGCACAGTTGTCAGGCCCTTAAAAGTGCGGTCAAAGTTCTCCGGGGCATAAGTTCCTCCACCTGATTCCCATACAGTGGGAGCATCATCGATGGCAGAACCGGGAAATTTAATCCTTTCTTCAAATGCCGGTGCGTAGACATTTATCGGTTTCATAGCTGAACCGGGAGAGCGAGTGCTGCTTACCCGATTGTAAAGATTATGAAGTCCATAATCTCGCCCCCCTACTAGGGCTTTCACTCGACCTGTATCTGGCTCAGCTACTACCAGCGCACTTTGCGGTTGCACGACTCCAGCTTCATCTTCCCAGGTTTCAGGATAATTTTGGGGGTCGTCAATGACTTCCTGTGCGTGCGTCTGTAGATCTCGGTCAATTGTGGTGTGAATGGTTAAACCATGATAATATAACAAATCTTCCGCTTCTTGTACTTCTACAGGCAGATCATCCATCTCCTCTATTTTCTCTCGTAAAATGGGCAGCGCTTCTTCATTAATCACGTAATCCATAAAATGAGGATACGGATAATCATCTTTTTCCGGTAATTTGACAAGCATCTCATCAAGTTCTCGATCTAGAGCAGTTCGAAATTCCTTTTCACTGAGCATCTCTTGTTCTCTCATGCTCCTTAAAACTTTGTCCTTTCTTTTTTCTGCTAAATCGGGGTTTCTGTGAGGCGATAGTTCAAATGGATGTTTGATGATGGCAGCAAGAAGCGCTCCTTCTTCAGGGGTAAGCTCGCTGACATCTTTATCAAAGTAAAAGTGACTTGCCGCTTGAACCCCGTAAGCGTTATGATGAAAATACGTGGCATAATTTAAATAAAATTCCATAATCTCATCTTTTTTGTATTGCCTTTCCATTTGCAGTGCCAGCCACGCTTCATGTATTTTTCTTTTCAGCAGTTGTTCAGAGGAAAGGAATGTGTTTTTTACTAACTGCTGTGTAATGGTGCTGCCGCCCTGACTACCGGAAAAGGGATTCCCAGTTTCTTGATAATTGTTTACTGCCGCTCTGGCGATCCCCCGGAGATCTACGCCGGGGTGCTCGTAAAAACGGGTGTCTTCAATAGCGATAAAAGCATTCTTGACATCTTCTGGCACTTCCTCTATGGATATTTCTTCACGATACTGCTCCCGGTCAAGTTGAATTATTTTATTGCCATCAGGATCTTTAATCACGGAGGGCACGCCGGCTTCTATGTTATCCGGATCGAACTCTGGGACGTCCTGAAGTGCGCTCACTGTCATGCCGACAGCAATACCGCCTCCCAGAAATAA
>CAZWVJ010000108.1:0-2335 GCA_964636865.1 uncultured Syntrophomonadaceae bacterium
GAGGAAAATCCTCTATACAAAGGAAGAGTATATATTTTTCTCTTTAAGTAGTTGTGTTTCCACACAGCTATTTTTTTTGTATAAGGCAAAATATACTAACTATTAAATAACCAGGAAACAAAAATAGAGGAGGTGTAATAATGGATGGTTTAGTTATGATTATAATAACTGCAATTATAGCGATTTTGGCCGGTTTGGGCATCGGTTATTATATTCGTAAAAGTGTAGCTGAAAAAAAGATTACAAGTGCAGAAGAAAAATCAAAGAAAATATTGGAAGAAGCTGAAGCAGAAGCTGCTTCTTTAAAGCGAGAAAAAGATTTAGAAGCTAAAGAAGAAGCACATCGATTGCGTAATGAAGTAGAAAAAGAAAATAAAGAGAGAAAAGAAGAATTACAGCGGCTGGAAAAGCGTCTTATTCAAAAAGAAGAAAACTTGGACAAAAAATCAGGTTTTATTGAAAAGAAAGAAGATGAATTGCAAAAAAAGGAAGAACAAATTGAACAAACTCAAAACCAGGTTAACGAGTTATACCAACAGCAAGTTGAAGAATTAGAAAGATTATCTAAACTATCTTCTGAGGAAGCAAAAGAATTACTTCTAGAAAAAGTTAAAAAAGATGTAGAGCATGAAATGTCTTTAATGATTAAACAAGTAGAGGAACAAGCCCGTGAAGAAGCTGATAAAAAATCCAGGGATATCATTACTATGGCCATTCAAAGATGTGCAGCTGAACATACTTCCGAATCAACTGTTTCCGTTGTAAATTTACCTAATGATGAAATGAAGGGGAGAATTATCGGCCGAGAAGGAAGAAATATCAGGTCACTGGAAAACCTTACGGGAATTGATTTAATCATTGATGACACCCCGGGGGCAGTTATTATCTCCGGTTTTGATCCTATTCGCAGGGAAATAGCACGAATATCGCTGGAAAAACTAATTAACGACGGGCGTATTCATCCGGCGCGCATAGAAGAAATGGTGGATAAAGCTCGCAAAGAAGTTGATGAAATTATTCGGGAAGAAGGAGAAAGAGCAGCGCTGAAAACCGGTATACACGGCTTACATTCAGAATTAATATCTTTACTGGGCAAGCTCCGGTACCGCACAAGTTACGGACAAAATGTGCTTCAACACTCCATAGAAGTTTCACAATTAGCCGGAATTATGGCTTCAGAATTAGGCCTGGACAACAACCTTGCTAAAAGAGCAGGGTTATTGCATGATATTGGAAAAGCTATGGATCAAGAAATGGAAGGTGCTCATGTTCATATTGGCGCTGATTTAGCCAAAAAGTATAAAGAATCTCAGGAAGTTCTTAATGCTATTGAAGCACATCACGGAGATATAGATTATAAAACCTCGGAAGCAGTACTTATTCAAGCTGCAGATGCTATTTCTGCTTCAAGGCCGGGGGCAAGAAGAGAAAGCCTGGAAAATTATATTAAAAGATTGGAAAAACTGGAGAGCGTTGCCGATTCCTTTGAGGGAGTCGAAAAATGTTATGCTATTCAAGCCGGACGAGAAATAAGGATTATCGTAAAGCCTGAACAAGTTAATGACGGCACTGCAACTACAATTGCCCGGGATATTGTGAAAAGAATTGAAGGAGAAATGGAGTATCCCGGTCAAATAAAAGTTACTGTAATTAGAGAAACAAGAGCAGTAGATTATGCCAAATAATTTTTTTAATTTACTCAGGAACATCCTGCCTTAGCCAAATGTTATTTTGCCTGAAGAGTTATATTATTTTAAGAATAAGTTTGTATATTTAATTATTAAAAAGTGCCTTCCTAAAAAAGGCACTTTTTAATAAAGAATATTTTTTTAGATGTTATTTTTGAAGTTATTAATTTAATGTTTTAATAACTTCAATGATTTTCAATTAAGGAGGGGCGAAGAAATTGAGAGTTCTGTTCATAGGTGATGTAGTTGGAAAGCCTGGCAGAGAATGCCTTAAAAAAATGATTCCGGGACTAAAAAGCAAATATGAATTGGATTTTATTATTGCTAACGGCGAAAATTTAGCTGGGGGGCTTGGCATTACTAAAGAAGTAGCAAATGAACTTTTTGATAATGGAGTAAATGTTATTACAGGAGGCAATCATATTTGGGACAAAAAAGAAGTTTTTATCTTTATAGGTGAGGAATCACGTTTGCTCCGCCCCATGAACTATCCGCCGGGTACGCCGGGACAAGGTTGGGAGTGTTATCAAGTAAATAATGAAACATTAGGTGTTTTAAATTTATCGGGTAAAGTATTTATGCCGGAGTTAGATTGTCCATTTCGGACGGTAGAGGAAGAAATAGCTAAAATGCGCGCCAATACTCCA
>CAZWVJ010000109.1:0-2310 GCA_964636865.1 uncultured Syntrophomonadaceae bacterium
CTTTCTTGCGATCCTTTACTTCCACATAACCGTTTTCATGCATTACTGCCAGGTCACCGCTGTGAAACCATCCTCCACTGAAAGCTTCTCGGGTGGCCTCTTCATTCTGGAAGTATCCCTTCATCACGTTGTTGCCCCGCATTACCAACTCTCCCATAGTTTCTCCGTCAGCAGGGACATCTTGCATATTATCATCCACCACGCGCATCTCCAGGGCATGAATATAGGGGACTCCCTGCCTTGCTTTCAGAACGACTATTTCGTCCATGGGGAGGTTTTCCCACTCCGGCTTCCATTCGCAAATGCTGTGGGGTCCATAAGTTTCGGTAAGGCCATAAACGTGGGTAATAACGGCTCCCATTCCTTCTATCTCCTGGATAATGGTAGGTGAAGGAGGAGCTCCGGCTGTAATAATATCCAGCCTGTGATTGATGTTAACTTCCTTTGATCTGGGGCTATTGGCCATGGTGACGAGAACAGTGGGGGCGGCGCACATATGAGAAATCTTCTCGTTTTCGATGAGGTCGATAATCACTTCGGGATCTACATTTCTCAGGCAGTAGTGGGTGCCGCCAACTGCAGTAACTCCCCAGGTAAAACACCACCCGTTGCAGTGAAACATGGGCAGGGTCCAGATGTAATTGCTGTAACAATCCATTTTCAATTCCAAGGCTTCTCCCATGGCGTTCAAATAAGCACCTCGGTGGGTGTACATCACTCCTTTGGGCTTGCCCGTGGTACCGCTGGTATAATTAATGGTAATGGTGTCAAATTCATCTTCAATGGGGACTTCCAGGTGTTCAACCTCGCCTTTGCGAATGAACTGTTCGTAATCTTCCATTTCTTCGGTGGGCATTTCTTCTTCGTCCACCACCAGGACAATTTTTTCCAGGGTCTCCAACTCTTCTTTAATGGGTTCAATGAGTTTGTAGAGAGCTGTATCCACGAAGAGAAGCCTGGAACCCGATTGATTAAGAATGTATAAAATTTCCCTGGGAGCGAGGCGAATATTTATTGCCACCAGAATAGCTCCGGCAAAAGGGATTCCGTAATGACCCTCTAATAGCGGGGGGATATTGGGAGACAGGAAAGCGACACGGTCTCCTTTTTTGATGCCTTCTTTTTTCAGGGCACTGGCAAACATTTGCGTCCGGTCATAAAATTCCCGGTAAGTTAAACGCTTATCCTTATAAACAACAGCTATTTTTTCAGGAAACACCCTGGTACTTCTAATAAGATAATTTACCGGTGTTAAAGGGGTAAAATAAACTTCGTGTTTTTCTTCTATACCCATTATTAAATCACTCCATCTTCTAATAAAGATTTTTTTAAATGCTTCAAAAAACAATTTACCGACTGATAATGAACAAGAAACTGCGAATTCTTCAAGCAATAATATTGAATTGCCATACCGTCAATTCAATTTGTTGATAACCGCTATATAACTTTAGTTCATAATTAAGGGCCACCTTTCATAATAATATTTTAATTTTCCTTATATAAAATCGTATCAAAATTTTCTGTAAATAACAATGTTATATTATGTAAAAAGGGGGTATCGTTGGTTTTGTGGGGCTTACCGGAGGCATTTATAATAATTATGAAGGTAACCGAAAAGTAGCTTTTTCGGGTTATTTTGAGCCGAACCCGGATCACAATGTAATACGGGCCGGGGGTACTTGCAGCGGTAAAGCGTTACGCCGGGACGCGGGGACAGGTCCCTTGTCCCACCAAATTATACCAGTTGGGGTGGGGAGGGGGACACGGGGACAGGGGACCTGTTCTCTTGTCCCGGAATGTACGACTAATGGAGTTACTACAGTTAAAAAGTAAGGTTTCTGCCAACCGGTGGCAAAAATGTAAAAATACGCTATGCCTGCTATTGCCTAAAAGCATTGACAAAAATTGGACATAAGTATAATATAATTTATGAGGTTCATATAATAAGAAAGGTGAGTTTAATGGATAAAGAAAATCAGTTGCTATTAGAGCGAATTACTATTAACCCCGATGTGATGGTGGGAAAGCCTACGATAAGGGGGCTGAGGATAACCGTAGAGCAAGTGCTAAAGGCTCTTTCCAAGGGGCTTACACAAAAAGATCTTTTTGAAGATTATCCGGAGCTTGAACCGGAGGATATTAAAGCCGTATTGTTATATGCTGCTGAACGTATTGGTGAAGAACGCGTTTTTAATATTGACGCAGGAGTCTAAATATGCATGAAAATCAGCTAAAATTTCTCGTTGATGTCGGAGTTAGCATTAAGGTAGAATCATGGCTTATTGAACAAGGATATGATACAAAAAGTAT
>CAZWVJ010000110.1:0-2305 GCA_964636865.1 uncultured Syntrophomonadaceae bacterium
TACTTTTCAATGGAATAGAGAATATCGTCAAAGTCAGGGGTGGTAAATACTACCAGCATATTGCCCTGCAGCAAGCTGTCCAGCATAATTACTACCTGACCGTAAATATGGTAGAGGGGCATAAAGCTGATTACAACTTCATTCCCTGAGCCAAGAAAGGGAAAATAACTCCTCACCATGGCTTCGTTAATCAACAGATTATAATGTGTTAGCATAACACCTTTTGGTGGTCCGGTGGTCCCTCCGGTGTATGGCAATGTTGCCAGGTTTTGCTCCGGGTCAATTTCCACGGCAGCGGAAATAGGGTTGTTATTTTTTATTAAATCCTGGAACTGGTGCACTCCTTTACTTTTTAAAATTTTCGGGGTGGGGATTTCCAGCTCACCGGCTATCTTGCGTAGTAAGCTTTTCCCCAGCATTTTTTTCAAAGGAGGGAGGTATTCTCCAATATTAGTTATAATGATGTTGTCCAACTCTACCCCTGTTTTTTCCACATTATCGTACAGTATGTCGAGACAAATAATATTTTTAGATCCGCTGTTTTCCAGCTGATACTTCACTTCCACGCTGGTGTAAAGGGGGCTGATGGGTGTGACTGTAGCTCCTGCTTTCAAGGCGGCAAAGTACGCAATAATAAACTGGGGGCTGTTTGTCAGGTATAAGGCGAGCAAATCACCCTTTTTAATGCCCATGCCCACCAGTGCTTCTGCAAATTTATCGATCTGTTCTTTTAATTCCCGGTAGGAGATTCTTTTTCCGTAAAAAATAATAGCTGTTTTGTTTTCCACATGTTTTGCCGTTAGATCAAATGCTTCCGGGATGGAAATAGAATTGATTTCTACGGTGGGTGGTACATCGGGAGGATAAAACTCCAGCCACGGTTTCTGGGTGTATAAAGTTTTTGTCTCCATAATAACAAGCCTCCTCTTTTACTCTTTCCAATCTCACAATATTTCTATTTTAAATCTGCCTGACAGATGCGGCAGGTAGTTCTGGTAAATATGTTTTTCACCTTGCACCGGGGACATTGTTTTTCCAACTTGTCAAGGAGCCAGACAATTATTCCCTCAGGCATAAATCGCAGGATGACTAGCACCGAGCCGGCAAAAATTAGCATGCGAAGTTCGGGTACCACCCGCAGGAATTCCATGAGGGGGTATAAGATCAAAGTACCGGCAATGGCTCCATAGATGGTTACAATTCCACCGAAAATGGTCCAAATAATGGGCTGGAAAGAAGTCATCAACTCCAGAGTCCCCGGTCCGGCAATGCGCAAAAAGTGAACGGACAAACCTCCGGCTATCCCTGCAAAAAAGCCGCTTAGAGAAAAAGCGAGCAATTTGTATTTGGTGGTATTGATTCCCGAGGCTCTGACTGCAATTTCATCTTCACGGATGGCATGAAAAATGATTCCTACTTTGGAGTCCGTTATTTTCCACATAATTAATCCTAAGGAGACCATTAAAATCAACGTTATATAATATTCTTGGAGCATGTCGCTGCCTAAGCGGGAAATGCCGAAAATGCCTAATTCACCACCCGTGATATCTCGAAATATATATATAATTCCCAGCAGAATAATAGGAAAAGCCAGGGTGGCTAAACTCAGATATGGCCCCCGGAGTCTGAGTGCCGGCACACCTATAATCAGGCCCATAAGAACTGCAGCCACTGCTCCCAGTGGTATGGTGAACAGCGGTTCCCATTCCAGGTACAGGTTCAGCATAGCAGAAGTATATCCTGCCACACCGAAAAAGAGGGCATGTCCGAGGCTCATTTGCCCTAAATAGCCGGAAAGCAAATCCCAACTGGCCGCAAATATGGCAAAGATAAAGGTCATTATAAATATGCGCATAATATGGGGCTCACTATTAAGCAAAGGTAAAATAAAAAGAAAGATACAAACTAATAAGCCGATGAACTTTCCAGGCAGAAAAAGGAATTCATCTTTAAATGTTTTTATGAGCCATGATAATATTCTCATTATTTTATCTCTCCCCTTCAAATGTAACACCGAAAAGTCCCTCCGGCTTGATCAACAGGACGATAATCATCACTGTAAGGGAAACAGCCCCTTTGAGAAACGAACCCATCGGCACCAGGAAAACGACGGAGATCTCCGCAAAGGCGATAATAAAGGCTGCTATAAAGCTTCCCTTGATGCTGCCCAGGCCACCCATGACCACGATAGCCAGAACAATAACGATGGGCTGCATCCACATATGAGGCTCGATAGTAAAAATGGGTGCTACGATAACTCCTGCTACTGCTGCCATAAAAGAGGTGATCAACATGGTTATTGAAG
>CAZWVJ010000111.1:0-2291 GCA_964636865.1 uncultured Syntrophomonadaceae bacterium
TTAAGCAAATCTAAAATATATTGATATTCTGAATTATTTATCTTATAATAAAAAAGAAACAAAACTATAATGGTAAGTGTTTATAAGCGATAAATTAACAAATATTCCAGTCACCGCTTATTAATAAGATTCTCTGATAAAACTTATTTAAAAATTTAGCAGCTGCTGCTACATTAAGGCTTCTATGCAGCATTTCATTTACTGGTAACCTTGAAGGTACAGGTTGCCATCATTTAGGAGAATTTTGTTTACTCAGTGTTCCTCTTTATTATTGCCGAGTTCATACGACTATTAGAGGAACCTGATTTCTACCTTTTGCGCATTTTCCCCTTCTTCCGCGGTCCATATGCGCACATACATGTTTCCACCGGGGTCTCCGTCATATTAGTAAAGAGAGACGCTTTATCTGGGCACTATCCTGTCCAGGCTGTATGTTACGTTCAAATCTTCCCCTGCCGTTTCAGTCCAGTCCCATTCTATGAGCATCTGGAACTCGCCAAAGTCGCCCACGGCCCATGTGGCTGTTCCTTCATAACCCTCGGGCGCGGCGGGAGGACCAACTTCTACTTCCATACGGGTTACTTCTGCGGTGGTTTCACCTACCTGCTCGGTATCGGTAGAGGTCACGCTATACTCCACCCCGGCAGCTTCATGCAGCAGTGCCTCGCGAGCACCGAATTCCTCGAATGTCCAAAACGGCGAGAATATGGCGGATAATACAGCATCCATGGCCTGGTCGACGAACTCGCCCGGGATCATCTCGCCCTGAAAGTCCGCCTGCAGGGGGTTGCCGTTATCGTCCACCCAGATCTTGAATTCCTCGTTGTCTACAGAAAAATAAAGCTGTTCCGCGTCGTTTCCGTCCACGGTGTCGCTGCCCTCGTAGCGGTAAGTAACGGTAGTTGCATCTACTTCTTCTCCGTCTTCCAGGTGGGCCCACGTCCACTCCATTTCCTCAAAGTTGTCAACTATTTCGGAGACACCTGTAGGGTTGCGCCAGTCGTCAATATCCAGGGCAGGGTCTTCTTCAGCTTCTTCTGCACGTTCCTCTTCATCTTCTTCATCTGTAGCGGGTTCTTCTTCCGCTGCGGGGTCTGTATCTTCTACTGCGTCTTCTTCGGCGGGAGCACCGCAGCCCAGCGGTGCCATTAGGAGGAACAGGACCAACAACAGCGGCAGCAGCCGGCTGTTAACTCTAAGCACACTTCTCACCTCCTTTCCTCAAATATGGCAAACAAGTGTTCACTAATTGTTAAAAAATAAAGCCTTCTATCCCAGGTGCTTTTCGGCCATACCTCCGGCCACGGGGAGCATATAGTATTCGCCCTGGTAAGCCTTTACCATGAGTACTATCCAGAGAATAAGGGCTAAAATCCAGATAATGGTGGATATAGCTCCCAAAATGAGGCTCACAAATCCCAGGGGTCCCATCAATCCAAAAACGGCGGAAAGGAGGGAGAGGACTATAAATATGACGGTCACTGCCCCGAAAACTACTATGGACTGTATGGCATGGAACCGCACAAACCTGTTGTCATTCTCCAGGAGCAGGAATACTATGCCGGTTACCCAGCCAACCAGGTAGCACAACAACCCTGCTATGTTGGGCTTAAGGCCCGTAGAGGTTTCTTCATCCATTTTAATCCCTTCTTTCATGATATTTTTATTTTTTTCTGGAAATGTTATAAAAATACCTTCTAAATTATAATAATTTTTTGTATCATACGTAGGTTAATTTTTTCAGGTTCATGATTGTAAATTTTCTTGTCCAAGTTGTTGAATTAGGTCAAGTGGGTGGACAATGATGATTTAAACGAAGTGGAGAATACTACGACCTGATTAAAGAAGACATAATTATACTTGGACGAAGACTGTAAACCTGCGTACAGCACAGTTTCTTTGACAGATGCTGTACATAAGTAAAGGGCACTCCCGAAATACGGAAGTGCCCTTTGTTTCTGGCCATGTTTTATCTAGAGAGCAACCACATTAGATGCTTGAAGCCCTTTTTGTCCTTGGACAACTTCAAATTCTACTTTTTGGCCTTCATTCAGGGTTTTAAAACCCTCTTCTTGAATCGCGGTAAAATGTACAAAAACATCTTCACCTTCTTCTCTCTCAATAAAACCGAACCCTTTGTCAGGGTTAAACCATTTAACTGTACCGACCATTTTGGGCCTCCTGTATAAAAAAAATATTTTGTCAAAAAGAAAAACCTGATACCATACTCAACCGAAATTTTTAGAGGTCAAAATGGCCCTCTGTTTCTACTTTTTAACATTAAATTTACT
>CAZWVJ010000112.1:0-2224 GCA_964636865.1 uncultured Syntrophomonadaceae bacterium
AGGGGCAGTAAAAATCGCCAAAACGTCTTTTTTTCTCCAGCAATCATGCCATGATATCTTTTTCGTTTTCGTCAAAAACATAACCTTTCAGATGAGCATATGCTTCTAACCGCTCATAGATTTCCTCTTCCGGTTCCTGTGAAGCCTTGCGGGCAGAGACCTGCGGTTCCAATTCCGTTATCTCTAACCTGGCTCCACAGATCAGGCAAATGAGCTCTGTGCCTGGCTCAAGTGGTTCTTTGGAGACAAAATAGAGCCTGCAAACGGGGCAGTAGATTTTATTTTTCATTTTCCAGAGCCTCCAGGATTTCCTCTTCCTTGTAGCCCTGGATAACTGTATCACCGACCTCGAGCAGGGGGAAAGAACGCTTCGAAGTCAACCTGTCCACCTGTTCCAGTACTTTTTTTTGCTCTTCGCCCTGCAGCAGATCCAGGTCGACTGCTTCATAATTTATCCCTTTTTCATCCAGAAGTTTTTTTGTCTTTTTACACCACGGGCATGTGCTCAAAGCATAAACTTTTACCATTTTTCACAACATCCTTTCTATTAGAATATTTCCTTAAGATGGCTGACACATTTAACTTTGCATTACTTTTCACCCCTTTCTTAATTATTCACCTTGTGGTTCATGGCTTTACTGTAAAATTCACCATCGGGGAAAGATAAAGGGTATAATAGCTTCATAAACACGGCACCGTCTCAAGCCGGTTTAGCCTTTAGCCTCCTTTTTTTGCTTTAGTATAAAGCTAATTACTAAACATTTTATCAACATTTTCTCAACAATAGTGCTATGATTTAAAAAACTTTTTGCAGGGAATATTTTCTAATTATTTAATTTACTTTGCTGAAAATTAATGATAGTATTTGGCCAGTCAAAAAAGCAATTCTTATTAAGTTAGTTTAACAGCAAGGAATGAAATGCAAATAGGAGATATTGGAGATAGTCGATGGAAAATTATGAGCCATATATTAATCATATTTTACAACAGAAAAGAGAGTATTTCGCCGGTGGCGAGACCAGGCAGGTTGATTTCCGCAGCCGCCAGTTGAAGGTCTTGCGTCGGGCGATTAAAGAAAATGAAGAGAGAATTCTGTCTGCTCTTTTTGCAGATATGAGGAAATCTTCTTTTGAAGCTTTTCTTTCAGAAATTATGCTGGTGCTGGAAGAAATTGATTATGCCATTAAAAATCTTTCCGCCTGGACCAAACCCGCAAAGGTAAAAACGCCTTTATTTCTGCTTCCCGGCAGTAGTTACATTTATCCGGAGCCGTACGGGATAGTGTTGATTATGGGGCCATGGAACTATCCCTTCCAACTTTTATTTGCGCCCCTGGTTGGGGCAATAGCTGCTGGGAACTGTGCCGTATTAAAACCATCTGAACATACCCCGCATACTTCTAAAGTGATTAAAGAGTTAATTAATAATTATTTTGATGAAGAGTTTATCAATGTTATAGAAGGCGGGCTGGAAGTTAATCAGCAGCTTTTAAAAGAGAAGTTTGATTATATATTTTTTACCGGCAGTACCAAAGTTGGCAAAATAGTAATGAAGGCTGCTGCCGAAAAGTTAACTCCGGTGACACTGGAGTTAGGTGGTAAAAGCCCCTGCATCGTGGATCTCGACGCCAACCTTAAATTGGCTGCCGCAAAGATTGTCTGGGGTAAATTTATCAATGCCGGGCAAACATGCGTTGCCCCTGATTATCTGTACGTGCATAGTAATATTAAGCCGGAATTTATGGAAGTTTTACGGCAGACCCTACATAAGTTTTACGGTGATAACCCGCAAGAAAATCCTGACTATGCCCGGATCATAAACATTGGGCATTTTAACCGGTTAACGAGTTTGCTGCAGCAAGATAAGATATTTTCCGGTGGTTATTTCCAGCGGGAGGATTTATATATCCAACCTACTATTTTGGATGAAGTCACCTGGGATGATCCGGTGATGGAAGATGAGATATTTGGGCCTATATTGCCTGTTTTGGAGTTTGACAATTTAGACGAGGTGGTAGCGGGGGTTAAAAATTTTACTAAACCCCTTGCCCTCTATTTATTTACTAACAATACGGAAAATCAAAAGCGTATCTGGCGCGAAGTTCCCTTCGGCGGTGGATGCGTTAACAATGTGCTCATGCACCTTTTATCACCTTACCTGCCTTTTGGTGGAGTTGGGGAAAGTGGTATGGGAGCCTATCACGGCCGAACTGGATTTGATACTT
>CAZWVJ010000113.1:0-2216 GCA_964636865.1 uncultured Syntrophomonadaceae bacterium
AATTCTTATCTATTTTATTTTTCGAATTTCGCTATTAATGCTTGATCAGGCATTTTTCCCCCCGCCCTATTAGGTCCTCGCGGCCAGCTTTTTTCAGAGCTTCCAAAACCAGGTGCCGATTTTTGGGGTTTTTATATTGGAGCAATGCTCTTTGCATAGCTTTTTCATGTTGAGTACGGGGGACGTAAACCGGCTCCATATTCCGTGGATCCAGCCCCGTATAATACATGCAGGTGGACATGGTTCCGGGAGTGGGATAAAAATCCTGCACTTGCTTCGGAGTATGCCCAATATCCCTTAAATGTTCGGCCAACTGGATGGCTGCTTGTAAGTCAGAACCGGGGTGACCGGAAATCAGGTAAGGTACCAGATACTGATTCAACCCGTGCTTATTGTTTATGGCAGTAAACTCGCGGGTAAACCGAGCGTATACCTCCGGTCCCGGTTGCCCCATTTTTTCTAAGACTTCGGGCACTACATGTTCCGGAGCTACTTTGAGCTGTCCGCTGATGTGATATTTGCATAGTTCCTCAAAAAACTGTCGGTTTTCATCATAAATTAAGTAATCATACCTAATTCCGGAACGAATAAATACTTTCTTAACTCCCGGCAAGTTACGCAGCTTTCTCAAAAGTTGGAGGTATTCGGTATGATCTACCTCCAGATTTGGACAGGGTTTAGGCGCCAGGCATTTTCGATGGGGGCATACACCTTTGTCCACCTGCCGCCGGCAAGAACGATGCCTGAAGTTGGCCGTGGGGCCGCCAACATCGTGGATATATCCCTTAAAATCGGGAGATTCCACCAGTTTTTCAGCTTCCTCTACAATGGCCGGAATACTTCTTGATTGCACTACTCTCCCCTGGTGAAAGTGCAGGGCACAAAAATGGCAACCACCGAAGCACCCCCGGCTGCTTACCAGGCTGTGCTTAACCTCCGATATGGCAGGCACCCCGCCTTTTTGTTCATACATGGGATGGTATGTTTTGGTAAAAGGCAACCGGTAGACGCTGTCTAACTCCTCAGTGGATAGTGGCACCGCCGGAGGATTTTGCACCACATAAGCATGCCGGTAAGGCTCTACCAGAGTTACGGCATTAACTGCATCGGTGTTTCTATATTTCTGCATAAAACTGGCGGCAAAACGCTCCTTGGAAGAAAGCAGTTCGTCATAAGAAGGTAACATTTCAGCTTCACCCAGGGCGTCCGGGTCTATTTGCTGAGCCTTATACACAGTGCCCCGGATAAAAGTAATATGTTTGATGTTAATCCCGTTTTTAAGTGCTTCGGCCACTTCCACAATTTGCCTTTCCGCCATTCCATAAATCAACAAATCAGCTCTGGCATCCAGTAGAAGAGAACGGCGCAGGCGATCATCCCAATAATCATAATGGGCCAATCTGCGCAAACTGGCTTCAAGACCACCCAAAATTACGGGAACTTTACTATAGGCTTCTTTGGCTTTCTGGGCATAAACTATGCCGGCCCGGTCGGGACGGAATCCTGCTTTTCCTGCCGGTGAATAAGCGTCTTTTTTCCTACGCTTCCGGGCTGCTGTGTAATGGTTGACCATGGAATCGATGTTGCCGCCGGTAACTAAAAAGGCCAGCGCCGGCCGGCCCAATTTTTTGAAATCATCAGTATTTCGCCAATCCGGCTGGGCAATAATGCCCACTCGAAAGCCGTGTGCCTCCAACAAACGGCTCACAATGGCAACTCCAAAAGAAGGATGATCAACATAGGCATCACCGCTGATTATAATAAAATCAGGCCGGCTCCACCCTCGATTTTCTAAATCTTTTTTGGAAACGGGTAAAAATTTCTGACTCATAATGCCAGTGTACAACACCAGCCATTATTAAACAACTAAGCATTAAAGATCAGCAGAGTAAAGTAAATCAGCTAACTTCTTATTCAATAATTTCTTAAATATTTTTTCCCGGCCCTTACAATTTATTTATTTAACTCAAATTAAGGCAAAAATTCTCCCACCTCTAAAGGAAGCATAGGTGGGAGATGAACGATGAGATGACTAAATAAGGCATCAGCGTTAATTGCTTTTTTTACGGGAATGTTTATTGGAAAGTATATACTTTCCGCACTTTTTCTTTGACATGCCAGGTGCATTTCATCCCTTTAGGGAAAGTAACCAGATCTCCTTTTTGAATATCTACTTGTTCGCCATCTTCTGTTTCTATAGTTACGAAACCCTCCTG
>CAZWVJ010000114.1:0-2215 GCA_964636865.1 uncultured Syntrophomonadaceae bacterium
TGGAATTTAGATCTTTATTTAATAATAATGGGCCAAAAGAAGAGCAGGTTTCGTATTCCGGTTTATGGGTATGGCTATACTTTCCACCGGTAATTTTATCTATGCTGCAAATACCACCGCAAGCTATTACGCATGAATAGCAACTGTATTTCTTGGTTTGGTGTTTTATTATATGGTCAGGATTTAAATTTTTATGAGATAAAATGTTATAATCATTAACAGAACCGGCCCAGTTTTTTACCGGTGAGTCTCCGGTAACTACAGCCATCTGGTTAATAGTAATAGTTCCCCACTTTTTGAACATCGGGGCCTGCATCATACCGTCCATTGAAGTTACATTCTTACCGTTAAGTATCTTTCCCACCACAGGCATCATAAAGCCCTTTACAATCTTCGGAAGTTCGTTTTTGTTTATTTTATCAGTCAGTTCCCGGCTAATTGACTTTACTGCTTCGGGGTTATGACAGCTAATTTTCTTAGATCCGTCAAGAACAACTGCTTTCAGTTTCTTTGAGCCCATCGCTGCACCGCATCCCGATCTGGCGGCAATACGTCCCCGGTCATTACATATTCCCGATATAAGGGAAAGCTTTTCACCAGCTTCACCGATAACAGCTATAGAAGGTTTCCTTTTGCCCCTGTTTTCTTTTTCCAGAATATCTTCTGCAGTAACAGCGTCCTTTCCCCATACATGGCTTGCATCTTTCAGAGTTGCGCCGTTATCATCAATTTTCAGATAGACAGGGTTCTGAGATATTCCCTGAAAAAAGATGCCGTCATAACCGCACCTTTTTAATGCCGGAGCAAAATTACCTCCACAGTTGGCATCACCCCAACCACCTGTAAGCGGAGACTTGCAAACTGCAAGCCATCTTCCGGTAATTATGCTTCCAGTCCCTGTTAGTAAACCGCTGACAAAACCTAATATGTTATCAGGACCTAAAGGATCGGCATTTTGGGGAATATTATTATATAATATGTATGCACCCAAACCGGAACCGGACAAGTATTTTTCATATATTTCGTCTGGAATATCCCTTTCTTCAATAGTACCTTCCGAAAGATCTACAAAAAGAATTTTTCCACAATATCCTTTCATTTAAATGCTCCTTTTTTCTACTTTATAAAATTATTTGCGTAACAAATTATCCGCCTGCAAGATGAAAATAAAAGCTTATTACATCACCTTCCTGCAAAGTCATCCCAAGATCGGCTTTTTCATAATTAACCCTGCATAAAAAAACTGCTCCTATTGGAAGTGGTATCTCCAAAAGATTAAATACTTCCTTTAAAGTAGCACCTTCCTGCAATTCGAGATAATTATTTTCATCTATTTTTTCTCTTTTAGCAAATGGAGGAGCATAGACTTTAACTCTCACCCTAAACCTCCGAAACAACCAAAAATTATAATTACCAAAAAAAATGCAATGATCCCGTTTAAGCCCGGTTTTAAGGTAGCAGGTTACTTTTTGAGAATAACTGCCCTTACTTTTTTCAGGGCAGTTATTCTAAATCACAGCTAGCTAAGCCAAGAATTTTTGCGGAAGACTTTTTAAAATATCCTCAGTTTCCTGTACAATATCCTGCACCATGTCCTTAACTTTAGGCAAATCATTAATCCTCTGTGACGATTCACCGGCAGCAAACATTGCTTTTTCTTTATCATTATGATAAACGGCATTAACTGATTCTACCTCATAGTCAATTAGCGACATATCCATGCTCGAGAAGTCATCAGGAACACCCAAATATACACCGGGTGATTTGGCAACAGTATTTCTGGCATGCTCTTCGCTACGGGGATTTTTAATCCAGCGAGCGGGACCTACAAAACCGCGGGCGATTAAAGTCCCCCTGTCTCCGGCTTCGACTACCCCTTCTTTCCAGATCTGATGGAAATCACTCTCCTCCGTTGCCAAAAAACGCGTGCCCATCTGCGCTCCTTCAGCACCAAGAGCTAAAGCAGCAGCCAGGGTTTTCCCATCACAGAATCCACCGGTGCCAACAACCATAGTATTCTCATCAGCCACTGCGTCTACCACAGCAGGAAGCAAAGTCATTGAATGAACCGGTTCCCAAGCAGTATGAAAACCACCTTCATGCCCGGAAGCCACAATCACATCTACTCCGGCTTTTTTGCATCGTAATGCTGCCTTAACAGATGGCATAACGTGCATCCAGACCAGATCGGTGCCTTTTACTTTCTCCGCCCAGG
>CAZWVJ010000115.1:0-2137 GCA_964636865.1 uncultured Syntrophomonadaceae bacterium
AAGGCGCAAACTTGGCCTGGGCCGGCATTGGGCAATATACCAACACGGCAAATCCGCTAAATTTTATGGCCTTCATGGGAGCTATCGCAAATGGAGGTGTTAGAGTATCACCCAGTTTACTCTCTGACGAAGGTTCTTTTGCATCTCTTATTAGGCCTCTGATTAAAAAAGAACGCATAATACCTCCGAAAACAGCCGAAAAGCTCGGGAGGATGATGAGAAATAATGTCACAAGTATTTATGGAGAGTGGAATTTCAAAGGGCTTGAACTTTGCGCCAAAACCGGCACCGCAGAGGTAGGCGAGGGCAAACTTCCCCATGCCTGGTTTGCGGGATATCTTGACCGGGAAGATTATCCACTTGCTTTTATGGTAATAGTGGAAAACAGCGGCTCCGGCTTGAGGGTTGCCGCGCCCATAGCAGCAAACATCCTTCGGGCCGCAGTAAACTAGAAAAGAAGTTTTATCCGGTTAGCTTGCAAATAATGCTCCCCTTATAATTTAAGTAAATAGTATGTCTTAGATTACATTTTTATGCCTTAACTTTTGAAAAATATTTAATTCTTTTTTGTATCCACATATCTTTCTAATTGCTTTTTCCACTTTAAGAATTTATGGCGATCATAATAATGAGGAATATTTAAATAATGTTTTTTTACCCTGTCGGCTGTATTTATTGTATGAGCTAATTCTATTAAAATGTCTCCTCTTTTCATTCCTCGAAACCCACGCCAAAGCATCTCACCGACTCCAAGATTTAATTCATTGCCCATCAAGTTTTTAATTATATCATCAGGGGCCATAAGCTTATTTTTAAATAAAAAATCGATTTTGCTAAAATCATCTACGGAAATTAAGAAATTTTTAATCACTTCTATGTACCCTTGTTTTGCCCCTATTTCCCGAAAATACTCCACTTGATATGGCCATAAAATATTTGTGGTATAAGTATTATGAGCATTTTTACGGGCTTTTATTACATTATGGGCAAGTATATCTCCGGCAATCATGCTTCTGGTAATCCCGGAGCCATTGATAGGGTTGGTCATGCATGCAACATCACCCACTGCCGCATAATTATCTCCCACAAATTTTTCTAAAGGCCTTCGGATAGGAATCAATTCCACCTGACCGCCGCGCAAAAGTTCCGTGCCCACCACCGGGTATTTTATTCTCAAATCGTGAATTAATGCTTCGATTTCCCCTTCTTCAAACGGATGGACAGAACCAATTAAAATGTCTGTCTCATCTTTCGAAGAACTATTTAGCCATGAGATACCGCGCTTATTCTTATAACCGATAATGATATCCCAAAAACGCTTATTCTGTTTTTTATAAAAATATCCCCGGTAGGCATAAATATAATCCCCATCTGCCAGGTTAGAGGTTATTTCATATTCAGAGGGCAGGTTCGGCCTAATTGGAGAATTGAAACCGGCGGAATCGATGATTAAATCTGCATAATGATGCTCCTCACCAACCTTAATGCCACATATTTTATTATCTTCCAAAAGTGGACCGGAAACTTCCCGGTTAAAATAAACATCTACCCCTGCATCAAGCGCATGCATAAGTAATTTCTCAATCAGCAACCTTCTTTCCATGGACTTTTCCCGTTCTTCAGGAGGAACGTCGGTGTCAATATAATTTTTTTCATTGGGAGAAAAAAAACGGAAATTCGCCGGGGTTTCATACTCAAAAGGTTCCGGCCCGGGAAGGTTAAGCCTTTCAAATACTTCTAAATCCAAACAATCTTTCCAGTTCCAGGATAATTTGTTGCGTTCACTTTTTTCAAACACGGCAACCTGAAAACCGCTGCGGGCAAGTTTAGTAGCAGCCACCAACCCGCCATGCCCTGCACCAACAATTATAATTTCAGTTTTCATCATAGATATCTCCATTTGTTTATTTCCGCAATTATGGTGTGTGCGGTTAAAAATTAAAAACATTTTTGTATCAATTATATCATAATGGCAGAAATATAACCCACTTCACCATTTCTGTTGTCAATGTTGCTGTACTGCCTATAATGTGATATTATTTGAAACTATAAAAGCAATTTTCTTTTTTTTAGAGGAGACTAAAATGAATAGTGACCTTATAGGCACCGTCATATTGATAGCATATTATTTACTTGT
>CAZWVJ010000116.1:0-2079 GCA_964636865.1 uncultured Syntrophomonadaceae bacterium
GATTAGCTACTATGTGTATAGGAGACGGTCAGGGTGCGGCAACAATAATTGAGAATATATAATAATAAAATGCAGAGGAAAGCGGTGGTAATTATTGATAGAGGATGATTAAAGGATTGATCAATTTTATTAAGGCATAAGACAAAGTAAACAAAATCTTTATAAAAAAACTATTTACCGGGAGGAAAAATTAAATGGCAAAAACTCATGTAGATCTTCGTGATATAAATTTTGTTTTATGGGAGCAGAATAAATTAGGTGACTATCTTGATCACCCTATCTTTAAAGATATGACCTATGAAGAGTTAAATATGTCTTTAAAACAGGCATACGACTTTGCGGTTAACGAGGTAGCACCACTAAATGCCAAAGGTGATGTTGAAGGAGTGCATATAGTAGATGGGCAGGTAAGAATACCGCCAAGCTACAAACCGGTTTATGATAAGGCCATAGAGATGGGAGGATCTATGCTATCCACTCCTGAAGAATATGGCGGAGAAGGCCTACCCACTATTTTTGAGGTTATTGTTGGCGAGATATCAATGTCCGCTTGCATGGCTTTCACAATGTATTTATCTCACATGGGAGCCTTTAAGGTATTTGAGCAGGTTGGTAGCGAAGAAATCAAGAAAAAATATTTGCCTGTTATTGTTACTCCGAAATGCGGAACGACCATGTGTCTTACCGAGCCCCAGGCGGGAACCGCTTTGGGTGATATTACAACCAATGCGACCCAAAATGATGACGGAACTTGGAATATTGTTGGTAATAAGATTTTTATCACTAAAGGTGACTATGACTTTGTGGATAATATTGTCCACCTGGTCCTTTCACGGACCGAAGGTGCACCTCCCGGAATGACCGGCCTTTCACTTTTTGCCGTTCCGAAATACCGTCTAAATGAAGACGGCTCTCCCGGTGAGTTCAATAATGTTACCTGTCCCAAGGTTGAGGAGAAAATGGGCCTGCACGGCAGTGCAACCTGTGAGCTGATTTTCGGAGCTGACGGCCCCTGTGTAGGCGAGCTTGTCGGCAAATTAAACAAAGGCCTGCCCGGGATGTTTGTTCTCATGAATGAAGCACGGATACTTACCGGTGTCCAGGGCCTGGCACTGAGTTCCGGAGCATATCTTTATGCGTTAAAATATGCGAAGGAAAGGGTGCAGGGGGTTGAGCTTGATAATATGAAAGATGTACACGCGCCACGAGTGGAAATTATCAAACACCCCGATATAAGGCGTATGCTTTTATCCATGAAATCCATGGTGGAGGGAATGCGTGCCCTTATCTACATGGGTCAGATGTTAGTAACCAAGTCATTGATGGCTGAAACCGAAGAAGAGAAAGAGGCACTTGAGGATCAACTTAGTTTGTTAACTCCGGTAATTAAAGCTTACTGTTCTGACCAGGGCTTTTTGGTAACCAGGGATGCCATTCAGGTTTATGGTGGATATGGTTTCTGTAGCGATTATCCGGTGGAGCAATATATGAGAGACATTAAAATTGCCTCTCTATATGAAGGAGCGAACGGGATGCAGGCACTGGATCTCATTGGGCGAAAAGTGCTTAATGTCCAAAAGCAGATGAAACCCTATAACGATTTCATTAATTCCATCAGAAGCTTTTTTGAAGAAGTTGAGAGAAAAGATACAAAGTACAAAGATAAAATTGACAAAGCACGGGAAGCAATTGAAAACCTTGATAATCTAACTTCGAGCATCCGGGATAAAGCGTTGGCGGGCGATATGCAGTTTCCGGTTCTTAATGCGACTGAATATCTGGAAGCATTCGGCCATGCAATTGTTGGCTATTTGCATGCAGAGCAGTTACTGCTTGCCGAAGAAAAGTTTGCTGATCTGCTGAAAGAAAAAGGATACGATGAAGGTTCCCGGGATAAATTGATTGAGGAATCGGATGATGCTGCTTTTTATGCAGGGAAAATCCACTCGGCTTCTTTCTTTATTGATAAAGTTTTGCCAAAAGTTGAAGCAATCAGCAAAGGGATAATGAACAGCGGTACTGATATAGTGGATATTTCTGAAAGCTCATTTTAAAAGAGAAAGGGGAATGATTACATGG
>CAZWVJ010000117.1:0-2045 GCA_964636865.1 uncultured Syntrophomonadaceae bacterium
AACTGAACGCTTCTGAACGGTTCCCTTTCCTTATCGATAGCGACAGAAATCAGCTTGACATCAAACTGTACGGTATAGAAGAAGAGGAGGATTTATCAATACCAGAATTGCCCCAAGCGGTAGATAATTTGACTTTGAAGCCTATGGCGGGGGATCAAAACCTTGTATTAACACTAGAGCTTGAGGAAATATTTACCGGTTATAGCTCCTATTGGGAAGGCACCAATCTGGTGCTTGATCTTGACAAGCCTCCAAAAATAAATGAGGAAAAACCACTTGAAGGAACCACTATAGTTGTTGATCCGGGCCATGGAGGTGAGGATACGGGGGCAATCGGTCCCGGTGATCTTCATGAAAAAGATGTAGTCCTGGAGATGAGCTTCCACTTAAGGAATATGTTAATAGAAGAAGGTGCAAATGTAATTATGACCCGCACAGAAGATAAAATTGTAAACCTTTACAACAGGCCTCAAGAAAAATATCTAAAAGAAACCGATCTTTTTATAAGTGTACACGCCAATGCTCACCCACAAGGTGCCGAGGCTGTAGATGAACATGGAATAATGACCCTGTACAATTACGAACATAACGAGAAACTCGCGGAGATTATGCTGGACAAGATGGCTGAAGGAATGAATCTGCCCGCCATGTACACATGGGAAAGAAACATTGCTGTAACCAGGTACACTCAATTTCCTTGTGTTTTAGTTGAAGCTGGATATATGAAGCATCCCGAAGACAACTGGCATATTCTTCATCCACGTGGGCAAAAGGAGTTTGCTTGGATGATGAAAGAAGGTATAAAAGAATATTTCCTCTCTTTTAAGTAAGCAAGGTTTGCAAAGTAACTACGGTTAAGGTTACCCGTAAAATGGATGCAGGGCTTAAGGTAGTGATCAAAATGGTGGTTTGTGCAAAAAGCCTTGGAATTTTGGTGAGACAAGTTAACTAAGATACTTATGGATTTGCTTATATAGCATAAGAAATACATGCCACCAGGAGCATTGGGAAGGATCCTGTTATCCAGGTGGCCTAATGGTTTACTTGAATAGAGGCCGCTTTGCCAGATAATAGCAACCTTCCCTGCCGGTGCTCTCCTTTACCTTCCTGAAGGATACCGAGTCAAATATGTTTTCAAGTACTGCTTCCAGGTCTGTCTCTCTTTGAGGACACCAGAAACAGCCTATACCTTCAGAAACCAGGCATTTTTTTATCAAACTTAATCCTTTTTTGCTGTAAAAAATCCGGTTAGAAGGTAAACTGAGCCAGTTGCTACCGTTATCAGTATCCACCAGAACCAGGTGATAAGGAGATGATAAACCTTCATTTATAAGCCAGGCTTCCCGATTCAGGACTTCATAAAAATCAGCGTTGAGAACGGCGGTACGAGAATCATAAAGAGCACTTTTGTTAAAAGGATTTAACCACCGATAGTTCCAGCGTATTACCGCCTGTTCTATTTCCGCCACGGTAACTTTTTCCACCCGATGAAATCGCAGGGCCTCCTTAAGACTAAAACCCATGCCCAGACCACCCATAAGGACCCTCAAGGAATGATAATAACGGGAAGAAAAGCCCTCCAGGGCTTCTTTAACTGCTTTCATTTCTGAAGCGCCATTATAGGTTGCCATCAGGAAAATTCCATTGTAGATTATCTCGTAGTCTTCCCCCCGCCGCTGAAGCTGAATCTCCCCTGCGGCTCCCGTTACCCTTTCGATAATTTCCGCTACTTTTCCAAAACCGTCCAAGCTTGAAAATCCTCCTTCAGGTGTCAGCCAATCTTATTACCAACTTCTAAAGGCAATTTACTAATATTTTTGAGCCAGCGAGGGTATTTTGGATTTGATACTGCGGCACCCCGAGCGTTGGAACGGTAAAGGGTATCACCCCTGGGGATAGAGAGTAAGATCATCCCCCTGGAATCCGGATACTCTTCATTGTGGATGCTTATGATGCCATGACCAACGACCGGCACTACCGCAAAGCTTTAAGCACCGGTGAACGAAAAAACATCGGTATTTTCTCAAACCGGGAAGGACGCAGCA
>CAZWVJ010000118.1:0-2041 GCA_964636865.1 uncultured Syntrophomonadaceae bacterium
AAATGCATGCTGCAAGTTTGTTGTGGTAGGAGGTGCTCTGGGAAAATTTCTTTAGTAATGGTACCAGAAGGACAGTCCCCGCTCGGTCTTAAACCGGATTCGCTGCAGATACTGATCGGTTCGCTGATACCTGAGGGTTTTTCAAAATCAGCCCCGGATTCATCGTCTTTTAATTGAGTGATAAGCTGGTTCATAAAACTAATCGTGGAACTGCTTCCTCCGTGGATTCTTCCGAGTTTTTGTATATCGTGGCCCATCCAGAAAGATACCACCAGCTCCGGGGTATATGATACCAGGTACGCATCACGATTATCGCTGGTAGTACCGGTTTTTGCCGCTATCGGGCGCCCAACGTTTAAATGGGCAGCTGTACCCCTCTGCGCAGCATCCTTTAACATATCGGTCAACAGGTATGCCGTCTGGGAGGATATTACCTCTTCAGGGTTATTATAATATTCATAAATGATATCACCGGAGGCATTTTCAATTCTCTTGATTGTGTGAAGGTTTGTTTTTTTACCCTGGTTGGCCAAAACGCTGTAAGCCTGAGCCATGTCAAAAGCGGTGACACCGTGGGTCATTCCCCCGAGGGCTGCTGACAAATAGTAATCATTGTCGTGAATTGTTGAGATTCCCATTCTTTCAGCATATTCCAGGCCGCGTTCGGGTGTAATTTTTTCAAGGGTTCTTATGGCAGGGATGTTTATTGAATCTACAAGGGCTTCTCTTGCGGTTACCGTTCCCCGGAAATGCCTGTCAAAATTTTGAGGTTCCCAGTCATCCTTTTCAAAGGGGGAATCATCTATAGTAGACCCCGGCGTAAGAGAATGTTCTTCCATGGCAGGTGCATAAGTAAAAATAGGCTTAGCTGCTGATCCTGGCTGGCGTCGGTTTATATAACGTAAATCCTGATTATGTTCGCTATATTCTCTTCCGCCTACGAGCGCCAATACTTGTCCAGTTACCGGGTGGGCTACCACAGCAGCCGATTGAGGTTGGGGAATACCATTTTCTACGATCGCCTCTTCGGGATAACCTGAATAGTCACCATCTGCTAACAAACTTTTCATTTTATCCATGTCAACCCGAACAGTTTGCTGGGGATAAAGGCTTTCATCGTTTAATATGTCTTCGGCTGTTTGTTGAGCTTCAGTATCAAGGGTTGTGTAGATACGTAATCCTTCATTGTAAATAGCTTGGTAGGCTTCTTCACGGTTATCGTACTCGGACATTGATGTTAAAATATCTATAAGCTCATGATGCAGAACGTAATCAACAAAATAAGGATATGGATATTCCCTAGAAGGAGGTTCACTTAAGTTAATTTCCTTGTTTTTAGCTTCTTGCAGTTCAGAGCTACTGATAAAGTCAAGCTCATGCATTTTGTTTAAGACAAGAGATTGCCTCTGCCTGGCAGTTTCCATGTTATTGTACGGAGAGTAATAATCCGGTGAGCGAGGTATACCTGCTAACATGGCTGCCTCGGAAATAGTTAAATCCTCCACGCTCTTCTCAAAATAAACATTAGCGGCTGCTTCTACTCCATATGCCCCGTGGGCAAAATAGATATGGTTTAAGTACATTTCCAAGATCTCGTTTTTTGAATACTGCCTTTCCATCTTTAAGGAAAGCCAGGCTTCCTGGACTTTTCTGCGCAATGTTTTTTCCGGGCTCAAAAAGGTATTTTTAATTAACTGTTGAGTAATTGTGCTTCCACCCTGATCCGTCCAATCTTCCCGTCTGAAATTACTAATAAAAGCCCTGCCAATGGCATTTAAGTCCACACCGGAGTGATCATAGAACCGTTCATCTTCTATGGCGATAAAGGCATTTACGACATGGTCAGGTATATCTTCAAACGAAATTTTAATACGATTTTCTTCTCCATATAAGCTTGCCAGTTCCACTTCATTTCGGTCAAAGACATAAGATGTTGTTGCAGGACGCAGGTTTTCCGGATTAAATTCAGGAGCATCTTGAATGTAAGAATATACAATGCCAAAGGCGCCTGCAGCGGTTATAATTACTAAAATAACCAGCA
>CAZWVJ010000120.1:0-1927 GCA_964636865.1 uncultured Syntrophomonadaceae bacterium
CCTGGGGCTTCTTGCACTTTATCTCCTGGTACATATCCGTAAACTCCTTTTGAAGTTCATGAGCATTTACGATATTTACCCTCACACCCCCGACATCCGATTTGTGTGTAATGTCAGGGCTCAATATCTTCATAGAAATGGGATAGCCAATATTTTCTGCGAGCGAAATTGCTTCATCAATGTTCCCTGCAGTTTCCCAGCGGGCTGCAGCGAACCCGTAGGCTTCCAGGATTTTAAAAGCATCCTCCTGAGACAGTTCCCCCTCGTTTTTAGTGGCGATAATTTTTTCCACCTCGGTTTGACCGGCATTAACGGGAAGAGACACCGGGAGATGCTCCTTTTTCTTTATCTCCTGGTAATATTTATAAAGGGCTGAAATTGCCCGGGCAGCCCTTTCAACTGAGTTGAAATATACAACATTTTGGTCTTTTTCTAATTTACTGGCATAATCCTGTGAACGTGGACCATATGTATAGGCAGCCACCGGTTTACCCGGATTTTTAGCGGCAATTTCTCTGATATCTCCGGTAATATCCAGGAAGTCCCCTTCTTCATCAATGAATGCACCGGTGACACAGATTACCGAATCTATCTGTGGATCTTCCATAAAAGCTTCCATGATGCGGCGGAAGACATTTTTATACCCGTGGACTATAGCAGCCGGCCATATATCCATGGGGTTGCTGCATCGTGCCCACTCGGGGAACATTTCACTTAACTGGTCCAGCATATCTTCACTTACAGGTGCAACCTCCAGGCCATACTTGGCGCATGCATCTACAGCAATAACAGCACCTGCTCCGGAGATGGAGATTACTCCGACCTTGTTTCCTTTAATTCCATCAAAAGTGCAAAAAATCTTGTTAAGGTCATACATCTCCTCCACGTCTTTAACGCGGAAAAGTCCACACTGCTGGAAAGCAGCTTCAAAGACCCTGTCTTCACCGGATAGGTTACCGGTATGAGAACTGGCGACTCTTGAACCATAGGGACTGGTTCCTGTCTTATAAATAATAACCGGTTTGAGCTTTACGGCATCCCTGGCTGCCTGTATAAATTTCTGACCGTTTCGCAGGCTTTCCATGTGCATGCTAATTACTTTAAGACGGGAATCCCGGGCAAGGTGTCCCAACACGTCGGAGAATTCAATATCAGTTGTATTGCCGGTATCAATTAAAACGCCAATGCCGTTGTTAATCTCTACTGCTCCATTTACAAAAAGCCCCGATTGGCAAAGAATACCCGTTTCTGCAGTGCGGTTCATAAACCTAATAAAGGAGGTACAAAAACCATTAAAGTTATTGGTTACACCCAGCGTGTTAGGCCCTAAAACCCGCATACCGTATTTTTCTGCAGTCTGGAAGAGCTCTTCCTGCATTAACCTACCCGTTTCATCGCCGTCCAGAAATCCCTGGGCGATAATAATCACGACTTGAACATTTTTTTTGCCGCATTGTTCAAAAAGCTCCGGAACTGCATCTCGGGGTGCACAAATCACTGCCAAGTCAGGCACCTCGGGCACATCCATCAGGGAGGTATAGGCGCGGTGGCCCAGTATAGTACCTCCCTTGGGATTGATCGGGTAAATCTTTCCCTGGTACCCCCATTCGAGCAAAACTTCTAAAGGATTGTTACTTCCTTTGCCCTGGCGTGTGGTTACACCTACCATCGCTATCGATTCGGGATCAGTCAATTTCTTATATTCTTGTTCAGAAAGCATTTACATGACCTCCATTATAAATTCACTGTGCAAGTTGGAATATGATATTAATAGCTGATTATAACCCCGGGTTATTTAACTTGTACACAGGGTGATATAAAAAAACCTCCATACTTTTTAATTTGTAAGTCCGTCAGGAAATTATTTAATCTCTTTAAGGTAATTTTAATCCGTCAAAACTATATTTTAAAGATCAAATTGGATCGC
>CAZWVJ010000122.1:0-1857 GCA_964636865.1 uncultured Syntrophomonadaceae bacterium
TACAAGTTAATGCTTTTGTAGGCAACGAAGTATTGCTGAAATTCTACCCGGGTGAGGAGTTGATTAAAATCCGGGACCGTATTATAGAGCATCCATTTGGAACAACTCAACCACCATCTGCTAAAGTAAGAATTATTATTAGAACTAGTTTGTGGTGTCGGTTACCCCTATGATTACGGTAAACTAACCACCTCGCTGCAAAAAGTTTACGGGGTCATTATTAATTGCAAAAAAGTCTATCGCCTCTGCAAGTAACTCGATATTTTAAGGCCACCGCTAAAGATGCTAGAAGAGTTCTTAAAAATGCCTTGATTAGAAGAGGGCTTATTAGCAATCAGGCAAGCAAATCGGTTATACGAACCGATAACGGTCCTCTATTAAGGGGTTAAGCCATTATTTCACATATTTTGTGTCGAAACGAAAAAATAACAGAAAAATGAGAGCATTGCTAATATCTTTCTAAAAATTTATTAATATAAAATCAATTTGAGTTAAGTACCTGAGCTGTGCAGTTATCCTTGGCATGAGGACATTGGATACCAATAGAGGTCCGGTTATTAATAGTAATACTCAAGCTTTGGACGTGCATGTAAGCTAATTTCGGGCCTTTATCGACCTGGAATTAGTAACACTACGGCAAAGGTCTATCTCGTTTCCATCTTCGGAATCCAGGTGTAGTGTGACCATATATAGGAGGGAGGAGTAAGCAAAATGAATCAAAATCAAAAAACAGCGTTAAAAATCGGCGGCATCCTTGTGGCTGTTCTTATTATTTTGTCTGTCGTCGTAGGATCTTTCTGGGGATGGGGAAGGGACAGCTTCGGCATGATGGGCCGCGGTGTGATGGGGGGATTTGGTACAATGTCCCTTATGCCTATCTTGTGGGTAGTTGTTCTCGGGCTTATTGTCTGGGCGGTAGTAGCGGCCCTCCACAGACCGGGGGAATCGGGTAGTACTGACCAAAAGATGGACTCGCCTATGGATATACTTAAAAGAAGGTATGCCCAGGGTGAGATAGATAAAGAAGAGTATGAAGCGAAAAAGAAAGACCTTGTTTAAAAGTGGAGGTGTGCGTGGCCACCGCTGACATCGGGATTGCTATCGGTGCGGGGACAGACGTGGCCGTGGAAGCCGGGCACATCGTGCTGGTGAGATCCGATCCCCGAGATATCCCCCGGATTATCACCCTTTCCCGCGCTACTTATGGAAAGATGGTGCAGAATTTGTGGTGGGCGGCAGGCTACAACATCGTTGCTATTCCCCTGGCTGCAGGTGTACTTGTTGGATGGGGCATCCTTCTTACGCCTGCCGTGGGTGCTATACTCATGTCGGCGAGCACGGTAATCGTGGCCATTAACGCTCAACTGTTGAGGCGGGTAGTACTCTAGCCGCACCTCAAGACGTTGCGGTCCATTATTGAAAAACTTTTAAAGAAGAAATTGTGAAGAACCAAGATTAAAAAAGATAACGATATTTTATTTAAGGAGGATGAACAGTCTTGAAAAACCAATTCAGACTTGCAATTGGGCTCCTGGCGATCAGCATCTTCGTAGCGGTTGGCACTTATATGAGGTTATGGGATATTTACTTTTCAATTGGACCCTTTTCCTCGGATCACTGGCTTTCCATCATTGGAGGAACGTACCTCCTCATTTTCATTGTGATATTCGCCTATATGAAGCGCTATACTGCAGTTAATCGTGACACTCTCCTGAAAGTCCACGTGTTTGGAAACTTGCTGGCATTCATGTTTGTATCGGTACATTTTGCGGAACAGATGGGTCATGCGCATGACTTGGGAACAGGCCTTGCGGCGTATCTCCTCCTTGTGGTTTACGTAGCTTCTGGTTTTATGAT
>CAZWVJ010000123.1:0-1833 GCA_964636865.1 uncultured Syntrophomonadaceae bacterium
TGAATGGCAGCGCGCTTGGCTGGACGAACTCACTGGCAAGCAACTGACCGTGCTCGGCTTGGGGCATATCGGTCAAAGCCTGGCGCAGCGTGCCAAGGCCTTCGACATGGAGGTGGCGGGTACCCTGCGAAACTTGAGGTCGGTAGAGCAGGTTGACCGTGTGGTGCCCCTCTACGAAATCCAAAGCGAGCTGGCTCGCACGGATTTTCTGGTCTGCTGCCTGCCACTGACTGACGTCACCCGAGGCCTGGTTGACGACGCGCTGCTGAGCCAGCTCAAGCCCGGTGCAGTGCTGATTGATATTTCTCGCGGCGGAGTGGTGAAAGGAGAGGCGGTGCTCAAGGCGCTGGAAGCCGGGCTACTCAAGGGAGCGGCCCTGGATGTGTTCGAGCAGCAGCCGCTTCCCCCGCAGTCACCACTGTGGAAGCGAGAGGATGTGCTGATCACGCCGCACGTATCGGGTACAACGCCGCACTATCTTGAGCGTGCCTTGCATGTCTTCATCCGTTGCTGTGGCGAGCTGTCGTCACAACAGCCTGTCAGCAACCGTGTGGATGTGCAATTAGGGTATTAAGACAGCCATTGTTCGAACTCATTAGTGGAGACAGGATGTCAAACAAGGCCCATTATTTCACTGGCATTGGAATGCAAAAAGCATTGCCACGTAATGCCTACCTTTTCGTCGACGACGGGACGTTCAATCATGACGTATTACAAAATTTCCCGTCCCGGTTGAAGTTGGGTAATTTCGCTCTGTGCCACAGTTTCGATGACTTTCACTGCCTGGAAATCAATCAAGATACGCTGGTGGTTCTCGGCCATTGTTTCAATCCATTCGATGGTACGATAGCGAATGAAACAACCAGATGTCTCGCTGACGCTTGGTGTGTCAACGACATAAAATTTCTTGATTACCTGGATCAGCTTAGTGGCAGATTTGTCGTGATATGCGCCAAGGCTAGTGGCGACGTTCAAGTGGTTGCAGATGCCTGCGCGACTCTTCCAGTCCATTATTATATTAATGCTGGACAACTATGTCTGTCATCACATGCCGCTATGATACAAGCAGCGTACGATTTGGCCGACTGCGAACTGATAGTCAACTTGGCGAAGACTCGGTTCTATCATATTGGCATTCGTCACTGCCCCCCGGGCTTGACCGAGGTTCAAGGGGTGAATATGTTGTCACCCAATCAACGGTTGTCTTATGACCGAAAGACTGGCGTCCTCAATCTCGAGAGGATTTTTCCCCGCGAAGCTAGGCGAGAGTGGCCACTGGATGAGGCGGTCGAGCAGGTGGCCGATGGATTGCGTCGTTCAGTGCAGTGCCTCGTTGATCACGGAAAACCAATAGAATGCGCGCTGAGCGGTGGGGTAGATAGTCGAGTTTCACTAGCGGCTACGCGGGGAGTCCGTGATCGGATTCGATTTTTCACTTTCTCTGGGAAAGGTAACGCGGAGCGAGATTTGGCTTGCACTCGGGCGCTAGCATCTGAACTGAGTCTCCAGTTCGCTTCTATCACTCTTCCAGAAGTAGACGATAATGATTTCCTATCGACGTATAGATTTCTTCAGGGTTCCACGCGTGCACCAAATGCGAAAGAAACCCTTCAGCGGTTAACTCAATTCGGGCGCCAGGATGCCTTCGAGATACGCTCTAGCGTGTCAGAGGTTGCGCGGAGCTTTATCAAGAGGAAGTTCCACATTGATCAGCTTGCCATGACGCCGGGTGTGATGGTTCCTCTTTATAAGCGAGTGCCGTTTTCTAAAGCTTGGCATGCAAAACTTGAGCCAGTGTTTGCAGATTGGGTGGAGAAAATGGCATTCACAGAG
>CAZWVJ010000124.1:0-1821 GCA_964636865.1 uncultured Syntrophomonadaceae bacterium
ACCGGATTTGCGCGACTCCAGAAGGGAGGAAGTAATTGGTCTATTTCTGATACTATCTCATCTGTCAGAGTCGGCAGGACTAAACCGTTTTCTTCACACAGGTCGGATGCTACTACTCCCCATCCTCCGCCCAGGGTTACAAGGCCTACTCTGTTGCCCTTTGGGAGAGGCAGAGTTGAAAAAGCAGCTGAAAGATCGAGCAGGTCCATCGGGTTCTTGGCCTGAATAATCCCCGCCTGTTTGCACGCTGACATAAATACATTTGTATCTGAAGCCATTGCTCCTGTATGGCTGGCGGCAGCATCCGACCCGGCGGGAGTTCTTCCGCCTTTCAAAATAATAACCGGTTTTTTTTTGTTGATACGCTTTACCGAGTCAAAAAACCTGCGCCCGCTCTTTATGCTTTCAATGTAAAGAACAATGGTTTGCGTTAGATTATCGAGTTCAAACCCTTCCAGATAATCTTCTATTTTAATCATTGACTCGTTACCCGAGCCGCAAAAAGCGCGAATACCTATATCCTCCTGGGTTGCAAAAGCAAGAAGCTGGGTGCCCAGATTTCCGGATTGGGCTAAAAGACTTATTCCTCCGGGGTCAGGCCTCACGTGAAAACCCGTGCAGTATAAGGATGTATGCGGATTACACATTCCCATGGTATTGGGGCCTATTATTAATATTCCCGCATCCTGTGCTTTTTTCAAAAGTTCATTTTCAAGCTCCCGGCCTTCTTCTCCACTCTCTCCAAAACCTGAGGTTATCAATACCACATATTTGATTCCCTTCTTTCCAAATTCCGGGATCAGCTCAATTACTTTATTTGCGGGAACTGTAACAACCGCGAGATCTACCGACTCAGGTATGTCCAACACTGATTTATACACCTTTCTTCCTGAGATCTCCCCGCCCCGGGGATTAACAAGATGTACTCCGCCTTCATAGTTTCCCGCTACAACACCTGAGTACATCACGTGTCCCCATTTGCTTATATCATCCGAGGCACCGACGAAAGCTATTGACTTCGGAGAGAATAAGTTGATGATTTCATCTGGGGGGACAAATTCTGTTGCTTTCCCGGAAAAGACTTCTTCCTCCAGCACGACTAGGCCGTCTACAGCAGTTACACTACCGTCTGCGGTCACCATTAGCGGGTTGATATCTATTTCACTTATTTCGGTGAAATCCATTCCTATTTGCGATAGGCCGGTGATAGTTTTAATTAGCGATTCCTTGTCCGGCGATTCCTCACCACGGAAAGCGCCAAGCAGTTTCTGGGCGTGTAGTTCATCGATCATTTTCCGGGCTTCATTTTCATCGACAGGGGCTATACGGAAAACCACATCACCTATAGCTTCAGTGAAAATTCCCCCCAAGCCGAACATGACGGTGGGCCCAAACTGTTCATCATGAAAAAGCCCGGCGACAAACTCTCTTTTACCCTGAACCATGGGCTGAATCAAAAGGCCTTCCAAATCATCTCCGGCCGCTTCAATTATTTGATTCGCCGCAAAAGCAACCTCTTCTCTGTTTCTAAGATTTATTTTAACCAGCCCTTTTTCTGTTTTATGAGTAAGCCGGGAACCCAATCCTTTAATTACAACCGGATAACCCAATTTTTCAGCTTCAGTTTTGGCTTCCTCCGGAGTTTTAATAACTTTCTCATTTACTACGGGAATGCCGTATTCTTTTAAAAGTTTCTTTGACTCTGCCTCATTAAGCGTCCTTATCTTTTGCTTTCTGGCGTTTTCGATTAGTTCATTCATTTTTTAGATCGTCTCCTTTTTTGATATGAATTTTCCGTGCTCTGGAGTAAGAAGGGGCGCT
>CAZWVJ010000125.1:0-1771 GCA_964636865.1 uncultured Syntrophomonadaceae bacterium
AGCCCTTTCTATCCAATAAACATAATCTTGGCTGCCAGCGGATATCAAAAATTCCAAATCACTGCATAGCTCTGAGAGATTATTTGTAATAATTTCAATGTTTTCTTTTTCTTCATCGATAGATGCATTCTTTAAAATATTATCGTCAGTAAACAGGTTAAGCAGGTCTTTAAGCGGGTTTAGCAGCTCAGGGTTTTCTATTGGTTCCGTATAACGGGTTATATTCTCTCTTTCATTTAGGTTTTCATGAACTGACAGTAAAAGGTGTTTTACATGTTTTTCAGCCTTGTTTAAGTGATTATCTAGTTTTTCCTTAATTTTTTCATCAGCACGAAGTTTTGACATTGCAGGAGAAGAGGCTGCAAGAAGTTTTTTCACCTGCATGAAGTTGTTTATAGAAAAAAAGACACCTAAATGATTCGCTGCCTCATCTTCTAAGTGGTGAGCTTCGTCAATTATGACCACATCGTATTCTCCCAATAGGTTAACACCATCTGTGAAAGCTATATCGCTTAACAGTAAAGCGTGGTTTGTAAATACAATGTGGGCTTCTTTTTGGCTCCTCCTTATTTTCGTTACATAGCAGTCGCTATAAAATGAACACTTGCCACCTAGACAAAGGTAATGGTCGCTGTTAATTTCATGCCATATATCCTTTACGTTGAGAAAATCTTCGCGTTCACCCCGTCCTGAGGTCCCTTCTTTAAGACACTGCAGCACTTCAGCTAGCTGTTTAACCCTTTTTGAATCTTTGGTTTCAGCAAGTTCCTGCTGGTGCGTCCCGTTACTTCCTACATTAAGTTCTTCTTGAAGGTGTTTGAGCCGGTTTAAGCAAATATAGTTATTTCTGCCTTTAATGACTGCAGCTTTGACCTCATTTCCAAATTGCGAAAAAATATCATTAACTACTGGAAAATCCTGATGTATTAACTGCTGCTGCAGCACTCTGGTATGAGTGGATACCACTACCCGAGATTCATTTTCAACTGCCCATTTGGCAGCAGGCAGCAAATAAGCAAGTGACTTACCTATTCCCGTTTCAGCTTCGACAATTAAGTGTCTACTGGATTCAAATGCATTCTGACAAGCTTTAGCCATTTCCAACTGCTGGGGTCTTGTTTCGTAATTAGGGAGTATCTGTTTAAGGCTTTCAAAAAAACTTTCCATAGATTAATACACTCCGAAATAAAAGCTTATTGGAAGCAAAGCTAGCTTTGTGTTTAGAAAAATGGTACTTTTTGATATAATATTGAATGGCTTAATTTTCAAAAAAGATTTATCAGAAGTTAATTTTATCAAATTAAGGGAGAGAATTAAATGACCGATAGGACAGGAAAGGTAATAAATATTCAGTTAGAAGATGAAATGAAGAAATCATATATAGACTATGCAATGAGTGTAATAATTGGGCGAGCTCTCCCCGATGCGAGAGACGGTTTAAAGCCCGTTCACAGGCGCATTCTTTATGCCATGCACGAAGCCGGAATGACTGCCGATAAACCTCATAAAAAGTCGGCACGCGTGATCGGTGATGTTATGGCAAGATATCATCCTCATGGGGACGCAGCTCTTTACGAAGCCATGGTCAGGATGGCGCAGGACTTTTCTATCCGGTATCCCTTAGTAGATGGACAGGGTAATTTCGGTAGTATAGATGGGGATGCCCCGGCAGCTATGCGTTATACAGAGGCGCGGATGTCATCTATAGCCGATGAAATGCTCCGGGATATAGAAAAAGAAACTGTAGATTTTGTCCCAAATTATGATGAAA
>CAZWVJ010000126.1:0-1766 GCA_964636865.1 uncultured Syntrophomonadaceae bacterium
TGCAGGAGGAAGTTATAAAAACTCTGGAAGATCTAGGTATAACGGTATTTTCATTGGATGCTGAAAACGTTGAAGGAGTATTGGAAAATATTCAGCTTGCCGGAAAAATAATGGAAGTCGAAGAAAGGGCACTTCTTTTGATTGAAGATTTGGAGGAAAGGGTTGAAGCGGTTAGTGAAAAGGTGGAGGATGTAGAAAGGCCGACTGTTTTTTTCGAAGTTTGGGATGATCCTTTAATGACAGCCGGTTCAAAGACATTTATAACTGATTTAATAAATATAGCCGGTGGAGTAAATCTTTTTGAAGATACTGATCAACGCTATCCAAATATAAGTGTAGAACTTCTCTTTGAAAAAGACCCCGATATTTATGTTGCAATTGATCATAAAAGACAGGATGATATTGTTGAAAGGCATGGTTACGAATCCCTTAAAGCTGTACAGGAGGGAAGGGTTTATACTATAGAGGATGACCTGGTTACATTACCCGGACCTAGAGTCATTGACGGATTGGAAGAGATGGCTGCCGTAATACATCCTCAGATTTTTGAATAATCCAGGAAATTAGTTAAGGAGATATGAGATGCAAAATTCCAGAGTGGCTGGTAAAATGGCTGTCCTAATCCCCTTATTTGTTATTGTTAGTCTTTTTGCCATTACAATGGGGCCGGCAAATATAACACTGGGGCAGACCATCAAGGTTTTATTATCACAAATACCCGGTATAGATATGCTGGAAGGTATTAAGGATACCCAAAAGACAATAATACTTGATATACGCGTTCCGCGTGTATTTCTGGCTGCGTTGGTAGGTATAGCCCTTGCCAGCGTGGGAACCACCTTCCAGGGGCTTTTGAGAAATCCCATGGCTGATCCTTATATAATAGGAGTTTCCTCCGGTGCAGCCTTGGGCGCTACCATTGCAATAGTGTCGGGACTTTCAGCCGTTTTCGGATATTTTGCAGTTCCCTGGGCGGCTTTTGTAGGTTCTCTCATTAGCACTTTAACAGTCTATCATATTGCAAGGACGGGCTACGGAGTTCCTGTTTATACCCTTTTGCTTGCAGGAGTTGCTTTAAGCGCATTTATGTCTGCAATGATGTCCCTGCTCATGGTCATTAATGCCGAAGAGATGCGTCATATAATTTTCTGGCTTTTAGGAAGTTTTTCAGGTAGAAACTGGGGACATGTTCAAGCAGCCTTTCCTCTAATTATTTTCGGGATGATTGCGCTGAATTGTTTTGCCAGGGAGCTGAATATTTTGCTCTTTGGTGATCATACTGCTCAAAATTTGGGCATTAACGTTGAAAGAACAAAGAAGATCCTACTGGTTCTTGGAGCGTTTACTGCGGCAGCAGCAGTTTCCGTAAGCGGAACCATAGGTTTTGTCGGTCTGATAGTGCCCCATGGCGTACGTCTAATTGTAGGTCCCGACCATCGGGTTCTGCTGCCCGTATCCGCAGTAGCCGGAGGAATATTCCTGGTAATAACGGATACCTTTGCCAGAACCGTTCTTTCACCTGCGGAAATACCCGTGGGAATAATAACGGCGCTTTTTGGTGGCCCATTCTTTATATATCTTTTAAAGCGAAGAAAGATGGTTGGTGATTAATATGGGGTCTAAGCTGGAAGTGAAAAATTTAAGCTTTGATTATGGACAAGGTATTATTCTTGACAATGTTACCTTAAATATAGAAGAGGGGGGCTTTTATGCTGTTATAGGTCCCAATGGTTCAGGCAAGTCCACCCTTGTTAAGAATATGTCCA
>CAZWVJ010000127.1:0-1656 GCA_964636865.1 uncultured Syntrophomonadaceae bacterium
AGATGCTCGGAGAGATCTTCATGATTGATATTAATAAAATTCGCTCTGAATTTCCCATATTGGATAAAAAGGTTTATGGTAGACCCCTGGTGTACCTGGATAATGCCGCTACCACTCAGAAACCCCTGGTGGTGCTGGATAAAATTATGGAGTATTACAAAAACATTAATAGCAATATCCACCGTGGCGCGCACCTACTGAGCGAGCAGGCAAGTGCCGCTTACGAAGATGCACGCAAAACCGTGAAGGATTTCATTAATGCCCCTTCCGTTAACGAAGTTGTGTTTACCCGGGGCACCACCGAATCTATTAACCTGCTGGCTCAATCCTTCGGCAGCATTTACGTCCAGGAAGGCGATGAGATTATTATTACCGAAATGGAACACCATTCCAATATCGTTCCCTGGCAGGCCTTGTGCAAACGTAAAGGAGCTTCCCTAAGAGTTGTACCTATTGACGATGACGGCATATTGGTGACTGACACCCTCCACGATTTAATAACTAACAGGACCAGGCTCATTGCAGTGAGCTATGTCTCCAACGTTCTTGGGGTAGTCAACCCGGTTAAAGAGATCATTAAAATGGCACATCGACAGGAGATTCCCGTTTTCATAGACGGAGCACAAGCGGTGCAGCACTTTCCAATTGACGTGCAGAAACTTGATTGTGATTTTCTGGCCTTTTCCGGCCATAAAATGTACGCGGGAACAGGGACAGGGGTACTCTACGGCAAAGAAAAGTGGCTGGAAGCCATGCTGCCCTATCAGACTGGAGGCGGCATGATCGATTCCGTTAGCTTTAACGAAACTACCCATGCAAAACCGCCCTTGAAATTTGAGGCAGGAACCGGCAATTATGCGGGGGTGATCAGCCTGGCAGCTGCCGTAGAATATTTGTGGGATATTGGAATGGAGAACGTGGCCTCCTACGAGAAAGAGCTTCTGAGTTATGCAGTCGAGCGGTTAAACGATATAGAAGGCCTTACCATTTATGGGAATTCTTATCCCCGATGTGGAACAGTATCTTTCAATCTTAACGGGGTTCATGCTTACGATGTAGGGATGATACTCGACAAACTGGGTATTGCTATACGAACTGGCCATCATTGTGCCGAGCCCGTCATGCGTCACTTTGGCATCCAAGGCACCATGCGCGTGAGCTTTGGTATATACAACACCCGAGAGGAAATCGACAAGCTGGTAGAGGGCATCCGAAAAGCGCGCGACATGTTATTGTAATTATGTTTGCGGTAATACAAGTACTAATCAGGTGGGATATTGAATATATGGGAATAAACGAGATACAGCAGCAGATAATTGAAGAATTTTCTCTGCTGGAAGAATGGTTCGATACATACGAAAAACTGATTGAACTGGGAAAACAGCTGCCAGTAATGGACGAACAGTACAAGAGCGAAGCAAACATGATAAGCGGATGCCAATCCAGGCTCTGGATGACAGCTGTTCTTGAAGAAAACGGCAAAGTTGTCTACCATGTTGACAGCGATGCTCTCATAGTTAAGGGCATTATTGCCCTTCTGTTAAAAGTGGTCAATCATCAAACGCCGGAAGAGATCGCGACGGCGAACCTGTACTTTCTCGATGCCATAGGATTAAGCTCCAACCTGTCTCCCAGCCGGGCCAATGGGCTGGCGTC
>CAZWVJ010000128.1:0-1631 GCA_964636865.1 uncultured Syntrophomonadaceae bacterium
CCTGATGGGAGAGCTCCGGATAGGTTGCCATAGGCTACATGTTGAGACATGGACCAAAAGCCGGTGGTATAGGGCCCACCCCGGTAATTTTGGTGGGATGCATAAATATCATGAACGAGGCCTGTAATCCTACTTGCCAGTTCACGGGCCTCCTGATTTCCAGAACCGAAGAGGGGAACTTTGTTCTGAATGTAAGTATGCCAATATGAATCGTCGTCTCCGGAAAAATTTCTATCCAGCGCCTCTTTTAAGCGGGGAAAACTTATCTTTTGTTCTTCAAATATCAACTTCTTTATCACCATCAATGAATCGGTTACATCAGCCAGTCCAATATTGGCGGTTCCGGAAGTGTTGTAGAGTGCTCCCCCATTAGTGACATCCTGCCTCTTTTGCAAAGAGCCTTCTATTAAAGAACTAAGTAAAGGAGTGGGCCGGTAAAGAGAGTGGGCTTCTGCCAGATAGTGGTTAAGCTCCACAGCTTTGGCGATAAGGTATTCCAGCTGGGCGGCAAAAGCATTAAAAAATTCATCAAATGTTTGGAAAGCGTCTAATTCAACACGCCCGGTGAGAGGTCCTAATTCCCAATTCATTAAGGGGTGCGTGCCATTGTTGAGGGCCATTTCCAGGGCAGCTACCAGGTTAAACAGTATTGAACCGGTATGGCCCATATGACGTCCCGAAATCGTGGCTTCCACACATCCGGTAGCCGACCAATCACAGGCGTGTTCCGGGGGATAGCGGTGCTGTTCCAGGGAGGCCAGGACTGCATTGTCATTGTGCATAGAAGGAGTAGCTGCGGTGGTATAGTTTACTTCACAAAGCCTGCGCAAATAGTTGCCGGTATTCACCCGGGGATTAAAGCGGGCATTAACATTGGGATCCCTGATGGTAAGCATTTCGGTTACTTTTAATATCAAATAAGTCATATCATTAACAGCATCTTCACCGGAAGGAGTAACCCCGCCCAAAGTAATTGCCTGATCCGAAGAACTGCCGCCAAATAAATAATTGCCAATATCTGGCACTAAGGGCAAATGATCAGTGCAGCGCATAAACAGACAGCCGATGAGCTCGAGGGCATATTTTATGTATTCTTTTCTTTGTGTGGCTTCCTCTATACTTGCCATATCAGCCTCAAAAAAAGGTTGCAGCAGCTGATCAAGCCTGCCCAGGGAGAGTCCTGTGTTGGTGTTTTCCATATGGAGGGCAACCCAAATAATCCAGATACAGTTCACAGCTTCATCTAAAGTTTCCGCCGGATAAGCAGGTACTTTTTGACAAATCTGAGCTATCCTTCGGAGTTCATTTTTGCGCCCGGGATCAGTTTCGGTTAAACTAATCGCCATTGCTTGCTCGGAAAGATTATTTGCATAAGCATTAACCCCTTCCAGGCATGTTTTCATAGACTTAAGAACCTTTATTTGCTTTTCCGGAAGGGCATTATCTTCTAAATGAAACTCCGCATAATTTTTTGTCAAGGGGGAATTTGAAGATGGAGAAGTTGAAGGTGCATAACTGTCTAAGTTTTCATTTGGTAATTCTAACTTTTCTAATTCTGCATTAATCTCATTTATGATCCCGGTAGTTCCTTCCCGCAAAACTTTCGCAAAATCAGGGACGGTGTGTGAAAT
>CAZWVJ010000129.1:0-1627 GCA_964636865.1 uncultured Syntrophomonadaceae bacterium
TATTTCCAGGTAACGCATAAATATAATATTATCTGCTAGATAACTGATCCCGTAATCAGAAATCTTAAAATCACCGGTAATGTTCTGTACCTCGTTGATCAGGATTACTGTTACACCTGCGCTTTTCAAATACTCAGTGAGAGAATGCAGGTGCCTGAGCATTTCATATCCTTCGTGATGCCCCTCTTCAAAAGAAAGCCTGTACCCGGAGATACTGTCCAGCATTACAATCTTGGTGCCCATTTCTTCTACTTCCCTGCGGACATGATAGGAAAATTCATCGGGCATGTATTCCAACGGGTCTATCTTAACCAGAGAAAGGGTCCCCTTCTTAGCCATAGCTGCCACGGGAATATTTACTCCCTCGCAGTGCCGCTGCAGGGATTCTACACGTTCTTCGAAAGTGTATACTACGGAACGTTCACCCCGTTCTGCTGCTTCTTTCATAAACTGGACTCCCAGGGTTGTTTTACCTACCCCCGTCGGACCGCTTATCACAGTAGCAGTACCTCGTTCAATGCCGCCGTGCAGGAGTTCGTCTACTTCAGGCACCCCTGAAGATATAACTTCGAAAGAATAATCGGGATGATAGGTTTTGGGGTTTAAAACAGGGTATACAACCATTCCGCTCCCATCCATACGCAGCGAATGTACTCCAAGGATAAAGCCTGAACCTCTGAACTTGGAAATTTTAATTTGGCGCTTGTCGTGTATTAATTCCAAGCTTATTATTCCATCACATAAAAACTGCAGGTCATCATCGGATAATAAGTTACTTACTTCTGAAGTAAGCAAAAAAGTGGCACCGCTTCCTGTCACTGTATCTATTAGGGAAAGAATACTTTTTCTAAATTGAAAGTTATCAGGGGCGAGGTACTGAAGCTGGGTTACACAGTCCAGAAATACCCTTTGGGGTTGAACTTCATGCAAGCGCTCGGTTATTTTGTTCATCAAAGGTTCCCGCTCTACTTCGCTTGGAGAAAGAACATTATAATATCCATCTTCATTGGTGAAATCGGTAGAAGAAGAAAGATCTAAAATATCTATCTTATCAACATCAAAACCCCTCTGCAGGGCGTCTGTCCGGAGGCTTTCATAACCTTCAGTAAGAGAGATAAATAGCGGCCTGCCTTCTTCCTCATTTTCTTCGCATAGAAAGTGGAATCCCAGAGTGGTTTTACCAGTGCCTGCTCCTCCGCGTACCAGGTAGGAACGACCGGGAATAAGTCCTCCCAGGAGCACTTCATCAAGCCCGGACAGCCCTGTGGATATCTTTTTCACTTTTTGAGTCATTTTCGTCATTCCTCCTTTAACTTTGTAAAATTGCAGCCAGTATACCTGCCTTATTCTACTGCAAAAAACCGGTTTCTTGAAATTAGGTGGCCATTAACCTCCGTTCATGGGGCTATAAAACACGGTAAGAGTATACGCCTTGCTGTTTTTATTCTATAGTATTTTCAATCTTCCTTTTTTCTGGGAAGACCGCAATAAAATGCTCAACCAGTTCCGGATCAAACTGGGTTCCGGAGCACCTTTTGAATTCTGTTATTATCTCTTCTTGACTCAAGGGATCCTTATAGGGCCTTCCGTTAGACATAACATCGTAGGCATCAACAATAGATGTAAT
>CAZWVJ010000130.1:0-1612 GCA_964636865.1 uncultured Syntrophomonadaceae bacterium
CGGCTGCGACCGGAGATGACCATGTGATAATCGCCGGGGGCCAGCGCTGCCTCACCGCACTTTACCCTTTCTTTACCTTTGGCTTCAAAAACGTTTAGTTGCGAGATGTCTTTTAATCCCTTAGCAAAGTGTGTGGTAAACATCGGGGGCATGTGTTGACAGATAAACATTGGCGGAAGACCGGCGGGCATATCTTTAAAAACTTCACGCAGCGCCTTGGTCCCACCCGTGGAAGAGCCTATAACAATAGCTTCTATCTGATTGGGAACGGTGATGGAAGTTTTTTTGTGTTTCTTTTTTTTGACCTTGCGCGGTTTAACATCTGCCTGGGCAGCCGCCTGTAATTTTGGGATCAGAGCATCACTCAGCGAACGAATCGAGTCCCTGGAATCGCCCTGTGGTTTACAAACCACGTCTATGGCTCCCAGTTCCAGGGCCTGTTCACCCTTTTTGGAAGTGCGGTCGGTAAGACTGCTGACCATAACTACGGGGATCGGATAGTTTTCCATGAGACTTTTCAAGAAACTTATCCCGTCCAGGCGGGGCATCTCAACATCAAGAGTTAAGATATCGGGTTTCTCTTTAAAAATCATCTCACGTGCCTGGTAAGGATCACCAGCTTTACCGACAACCTCAAACCCGGGCGCATCATTGATGATTTCTTCCAGTATCGTCCGGGCTATAACCGAATCATCGATTACTCCTACTTTTGTAACCATGGTTTCTCCTTTGCAGAGAGAATAAGATTAACTAACCGGAGTTTCTTCGGCAGCTTCTGGAAGCTCGCTGAGCTCCTCAATTTCTTCGCGTTCCATAATTTTATCCAGGTCGAGAAGGATATATACACGCTCATCGCGTTTACCTATACCTGATATAAACTTGACCTGTATTTCACTGCTCATTGCAGGGGCAGGGTCAATCTGAGTATCGGAAAACTCAAGTACTTCCAGCACACGGTCAACGATAAGCCCGGTTTTCATGTCATTCATATTAACCACTATTATGCAGGTTTTTTTGTCATATTCCTTATTATCCATGCCGAACTTCTGGCGCAGATCAATAACAGGTATTACTGTACCACGCAGGTTAACAACGCCACGCACGTAAGGGGCGGTCTGGGGGACCTCGGTATACTCCTGCATCTCAATAATATCCTTGATCGGCTTAATAGGCATACCGTAGTATTCATCTTTCAGATTAAAGGTCAGGTATTTTCCGGCAAGTTCATGCTCAAAAGATTGTTCTTCGTCCTGCTGAAACGAATCTGCCATCATAACTCACACTCCCGTTAAAAAATATTCAATCCACATAAAAACTATTGTACCCGCTAATCCACAACTTTAAAACAATAACTGCTGTTAACTCAGACCCCTGAACTGGTTTTAAGCCCAGCCATCAATCGGGAAGTTACTAACAAAACTATAACCTAAATCTGCAGATGCCCGATTGAGGGCGGGGCAAAATAACAGTCTTTCCTATGTCGCCCTTTCAGGGCTTAAATCTTTTTTCCCATAAACCCGGGGCTTACGCCCCGGGCTAATATATACCGGCCCGTTGGGCCTTACAATCAGAGGCAGATATCGAGATTAGGAGATTAAGAGATTAGGAAATT
>CAZWVJ010000131.1:0-1602 GCA_964636865.1 uncultured Syntrophomonadaceae bacterium
GGGCAATCTCATTGACGGTGCGCTGCCCCTTAATGGCCTCTATTGCCGCCTTTGCCTTGAATTCTTTGCTGAATCGTTTCCGTTTCACAGGACCCCCTTTATCTGGTTTGGTTGTAGCTTAACATACTGTCCCGTTTTTGGGGTCGGCATTACCATTCCCACAAGTGATCAACTAAATGGGATATTTTTCGCAGGACGTATTGTTTGTATGTATTAGCAAAAAATCTCCTTTTACAGATCAGCCGTGTTGTGCCGGGGCTTGAGGCGTGCAAAATCCTGAGGTAGATGCGGTCAAGATCACACATATAAGGCGTCGAAAGATGCTTAATGGCTGAGCCCTGCCATTGCCCGAGTAAAGATATCCGATGTAACTTCGTCTACGCCGGGTACATTTTTGGCTACCTCAATTACCTTTTTTCGATCTTTTCCACTATAAACCGAGCCTGTAAGATGAACCTTTCCTTTGTCTGTGATGTCCACAAAAATATATGCTTGCGGTATAGCAGTTTGAGTGATGGCGGCATCCACTTTCCGCTGAATGGAGAAGGACGCCATTGCCTCTAAAGCATTCAAGCTGCATTCTTTAACTTCTTCGGATTTGGCAGTCTCAACGATAACGTTTGTGGCCCAGTCGATCCCGAATTTGTCTAAATTTATCATGAGATCAAACCCCGAAGGATCATTCCAGTTCCGATTGAAGGCATACTGGACAAAGTCCTTAAACCGTTTGTCCATTCTGCGAACCAATTTTATGGCAGCGTCTTCACTTATGTTTTGTTCCAGCGCAAGCTCCTCGCTGCGGGTCTTTTCCGAAGCATGAATCATGACATGAAAGGCGCAGTGAAAATCTTTCAAAAAGGCTTGAGAACCGTGTCCGATGATGACGCCTTCACCTTTATTTGCAATGTCATAGACCAATGAACCGAGAAGGTCGAGGTATATGGCAGGCTTTTTGGTGAAGAGGCGGTCAAAAAAACCCGGTGCTTTCTCATTAAACTCCTCCACGTCCTTTTTGGAAATACCCATGGAAGCGAACCGTTCTTGAAGTTTTTGGTCATCGAATAGCTCTACCCCAAGCTGTTCAGATACTTTTTGCGCGATTTTTTCACCTTTAGAGCTAAAATTTGAAGACAATGTTATTAGTGCCACCGCCCAACCTCCTTTTTTGGTAAATCATAAATCTATGTTTTTCAGGTTTCCTATCAAGAAAATAAAACAAGTACAGTTGAATTGCAATGACGGCAACCGCCATTGATCAACCGCTCTGTACCTCCCTTTTGGAAATTAAAAACAATATGCCCGAATGCCAATAAAGAATCTGCAAAAACTGGGACGGGTTTTTATGTTGGAGATTGACAACGTTGTGTCCGATTCCTATTATCAAAAAATAAAAACCGTTTGACCTGATATACACCGGTATTTTAGGGGAAATCGATTCTGCGTCGGAAAGACCTGTACGAGAAGAAGGCGGTTAGGCTGAAACACCATGGTTTCAATCCCAATCCGCTTCTGCCACCACCGTCTTTTTGAAAACCATGAGCATGGGCATGGTATCATGATGGCAGCATTTATCGAAAGGAAATGCGGCTTTTACAAGAATAA
>CAZWVJ010000132.1:0-1596 GCA_964636865.1 uncultured Syntrophomonadaceae bacterium
GAATCTGGGTTGATCAAGCTGATGCAACGGGCGGTATGGGTTTTGTCGGTAAACTTAAAGCGGGAGCAGTCACCTCCCATTTCGCGAAAAACCTGCTGGTAAAGCTTGCCTTCCTCGTCGTCCCTGATTTTACCCAGCATGGCGGATTGGGCACCCATCCTGGCCATGGCAAAAATAGTGTTGGCCGCCGAGCCCCCCGGCACTTTTTCTATCTCCGTGTCGAGCTTTGCCAGCAACTCCTCCATCTCTTCAGGAGACACCAGCACCATTCCACCTTTTTCCCCGGCAATGGAATTAATAAATGATTCATCTACCCGGGCCAGCAAATCCACTATGGGATTTCCCACTCCAATTACACGCACTGGTTCGTTGTTAGCCATTATGCCTTTAACACTCCTTACTCTTCTTTCCGGCTTTATTAAACGTTTATAATAGTAACAAAGTATAAAGGCAATGTCAACATAAGGCAGCAGCCCTGTCCACTACTATGCCCTAAACAGACTTCAAGCAGGTAAACCAGGGATTACTTATCCCCGTATATCTGAAGGATAACACCGCGTGCGAAATCTTCCTTCACTTCATTCTCTTCATATTATTTCATTACCAGCATAAATATCAAGCAGGGGGATAAAGGAGGTAATGAACAAATGAAAACCGGGCTGCGACTTCCGAGAAACTTTCCACCCGCTTACATTTTGTTATGCGTGGCCTTGTTTTTCCTGGGAACTATATTACTTCTGGTCTTGCAGCAATATAATTCCGCTCCCCTGTCCCACAAGGCCGTGCTGGAAAAAGCCATTGATAATCTTCAGGAAGTTGATAGTTACCGGCTGAAAATCGTAGAAGATATTAAACCGCAATCCCTGGTTTTTCGCGGTGAATACCGGCAGAACAACCGCCATACAGAAGGCAAACTGCAAGGGGAGCTGGAGGGTAAAAACCTTGAAATATTAAAAGTCGGAGATGAAGAACTTTTGCTGCGGCAAAAAGAAAATGAAGGGGAAACGGAAATGGAAGATAACCAGGAAGATAAAACCGGGATAACCCCTCCATCGAACAGTACAGAATGGAAAAAAGCCAGTGAATTAAACCTGGAAGCGCTGGCTTCCTTTTTCATGACCCCCGAGCAACTTCTCCTGGATTCCAGAGAAGACGCACCGGTTAAAAAGGGGCCGGAACAAAGCCAGGAAGACCAGTTGCATCACACCTTCTACTGGAATATTGACAGCCCTTCCTTTTATAATCAAGCTTTTCCCGGCCTGGATAAAAACAATATAGATGAGGGTATTACCAGCGTGTATATTTCCCCGGAAGAGGATACTATTAAGAAGATTAAACTCTCCTTGAAATTTAATTACCCTGAAGGACAGCACCTGCAAAGAAGTGTTTATATTGAGTAACCCTAACTTTAATCATATGAATCTCTTTACCTGATACCGTATCTCTTCCCTATCACCCTTTTTATTTCCTCACCATAAGAAGCATAATAAAGATGCGAGTAGCATGGACAATCACTGGCTCCAAACCCAGCGAAAGGGGATTCAAAATACTCAAATGCAGGAAAGTGGCAATTTCTGAGAAGGTGGAAAGTTAGCA
>CAZWVJ010000133.1:0-1557 GCA_964636865.1 uncultured Syntrophomonadaceae bacterium
TGGCCAAATGGGAGATTAGTTTTACAGCATCAATCAGTTTACTTCCGGCTTCCAGACCGCCCCTAATACCGAAGCCTAAAATAGCGCCCTGTCCACGGGGGAGCATTTCCCGGGCATAAAGATAGTCAGGGTGACTCTCAAGGCCTGGATAATTTACCCAGGTGACAGAATGGTGATTCTCGAGCCAATTTGCTATAACGCGGGCGTTTTCGCAGTGCTTTTCCATTCGCAACGGTAAGGTTTCCAGTCCTTGCAGGAAAAGAAAAGCGTTAAAAGGCGATAGGCAGGGTCCTAAGTCTCTTAAGAGCTGAACCCTGCATTTTACTGTAAAAGCCTTTCCTTTAGAACCGTTTGTTGATCCTAATGCATCCCAGTAACTGATCCCATGATATGAAGGATCTGGTTCGGTAAAATCGGGAAATTTCCCGTTATTCCAAGGAAAAGTCCCCTTTTCAACGATAACTCCGCCAATGGAATTGCCATGACCCCCGATGAATTTTGTTAGTGAATGAACTACCAGATCTGCCCCGTGATCAAAAGGCCGGTACAGGTAAGGGGAGGTTACCGTATTGTCGACAATCAGGGGTAATCCGTGACGGTGTGCTACTTCACTGATTTCTTCTAAACGGGCAAGTCGGTTTTTGGGATTACCGATAGATTCAACAAATATTGCCCGGGTATTTTCATCCACGTTTTTTTCAAAACTCTCCGGATTAACGGGATCAGCAAAGTTTACTTCAATGCCAAAGCGTGGCAGGGTACAGGTGAAAAGATTATAGGTTCCTCCGTAAAGGTGGCTGCTGCTGAGAATGTTTTGACCGGATTGGGCTAGATTTAGTATACTCATTGTCACTGCTGCCTGGCCTGAGGCCAGGGCTAGAGAAGCGCTGCCATCTTCAAGGGCAGCCAATCTTTTTTCCAGCACGTCAACCGTAGGGTTCATAATCCTGGTATAGATATTACCTTCCTGTTCGAGCCCAAAAAGTGCGGCGGCATGTTCAACCGATTCGAAAACATATGAAGAGGTTTGGTAAATAGGCACGGCTCTTGATCCGGTAGTTGGATCGGCTTGTTGTCCGGCATGGACAGTTAAGGTGGAGAAGTTGGTATTCATTTTTAAATGCCTCCCTTTTTATATTGCTCAAAATAAATGATTAATGGTGCATTAATGATAATAATAAAAAGGGATACGCATGGCAGAAAGGCCTCCCCGGTCGGCAAACAAGTGGAAAAGGGAAGGATAATACGAACCGGCACAAATATGGCCGGAAGCATTTTTTAAAAAGTAAATTATTTGCAGATTTTCTACCAGCATAGTTAGACCCCACGATCTAAAATAAATACTATAGAATTCCTATTAATTGATAAAGAACATAATACACTCCCAAGAGGTATTTGTCAAATCAAAATTTACTTTGTTGCAAGCTATAAAATATTGCAAAATTTAGAGAATTACTGCATAATATAATTATGAACCCCTCATAAAAGAAAGGAGGGATAGAAATGCATAAGGAGCTATTAAGGGCTGTTTTCCGTTCTATCAAGGGAGGGCCATTT
>CAZWVJ010000134.1:0-1557 GCA_964636865.1 uncultured Syntrophomonadaceae bacterium
GGCTTTGATGTAGCAAAGCTTACCCGGCAGCAAAATGCCAGGGGGAGCATGGGCCTGAACACGATGAAAGAAAGGGTCGCCCTGATCGGGGGCAAACTGGATATAGACTCGACTCCCGGAGAGGGGACCAGGATCACCATCCGGATTAACCTTTCCGGGCAGGGTGGTGAAAAAAATGAATGAAGACAGTGAAGTCATCAGGGTGCTGGTTGTCGATGATCACACCCTTTTCCGCTCCGGTCTTAAAATGCTCCTCGAAAAAGAAGCGGATATGCGGGTGGTCGCCGATGTAGCCTCCGCGGAAGAAGCACTGGAAATGATCAAATCAAACCAACTGGATATGATCTTGATGGACATCGGCCTGCCCGGTATTGACGGCCTGGAGGCAACACACCGGGTAAAAGAACTTATTCCCGAAGCGAAAATCATCATCCTGACGATGTATAACGATGAACCCTACTTGCTTAAGGCGCTCGAAGCGGGCGCAGCGGGTTACCTTCTAAAAGAAACGGCTACGACCGAACTGGTTTCTGCCATCAGGAAAGCCATGCAGGGGGAATTAATCGTGCATCCTTCCCTGGTAAAAGTGCTGGTTAATGAAGTGATCGGAGAAAAAGGGGAAAGCAAAGATAAAGGGCCTCACAAAAACGGCAAAAAAAACGATATATTAACCGAACGGGAAAAAGAGGTCCTTAAATACATTAGCCTGGGCTATACCAACCAGGAAATTGCAGAAAATCTGGTGGTCAGCGTTAAAACGGTAGAAAAGCACAAATATAACATAATGGAAAAGCTCAATCTTAGCCGCCGTTACCAGCTGGTCAACTATGCCATTGCCCAGGGTCTTGTAAGCCTGCAGGAAGAAAAATAGAGGGGCCTCTAGAAGGCCCCTTTGAAGATGTGCTTTTGGTTTGCTGTTACCCTTTATGTACTTTTTATCACCCGGCAGAAAGAGAAAATACTTCAAGCGGAAACTAAAACGTAACCATTTAAATCAGTTAATTCTTTCTCTTAACCACCGGCACCGTTTGCCAGGGCATCTTCAACCGCATTGATAATCCCGTAACTGCTCTGGGTTGCCCCTGAAACTGTATCCACTTCTAAAGTTTGTTCATTTTTGATCACCTGCAGGATTTCCTCTTTTGCCTCTTCAAAATAATCGGGGGTATCTTCGTGCTCGATAATTTCGATATTGTCAATTTTTCCTGACTCGACAGTAACTGCAACTTTCACTCCTTCATTTAAGCCGGGTGCCGTTCCTTCGAAGGTGCCGTCCGGCAGTTCGGCTAATTCCACCTCAATTATATCCTCTTCTTCATCATCAAAGTAGCCCCGGGCCATCTCCTGCATACTGTTGCGCAGCGAGCCGATTACCGCCTGGGATGATACAGTCGCCCCGCTGATAATATCAATTCCCTCATCTGTCGTAAACGAATCCTGGTAATGCTTGCCGACAAACTGGTTTTGAAAATCTTCTCTCTCAATTTCCGCCCCTATCCACTGGGTTTCCGAGTGGTCTACAATTTCTATACCTTCAATGTAACCCTCATCGTCTAC
>CAZWVJ010000135.1:0-1552 GCA_964636865.1 uncultured Syntrophomonadaceae bacterium
CTGCATGGATTCGCCCGGTAGTCCGTTAATGATATGAGCACAAAGGTTAACCCCCGTCTCCTGGAAACTTTCAGCAGCCTCAGCAAAACATTCTGCAGTATGTCTCCGGTTAATTTCTTCCAATGTCTTGTTGTGAGATGACTGCAAACCCAGCTCCACCCAAACGTGATATTCATCGGCATAAGAAGCCAGCAACTGAACAACTTCTTGGGAGAGGCAGTCCGGGCGCGTAGCCACACTTATTCCAATTACGCCGGGGTACCCTACCGCCTGGCGGTAGAGTTTATCCAGTTCACCTGTACTGCCATAAGTATTGGTATAGGACTGAAAATACACCAGGTATTTTCCCCTGGGAGTTAATGAATGGTATCCGTCCTCTTTTAGTTTTTCTCTTCTTTTTATAAAGCCCCACACCTGTTCTTCCAGGGAAGGCTCACCCGCCTCTTCAGCTGCCGATGGGCTAAAACCCGGGTTGTAGCAGTAGTAACAGCCTTCAGTGGAAATGGTTCCGTCACGGTTGGGACAGGTAAATCCGGCATGAACCGGTATTTTATATACTTTGCTGCCAAAATTGTTTTTAAAATATTGGCTTAAACGATGGTACCAGCCGGGATAATTAATAAACACCATTCCTCCTTTAATCCACTTCTGTTATCCGGGGCCTTTCCTTATTATTTTTCTTGTTTATCCCGCGACCACCGCTCCAGGTACAGGGCCAGGGCGGAAACATCCGCGGGAGTAACCCCTTCTACCCGGGAAGCCTGGCCCAGGGTGCGCGGAAGTATTTCTTTTAGCTTCTGCCGAGCTTCTATGGAAAGATTGGTCATTTCATCATAGTCCAGGTCGGGAGGTATTTTTTTAGATTCCATCCGTCTCATCTGGTTAAGGCTGGCTTCCTGTTTGGCAATATATCCCTCGTATTTTATTTCAGTTTCTACTTCACGGGCAACCTCCCGGTCTTCGTTTAACTCCGGGCCTTCCATTTCCCGGGAAATCCTGGTAAGTCGGCCATAATCTATCTCAGGCCTTTTTAGTAATTCTCCGAGAGTTTGGGGGCGGGAAAGAGGGGAATAACCTTCCTTTTCCATGATAGAGTTAACCCTGGAAGAGGGAGTGAGTCGGAAACTTCTTAGTTTCTCTTTCTCCTGCTGTATTCGCCCTTTCTTCTCCAGGAAACTCCGGTAATTTTCTTCATCAATTAATCCTAACCCGTTTCCCTTTTCCGCCAGTCTCATATCAGCATTGTCGTGCCGCAAAAGCAAACGGTGCTCGCAGCGTGAAGTGAACATGCGGTAAGGTTCAGTAACCCCCCGCGTGGTAAGGTCATCAATCATTACCCCGATATACGCTTCGGTGCGCTCTAAAATAAAGGGCTCTTCTTCGCGGCACTGCAGGGCGGCATTTATACCAGCTATCAAACCCTGGGCCGCCGCTTCTTCGTAACCGGTAGTTCCGTTTACCTGCCCGGCAAAGTAAAGCCCGCTTATGAGCCTGGTTTCCAGTGTACTCTTGAGCTGGGTGGGAGGAAAGTAGTCGTACTCTATCGCATAAG
>CAZWVJ010000136.1:0-1528 GCA_964636865.1 uncultured Syntrophomonadaceae bacterium
TGTTCTTCTGGGCAATACTGTGGTGGATTTTGCTCCTTCTTACCATGATTTATGTAGCACTTAGGGGCAATAATAGACTAATTTAGGTATTTTATAATAATTCCTTCTAAATGCTCCAAGGAATCGAAAAGCATCTCATTAAAGAATTGAGATGCCATGGGTATAAATGGAATGGAAAGAATCGAGGTAGGTACACCTAGCCAGTGAAACCAATGTGAATCAGCACAGTAAAATTCTTCAGCGGGAGGGTTTGAAGAAGCAGCCGCCCTAGGCTTAAATTACTACTTTGAACATATTTGCAGTTTAATCCTCGTCTTCATTTTCTTCCTCTCCCCTGATCAGATATAAAATGCTAGACCCTACCGGTGGACACCCCTTGCAAAGTGGATATTTATCCTTTAAGTGGGCTGCACAGCTTCCGACCAAGAACACTTCGCCAGGGGGAAGTTCATCACTCGTCAGATCTTTACCGGTAGCCAGGGTAAAATTATAATCTTGGGGGAATTTGTGGCCGTGAGTTTTTAAAAAGGCCAAAACTGTATTAGTGCAGGCGCTGCAGGTTCCTTTTTCTACCATCATTATATTAGGATAATCAGCCTGCAATTTGTCTTTTGAAGGAAGCTCAAAGGTTTGACTAAATTCCATGTAATTTTCCGGGTCAACAGCTATATCTTTTATTTTTGTATTTGAGTTTTCCAGTATAAGGTTCAGATGCTTGATGGACTCCCATCCCATACCCATTAAGCGTGCAGCGACCAGATCTGCTGCCAGCGGATTTTTGCTGGCCAGTACCAGATCCATATTTTTAGGGGTGCCAACTCCGGGCCCGAATCCTTCCATGCACACAGTGCCGTCAATAATAACGTACTGTGGCCATAACACGGTAACCATATCAGCCAACCCATAATCTAGAGTTAGACCTTTAGATATATCAGGAGGCTCTTTAAAAATGCGGTGAAGTTTTGATTTTTCTTTTTTGTACAAGCAGCCCTTCATATTTTTTATGCTTAAAGTTGCCCCGGTATAAAAATGTGTCTTCATCACGGGCATGGAAACGACAATATCCACCTCTCGGAGAAAGGACGTTATCTTTATGTTATCTAAGATTATACCGCCGGGTATTTCTAGTTTATCGTAAGAATACTCATCCAGGTTTACACATACAGCCCCGTTTTGCTCACATGTTTCCTTGATTCCCGAGTTTAAAAGTGCTTCCCATTGATCGACACCGAAAATGGGGCTATCTCCGACAAAAACCTTTTGGGCACCTTTTTCATGAAAGAAATTTATGACTCCCTTGATCACCTCGGGGTTAGTACAGAGCCCGGACTTAGAGGGACCTATTCGTGCCGCATTAGGCTTCAAAAGGACCTTTTTCCCGTGAACATCTTCGTCGAACACTTTTTCGATCGCTTGATAGGCTATTTTATCTGAGGGTTCACCCCGCTTGATAATTACTTTTGACTGCATCATCTTGCCTCCGGTACCGGTTTTATTTTAGTATTAATTTAGCCCCCGGGGAAAATAC
>CAZWVJ010000137.1:0-1510 GCA_964636865.1 uncultured Syntrophomonadaceae bacterium
CAATTGCAACTCTTTTACTCATCTTGTAATAATCCCTCCTTAAGTGGTAATGATAGTACTAATACGGGATTTAAGGATCCAATAAATAACCTTTACCGCTTGCTTAAAAACTGATTATTTTTTCCGGTAGTCTCCCCCCTGTAGGAAAAAGTTTGAGATTTAATGCCTTATGGTGCGTCTTTAACATCCCAACTGCCGGGCAATGACCAGGCGCTGTATTTCTGAGGTCCCTTCGCCGATTTCCATTAACTTGGCATCCCGCAGGTAGCGTTCGACAGGATATTCTTTGATATAGCCGTAGCCACCAAAAATCTGGATTGCCTCGAGTGCTGCCTTAACTGCAACTTCTGAAGCAAAAAGCTTGGCCATTGCCGACTCTTTAGTGAAAGGCTGTCCCTGGTCTTTCAGCCAGGCGGCGCGGTATATGCCCATTCTGGCCATTTCAATTTGAGTCGCCATATCAGCCAACTTGAACTGGATGGCCTGAAACTTCGAGATTGGCCTGCCGAACTGCTGCCGCTCTTTAGCGTGGGCTAAAGCGGCATCTAATGAGGCCTGGGCAATTCCAAGAGCTAAGGCGCCGATACTGATCCGGCCGCCATCCAAGGTTTTCATGAACTGTTTAAAACCTTCGCCCCTTTTGCCGAGAAGGTTTTCTTCGGGTATGCGCACATCATCAAGAATGATTTCTGCCGTGTCCGATGCTTTTAAGCCCATTTTTTCATATGGTGGGGAAACGGAAAAACCCGGTGTATCGGTGGGCACGATGAAAGAACTGATCCCTTTTGTGCCCTCTCCGGGCTCGGTAACCGCAGTAATAACCGCCATCCCGGCATAGCTGGCGTTGGTGATAAAGCATTTGTTGCCGTTTAAAACCCATTCGCCATTATCCAAAACGGCAGAAGTTTTTGTTCCTCCGGCATCAGAGCCGGCATCCGGTTCGGTTAAACCGAAGGAGGCCAGCATTTCCCCCCTGGCACAGGGTACAACCCAGTTCTGTTTTTGTTCTTCGGTGCCGAACAAGTAAACCGGGCCGGTGCCGATTGAACAGTGGGCTGCATAAGTAATTCCGGTCGAAGCACAGGCCCGGGAGATTTCTTCCACGGCGATTACGTACGGCAGGTAACCGTCGCCGGTGCCCCCGTAGTCTTCGCTAAATGGGAGGGCAAACAAATCGAGTTCGGCCATTTTATCGATGATTTCCCGGGGGAACCGTCCTTCCCGGTCTAAGTCTGCAGCAACCGGGGCCAGTTCGTTTTGCGCAAAATCACGTACCATCTGCTGGATCATAAGCTGGCTTTCGCTCAGTGCAAAATCCATCTCAAACCTCCTTTCGTTTAGAGATCCTGCTTGTTTTTAGGGTAAACAAAGAGCTACTTCACATTTACCTGGCTTATATGTTTTTTTTGGGAAATGAGTTAAGTGAATGTATGGAATATTGCCTATATAAATTATATAGTTATGATTCTGCCAATACTAAATTCTCCATTAAGGGTAAAAACCCCTTCTT
>CAZWVJ010000138.1:0-1509 GCA_964636865.1 uncultured Syntrophomonadaceae bacterium
CCGGCCAGCTGCGAACACATACCAGGTTTTGATCACTGGCTTCCAGTATTCTCTTGGCTTCAGGGGTATCTACCGCAATTTCCGGACAGCCCGGTATTTCTATTCCAAAATCGTCTACAGGTTCTGCTTCCGTTTCTTCGGTGGTGATTTTGAGACTGGCATCATGCCATGACTGCAGACCCCCGTTTAAAACCCGCACATCTTTTACACCGGCGTAGAGCAGGAGGAAAGCACAACGCATGGCTCCCAGGTGTCCCGCGGTGCTTCCGGGGTAAAGGTCATTTTTGTCCGGAAAAGAAAAACGGCCGTACAAAATAACAGTGGTATTGCAGTTAATTCCCAGCTGTTCCAGCGCCGCTTTTATTTCTCCGGGGCTTCGGCGATTCCATGTTACAGGGGATTCCAGTGTATTGGTGTCCAAGGGTATCGCGCCAGGGATGTGTCCTTTTTCATAATCGCTACGATTGCGGTAATGCGTATGGCAGATAACATATTTATCCCGGTCATATTCCAGGGCTTTTCCCGTTGTAACCAGCTCATTCAACCATTCCGCGGGAACCAGCTGTCGGTATTTCGCCAGATGCTCCATGGGCAGTTCTGGATCGGCAGTCCATCTATCGAGGAAATCCTCGTAAATTTTCACCTGGTGATATCCCGCTTTCATGAACAACCTGGCTGCTTTTTGGGAATGGCCCGGGTCATAGCTGTATATCACCAGGGTATGTTCAGGATGGATACCTTTTGAACGAACTGTTTCCATCCAATCGATATAGTTTAGCCATTTGGCGGGAAGGCTCCTGGCGTTTTGAATATGCCCGCCCCTAAATTCGTTTTTTAATTTCCAACCGTTATAAGCTTCTACGGGTCGCAGATCAATAATTTTGAACCGGTCATTTTTCAGATTTTTATATAATTCCTCCGTAGAGATAGACGGTGGCTTTTCCATCTTTTTTTCTACCCCTCTCATAATTCTGATTATTTTCTCTCTGAGATCGACTTTATGAAGTAAAACTAACATCTATACTATAAATCTTGGCTCTTTGAGTTACAGCTATAACACTACTCACCTCGTGCCCGTCTTCCACGGCCACGTCTGTTCCCGCACCGATAGCAATCCCGATGTCAGCAGTAGCCAGAGCCGGGGCATCGTTCACCCCATCACCAACCATGGCCACCTTTTTCCTGGAACTACTGGCAAGGTCAGGACAAGAGATAACCAGAACTTCTCACGGAACATTTCAGGGCTGTGACCGGCGTGCTTGTCATGGCCGTTGTGCTCCTTAGACCCATGACCATTTTCATCCGATCCCTCCATATGTTCGTTGTGCCCTGCCATATCACCCTTCGATGCTTCGGAAGAAGGAGATGGGTAATCATCATGAGAATGTTGGTCGTTGTTCGATTCCTTCATAAAACAATACCCCCGTTAATCCACAATTCTTAAGGGCTATTTCCTAAAACGTAAATTATCTTTCTTGAATGATCTCAAAGCGAGGTACAGTAGAAATA